>JBDTJY010000114.1:0-13573 GCA_039935615.1 Kofleriaceae bacterium
GCCGACCCACCGGCGCGCGAACGAGGCGCTCGAGCTGTTCTATCGCTCGACCGCGGAGTGGCCGGTGCTCGTCGACGTGCTCGGCCGCCGCGCGCTACACGCGACCGACGACAAGGAGCGCGCCGAGCTGCTGTGCGAGATCGCGTTGATCACCGAGCGCGAGCTCGGCGACGCGGCGGGCGCGCTCGATGCGTATCGCGAAGCCGACCGGCTGGATCCCGATCGCCCCGACACGCTCGAGAGCCTCGCGCGCTTGACGATCGAGGTCGGCGGCGTCTCCGAGGGCGAAGCGCTCGACGTGCTCGAGCGATCGGGGCGCGCGATCGTGGACCCGAAGATCCGCGCCCGCGTGTTGGCGCGCGCCGGCGAGCTCGCGAAGCTCGAGAACTGGGACCGCGCGCAGGGGCTGTTCGAGTCCGCGCTCAAGGACGATCCGGATCTCGTCGAGGCGATCGACGGGTTCGTGCCGCTGCTGCGCGATCGCGGCCAGCTCGCCGATGCGATCACGCTGCTGCTCGCGGGCGCCGAGCGCTCGGCGTTGGTCGCGCATCGCTCGCGCTGGCTGACCGATGCCGGCGATTTCTGCGTCGCGCTCGGCGATACCGACTGGGCGAAGCGGCTGTACCTCGACGCGCGCGCCGCCGATCCGACCAATCACAAGGCCGGCGCCGCGGTCGTCGAGCTGTGCTTCGACGCCGGGCAGTTGATCGAGCTCGCACCGATCCTCGACGAGCTGGTCCGGATCACCGACGATCCGAACAAGCTGCGCGAGTACCTCCTGCAGCGCAGCAAGGTCGCCTCGCAGCTCGGCGACAAGACCGGCGCGCGCTCGGCGCTGTCGCGCGTGCTCGATCTCGATCCGGAAGACGCGGGCTCGCGCCGCGAGCTCGCCGACATGCTGTACGAAGCGGAGATCTGGGCGAAGGCCCGGCCGGCGATCGAGTCGCTGCTCGTCGACGAGGATCTATTGCCGCTCGGCGTCGCGGTCGAGCTCCACTACCGGCTCGCGAATTCGGCGAAGCACCTCGGCGACCTCGAGGCCGCGGCGAAGCACGCCGACATCGCGCTCGTGCTCGCGCCCGATCATCGCGCGTCGCTCGAGCTCCGCACCGAGCTCGGCTCCGGCGATCCGCTCACCCGGATCCAGGATCAGCTCGCGCTCGCGAGTATCGCCCCGCCCGACGAGCGCGCCGCGCGGTTCGCCGCGATCGGCGATCGCTACAGCGAGCTCGGCGATCGGCTCGCCGCGCGCGACATGTATCGCGAAGCACTCGCCCACAAGCCCGGCGATCACCTGCTGCTCACCAAGTTTCTCGAGCTCGTCACCGAGGACGGCGACTGGAGCTACTCGCTCGACGTCGTCCAGAAGCTCGTCGACACCGAGCAGGATCCGAAGGTCCGCGCGCGCTATCGCCACCTCGCCGCGATGATCGCGCGCGACGAGCTCGACGACCACGAGCGCGCGGTCGGCCTGCTCGACAACGCGATCGAGGACCACCCGCATGCGTTCGCGGCGGCCGACGACCTCGAGTCGCTGCTCGGCGGTGGGGGCGATCGCGATGCGCTGGTCCGGTTCTACTACCGCCGGCTCGAGCAGGTCCGCGCCGACGAGGGTCGCGGTGGCGAACGGCTGCGGTTGTGGGACCGTTTGGGCGAGCTGTCGCTCGATCTCGGTCGCCACGAAGACGCGCTCGTCGCGTTCGAGGTCGCACTCGAGCTCGCCTCCGCCGAGCCGGACCTGCAAGCGCGCCGGCTGCGCCTGACCGAGCTCTACGCGGGCGCCGATCCGAAGCACGACGCGGTCGCGATCAAACATCACCAGGCGCTGGTCCGCGGCGACCACGATCGCGTCGACTCGTACGCCGCGTTGCGCATGCTGTACGGTCGCACCGGCGAGCTCGACAAGGCGCGCGCGTGTGACGACGCCCTGATCGCGCTCGGCCAGGCCACGCTCGAGACGGCGAAGCAGGGCGAGCGCGGGGCGCGCGAGATCGAGTCGTTGTTCGAACCGAGCGCCGCGCACGAAGCGATCGCGCTCGCGCCGCGCCGCGAGTCGCCGCAGAAGCCGCTCGCGCCCGACGATTGGAGCGCGCTTGCACGGGTCGATGTCGATCCGCAGCTCTCGGTGCTGTTCGCGATCGTCGCGCCGCCGTTCGCCGTCGAGCGCGCCCGGATGCGCCCGCCGATCGCGGTGCCACCGAAAGAGCCCGAGGTGCCGGCGACGATCAAGCGCGCGCTCGATCGCGCGATCCGGCTGCTCGCGACGCCGCGGCCACCGGTCTACGTCGAGGCCGAGCAGCTCGCGCCCGTGAAGATGGCGATGCGCGCGCGAGGTGGTGTGCTCACGCCGGTGCTCGTCGTCGGCAAGGTCCCCGAGCGCACGTCGGAGCTCGAGCTCGTGTTCCGGATCGCGCGCCAGCTCGCGGACCTGCGCACCGATCGGATCGCTCGCCTGCTCTGCCCGCGCGCCGGCGAGCTCGCGCAGATCATCGAGCTCGCGTCCTCGCCGGAGGATCCGAGCAAGCACGCCGAACGCTGGCTGACCACGTCGCTCCATCCGGTCGAGCTCGAGCAGGCGCGCTCGATCGGCACGAAGCTCCGAGAGCGTGCGGTCCACCCGATGAGCGCGGCGCTCGGCTGGCTGGCCGCGACCGAGCGTGCCGCCGATCGGATCGCGTTCGCGATCACGGGAGACCTCGCAGGCTGCGTCAAGATCCTCCAGAAGGACGTCAACAACGAAGCCAGCCGCGTCGGCGACCTCGTGTGGTCGAGCGTCACCGAGGATGTCCTCGGCGTACGCGCGCGCCTCGAAGACTGGCCGAAGCCGCGCTAGAGCGTCTCGAGGTACGCGACGAGATCCGAGACCTGCGCGGCGGTCAGTTGCGACGTCTTGCCGTGCGCGTCGGCGCCACCGCACGTCGCCGAGAACCGATCGGCCAGCGTCTTCGCGCACCCGTCGTGCAGGAACGGGGCACGGGCACCAACGCCGACCAGGCTCGGCACCTTGAACGCGCCGCCGGTGCCGACGTCGACGATCGCCTTGGTCGTCATCAACGTGCCGCTGTGACAGCCGAGGCAGCCGACCGAGCCGTCCTCGAACACGGCCTTGCCGCGCGCGGCCGCGTCGGCGTTCGCCATGCCGATCGGTGCCGGTGCGGCGACGCGATTGAGGAACGGACCGAGCGAGCGATGCTCGCTGTTGGTCGGCGCCGGGCCGCTCATGCGCACCGCGAACACGTCGTCCATCAGCGTCGGCAGATCGGCCTGATCGCCGGTCCAGTGATACGGCGCGCGCGCGAGGATCGAGCCGGCGAGCACCTGCGTGCGGCGCGGCCCGAGCTCGGCGAACTTCCACACCAGGCCGTCGTCACGACCCTCGGGGTGACACGACGCGCAGGCGAGCCCCGCGGTGGTCTGCTCGTGAAACATGTTGCGGCCCGAGTCGTAGCCGAGCTCGCCCGGCAGCGTGATCGTGCGCTCGACACCGGCGTGCGTGACGACGAGCCCGGGGAGCTCGGGGTAGTACGCGAGCAGATCGTTGGTGCCGGTGAACGCGACCGAGGTCGGCGCGCCGAAGTTATCGATCTGGGCCGGCGAGCTACCTTGGGGACACCCCTCGGTGTTGGAGTCGACGACCATCGCCGTGACCGACGTCAGCACGATCGACTTGCCGCCGGCCATCGCGACCGCGATCGTGCCGTTCGGCGCGACCGCCATGTCGACCGGGAGCGCGCCGTCGATCGGCGCCATCGCGACCACCGTCGGGGCCGCGCTGCCGGTGCCCGGCGTGACCACCGAGATCGTGCTCTCGATCGGTTGGCCGCCGCAGCCGAAACCGCCGTAGCCACCTTGATGCACGCTGAGCTCGCGCTGGAGCTGGCGCTGATGCGTGACCGCGATGCGGCCGTCCGAGAGTGCGGTGGCGCGCCACGCGACCGCGGCGATCGAATCGATCTTGCCGTCGTCGGAGCCACTGCCGCTGCCCGATCCGTCGAGCGGGAGATTGTCCGGCAACGCTTGCTCGTTGAGCCGACGCACCGTCGGCATCACCGTGCGACTCTGGATCGCCCCGTTCGCGTCGAGCGCGAGCAGCTCGGCCGTCTTGAACCGCGTCACGTAGAGCGTGTGGTTGACGATCAGGACGTCGCGCAGATCGCGATCGACGAACACGCTGCGCGTCGCATCACCGCCGCCCGCGGGCAGCGTGACGAGCTCGCCGGTCGCACATGCGACGTCGATCGCATCGGCGGTCGCGTCGTACGCGAGACCGCGCGGCTCGGCGCAGACGCCACGACGGCCGACGATGTCGCTGCCATTGATCGTGACCAGCGCGCCGCCGCGGCGCAGCGCGACGTGGACGCGCCCGGTGGCGTCTTGCACGAGGCGCCCCGGCTCGTCGCCGGCTTGCAGGGCGATCTCGACGGTAGTACCGGCATCGAGGTCGACCAGCATCACGCGATCGCGATCCGGATCCGCGACCATCGCGTGATGGCCGTCGGCGAGCGCGAGCACGTTGCCGCCGCTGATCGGCACGCCCCACGATGGAAGTGGTTGGTCGGACGGCTTGGCGGTCGTGCCGCAGGCGGCGGCGAACAACGCGCCGGCGAACGTCAGAGAGCATGCGGTCTTCACTAGAAACCTCCAGGTTCGTTGATCGAACAGCCGGGCACGTCGGTATTCGCGACCTCGTACGTGGCCTTGATCTGCGTCGTGCCGCCCTCGAACTCGACATCGCAGCCCGACGCACCGCTACTCGACGACACGTTGTTCTCGGTCATCATGTACGTGCACAACGCGGGGCACGCGTCGACGTCCATCCGGCACGACTCGATCTTGAAGTTCATCGCCGCGTCGGGCTCGGTGATGTCCCAGGTCTGATCCTCGGTCGAGGTGCAGTCCTTGCCGATCAAGACATCCGTGGCGCCGCACGCGGCGAGCGTCACGGCGATGACAATGGGTAGCCTCACCACGGGCCGCACAGTTGCAACGGGTAGGCCACGGTACAGGTGTTTACAAGACGCCTACATGAGCGCTCGCCGCGTCAGAAATCTGATAGGACCATCAGGCAATGGACGTCTTCGGCAAGCTCTCCACGTACGACTTCGGCGAAGTGCACTTCCGGCTCGACAAGGCGAGTCAACTGAAGGCGATCGTCGCGATCCATGACTCGCGGCTCGGCCCTGCCCTCGGCGGTTGCCGGTTCATCGAGTACGACACCGATGAAGCCGCGTACGTCGACGCCCTGCGCCTCGCGCGCGGCATGACCTACAAGGCCGCGATCACCGGCCTCGGTCACGGCGGCGGTAAGAGCGTCATCATCAAGCCGAAGCGCCACTTCGATCGCTCGGCGCTATTCAGCGCGTTCGGTCGGATGATCGAAGATCTGCGCGGCCACTACATCACCGCGGAAGACAGCGGTACCGGCCTCGAGGACATGGAGATCATCCGGACGCAGACCAAGCACGTGACGGGCATCGATCCGTCGCACGGTGGCTCCGGCGATCCGTCGCCGTTCACCGCGCTCGGCGTGCGCCGCGGCATCGAAGCGGCCGTGAAGTTCAAGCTCGGCAAGGACGACCTCAAGGGCATCCACGTCGCCGTGCAGGGCGTCGGTCACGTCGGCTACTACCTGTGCAAGGAGCTCCACGCCGCCGGCGCGAAGCTGACCGTCGCCGATGTCGACAAGCTCAAGAGCGAGCGTGCGAAGCGCGAGTTCGGCGCGGCGATGACCGAGATCACGAAGGTCGCCGAAGTCGACTGCGACGTGTTCGCGCCGTGCGCGCTCGGCGCCGGTCTCAACGACGACACCATCCCGCACCTCAAGGCCTCGATCGTCGCAGGCGCGGCGAACAATCAGCTCCTCGAGCCGCACCACGGCGACGACCTCCACGCGCGCGGCATCCTCTACGCTCCGGACTATGCGATCAACGCCGGCGGGCTCGTCAACGTCGCTCAGGAGGCCAAGGGCTACGATGCCAAGGCCGCGCGCGACAAGACGCTCAAGATCTACGACACCATCTTCGACATCTGCGAGCGCTCGAAGAAGCTCAACGCGCCGACGTACAAGATCGCCGACCTGATGGCCGAGGAGCGGCTCGCGGCGGCGACCAAAGCCAAGACCTAGCCGAACCCGGAGAAAGGGCAGAAATGCCCGTGTAAACCCCTTGCTTCATGGGGTCGGACTGGTCGAAAACCGCGCCCATGACTCGCTTTGCGTCAGCTGTGTTGACCACGCTCGTGCTCGGCAGCACGGCCGCCTCTGCTGGCGTGGAGGTCGGCGGCTTCGCCGGTCTGCACGTCTTCTCGACCACGAACGGTCTCGGTGTGCCCGACGCGTCGGTCAACCCGATGCGCGCACAAGAGAGCCAGAAGAACTCCTCGATCTTCGCGCTACGCCTCGGGGTGTTCTTCAACGAGCACGTCGGCATCGAGCTCGAAGGCGGCATCATCCCGACCGAGCCCTCGTCGACGGTGTTCGACGTGATCGACACGGTCGGTCGCGCGCAGGTCGTCTACCGCTTCTTCCCGGCCGAGCGCGGCCTCAACGCGTTCGCCCTCGTCGGCGGCGGCTTCATGCACGTCGCGTCGACGGTGAACTCCGACATCATCAACAAAGAGACCAACTACATGGTCCACGCCGGCCTCGGCGTCATGTACAAGACCGGCGGCGGCTGGGGCGTGCGTGCCGATGCGCGCCTGATCCTCCCGCCGAGCAGCCAGGGCGGCATCACCGAGGACTACGAAGTCCTGATGTCGTTGACCCGGTCGTTCGGTGACAAGGCGCCCAAGGAAGCAGTCGTCGTCGAGAAGCCGAAGACCGCAGACAAGGACACCGACGGCGACGGCATCCCGGACTCGAAGGACAAGTGCCCGAACGAGGCCGAGGACAAGGACGGCTTCCAAGACGAGGACGGCTGCCCGGATCCCGACAACGACGGCGACGGTATCCCCGACGCGAAGGACAAGTGCCCGAACGAGGCCGAGGACAAGGACGGCTTCCAGGACGACGACGGCTGCCCCGATCCCGACAACGACGGTGACGGCATCCCCGACGCGGCCGACAAGTGCCCCGACCAGCCCGAGACCAAGAACGGCTTCCAGGATGACGACGGCTGCCCCGATGAGATTCCGGAGAAGCTGAAGGCGTTCACCGGCGCGATCCAAGGCATCAACTTCAAGACCGGCGCTGCCGACCTCGCCGCGACGTCGACGCCGACGCTCGACAAGGCCGTCGCCGTCCTCGTCGAGTTCAAGGACATCAAGCTCGAGATCCAGGGCCACACCGACGACGTCCCGCTGAAGTCGAAGAAGTTCGCCGACAACCTCGCGCTCTCGCAAGCCCGCGCCGAGAGCGTGAAGGCCTACTTCGTCAAGAAGGGCATCGACGAGGCTCGCGTCACCGCGAAGGGCTTTGGCGACACGGTTCCCGTCGAGGATCCGAAGGGCCTGACCGGCGGCAAGCTCAACGCCGCACGCGCGAAGAACCGCCGCGTCGAGTTCAAGCTCGTCCCGTCGGGTGGTGCGACCGAAGCGACGCCTGCTCCGGCTCCGGCTCCCGCTCCCGCTCCGGCTCCGGCTACCGCTCCGGCTCCGGCGACCAAGTAGTCGCTAGCGTCTGACGACCAAGGCCGTTACTCGAGAGAGTGACGGCCTTTCTTGCGTCCTGTTTCTGTCTGGAGGACGAATCGGGGGCAAGGCGGACAGGCGAACCGCCGCGGCAAGGCGAACCGGCAGAAAGGCCGAAGGGTACGGGCGGAGCTGGCGCGAGCACGTAGCGAGCGCGAGCAAGCGAGGAACGCGGCGCGCGAATGCACTCGGCGCGCAGCGCGAGACACGGTAACGCGGCCGTAAGCGACTGCGCAGCGGTGAACCTTCTCGGACTGGCGGAGAGCGCGAAGCGCGAGTGGGAGATCTCCACCCGCGCTCTGGCTCTCCCGGGAGCACAAGCAAGCATCGCAGGCCGGGGTACCTGTCGAGCGCCGCGCCGAGTGGCACCGCGTGCTCGCGCGCCGCGTGCGTGCGTTCCTCGTGCCGCGTTCTGGCGGAGCGCCTCGAGCCGCGTCTCCTACTCGACGCGCTTGATGATGTGGATGCCGTACGCGCTCTTCACCACACCGACCTCGTTCAGCTTCAAGCGCAGCGAGAGGTTCTTGAACGACGGCACGAACTGCGAGTCGGCGGTGACGTCGTAGCCATCGCCACTCTTCGCGGAGCCCGGGTCTTCCGAGAGCTCCTTCATCACGTCCTCGATCTTCGCGCCACCCTCGAGCTTGGCCTTGGTGTCCTTGACCAGCTTCTCGAGCTCGGCGCGCGTGCGCTTGGTGCCACGCGGGTCCTGGGCGTGCGCATCGGTCCAGCCGAGGAGGATGTGCTTGACCTTGACCTTCGGCGCCTGGACCTCGCGCTTCAGGATGTCGGCCGACTCGAGCGAGTCGGGCGGCATGCGCTTGATGATGTGCCAACCGAACGGCGACTTGACGAGGCCGACCTCGCCCTCGTGGAGACGCAGCGACAGCTTCTTGAAGCTGTCGACCAACGGCGCATCGGCCGTCACGTCGTACGCCTTACCGGTGTCCTTGCTGCCGGGGTCTTCCGAGAAGTCCTTCATCAGCTTGGAGAAGTCAGCGCCGGGCACCTTGGCCTTCGCGAGGATGTCGGACGCGAGCTTGTCGGCGGCTTCTTTGGTCCGATCCTTCGAGCGCGGATCGGCGGAGCGCTTCGCCATCGGCGTGTCCTTCCAACCGATGAGGACGTGCTGCACCGAGACCGGACCAGCCTCGGCCGTACGGTCGAGGATGTCCTTGCTCTCGAGCGGATCGAGCGGCGGCGGCGGGACGCGCATCATCACGTGGTAGCCGAACGAGGTCTTGACGATGCCGACCTCGTTGACGTTGAGCCGGAGCGCGAGCAGCTTGAACTCGGGGACGAACGGCGTGTCCTTGTCGACGGTGTAGGGGTCACCGTTGAGCGAGCCCGGATCTTCGGAGCTCTCTTTGACGACGGCATCGATCGACGCCGGGTTCGCCTTGAGCTTCGCGGCGATGTCCAGCGCGAGCTTGGCCGCGGCTTCGTTCGTGCGCTTCTTCGCGCGCGGGTCGATGTGACCGTGATAGCTCTTCTCGTCGAGCGCGCCCCAGCCGATCAGCACGTGCTTGACCTGGACCTCTTGGCCGACCGGCGCGCGCGCCAGGATGTCCTTCGAGTCGATGTCGATCGCAGGCGTGGTGTCGACCGCCGCCGAGCCCGAACCGGTCGTGACCGTGGGGTGACGGCCGTTGGGATCGTTCTCGTCGAGCTTGCTCTTACCCTGTTGGCACGCTGCGGCCATCAGGAGCGCAAATAGTAGGGTACGCATGGGCGCGCATCCTAGCTCGAACGGAACGCAGCGCGACGCGCGGCGGGCACGAACTGGACGAATCCAAGCCAGCTCAGGCCGAGGATGCCGGCGCCGAGGATGCCGGCAGCAGCGCCAGCTATGGATGACCTCTGGTTGCTACCCGGTGCCATCTGCTGCCGGTGTTATGCTGCGGTGCCATGACCGTCCGGCTCCGCGTTCCCGCCGTCGACGATCCGGACTTCGTCGCCGAGTACGATGACCGCGCGCGCGTGCTGCGCCTGATCGGCAGCGCGGATAACGCGACCGCGCACGGGCTGGCAAACTTGTTCGGCGATCTCCACGAGGAGTTGCTCGCGAAGCAGGCGAAGCAGATCACCGTCGACATGCGCGACCTCGACTTCCTGGGCACCGGCTGCGTGCGCGAGCTCGTCGGGTGGTTCAAGCAGCTCGAGGGCATCGTCGGGCGCTACACCATCAAGCTGCACTCGAATCCGGCGATCGCGTGGCAGCGCAACATGCTGCCGGCGCTGACCTGCTTCGACACCACGCTCGTGACGGTGGAGACCTAGTGGACCTCCCGCCGGAGATCGTCGAACAATTTCGAACGACGGCGATCGTCCGGATCGAAGAGATCGAGGCGTCGTGGATGCACGTGCGGACCAGCCTCGACGAAGACGCGTCGCTGTCGATCCAGCGCGAGATCCACACGCTCAAGGGCGAGTCGCGCATGGTCGGCATGATCGACGTCAACCAGGTCTGCCACGAGCTCGAGGACCTGATCGACGTCGCGCGCGCACGCGGCTATGGCGTCGACGACGAGTTCGATCTGTCGGTGACGCTGGCGCTGCAGTTCGTCGCGATGCTGATCCGCACCCACGGCGAGCATCAGATCGATGGCCGCGACGTGCCGGGCTTCATCAAGCACCTCGAGAGCGTGTTGCATCGCCACGAGCACGTCGGGCGCGGGCGCCCGAGCAGCGTGCCGCCGCTGCTGCGCAGCACCGCATCGCAGCGCTTGACCACGATGCTGCGCGCACAGTTGGGGCCCGCGGCGGTCGATGCGTTCATCGAGTACGCGACCGCGCAGGGACCGCGCCGCGATCGGCTGCGCACGTCGTGGCAAAAGATCCGCGACTTCGTCGGGATCCAGCGCGCGATCCTGAGCTCCGCGCAGCTGGCGAAGTACAAGCCGAGCATCGGTGCGCTCGCGCGCGACCTCGGCAAAGAGGTCGAGGTCGTGTTCGAGATCGGGACCGCCGAGGTCACGTCCGAGGTGTTGAACGCGCTCGATGTCGGCGTCCTGCATCTCGTGCGCAACGCGGTCGATCACGGCATCGAACGCACGGCGGCACGCGAGGCGGCCGGCAAGCCGGCCAAGGGTACGATCACGCTGCGCGGTCGCGCGAGCGAAGGTGCCTATCTGCTCGAAGTCACCGACGACGGCGCCGGCATCGACTTCGACCGTGTGCGCGCGCGCGCGATCGAGCTCCAGCTCGCGAGCCCGACCGCCGACGAAGCGCAGTTGATCGAGGTGATGTGCCGGCCCGGGTTCTCGACGCGGGCCGAGGCGAGCGATGTGTCCGGACGCGGCATCGGGCTCGATGCGGTGCGCGCCGGAGCGATCGACCTCGGCGGCACGCTCGCCGCGCGCAGCACGCGCGGCAAGGGCACGACGTGGACGCTGAGCGTGCCGGTGCCGACGATCGCCGTGCACAACACCGCGATCCGCGCCCCCGGGCTGCGGTTCCCGATCGTCCTCGATCCGAGCTGGAAGCTCCTCGACAAGCGGCCGCTGAAGACCACGTGGATCGATCTCGCGGTCGGCCTCGGTTTTGTCACGAGCAACAGCATCTCGACGACGCTGTTCTGGTTCACGAACGGCGAGCAAGCGATCGGCATCGCCTCGGGCGGCCGGCCCGCCCCCGTCGACGCGCGCCGGTTGGTGACGACGCCGGCGTCGAGCGTCGCCGAAGTGATCACGATCGATTCGGTGGAGGGCCTGCTGATCCGGCCCGAGCGCATTCCTGGAGTAGTTGTATGATTCCGTCTCACGCACGCGTTGTCATCGTCGGTGGCGGCATCATCGGTTGTTCGGTCGCGTATCACCTCGCGCACATGGGCTGTAAGGATGTCGTGCTCCTCGAGCGCGACAAGCTGACCTCGGGCACCACGTGGCACGCCGCCGGGTTGATGGTGACATTCGGCTCGACCTCCGAAACGTCGACGGAGATGCGCAAGTACACGCGCGATCTATACGCGCGGCTCGAGGCCGAGACCGACCAGAACACCGGCTGGAAGCCGTGCGGCTTCATCGAGGTCGCGGGCGATCGCGATCGCCTCGAAGAGTATCGCCGGGTGTCGGCGTTCAATCGCCACTGCGGCATCGACGTCCACGAGATCTCGCCGGGGCAGATCAAGGATCTGTTTCCATTCGCGAAGGTCGATGACTTGCTCGCCGGGTTCTACGTCAAGGAAGACGGCCGCGCGGATCCGGTCGGCGCGACGATGGCGCTCGCGAAGGGTGCGCGCCAGGCCGGCGCGACGCTGCTCGAGAACACGCCGGCGCTCGGCGTGATCGTGAAACGCGGCGCAGTGGCAGGGGTGCGCACGCCCGAGGGCGACATCACGTGCGATGTCGTCGTCAACTGCGCCGGCATGTGGGCGCGCCAGCTCGGTGCGCAGAACGGCATCGCGATCCCGAACCAAGCGGCCGAGCACTACTACCTGATCACCGAGCAGGTGCCCGGGCTCGGTCGCGACTGGCCGGTGCTCGAGGATCCGGGCTCGTACGGCTACTTTCGCGAGGAGGTCGGCGGCCTGATGATCGGCATGTTCGAGCCGGTGTGCGCACCGTGGAACGTGAAGCGCATCCCCGAAGACTTCTCGTTCGGCGAGATCCAACCGGATTGGGATCGGATGGGGCCGTACCTCGAGAAGGCGATGGCACGCGTCCCGATCTCGATGGACGTCGGCGTCAAGAAGTTCTTCTGCGGACCCGAATCGTTCACGCCCGATCTGCAACCGATCGTCGGCGAGACGCCCGAGGTGAAGAACTACTTCGTCGCGGCGGGCCTCAACTCGATCGGCATCCTCACCGGTGGCGGCCTCGGGCGCGTGCTCGCGCACTGGATCATGACCGGCTCGCCGGATGTCGACGTCACGACGATGCACGTCGATCGGCTGCAGCCGTATCAAACCAACCCGGAGTACCGGCGGTTGCGCACGGTCGAGTCGCTCGGCTGGGTCTACGCGTGTCACTACCCGACGCGCACGCCGCAGACCGCGCGTGGTGCGAAGCGCTCGCCGTTCTACGACCGCTTGGCCGCACGCGGCGCGTACTTCCGCGATGTCAGCGGCTGGGAGGGCGCGGACTACTACGGTGGCGCCGGTACCAAGCCCGAGATGGAGCTGACGTTCGGCAAGCCGTCGTGGTTCGCGCAGTGGGCGGCGGAGCATCGCGCGGCGCGCGAGGGCGTGATCCTCATGGACATGTCGTTCATGGCGAAGTTCCTCGTTCAGGGGCGCGACGCTGGACGCATCTTGAATCACATCTCGGCGAACGACGTAGATGGCGCGCCCGGGATGATCACCTACACCCAGTGGCTCGACGAATCAGGGAAGCTCCAGGCCGACCTCACGGTCACCAAGCTGGACGACGAGCGCTTCTGGGTCGTCGCCTCCGACACCGCGCATCGTCACGTCGACACCTGGATGCGCCGGCACATCGAAGCGGACGGCGGGCATGCCTTCGTGAGCGACGTCACCTCCGGGCACGCCCAGATCAACGTGCAAGGGCCCCGCTCACGCGAGCTCCTCCAGTCGATCACGACCCAGGATCTTTCGAACGAGGCCTTCCCTTTCCGTCACGCGCGGGAGATCGACATCGGCTTCGCCCGCGCACTGTGCGTGCGAATCACGTATCTCGGCGAGCTCGGCTACGAGCTCTACGTTCCGACCGAGCAGGCCACGCACGTCTACGATCGCCTCACCGAGGCGGGAAAACACTTCGGCCTGCAGCACGCCGGATTGAAGGCCCTCGCCAGCCTGCGCATGGAAAAGGGGTATCGCGACTACGGCCATGACATCGACAACACGGACTCCGTGCTCGAAGCGGGGCTCGGATTCGCGGTCGATCTGAAGAAGCCCGGCGGCTTCCTCGGGAAAGAGGCCGTGCTCGCGAAGAAGGCCCTCGGGCCGCTCACGCGCCGCATCGTGCAGATCCTGGTGAAGGATCCC
>JBDTJY010000115.1:0-17964 GCA_039935615.1 Kofleriaceae bacterium
AATTCGCCAGCGTGCGGCCGACCGCCGCCGGGCCCTGCGGCAACGCGGCCTTCAGCGCCTGCGCCATGTGGTCGAGCCGGGTCTGGCCGAGTTGCTCGACGATCTTGACGTCCCCGATCACCGCGACGGCGCGCGCTCGCACGGCGACGAACACGAGCATGCCGGTGCGACCGCGCGTCGTGTGAACACCTTTCTCGACGAACAGCGCGCGCGCCGCGTCGACCACGTGTTGCTCGCGGAGCCACGCCGGCACCAGAAACCGATAGAGCGGGGGGATGTACTCGACGAGCAGCGTCGAGACCACGCCGGCGCCGAGCGGCAGCGCGATCACGGCCCATGCGGCCCACTCGCCGAGCACGGCGTAGACCAGGACCGCGATCATCGCGATCAGTCCGACGACGATGTGCTGCGCGAGGAACAACCGCGCGTGCGCGCGCACCGCGAGCACGACCTCGACCGCCGACGTGTCTTCGAGATCTTTGATCGCGGCGCGGATCGACTTGTCGCCTTCAGCGGTGCCCCAGCTCATGCGTCGTGCTCCTCGAGCAGCGCGACGAGCTGCTCGACCCCCTCGACGGGAAACGCGTTGTAGATGCTCGCGCGCATGCCACCGACCGAACGATGACCGCGCAGCCCCGACAGCCCCTTGGCCTCGGCCGCGGCGAGGAAGCGCTCCTCGAGGTCGGGGCCGGTGCCACGCCAGGTCACGTTCATGGTCGAGCGACTGCCCGGTTGCGCGTGCGCGCGCCACGTCTTCGAGCCGTCGAGCGCGTCGTAGAGCAGCTTCGCCTTGCGCGCATTGGTCTCGGCCATCGCGGCGAGCCCACCGCGCGCGAGGATCCACTTGCACATCTCGCCGATCATCCAGATCCCGAACGTGTTCGGCGTGTTGTGCAGCGACTTCTCGGCGGCGTAGACCCGGTACTGCGCGAGCGGCGACAGGTGGGTCGCACCGGTCTCGAGGAACTTCTTGTCGGCGATCACGAGCGAGATGCCGGACGGCCCGAGGTTCTTCTGTGCGCCCGCGTAGATCAGCGCGTGGTTCGCGAGCGGCAGCGGCCGCGAGAAGATGTCGCTCGAGGCGTCGCAGACGAGCGGCGCCGGCGCCTGCGGGGGTGCGGGCCACTCGGTGCCGTAGATCGTCTCGTTGCTGGTGTAGTGGACGTAGCGCGGCGCGGCCGACCACGTGAACACCTCCGGAATCGCCGAGAAGTTCCCGACCTCCGAGCTGCACGCGACGTGGACCTTGCCGACGCGCTTGCCCTCTTCGATCGCCTTGCCCGACCACACGCCGGTGTGGCAGTAGTCGGCGGTCTCGCCGGCCGCCAGGAAGTTCTGCGGCACCATCGCGAAGTGCTGGGTCGCCCCGGCGGTCACGAACAACACCGCGAGCTCGCTGCCGATGCCGCCGACCTCGCGCACCGCCGCTTCGGCGCCGTCGAGCACGCGGCCGAACTCTTTGCTGCGGTGGCTGAGCTCGATCAGGCCGATGCCGCAGCCCTCGAGATCCCAGAGCGCGTCCTGCGCCTTGCGCAGCACCTCTTCGGGCAACGTCGACGGACCCGAGGCGAAGTTGAGCTTCCGCATCGAGCGCCGGGCGCGTCAGCGACGCTGAATTTCTTCGTGATAGAAGACGGTGATCGCGATGCAGTGGAACGCTTCGTCCGAGGACTGCGTGACCACGAGATCCGTCACCACGCGCGCCGCATTGGCGTTGATCCAGGACGTGACCTTCTCGCCGAGCTGATCGCGATCCGCGACCATCGTCGCCGAGAACACCTTCACGCCGTTGAAGATCTTGTCCTTGCGGAGAATGAGCTGTCCCGACTGGTTGGCTTGGTTCGCGGACATCCGAGGCTCAACCTACCACGAGCTATTCGTCATCGTCGAGCGCACGGTCGAGTGCATTCGCGAGGCGTTCCGCTTCCTGAGGAGACATGTTGGTAGGCGCGAATGCTTTTTCTGCAGTCTCGACGAGCGCAACCATGCGCGCTTGCTCGACGGACAGCCCCGACGGGTCGTTCGTGATCCATTCGTCGAGCTCTTCGGTGAGTCGCTTCTTGGGGGCACGCAGCTCCGGGCCGAGCGGGTTCATCCCGTTCGGTTTTCCAGTACGGCGGTACGAGATCGAACCGTATGAAATTTCCAGGTCGCGACGGAACTCCACCATGTCCTGGTAGCGCTTGTTCGGATCCTTCTGCATGGCCTTCAGGATCACGCCCTCGGCCTGCTCGGTGATCTCGCGGTGCGGTGCGAACTCCCTCGGCGACGGTGCCTGCGAGTGGATGTGCATCGCGAGCACTTCGCTCGATTGCGGCGCCTCGAACGGTGGCCGACCGCACAGCATGTCGAACAGGATCACACCGAGCGAATAGACGTCCGCCCGGTGGTCGACGTCCTCGCCGCGCGCGGCCTCGGGAGACATGTACTCGGGCGTGCCGAACACGGCACCCTGCACGGTCTCGGCGAGCAGCTCGTCCTGGACGAGCACCTTCGCGATGCCGAAGTCGAGGACCTTCACGAAGTCGTACGATTCTTCGCGCTCGGTGATCCACGAGTTATCGGGGTTCATGCGGACCAAATCGCGGCGACCGGGCCGCTTGATCAGCATGATGTTGTCGGGCTTGAGGTCGCGATGGATCACGCCGACCGAGTGCGCCGCGTCGAGCGCGAGCGCGATCTGGTTCGCGATGTTGAGCGCGCGATGGAGCTCGACCGCGCCCTCTTTTTCGATCAGGTCCTCGAGCGACTTGCCCTCGAGGTACTCCATCACGAAGTACACCGGCCCCTCGGGCAGGATGCCGAAGTCGGTGACATCGACGATGTTCGGATGGTTGATCGCGGTCGCCGCGCGGGCCTCGCGCAAGAACCGATGGATCGCTTCCTGGTAGCGCGCGAACTGCGGGTGCAGCACTTTCACGGCGACCGGCTTCTTGATGTAGACGTGCTCGCCCTGATAGACGGTGCCCATGCCGCCGCGGCCCAGGATCTTGTCGAGCCGGTAGTTCCCGATGTTGTGGCCGAGCCGCGCGATGTCGTCTTCCTCGACGAGGACCGCCGAGTCGTGCAGGCAGAAGCGCTCGCCGTCGGGAAATCGCGTGAAGCAGCGCGGGCAGACCTTCAAGCGCTAATACCTCGCCTGCATGAACAGCGACAGGAAGCGGTTGTCGAACGGGGTCTGCGGGGTGGGGGGCGCCACGTTCAGCAAGGTGAACTCGAGACCGAAGTCGAGCTGCTGATTCGGCGACGCCTCGATGCGGCCCGTCACCGGGATCTGGAAGTTACCCGCCGCGAGATCGAAGTCGGGTACCCGCAGCTGAGCGAAGATCGTGATCGAGAGCTGTGGGATCGGATTGGTCGCAAGGCCGATCGATGGGTTGAGATCCGGCTTCGCACTGTTGCCGCGCGCCACCGCGGTCGTCGTCGAGAGCATGGTCGTGGGGTCGGTCGTGGTCAGCAGCTCGATGTGATCGACCGCGACCGCGTTGAAGTCGATCGACATCAAGGTCTGCAACGCGACGAGTGCGACTTCGGGCCGGAATGCGTAGCGAAGTGGGAACCCGAGATCGAGGGAGAACTTGGTATTACTCCCGAGGTACTTTCCGGTGGGCAACGGATCGACGGTCGCCGTCGCGTTGACGCACGTCGGGTGCATCGCCGAGATCATCTCGTTCGCCGGGCCGGGCGGATCGCAGAAGTTGCCGTAGCCCGGGGTCAGCGCGCTGTTCGGATCGTCGGGATTGGTCAGGGTTGCTGGGATCGCGGTGCGGTGCACGTTGAAGGCAAGTCGGATGTCGAGGAGGTCGTAGGCGAGCGCTGCCTCGAAGCCGAAGTACACGCCAAACTGTTTGAAGTTGTAGGCGTCGGTGATCCCACCGATCAGCATGAAGTTGTCGGCATAGCCGTACTGCGCCTCGAGGTTGACGCCGAAGCTCTCGAACGCGCCTTTCGAGCTGAGGTCGGTGCCGAGCGCGAGCCGCGCCTGCGTGATCCCTTTGGTCAGCGTCAGCGGCCGTAGGTTCTCGCTGACCGGATACGTCCGCATCGTGAACAGGCCGCCGGCGGTCACCTTCGGTTGACCGGAGCCCTCGCCCTGATCGTCGTCGTCGTCGTCGCCCCCGCCGCCCTTATCACCCTTGTCGCCGCTGCCATCGTCGTCGCCGCCACCATCGTCGTCGCCGCCGCTGTCGCCGCTATCGTCCCCTTTCGCGAACGCGGCGTGCGTGTGCCAGCCGACGTACGCAACACCGAGAGCCATCACCAGCACGGTTCTCACCGCGCGCGAAAGTGGAGGAAGCCTCACCACGTCGGTGAAATGCTACAGCAAAACATCGGGGCAACGGGGCCGGCGCACCCCGAAACGCAGAAGAGGCCCCCCTTGCGGGAGACCCCTTCAGTTTTGCCTCGAACGCGTGATTGTTTAGGTCATGCGTGCTGAGCAAACGGCAGCGCTACTTGCGCTTGCCCTTCTTGCCGCCCGACTTCTTCGCCGGCTTCTTGGCCGTCTTCTTCGCAGCCGCCTTCTTCGGAGCTGCCTTCTTCGGAGCTGCTTTCTTGCCGCCGCCGCCGCTCTTCGCCTTACGCTTGCTGCCGCCAACCTGGCGGGCAACGCGCTCGACGACGATGTCGCTGTTGCCGTCGCGCTTCACGTAATACATGTACGCGTTGTCGCGCTTGATGTCCGTCGCAGCGAATTGCTTCGCCTTGCCGGCTTTCGGCTGACCCGGCTTCTTACGGGGCGAGCCCCAGACGTCGCCGCCCTTGATGTAGAAGATGTAATCGGTGTCGTACTTAACGCCAGTCTTCGAAACGATCTCACCCATAGCTTGAAACCCTCCCTCGGGTAATTGGGGTTGTGTCGGCAAGCTACACGAGTCGTCTGACAAACACTCCCGAAATCCTCGTCGAAGATCGTTTTTAGATCTTTTTTTCTCGACGGAGATCACTCCGATCACCGCGGGGCAACGTGGATCACCTGTGGATAAAATGATCCAAATCCTCGTCGGAAAAGGGGAATTCCTCGACGGAGAAGCTCTGGATCAACCAATTTTCCGACGAGGAATCGGCTCGCAGATCAAGACCTGGCTCTCGGCCGTGGCATCGAGCGGCTTCCACGCGAAGTCGCCGTAGCGGTCCACCACACGGAATCCGGCGTGCGAGACCAGCGCCTCGAGCTCGGCCGGGAAGTACTTTCGCTGGGACAGCTTCACGATCCTCGTCGGACCTTTGCCATCGACCGGCTCGTAGTACAGCCGGATATTCGCGATCTGACCGACCGGATCGTAGTCGTGGTTCGTCGAGTAGAACATCGGCCGCCTGGTCGCCGGGTCGGTGAACCGGGTCTTGGCCCAGCGCCTGGCCGGGTCGCGGATCAGCCAGGCCAGGTCCGGCATCTGGACATCGAACGCGAACGCACCGCCGGGAGCGAGGTGCGCCGCCACCCGCGCGAGGCAGGCCGCGAGCTCGCCGCGGGTGTAGAGGTGCTCGAGGACGTTGAACGTGGCGATCGCGAGGGCGTAGCGGCCGGGCGCGTCGAACGTGCACAAGTTGCCGCTCGCGACCTGGATCCGCGCGGCGGCCGCGGCCGGCAGATCCGCGACCCGGGAGCGCAGCTTCGCGAGCATGCTCGCCGATTGGTCGATCGCGAACACGTGGTGGCCGTCGCGCGCGAGCGGAATCGTCGCGCGGCCCGAGCCGCAGCCGAGATCGAGGATCGGGCCGCCGCGACGCTTGGCCAGCTCTCTATAGAAGGTGACGTCGGCGCGGCGCCGGCGGTACTCGTAGTCGTAGAGCGCCGCGTCGGCGTAGTGCTCGCGCGATCCGGCGTCGACCAGATCGTCGATCAGCTCGTCGGACAGCCTGCCGGCGGGCGCCCGCTTCTTCACAGCTCGGAGTGCCGGCGGCGACCACCGCGGCGACGGCGCCGGCGCTTGCGCGGGCGATTGGGATCGTCATCGTCCTCGGCGGCGGCCGACGAGCTGCCGTTGCCGCCCTTGGCGACGGGCTGGGGCAGCTCGGTCGTGTTGCCGGCCGCACGCTCGAGCAGCGAGTACAGCAGCACCGCGTCCTCGATCAGATCGCGGCCGCCGGCGAGCTCGGCCTGGACGCCCTTCTTCTTCGCCGACGCGAGCCGGCGCTGCGCGATCAAGAGGTACTTGAGGCGCTCGCTGTCGCGGCGGGTGACGTGGAGCTGCGTGATCAGCGGCTGCGACAGCTCGTTGACCGCGGCGACCAGCGCCCCGCCGCGCGGTTCGACATCATTGTGGAAGTAGACGAACGGCGCGAGCAGCACGCCGAACGCGACCGCATTGGAAGGATCGCGGCCCTCGGCGATCGCGATGTCGAGCTGCGCGAGCGCCTGCCACGCGAGCGTGCGGCGCTTCACGAGCTCGGGGCCTTGGAGGTACGACAGCTTGACCGGTGCGGCGTGGGCGGCGCGCGCCGGCGGATCGTCGGCCCACACGCGGTGCCACTCTTTCTCTTCGACGTCGAGATCGACCGGTTCGGCTTCCTCGGACTCGTCGACTTCCTCGGTCGGATCGTCGACGTCGGGCTCGTCGTCCTCGTATTCGATCCGCGCGATCGTCGAGCGCGGCACCGAATCGGTGAGCTGCGGCGCGGCGACCACGGCGCCGGGACCCTCGAGCAAGCCCGCGAGGTACGGCGACAACACGGCGAGCACGCCGGTCTCGACCATCAGCTCGAACGAGCGCCGGGCGGCACCGCCGCGGAGCAAGCGGTGCATCTCCTCCAGCAGGCGCGGCGGCGCGCACTTCGAGATCTCGCTGCGCCAGCGGAGCAGCGCTTTCCAGGTCGCGGGCTCGAAGCCGAAATCGAGGCGCGCGGCGAACTTGAGCGCGCGCAGCATGCGGACCGGATCCTCCTGGAACCGAATATCCGGATCGCCGATCGTGCGCACGAGCTTCGCGTCGAGATCCGCGAGGCCGCCGACGTGGTCGATGACCTCTTCGCGCTCGACGTCGTAGAACAGCCCGTTGATCGTGAAGTCGCGGCGCTTCGCATCCTCGGCCTCGGTGCCGAACACGTTGTCGCGCCGGATCAGGAGATCGTGCTCGTCCTCGTCGCGCGGGTTCGCGCGAAACGTCGCGGTCTCGATGATCTTCTGGTCGAAGAACACGTGGGCGAGCCGGAACCGGCGGCCGATGATCCGGGAGTTGCGGAACGTCGCTTTGACCTCGTTCGGCGTGGCGCTCGTCGCGACGTCGAAGTCCTTCGGCTTCTTGCCGACCAGGAGGTCGCGCACACATCCACCGACGAGGTAGGCCTTGTAGCCGGCCCGCGTCAATTTGCGAACCACGCGGTCGGCATCGGAGTCGATGGCGGCGCGATCCAGTGACGGCATAACCGGATCGAGCCGTATCATGCTGAGATCGTGGACCGCAAGTGCGCGAAGCGCCTCGATTTAACAGCCGCTACCCGAAGCATGACTGATCGCCGTCCCACACCTCCCTCAGGATCCCTCGGGCACGTCCGAACCGGATCATCGTGAACGTTGGGGAACTCATCAACTCGGTGTTCGACTTCGCGTCGATGCCGATGGGCGTCGTCGTCGCGGAGCTCGACGGCAGCGTCGTTGCGGCTAATGCCGCGGCGGTCGCGGCCGGCTGGCCAGGGGCAGGGCGGATCTGGGTGGGGTCGCCACAACTCGCGAGCGGGTGGATGCGGCTCGCCCGCGAGGGCGGCGAGCTCGAGATCGAGATCGAGCTCCGCTCGGTGCGCCGCACGATTCGCGTCGCCACCGTGTCGCGCTCGTTTCAGGGCCGCTCGTACGTCGTCGCGGTGATGACCGATACGACCGAGCGCGCCGAGACCTCCGACGCCACCGAAAAGATCTCGCGCCGGGACTCCAACCAGATCCGGCTCGCCTCGAACGAGCGGCTCGAGAGCCTCGGGCTCGTCGCCGGCGGCGTCGCCCACGAGTTCAACAATCAGCTCGTCAGCGTGGTGTCCGAAGCGAGCATGCTGCGCGAGGACGATCAGCTCGGCGACGAACCGCGCGAAGCGATCGGCCGGATCGAAGCGGCCGCGCGCCGGATGACGCTGCTGACCAGGCAGTTGCTCGCGTTCGCCGGTCGCGGCCGGTTCGTGACCGCGCTGCTCGAGCCCGATCAGCTGCTCGAGGACACCCGCCATCGCCTCACGCGCATGGTGCCGCCGACCGTGATGCTCCAGATCGAACCGAGCGCGCCCGAGATCGCGATCGAAGCGGACCGCGGGCTGTTGCGGCAGGTCGTGCTCGACCTGGTCGAGAACTCCGTCGACGCGGTGCGCGGCGCCGGCACGATCCGCGTCGTCACCTCGATCGTCGATGGGTGCTGGCAGCTCGTGATCGCCGACGACGGCGTCGGCATGGACTCGTTGACGCTCAACCGGATGTTCGATCCGTTCTTCTCGACCAAGAGCGATCATCGCGGGCTCGGGCTGTCGGCGGTGCTCGGCATCGTCCGCCGGCTCGGCGGTGACATCACCGCGTCGTCGCAGCCCGGGCGCGGCACGACGGTGCAGGTCCAGTTGCCGATCGTGCTCGGTGCCCAGGCGCCGCGCCGGCGCTCGACCAGCGAGCAGCCGCCGATGGAGAAGCTCACCGGCCTCAAGATCCTCATCGCCGACGACGAGCCGTCGGTCCGCCAGACGATCCAGCGGTTCTTGATCCGGCGCTCCGCGGTGCCGGTCGTCGCGTGCGATGGCGCCGAGGCCGAGGAGCTGCTGCGCAGCCAGCACTTCGATGTCGTGCTGCTCGACGTCATGATGCCGAAGAAGACCGGCTACCAGCTGATCCCGATCGTGCGCGAGACCCAACCCGGGACGCCGGTGATCCTCATGTCCGGCTACTCCGAGCAGCCCGACAGCGCCGAGCAGCCCGATGGGTTCATCGAGAAGCCGTTCAGCGTGTCGACGCTCGAGGGCACGATCCAGTCGGCGATGCGCGGCGATGTCGTGGCGGAGCGGGCGGGGACCGAGGACTCCTAGCTACCGCGAGTGGAGCGCGATCTTGCCCCACGGATCGAAGCTCGGCGGCGTGTTCGCGTCGAGCTGGAGCTCGCTGTCGCCGATCAGCGCTTCGTAGCCGGGCGCACTCACCATCACGGTGTACGTGCCGGGCGGCACGAGCTGCTTGAGGCGGACCTCGCCCTGCGCGTTGGTTCGCCCCCACGCGATCGCCTGATCGTCGAGCCGATTGAGATCGATCGTGTTGGTGTTGACGCCCGGTCGCAGCACCATGACGAGCGCATCGCGGATCGGACTCTCGTTCGCATCGTCGACGACCCTGGTGTAGAGCCGCGACCCTTCGGTCGACGCTTCGACCGCGGTCGGCGTCAGCGAGACATCGGTGTGGCCCTCGAGCGGCGTCCACCCCGCGGTCGCGTACGCGAGCAACTGACTCGCGGTCTGCAGCGGGCGCACGAGCCCGACCTTGCCGTTCGCGCGAAACGCCGACGCGATGCCGACCAGCCGGCCGTGATCGTCGACGACCGGGCCACCGGAGCTGCCCGACGAGATCGAGGCCCGGGTCGAGATGTAGTCGCGACCCGAGGTGCCGTCGGGGCCGGTCCAGCCTTCGACCTGGCCCTCGGTCAGCGTCAGGCCACCGCCGCCGCGATCGGGATAGCCGAGCACCCACAGCCGCTCGCCGATCTGGACGTCGCTCTGGCTCGCCTCCTTGAGCGTGGCCCACACCCCGCCGGAGGCCGGGTTCCACGGCCGGCCGTCGAGGTCGGTGTCGCACTTGATCAGCGCGAGATCGAGCGCGGGTTGCAGCTTGCTGCGGCTCGGTCGCCCGGCGCATTGCAGTTGCGGTGCGCGATCGAGCGCGGCGTACGGCGGGGGCCGCGCGATGATGAACAGATCGTGGAGCCGCGGCTCCTGGGAGGTCGCGTCCTCGAGCACGTGATAGTTCGTCAGGATCGAGCCGTCGCGACCGGAGATCACGCCGGAGCCACCGCCGCGGGCGCGCAGCTTGCCGTCGACGAGATCGGCGACGATCACCATCACCGTCGAGTCGAACGCGAGCTCGACGCCGTTGGGGAACTTGCGCGGCTCGAGCCGGCTGGTCTGCGGCACGAACGGCTGACCGGTCTGGGTCTGCGTGCGCAGCGACGGCGCGACCACGACCTCGATGCGCTCGAGCTCGGCCGGCGAGCCGAACAGCGTGACGACATAGATCTGCGTACGATCGGTGGTCGCGTACTCGACCGCGTGATCGACGCGCGGCTCGTCGCCCTTGTCGGCGACGTGGCCGTAGCGATACTCGGTGCGCAGCCAGTCGTGACCGTCGATCGAGCGCACGCTCGAATCGTCGAGGCGGTAGAGCTCGCCCCACCGGGTGCGGCGTTCGAGCTCGAGCCACATCACGTTGTTCGACCACTTCGGCAGCGCGTCGATCAGCACCTCGATCTTCGCCTGCGCGTCGATCGTCGAGGTGAGCTCGACGTGATAGAGCGCGGCCTTGCCGTCGGGCGCGATCGGTGGCACGCCGCCCGCCGGATCGCGCAACATCCGCGGCGAGGGCACGGGGGTCGGATCCGGTGCGAGCCACGCGGTCGAGTGCTCGAACGTCAGGCCGTGTTGATCGAACGTCATGTTCGGCGGCGTGATCAGCCGCTTGTGGACGCGCCCGGCGATCACGATCAAGACCAGCGCGATCAGCAGCACGAGCCCGTCGTGGCGCTGGTACTGGAGGCGGAGCTGGCCGAGGTCGGTCTTCGCGCGCGAGCGCAACCGGCCGATCGCGGCGGCGGCGATCGCGACCGGATCGAAGTCCTCGTAGGCCTGCGACGGTGCGGGCGCCGGCGCCGAGGGATCGAGCTTCTCGCTCGGGATCGGGACTTCGGGCCCGGGCTCGGTGCGCGCGCGGGGGAAGCGCTTGGAGGCCGCCGCTTCGTCGTCGAGCGCCTTCACGATCCGCTCGCGCGACAGCTTCACCGTGGTGATCGGATCGCCGGTCGCGCCGTCGGTGACGGGCATCCCGGTCTGCGAATCGGCGGCGGCCTTGGCCGCGGTCGCCGCCTCGATCGCGGCACCGGCGGCGGCGGCGGCGGCGATCACCGCGCCGGACTCGCTGTCGATATCGACCATCTCGCTGACGATGATCGCGGCGTTCATCGCGGCTTCTTGCGGCGTCGGCAACACCGGCGGCGCCGGCACCGGCGGCTTGGTTTCTGGCGGCGGCGGCGGATCCTTGTCGTCCGTCACGTCGCGCCCTCTTTCTTGAACGGCGATTTATCGAGCAGCTTCTGCGAGAAGTACCAGATGATCCCGAACACGATCGCCGCGACGATCGCCGCGTAACCGACGCCGCGCCACGGATGCTGCGCGCGTCCACTCTGCGTGATCGCGCTCTCGACGATCCCGAACTGTCCGTTCAACGCCGCCGCACCGAGCAGGCCGAGCAGGATCAGCGCGGCGCGCACGAACGGCGAGCGCTTCGAGAACTTCGCGCGGCCCATCACGTAGCCGAGAAATCCCGCGAACGAGGCGTGCGCGAGTGTCGTGACCACGACCTGCGCCGCCGCGGTCGACAGGATCACCTGGTGGCCCTGGCCCGAGAGCCGGTGGTAGTTGACCCAGATCGCGAACCCGGTGCCGCACGCCATCATGTAGACGATGCCGTCCATCGGCTCGTCGAACTCGCGCGAGGTGTAGATCGTGTAGCGGACGACCGCGTACTTGCAGACCTCCTGCGCGAGGCCGACGACGAGCACCGCGTAGAGCACGCGATCGAGCGACAGCGCATCGATGCCGTGGAGCTCGAGGCCGATCGGCGGCACCGCCTGGTACTGCACGAAGTCGGCGAGCGGCGCCGCGACCAACGCGCCGAGCACCGCGACCCCCGCCACGAGCTGCTTGGGCTCGGGCTCGTGACGATCCATCAGATAGAAGAACGCGAGCCACAGCACCGCCGGGATGCCCGCAAACAGGCCTGCGAGCAGCGGCCCGAGGTCGACCGGCGTGTGGAGGCCGGCGATCAGCTCGGCGAGCCACGCGACCACGACATAGCCCACGAGCCCCGCGATCAGCAGGAACTTGGTCCCGAGCAGGACCCGGGCTCGTCGCAGCGACCAGCGCGTCCTCTTCATTGCCACGGTGCTACCGCACTCACAGCAAAATTCTACGGCACCGTTTGATGGCGCGCGCCATTACCGCCCCCTAGAATGCGCCCGAGCGCAGTTCTATGGCCAAAAAGCAAGCCGACAGCCCTTTGCTGACCATGCACGAGCTGGCGGTCTATCTCCATCTCGACGAGCAAACGGTCACCAAGCTCGTCTCCGCGGGCAAGATCCCGTCCGTCCTCGTCGACCGCCAGTACCGCTTCAAGCGCGATCAGATCGACGCGTGGATCGAGGAGCAGCTCGTCGGCGACGACGAGAACTTCGTCGACGTCCCCGACGGCATGAAGCTGCCGCTCGAGGACCTGTTGCCCGACCAGGCGATCATCACGAACATGCGCGCGACCACGCCGATCGCCGTGATCGACGAGCTCGCCGCGCGCGCGTACACCAACGGCTGGTTGACCGACAAGCCGTGGTTCGTCGGCGCGGTCGTCGAGCGCGAGTCGCTGTCGTCGACGGCGATGGAGGGTGGCGTGGCGTTCCTGCACACCCGGGCCAAGGACAAGGGCAAGATCGGCCGGCCGTTCATCGTGGTCGGGCGGTCGTGGAGCGGCATCTCGTTCGGCGCGGCCGACGGCAACCCCACGTATCTGTTCTTCTTGCTCGGCCTCAAGTACGACCGGCTGCACCTGCCGATCCTCGGCCGGCTCGCCCGCGCGCTGCGCAACCCCACGACGATCGCGAAGCTGCGCTCGCTGAGCTCGCCCGACCAGGTCCGCGCGCTGCTCCTCAAAGAGGACGCATCGGTGCGCGACGGCACGCTCCAGGAGTTCAAGTCCGAGGCGTTCAAGCCGATCCTCGACCGCACGTTGCGCCTGCGCGCGATTCGCCGGTTGCAGGCGGCCAAGTCGCCGGCGCCCGAGAAGAAGCCGTCGCGGACCAAGCCTCGCAAAAAGAAAGTCTGACCTCGAGACCGCGCGCTATGATCGCAGCGTGGGTCGGACTGCGCTCTACCAGGACCCGATGCCGTTCAAGTCGGCATGCGCGAAGATCCAGCTCGAAGCCGACGTCCTCGTCGTCGAGATGCCGAACGGCTGGACCCAGCGCCACGTGCTCGATGGCGCGATCGCTACGGTCGCCGATGGCTTCAAGCTCGCGCGTCGCGACGGCGGGCGGATCGAGCGGCGGTTCGTGCGGATGCTCGTGCTCGAGCGCGCCGGCCGTCACGTCGCGGTGATCACGCCGCCGGAGCGTGGGGCGGTCGCGCCGAACGTCGTGCGCGTGCCGGAAGCGCCGCACGACGCGGCGATCGTCGACGCCCCCACGTGGGATGCGCTCGCGGAGTGGTTGGTCGGCGGTGGACGGTTGGGCGCGCTCGCGGTCGCGGACCTCGCGCGGCTCGCCTGCATCTCGACGCCGCAGTTCGCGGTGATCATCGGCGAGGTCGCGGCGCAACGCGCGCTCGATCTCGTGTGGGTCGCGACCGGCCCGTTGCGCGGTGACGACGATCTCGATGCGGCGCTGCAACCACTGAGCGATGCCGCACGCCACTCCACGCGTGCCGGCGAGGCGCTGATCTCGGCGCTGGCCCACGTGGCCGGCAGGACACGACGTCGCAGGCGCTGAACTGGCATTGCCGATCTTCGCGCGGTAGGTTCGGCGGCGATGCGGTTCGTGCTCGTGTTGGGACTGATGACGGCGTGCCAGTCGTCGGACGTGTCGCGCGAGGTCGGAGCCCGCTGCGACTCCAACGCCGATTGCGATCAGAAGTGCGAGACGCCCGGCACCGCGTGGCCCGGCGGGTTTTGCACCGAGCTCTGCGATAGCGATGCGAGCTGTCCCGAGAACACGCGCTGCATCGAGGAAGACGGCGGCATCTGCGAGTTCACGTGCGCAGCCGATCCGGACTGCGTGTTCCTCGGCACCGGCTACACCTGCAAGCAACTCGATAGCCACGGCGGTGGTGCGAAGGTCAACGCGTGTCGCGGCACCTGACGCTCGCGCTCGTGTTGGTGGCGTCGCCGGCGTTCGCCGACGCGATCACGCCGCCGCCCACGACACCGGTCGCGCCGCCGGATCTCAGCGATCAGGCGATCGGCGTCGAGCTCGGCGCCGCGACGGGTGGTCGGGTCACCGCGGGCGGCCTGCGGATCGAAGGTCACTACCTCTACCAGTTGAGCGATCGCGACTGGTTCGACGGCACCGCGGACTTCACGTTCGGCAGCAATAGCCCGGGCTGCTTTCGCGATCGCTCGAACGCCGTCGTCTGCGATCACGGGCTCGCGAGTGGCGACGCGTTCGAGATCGCGGCGGGCGTGCGGCACTTCTTCGGCGGCGACGGTCAGTTCTGGCCGTTCGTGCGCGGTGGCGTCGGCCTGCGGTTCGTGCGGTTCGGCGACGACAGCGTCAGCGGCATCGCGATCCCGCTCCACCTCGGTGGCGGCGTGCGGGTCTCGCTCAGCCCCGCGGTCGCGCTCACGGTCCAGGGCGAGCTCGAGCTCGGCATCGGCGACTTCAGTCACTCGCTCGGCGCCGAGCCTCAGCTCGGCATCGCGATCACCGCGGGCGTCGAGTTCCGGCTGTGAAGTGGCTGCTCGTCGCGCTCGCCGTGAGCGCGTGCGGCAGCAACAAGCTCTCGTCGACGACGCAGTTGCAGCTCACCGTCACCGACGCGACGACGCACGCGCCGCTCGGTGCGCGCGTGCTGCTGTGGACCGGCGACCAGGCGCTCCACATCGGCTCGATCGATCTCTACGGTCAGCGCCAGGGCGCGACCGCATGTCAATTCGCGCCCGGCGTGATCGGCACGTGGGATGGCATCGTGCTCGCGACCGGCGCGGCGCAGGTTCCGGTCGGGGTCGATCGCTGCGCGCCGACGCCGGCGATTCCGTACGGCCACTACAAGGTCTGGGCGTGGCACGGCATCGATCACGAGCTGTGGACAGGCGAGGTCGACCTGTCGGCGAATCGCGGCGGGGTCGCGCTCGAGATTCCGCTCGCGCGTGCATGGGACGCCGGGCCGAACATCGTCGCCGCCGACATGCACGTCCACGCGCACGCGTCGAACGACTCCGGCATGCCCGATACCCAGCGCGTCGCCGCGCAGGTCGCGGGTGGCATCGACGTGATCGGCCTCTCGAACCACAACTCCAATGGCGATGCGAACGCCGCGATCCACGCGCTCGGCCTCGACGGCAAGGTGTTCTCGATCCCGTCGAACGAGATCACGTCCGAGATGATGCACGCCGGGATCTATCCGGCGCGCGGCTCGGCGCCGCCCGCCGACAAGGTCGTGTCGGCCAGTCCCGAGGCGCTGATGGCGATGCTGCGCGCGTTGCCCGATCACCCGATCATCCAGATCAACCACCCTCGATTTCGCTACCAGTCGCTGTTCGACACCACGCACTGGGACGGCGTCGCGTGGCCGCCGCCGTTCCCGCTCGACTTCGATGCGGTCGAGGTCGTCCCCGGCTACGCCGCGTTCAACGTCGAGGGCGATCGCCGGCTCGACGAAGGCCTGCGCGATCTCTACACGCTGTACTCGCACGGCCATCCGGTCGCGGCGATGGGCGGCAGCGACACCCACGACTTCAACTGGGTGCTCGACGGCACCGGCCGCACGCTCGTCGAGCTCGACTCGCCCGGCTACACCGAAGCCAAGTTCCTCGCCGCGATCCGCGCGCGTCACACGGTCGCGACCTCGGGCCCGTGGCTCGCGGTCCGTGTGTGGCCGTCGAAGGGCACCGGCACCGCCGTCGGTCCGGGCGGCGTGATCGTCGCGAAGGACGGCAAGGTCTACCTCTCGATCGCGACGGCGCAGGCCGCGTGGATGAACGCGACGCGGATCCGGATCACGGTCGGCGACCAGACGACCAGTGTTCCGGTGCGCAAGGTCGGCGACCTCTTCAACTACGAGGTCGAGCTCGACGTCGGCAGCGCCGACACGTTCATCGGCGTCGCGATCGACGGTGACGATCCGGAACCGCTCGAGCTCACCGGCACCTATCAGCGCGACAAGTGGAAGCACCCGGGCGTGACGCCATTCGCGGTGATCTCCCCGATCCTCGTCGACGCCGACGGCGATCACCGCTGGAAGCGCGGCGACGCGGAGCTCACTTACTGACGCCCTTCGGCAGCAGCACCCAGTAGCGACCCGGACCGCCCATGCGGCCACCGCGCTCGGCGGCATCGCGATCGTCGCCCCAGTAGATATCGCCGCGCACCGCGCCCTGGATGCCGGCGCCGGTGTCCTGCGCGATCAACAGGTGCTGCCACGGCGCGGTCGAGCCGAGCTTGCCGACGACGGGCGCCTTGGTGTCGACGAACACCGGCGTCGACATCGCGATGAACGCGCGGTCGACGGCCATCGAGCGCTCGGCGGTCAGGATCACCATCTGCGATCCGACCGCGCCCGGGAGCTTCGACTCCTTGAAGAACACGTACGACGCGTCGTCGTCGACGACCTCGTCGAACCGGCTCGAGTTGTCGACGAACCACTTGCGGATGCCCTGCATGGTGCCGCTGCCGGGCTTCGCGAGCGCGCCCTTGGATTTCAACAGGCCACCGACGCCCATGTACGCGCGGCCGTTCTTGCCCGCGAACTCGAGCCAGACCTCGCTGCCGTCGTCCATCTTCGCTTTCGCGGAGCCTTCGATCTGCGCGAACAACACGTCGACCGGATCGTCGGCGTACATGAGCTCGAGCTTCTGCGCTGCGAGCGCGCCCTTGCGAATCTCGACGCGGGTGTAGAACGGCTCGAGCTCGCCGTCCTTGTCGAGGCGGCCCCACAGGTGGCGACCGTGGCCGTCCTTGACGAACTTGCCGAGGTCCATCATCACGAGGTCGGTCGGCCGACCGAGGATCGGGACCTGGAACTTGCCGTGCTTCTTGCGCGACGCGTGGACCTCCTGGACGTCGAAGCCGGTGAGCTTGCCCTCCGGACCCTTCTTGCCGGCGGCGACGAACGGCACGAACTCGGTCTCGAAGAACGTGCGCGCGGCCGGGTTGTCGCCGGCCTTGAGCTTGGCCGCCGCGGCGCACGCCGAGCGCCACTGCTTCGCGATGCCGCCGTGGCCATCGACGCCGACCGGCTCGTCGTCCTTGAGTTCGGCCAGGCGCGCACACGAGCTCAGGAACGACGGCACCGCTTCGGCGAGCTTGTCGTCGGTCCAGCCCGGCAGGTCGCCGAACTTCGCCTTGGTCAGGGTCATCTGATCGTGACCCGCGACCGGGCCTTCGATCTTCGCGTCGATCTTCGCGTCGTTGTCGTCCTTGCAGGTATCGCCGAACGAGGACGTCGAGATGAGGATGCCGAAAATGACGAAGGCCGCGCGCATCATCCAAAGATGACAACGCGCGGCCGGTTGGGCAAATTGCTTACTGGATGATGATCGGGCGCGAGAACACCTCGACCCAGTTCTCACCCGTCGGCTGGTCGATCACCCACGACGACATGATGAGGTCGGTCGCCGACAGCGCGTCCGCGGCGAAGAAGCCATACGCGCCCGGCCACGGCTGGGTCGCGCCGGCGATCGACTGGTGGGTCCAGCCGTTCTCGTTCTTGGTCGCGAGCAGGAGCTCCTGCGTCGTCGCGTCCTGGTAGACCACCGTCGGCGCGCCGTTCGCGAGCACGAGGCCGGCATCGTCGCCGACGAAGTGAAACTCGGGCTTCGGCAGACCATCGACCGTGGTGCCCACGATGCGGTAGCCGTCGTCGATGATCTCGGGCATGCCACCCTCGACGATGTACTTGAGATCGTCGGTCGTGGCGCTGACGTACGCGACCGCGACCTTGCCATCCGGCTGGACCTGGACCGAGGGCGACCAGCCGACATCGGTGCCGTTCGAGCCATCGAGCGTGATCGCGGCAGCGAACTGGTTCGTCGCGGTGTCC
>JBDTJY010000116.1:0-69556 GCA_039935615.1 Kofleriaceae bacterium
CCGGTGACGGTCTCGACGGCGTCCTCCGCGAGCCGCTTGGTCCGCCGATCCTCGACGGTACCGGTCAACGTGACCTCCCCATTCTTGACGTCGACGATGATGTGGGTCGCATCGACCTCCCCGTGATCGGTCAGGGTCTCGTGAACCATCTCTTTCAGCCGTTCGTCCGAGCGCTGAAAGCCCTGCGGCCCCTTGCCGCTATGCGGACCGCGCTGCTGCTGCTGTGGCGGTTGTGACCGACCGCCCTGATCCATGTCACCCCAACGACCTTCGCTGCCGCCGCGCACGCCTTGACCCTGCCACGGCGGGTTCGCGCCGTAGCGCTCTCCCGACTGAGACCCCGATTGGCCGCCGCGATAGGTCATGTCGTCGCGGCCGATCGAGCCGTCGTTGTAGCCGTAGCCGGTGTTGCGATCGCGCTCCGCGTACTGATCGCCTTGCGACCACCCGCCGTTGCCTCCGGCGTAGCGATCGCCGTGTCGATCGCTATCGAGCCCGCGGAAATCGTCGCGGCCCTGTTCGCGATCGCGCTGATCGCGAGGATCTTGGTAGCCGTGCTCGACGTTGGGTGTGTACGACGCGATGTGCTCGTCGCGATGATGGGTCCGTCCATTTTGGTTTGCCATGATGCGAACGCTGCTGCATCCGTCATGCCTTCAACATGTTGCGCGACTTCGACGGTGGTCGCGACCACGTCACCGACTCGTGCGGGAGTTGTGCGTGACCTCGTCGTGCGATGTGCGGCGTGGCTGGTGCGCGCGGTCTGGGGCGCGCGCTTGGGATGCGCCGATTTCGCAGCAGGCTTCGTCGGCCGATGTGTCGAACCGGTGGTCCTGCGGATCGAGCTCGATCGCGACGTCGCGATGCTTCGGACCGTCGACCGCTTCGGCGATCCGCAACTCTTCCTCGAGCTCCGCGATCGCTTCGGGCTCGCGCAGCGCGTCGCAATCCATCCTCATGGGTAAACTACACGAGTACTATCGGCGGGCATGACTCAGACCGTCTTCGTCACCGGTGCGAGCGCAGGTTTCGGCGCGGAGATCGCTCGCCGCTTCATCGCCGCGGGCGCACGCGTGGTGGTCGCGGCGCGCCGCGAGGATCGCCTCGATCAACTCGTCGCCGAGCTCGGCGACCGCGCCCACGCCGTCACGCTCGACGTTCGCGACAGCGCCGCCGTCGTCGCTGCGATCGCCGCGCTGCCGGCTCCGTTCGCCGAGATCGACGTGCTCGTCAACAACGCGGGGCTCGCGCTCGGCCTCGAACCCGCACCGCGCGCGAACCTCGACGACTGGGACCAGATGGTCGACACCAACTGCAAGGGCGTCATCCACGTCACGCGCGCGGTGTTGCCCGGCATGGTCGAGCGCCGTCGCGGTCACGTCGTCAACCTCGGGTCGGTCGCGGGCACGTATCCCTATCCCGGCGGCAACGTGTACGGTGCGACCAAGGCGTTCGTGCACCAGTTCAGTCTCAACCTCCGCTCGGATCTGCACGGCACCGGCGTGCGCGTGACCTGCGTCGAGCCCGGCCTGGTCGGCGGCACCGAGTTCTCGGTCGTGCGCTTCGCCGGCGCGGCCGACAAGGCCGCCGCGGTCTACGCGAATACGCAGCCGCTCACCGCGGGCGATGTCGCCGACGCGGTGGTGTGGGCGACGGCGCAACCGCCGCATGTCAACATCAACGTGATCGAGCTCATGCCGGTCGTGCAGAGCTTCGCTCCGTTCCAGATCCAGCGATCATGACCGACGACGAACACCCGGCTTGGATCGATTCGCTCGCGAAGCTGTCGCGCTTCGTCGGCATGAATCCGACGCAGGTCCGGTGGCGGCTGATCCGATGGAACGAGCGGCGCAAGCAACCGGCGTCGGCCGATGCCCCGCGCACGCCGATCCTGCGCCGGCTCGGGCTGTCGTCGCCCGAGGCAATCTCGGTGAGCACGCTGCTCGCGCTCGTGATCATGACCACGTACGCCCGGGTCTGGGTCGCGCAAGGCGGCGGGTTCTCCGCACCGTCGGGTGCGCTGCTGTTCGATTTTGGCGCGCAGTGGCAGCGACGCTCGCCCGACGCGTGGCGGCTCGTGACGCCGATCTTCCTGCACATCGGGTTGTGGCACCTGTTGTTCAACCTGGTCAGCCTGGCGACGGTCGGGCCGCAGGTCGAATCGATCTGGGGCCGCACGACGATGCTGTTCGTGTTCATCGCGACCGGCGTCATCGGCAACCTCGGCAGTGGCCTCGCCCAGCCCGACGTGATCTCGGCGGGCGCCTCGGGTGGGATCTGCGGCTTGATCGGCGCCGCCGCGGGCTACGGTCATCGGCTCGGCACCACCCGCGGCATCACGCTCCGCAACGACATGCTGAAGTGGCTGCTCTATACGATCGTGTTCGGCTTCGCGCTCAGCGCGAACAACTACGCGCACGCGTTCGGTGCCGTCTCGGGCGGGGCGTTCGGTTACTTCGTCTCGCCGCAGCGCTGGCGCAAGTCCGTGCTCGAGCCGGTGCGAGCGATCGCGAAGACCGTCGGTGTGGTCGCGACCATCGGAGCGCTCGTGATCATCCTGACGCGCAAGCCCGAGAATCACGACGGTGGCGACATCTACTACGAGATCAACTTGCAGATCGCGATCTGCAAGATCCTGGAGCGGTGCTGAATGTGGTCACGCGTTCACAAGATCGATCGAATTCGTCCACAGCCGAACGGCGGCGCGATCATCCTGATCGAGGACGAGCGCGGCATTCCGCTGATGTCGCGGGTGCCTGCGATGTCGACACTGATCGCGATCGCGCGGATCCTCGACGCGAAGCAGGTGCTCGACTCGAAGTACGGCGGCAAAGGCGAGATTCGCTACGCGCCGGCCGCACCGCCACCGAGCTTCCTGTCCGAGGCGATCGCGCGTGCCGGTGCGCACATCAGCGATCGCACGGGGGACACCGTGGTCCAGCCCGCGCAGCCGCAGAGCGTCTCGGCGATCGTCGATGTCGCGTTCTCCGATCTCGCACATTGGATGCGCGGCAGCATCGGGGTCAGCGATCTGGCGAGCACGCTCAAACATGTCGAGGCGGACCGCCGCAAGGCACCGACGACCCAGGACCAGCCGGCGTATTGGCCGGCGGTGTTCGAGCTCGCGGCGCTCGCCGGCGAGCTGTCGCGAGCGCGCGGTGGCCAGTGGGTCGAGATCCGCGAGATGCCGGTGCCGTTCGCGCTGAAGTTCCCCGACACCCAAGCGCTCGCGCACCCGACGGTGCTCGCCCAGAAGATCGTCGAGGGCACCGATACCGAGGGCTCGCTGGCAACGTAGTCGCGTATCCCACTCGACGCTCTCGAGGTCCGGCCGACTTACTGTGCGATGGTCCCTGCTGCTGCCGAGCTTGCCGCGCGTCTCGTCCAGCGAATCAACGACGGGTGCGAGCTGCGGATTCCCCCATATCCGGCGGCCGCGGCCCAACTCCAGCGCCTGCCGCGCGACACCGTGCAACTCGCCGAGGTCGCGTCGATCATCGGCACCGATGCGGCGCTGACCGCGAATCTCCTGCGCGAAGCCTCGAGCGCGCAGTTCGGCGGCATCGTGCCGACCACGCTCGAAGGTGCGCTCGGCAAGCTCGGCCTCGATGTGGTCGTGCGCGTCGCGATCGCGGTCGCGCTCGGCAAGAGCGCCGGTGCGGCGGGTCCGCTGGCCGATCTGCGTCGCGACGAATGGCGACGCTCGCTGCTGTCGGCCGTGTTCTGTCGGGAGCTCGCGACGCGGCGCAGCGTCGATCCGGGCCAGGCGTTTCTCGCGGGCCTGTTGCATGACTTCGGAACGGTCGTCGCACTCGCGTGCCTCGAGGACGGCGGTGCGTTGCCGGTGATGCCCGCGGTGACGTGGCGCTCGGTCGTCGATGCGGTCCACGTCGAGCTCGGCTCGATCGTCGCTGCGCGCTGGCACCTCGGCGAGCCGCTCGCGGCCGTCGTCGCGCATCATCACGATCCGGCGAAGTGCCCACCCGAACATCGCGCGCTCACGCAGGTCGTCGCGACCGTCGATCGCGTCATCGCGATCCTCGACCGTGGAGCGAATACCGGCATCGCCGCGCTGATCGAAGTCCCCGGCCTGTCGAGCGAGGAGCGCTATCGGATCGGCGGCCTGATGCCGCAGATCGGCGAACAGATGGCGCAGTTCGAGCTCGCGGCCGCGCAGCCCCACGCCTCTGCGGTCGAGCCCGACGACCTGCTCGAGGATGGCTGGCGCGTCGATTTTACGGTCGGCACCCGGCGCGAGATCGAGGCCTACCGTGCGTGCGCGCTGTCGCCGAATCGCATGGCGCTCGAGAGCGCGACGGCGATGTCGGCCGGCTGGCTGACCGAGCTCGTGATCTGCGAGAGCTCGCCCGCGCTGCAGGTCCTCGCGAACGTCGTGGCGTGTACGCCGCGCGCGAATGGCAGCTTCCTCGTCGTGGTCCAGCCGTTCGGGCTCGGCGGCGATGCGAAGAAGAGCTGGCTCGAGCTCGTCGCGAAGACGCGCGTGATCGGTCAGGTCGTCGGGTCAGGGGCGAGATGGTAGCCGCGACCCGCCCACGCCACCGCGTGCTCGTCGTCGATGACGAGGAGACCATCGCGCGCTCGATCGGTCGAATCCTCAAGATTCACGACGTCGCGACCGCGACGACCGCCGCGCAGGGCGTCGAGCTCGCGACGTCGATCGATCCAGAGCTCGTGATCGTCGACTTCTACCTCCCCGACGGCACGGGCAAGGACGTGATCGATGCGCTGCGTGCGGCCGGCAATCGCGCGCCGGTGCTCCTGATGAGCGGCGCGGTCGACCTCGAGGAGTGGACCGAGTGGGCGTTCTTCGCCGCCGACGATTTCCTGGCGAAGCCGTTTCCCGCCGAGCAACTGCGCGCGAAGGCCGAACGCTTGCTCACGAACTTCGAGCTCGAGCGCACGGCCGCGCGCCAGCATGCCGAGCTCGCGGTGTTGCACGCGGCCAACGCCCGCGAGTCCGATGCGGCGCGCACGTTGCTCGATCGCATGACCCAGCGCAGCTCGTTCGATCCGTCGCAGGTCAAGGTCGAGTCGCTCAGCGCCGGGACGTTCGGTGGCGACGTGGTGATGGGTCAGCATCTTCCCGACGGTCGCTATCGCTGGCTCGTCGGCGACGTCACCGGTCACACGCTCGCGAGCGCGCTGGTCACGATTCCGATCTCGATGATGTTCTACGCGACGACCAAGCGCGACATCCCCCTCGCCGAGGTGTGTCAGACGATGGATCGCGAGCTCGGCTCGCTGCTACCGGCCACGATGTGCTTCGCGGCGACCGTGTGCGAGCTCGACCGCGTGCGCGGCACGTTGCGGATCGTCAACGCCGGCTGTCCCGACGTCCTCGTCAGGCGCACCCGCGGCGCGGTCGACATCTACCCATCGGCCCAGCCGGCGTTCGGCATCACCCGTGGGGAGCTCGTCGACGCTTCGGTGACCGAGATCACGGTCAGCCCCGGTGACCGGATCTACGCGTTCACGGCCGGTCTGATCGAACGTTGTGGCAGCAAGGACGGCAACGTACGCGTGCGCCAGCTCGTCGCCGCCGCACGGCCCGAGCAGGCCTTCGCGGCGCTGTCGGCGGCGTGGCGCGAGTGCGCACCGGGTCAGGCTCTCTCCGACGACCTGTCGATCATCGAAGTGATCGTCTGAATGGGGCGAGATGGCGTCGCTGATTTCTGGCGACACTCGACGGAGACCGCTACGATTTCGGAGTGAAACCGCTGTTGGCCGTTGTGTGCATCGCCGGATGCTCGTTCATCGGCGTGCGCGGCCCCGACGTGATCCGCAGCGAGCCGGCTGCCGACCCGAGCACGGTCCACTGCACCGACTCCGATACGTTGCCGTCGCTCGACGCGGTGGGTGGCGCGGCGGCGCTCGCGGCCGCCGGTGGTGGGTTCATCATCGAGCAGACCTCGTCGACCGGCGATCTTCACAACTTCTCGAAGTACTACCTGGGCCCGCTCGTCGCGGTCTCGATCATCTATTTCATCTCGACCAGCTTCGGCACCAATCGCGTCGAGCAATGTCACGCGGCAAAGGGCGACGGCGTTCCCGAGCAGTAGAGGGTTGCGCAACCGGGGGCAGCTGTGGCTGTCTGAGGTTCGTGCGCTGGTTCGTTGCGATCGCCGTGGCGGCCGGGTGCGCCCATCCGAAACCACCGGTCCAGGCCGTGCTCGCGACGCCACCGCCATCGATCTGGCCGGTGCCGATGCGCGTGATGACGTGGACGAGCGACGGCATCGTGCAGGTCGGCGAGCTTCCAGACCATCCGCCGGCGGCACCGATCGCGACGCCGTGGTTCGTCGAGCCGGAGCGCGAGCTCGATCGGGCGGCGTTCGACAAGCTCGTCACCGCGCTGCGCAGCGAGCACGTTCACGGCCTGTCGCTGCGCGGACAAACGCAGCTCCGGCTCGGCAAGCTCGAGAATCTGCCCGAGCTCACCGCGCTCGTCCTCGACGACACGCCGACCACTGACGACGACCTCGCCGAGCTCCATCTCGTGCTGCAGCGGTTGTACCTGCAGCGCACCGAAATCGACGATGCCGGCGTCGCGCACCTCGTCGCTCGCCAGCCGCAGCTCCAGGTCCTCGACGTCGAAGGCTGTGCGCTCGGCGATCCGTCGGCGATCGCGATCGCGCGGCTGATCGATCTCCACGCGCTCGATCTCGCGAACACGCTCGTCGACGACGCCGGCGGCGCCGCGCTCGGCTCGCTCGCGAAGCTCGAGATCCTCGACCTCGGACATACGAAGATCGGCGCGCGCACGATCGCCGCGATCCGTCCGCTCGCGCTGCGCGAGCTGTTCATCGGCTACACGCTCGTCGGCAAGGACATCGCGACGCTCGGCGGCTATGCACCCGGGCTCGTTCGCTTCGATGCGAGCTCGCTCGCGTCCGACTACAAACCGAGCGACGCCGATGTCGCCTGGCTGGCGAACGCGCCGAACCTGGTCGAGGTCGGACTCTCCGGCGCGAACGTCCACGACAAGCTCGCGCTGATGATCTTCGCGCTGCAGGGACTGCGCGTGGTGCGGTTCGCCGCGACCAAGATCACGAACGCTCCGATCGGGATGCTCATCGCGCACACCGAGCTGCGCGAGATCGATCTCGGCGACACGCCGGTCGACGACGCATCCGCGGCGGCGTTCCTCGCGCTGCCCGAGCTCCGCATGCTCCGACTCGATGGCACGCCGATCGGCGATGCCGGGCTGGCCGGCGCGCCGGGCCCCAAGCTCGAGGAGCTCTACGTCTCGCACACGAAGGTGACCGACGTCGGGCTCGCCGTTCTCGATCGGCTGCCGCATCTCGTCGGCCTCGGCCTCGGCGAGACCCCGATCAGCGACGCGACGATCACCCGGGTCGCGAAGCTCGGCGAGCTACGCACGCTCGTGTTGTCGAAGACCCGCACCGAGCACCTCGGCTCGCTCGGCGCGTTGCATCGGCTCGAGCGGCTCTACCTCGACGATACGCACCTCGACGACACCGATTTCGGCGAGCTCACCAAGCTCGCGCGCTTGCGGGTGTTGCACGTCGATACGACCAACGTCTCCGACGATTCGTTCGACGTGCTGCGCGGCTTCACGCGCCTCGAGGAGCTGACGATCGGCGATACCCGCGTCGCTCCCGACGTCACCAAGCTCGAGCTGCCGCGCCTTCACACGCTGTCGCTCGTCGGACTCGAGCTTCACGACACCGATCTCGCGGGCCTCGCACACTTCACCGCGCTGGTCGGCCTCGATCTCAGCGGCACCGAGATCACCGATCCGAGCGCGCTCGCGACGCTTCCGAACCTGCGCGTGCTCGGACTCAGCGAGACCAGGCTGTCGAAGACCGGCCTCGCGGCGGTGAAGACGCTGGCCGCGCGCGGGATCGACATCGTGCGCTAAACAGCGCGATCATCGGTCGCGACTGCGGACGACGGGCTTGGCCGCTGATCGAGAAAATTGCGTTTGTTCACGATCTGGTCCGTCACGCGGGTGCGACTCGCGCGTTGTAGCTGCGTGAGATCGAAACTGGTCGTCGTGATCGCGGTCCTGGGAGTGATCGCCGGAGTGCTCGTCTGGAGGCTTCACGGCAGCAAGCCGGCTGGAGGGCCGGCGCCGACCGCGGCGAAGCCGAGCGTGGTCACCGCGACGTCGACGGCGGCGCCGCGTGATACGCCGCGGCCACCGGGTGCGCACGACGATGATCCGACCGGGCCGGTGCGGCTCGAAGGTCAGGTCATCGACGACCAGGATCAACCGGTCGCCAATGCCGAGGTCGGGATCGATGCGAATCCACCGAAGACCGTGATGACCGACGCGAGCGGCTCGTTCGCGTTCGACGGCTTGATCCAGCGCGACTACCGGATCGAGGCGCGATCGGAGCTCGGCTTTGCGGGACCGGTGCGCGCGCGGCTCGGCGACAAGCCCGAGCCGATCACCCTCCGGTTGAAGGCCGGCGGCAACGTCGAGGTCGTCGTCACCGACGGCACCGCGCCGATCGCGAATGCCGACGTCGAGCTCCGCGCGACCGTGACGTGGCAGGCGAAGACCGATGCCAAGGGCGTCGCGGCGTTCACGCACGTCGGCGCGGTGTGGGCGCCGCTGCACGCGAGCGCGAATGGCTACGCGCCGGCCGCGATGATGCTCGGCACGTCGGGCGATCCGGCCGCGCCGATTCGCGTCGCATTGAAGCTGTCGCGCGGTGCGGCGGTGACCGGCAAGGTCGTCGATGCGGCCGGCAAGCCGGTGCAGGCGTGGATCGTCGCGAGCAGCGCGTCCGAGCCGTTCCCCGTCGTCGATGCGCGGCGCGATGGCGTCGCGTCGAAGCCCGACGGCACGTTCGCGATCACCGCGCTCGCCGCCGGGACCTGGCGATTGACCGCGAGCTCGAGCGAGGCGCAAGCGACGAGCGCGCCGATCGTCCTCGACGGCACGCATCCGAAGACCGACGTCACGATCGTGCTCGCCACCGGTGCGACGGTGACCGGCAAGGTCGTCGACAAGGCCGGCGCACCGGTCACCGCGGCGAACGTCAAGGTCGTGCAGCGCGGCTGGGTGCCGTGGCGCGGCGTGCGGCAAGTGTTCACGCGCGGCGATGGCTCGTTCACGATCAGCGGCTTGCCGCGGCTCGCGGTCGATGTCGTCGCGCAAAGCGATCGCGGCTCGTCGGCGGTCACGCCGATCGATCTCGCGAGCGGCGCGGGTACCGTGACGCTCACGCTCGATGTCGATGGCGCGATCGCCGGCGTCGTCGTCGATACCAGCGGCGCACCGGTCGGCGACGCGCAGATCACGGCCGTCAGCGAGCCCACCGGCAAGCTGGCCGACCTGGCGGTGCGCGGTGCGCAAGAGACCGTCAGCGATCAGGGCGGCGCCTTCCAGCTCACCGGCTTACCGGCCGGACGTTATCGGGTGCGTGCGGCGCGGCCCGGCACCTCCGAGGACGAGCAGGAGCTCGCACCCTTCGTCGTCGTCAAGGCCGGCAATGCGAACGTGAAGCTCGTGATCGCGCGCGAGGGCAAGCTGACCGGCAGGGTCACGTTCGCGGATGGCAGCGTGCCGCTCGGCTTCACGGTGCGACTCGGCAACACGTACGGCACGCCGTTCGCGAGCACCGATGGATCGTTCTCGCTGACCACGGTCGCGGGCACGCACGCGATGGTGGTCGACGGGCAGAGCTTTCTGGCCGCGAAGTCGCGCGACGTCACGATCGTCGAAGCGAAGGCGACCGATGTCGGCACGATCGTCGTCGAGAAAGGCCGCTCGACCTCGGGACGCGTGCTCGACGAACGCGGCGGCACGATCGCTGGCGCGAAGGTCGCGGCCGGAGCCTTGCTCACCGGCGGCGGCGCGGAGCTGTACATCCCCGACGAGAGCATCGGCGCGAAGGACACGACCTCCGACGCGAACGGACACTTCCGGATCGACGGCTTCGGGCCGAGCCCGATCACGATCACCGCCGGTAAGGACGGCGCCGGCCGCAGCGCGAGCGTGCAGGCCCCCGCGGGTAGCGACAGCGCGACCGTCGACCTCGTGCTCGCGCCGACGACCGGCGTCGAGGGCAAGGTCACGCGCAGCGGTCAGCCGCTCGGCGAGACCGTCGTGATCGCGAATCCGATCGGTGCGGCGAGCTCGACGTTCTTCGTTGTCACCGGCGTCGATGGGACGTTCGCGCTCGATGCGCTCGCGCCCGGGGCATACATCATCTACCCGATGATCGGCGGCGGTGGATCGAAGCCGAAGGACATGTACATCGTCAGGATTGACGCTTCGATCGGCACGCGCACACATGTCGACCTCGATGCTACGCCGGGCACGTCGACGGTCCGTGTCACCGCGACGAGCGGTGGCCAACCGCTCGCGATGGGGCAATTGTTCTTGATCGGCGCGACGATCACCCCGCGCTCGCTCGACGACCTACGCGCGATCGATCAGCTCGCCATCTTCGGGGCGACGGCGATTCCCGTGCACATCCGCGGCGTGATCGGCGGCGCGGTCGAGGTCGAAGGCGTGCGCCCCGGGACCTACACGCTGTGCATCGCGGGGCCCGCGCTGGCCTGCCAGCCGCTCGTGGTCGGCAGCGGCAAACAAGCGGTAGCGGTCGTCGTGCCGGGCACGTAGACCCGTCGAATGGGCGGGTGCGCCTGGCCCGATCGATGCTTATAGGGAGTGTATGAATCCCGTCGCCGGCGCCCTGCTCGACCTCGAGAACGCGAAAGCACGCGTCGAGCGCGATGCGCGCGCCGTCTGCGACGACACCAAGAAGAAACTCGTAGAACAGCTCCTGCCGGTGCTCGACAACCTCGACCGCACGATCAAGGCGGCCGAGGACAACGGCGACGCGCCTGCGGTCGTCGAGGGCATCTCGCTCGTGCGCAGCCAACTCGAGGGCGTGTTGCGCGGCTACGGCGTCGTGCGGATCGACGCGCTCGCGCAGCCGTTCGATCCCGCGATCCACGAGGCGATCACGACGCTGCCGGTGCTCACCGCCGACGCCAACAACCTGGTCGTCGATCAGATCGCACCGGGCTATCGCTACGGCGCCGGCTTGCTCCGGCCCGCGCAGGTCGTCGTCGGCAAGCTGAGCCGACCGGAATACGCTAGAAATCCCTACGGTTTACGATAAGCCGGTCGATTTGTTGTCAGGTCGAGCGGTAGGAAACGCACTACAGCCTCGACATGGGACGAAGTGATGAAGAGCTGCTGGCGGCATCGCGGCGCGGCGAACGTGAAGCGTTCGGTGCGTTGGTCGAGCGCTACCAGGGCGTTGTCTGTGCGGTCTCGTATAGCCGCACCGGCAACCGCGCGCTGAGCGAGGACGTCGCACAAGATACGTTCCTCGCGGCGTGGCGACAGCTCGACCAGTTGCGCGAAGCCGCTCGGCTGCGCGCATGGCTGTGTGGCATCGCGCGCAATCTCGCCCGCAAGGCGCGATTGCGCACCGAACGCGAGGCTCCGACCGAATCGTTGTCGACGACATTCGCAGGAGCCAACCCGTTCGATCAGTTGGCCGAAGTCGAGACCGACCGCCTCGTGCGCGACGCCTTGAGTCGCGTGCCCGAGACCTACCGCGACGTGCTGGTGCTGTACTACCGCGAACATCGCTCCGTACGCGATGTCTCTCGGTTGCTCGACATCAGCGAGGCGGCGACGCTGCAGCGTCTGTCGCGCGGAAGGCAGTATCTCACCGACGGTGTCACCGATCTCGTCGAGCGTTCGCTGCGCGGCCACGTGCAGAAGAGCCTCGTCGTCGGTGTGCTCGCCGGCATCGCACTCGCTCCGTCCCATGCGTCTGCCGCAACACACGCAAAGGGAACCTCCATGATCAAACTCGCTCTCCTCGGCACGCTCGTCGCTGCCGGAACCGCAACCGTCATCGTTCATCCGTGGTCGACCTCGACCGCGTCCACGACAACCTCCGTCGCTGCCGGTGCGTATTCCGCGCCGACGCCTGCGCCTGCCTTACCGCCGCAGTGGAAAGCGCCGGTCGTGCTGCATCCGGCACCGCAGCCGCCGGCTCCACCCACCGCGAAGGTCGTCATGGTGCCCGGCCCCGACGAGGTGCCACTCCTCGATCGCGATCAGATCGACAAGGCCAAGCTCGAGCGCGGTCCGTCGAAGGGCGACGCGAAGGCGCCCGTCACGATCACCGTGTTCACCGACATGCTGTGCCCGTACTGCGCGAGCTCGCTCGGCACGATCGACCAGTTGATGGACGAATATCCGAACAAGGTCCGGCTCGTGATGAAGCAGATGCCGGTGCATCACGCCGCCGAGATGCCGGCGGAGGCGAACTACGCCGCCGACGCGCAGGGCAAGTTCTGGGAGCTGCATGACCTGATGGCGCAGCATCCCGATGCGCTACCGCGCGAGCTCGTCGAACAACTGGCGCAGCAAGCCGGTCTCGACCTGACGAAGTTCGATGCGGCGCTCGCCAACGGCACGTACAAGGCGGCGGTCCAGGCCGATATCGATGGCGCGAAGGACCTCGAGATCACCGGCACGCCGGCGTTCGTGATCAACGGCCGGCGCATCATTGGCAACTTGCCGATCGAGGTTCTGCGCTCCGCGATCGACGACGCGCTCGCTCACGCCCAGACGTAGCGCGGCGCTTCGGTCAGCGAGATCCCAAAGTGCTCGTCGAGGACCCGGAGCAAATGCTCGGGGGACTCGATGCGCTGCTTTTCGGCGTGGGCCCCCGTGCGGATCGACAGCTCGTCGTTGAGGATCGAGATCCGCCCGGTGGGTGTGGCGCGCGCGACCGTCAGCCGCTGCTTGAAGTGCGATGTTGGATGCGTGCTCGTGTACCAGTTCGCGACGATGCGATCGATCACGGGCATCTCTTCGAGCGTGAGCTCGGCGACGTCGACCCAATCGTCACCGAGACGCGCCTGGTGGTAGATCCGACCGTTCTCGCGCAACAGCCGGCGCGGTTCGTGCGGCGTCGCTTGCTCGCCATGCTCGGCGAGGCGCAGCGCGGCGGTCGGTGACATCGAGCCCACGCCGACATCCGCGAGCCACGACTCCTCGAGCTCGACGCGCACCAACAGGTGCGTGCGCGCCGGCGTGTAGCCACGCGGACGTTGATAGCGCACGCGCGCCGAGAGCGGCCGCACGTGATAGCCAAGTGCGGTCAGCACCTCGAGCAGCAGCGTGTTCTGTTCGAAGCAGTAGCCACCGCGCCGATCGTGCACGAGCTTCTGCATGATCTTCTCGGGCTCGAGCTCGATCGGGCGGCCGAGCAGCACGTCGATGTTCTCGAACGGAATCGTCTCGACGTGCGCGCGTGCGAGCCCGTGCAACGTCTCGAGAGTCGGTGCGCGCGAGCCGATGTAGCCGGTGCGCGCGAAGTACGCGTCGAGATCGATCATCGAGCGAGCTCGAAGCGCCGCTGTTCGAACCCGGGGGGGGGCTCGCCCCACGTCGCGAGGATGTGCTGCACGGTAGCGTGAACGTACTGCTCGAGCGGCACTTGGTGAAGGTCCAGCGCCGCGATCGCGCGCGCCGGATCGAGCCGCGACATCCATCGGCTCGAGAACGGCGAGCACGCGCGGACGTCGAGGCCGGCGAGGCGCTCGACCGGCGTGTCGATGATATTCACGCGCATCCCGGCGGCGAACCCGATCATCTCGATCAGCTCGCGCAACGGCGGCTGCTCCTCCTGCGCGACGTTGTAGACCTCGCTCGCCGCGGGCGGCTGCTCGACGAGTCGCACGATCGCGTCGACCACGCTGCCGCGATAGACGTGGCGCGTGACCGCCATCGCGTTCGGGACGAACAGCGGGCCGCCGTCGAGCATGCGCCACAGATACTGATCGAACCGCCGCTTCGGATCGCCCTCGCCGCTGACCATCGGGATCCGCAGTCGCGTCGTGCGCACGGGCGCCGCGGCGATCACGTCTTCGGCCTCGCGCTTGCCGATGCCGTAGGCCCAGTCCGCGTGCTCGGCCGGCGATGGCGGTCCGGCCATCACGGTCCCGTCGTAGTCGGTCTCGCGCGCGAGCCCGGCAAAGCCCTCGCGCACGAGATAGACCTGGCCCGTCGAGATCAACAGATAGTGCTCGGTGTCGAGCACGCGCATCGCGCGGCGGGCGTCGTCGCCGGTGAAGACGGCGAAGTCGACGACCGCATCGAAGTGGCGACCGGCGAGCACGCGATCGAAGTCGTCGGTGCCGCGGTCGGCGCGCAGCACCTCGACGCCCTTCGGTGACGCGAGGGTGCCGCGATTGAGCACGGTGACCTCGTGTTGGCGAAACCGCAGCCGCAAGACGAGTGAGCGGCCGACGAAGCGGTTGCCGCCGATGACGAGGACCTTCAACCGGATGATGTTGACACATTCAGGTGTTACGGCTATCGCCACCGCTCGTTCGAGAATTGATCTTGCGAGCTACGCGCGCAGCGACTACGTTGATCTCGTGAGCTCTCGGTTCAGCACGACGACGACGACCACCACCGCTTCCTGCGGGACGGTGGTCGTGCACGTTGGCTGACACCCTTCGCACGACCGACGCCCGCCAACCTGGCCGGGCGTCTTCGTTTCGTGTGGTCGCCCGTCCCCACCTTCTGGAGACTGACGATGCACGCCGAAGAATTACCTGCCGACGATCACCGCGCCCTCGCCGCCCGACTCGACCTCTGTCATTTCGAGGACGAAGCACCGGCGATGGTCTACTGGCACCCACGCGGGTGGGTGCTCTACAAACTGCTCGAGGACGCGGCGCGCGCGCACGTCCTCGCCGGCGGCTATCGCGAGGTGCGGACTCCGCAACTGATGCGAAGACCGGTGTGGGAACGAAGCGGCCACTGGGGCAAGTTCCACGACGCGATGTTCGCGTGCGGCGACGCCGGCGACGAGGCCGCGCTGAAGCCGGTGAGCTGTCCCGGCCACATCCACCTCGTGAAGCGGATGGCACCGTCGTGGCGCGACCTCCCGATCCGGATCGCGGAGCTCGGTCTCGTTCATCGCGACGAAGCGAAGGGCACCTTGCACGGCCTGATGCGGCTGCGGCAGTTCACACAGGACGATGGCCACATCTTCTGTAGCGAGAGCCAGATCGCCGGCGAGGTCGCGCGATTCTGTCGCGAGCTACCGGCGTTCTATCGCCGCTTCGGGTTCGAGGACGTCTCCGTCGCACTGTCGCTGCGTCCCGAGCATCGCCTCGGCGACGACGCCCTGTGGGACCGCGCCGAGACCGCGTTGCGCGAGGTCGCCGAGGAGCTTCAACTCCCACTCGCGATCCAACCGGGCGCCGGCGCGATCTACGGACCCAAGTTGGAGTTCGTGCTCCGCGATCGCCGCGGCCGCGCGTGGCAGTGCGGCACCATCCAACTCGACTTCGTGATGCCGCAGCGGTTCGACGTGCGCTACGTCGACGCGAGTGGCGACAAGCGCCCTGTCGTGATGCTGCATCGCGCGCTGTTCGGATCGCTGGAGCGCTTTCTCGGCATGCTGCTCGAGCAGCATGGTGCGGCCCTGCCCGCCTGGCTCGCGCCGGAGCAGATCGCGGTGCTCCCGGTCGGCGAGGCCCATCGCGATCACGCGGCGGCGATCGTGCAGCAACTCGCAGCTGCCGGCCTACGGGTACGGCTCGACGCGAGCTCCGACACGCTCAAGCGCCGGATCGCGATCGCGCATCACGACGGCGTGCCGTTTCAGATCGTCCTCGGCGATCGCGAGGTCGCCGGAGGCACGCTCGCGATCCGCGCGCGCGACGCGCAGTGGTGGGCACCGACCGAGCTCGCGATCGCGGACCTCGCGAAGCGCTGTCAGTCGAGTTTGCGCTTGCCCTCGGCCCAGTAGGACTTGACGCGCTGCGGACAGACCTGGATCTTGTCGCCGGGCTCGACCTTCGCCAACTGCCGAGCAGCACCGACTCGAGGTTGGCCATGGCGAACCGTAGCTCACGCAAACGCCGCGAACGACGGTGTGTGTGCTCACTCGCAGGTATAGTGAGGCGTGTACGTCGACGTCTTGATCATCGGTGCGGGGCTCTCCGGCATCGGCGCCGCGCGCCATCTCCAGATGCTGTGCCCCGGCAAGACCTTCGCGTTGCTCGAGGCGCGCGAGCGCATGGGCGGCACGTGGGATCTGTTTCGCTATCCCGGCATCCGCTCGGATTCCGATATGTACACGCTCGGCTACTCGTTCAAGCCGTGGACCGATCCGAAGGCGATCGCGGACGGCCCGTCGATCCTCAGCTACATCCAGGAGACCGCGGACGAGAACGGCATCTCGCCGCTGATTCACTACAACGAACGCGTCACGAGCGCCGAGTGGTCGAGCACCGACGCGCGGTGGACCGTGATCGCGACCTCGACGTGGACGTGCTCGTTCCTCTACAACTGCGCCGGCTACTACGACTACGCTGGCGGTTACACTCCCGACTTTCCCGGTCGCGACACGTTCACCGGCACGGTCATCCATCCGCAGGCCTGGCCCGACGATCTCGACTACGCCGGCAAGCGCGTCGTCGTGATCGGCAGCGGCGCGACCGCCGTCACGCTCGTCCCCGAGCTCGCCAAGCGCGCCGCCCACGTCACGATGCTGCAGCGCTCGCCGACGTACATCCTGACGCGGCCATCGACCGACAAGATCGCCGATTGGTTGCGCGAGAAGCTCCCCGCAAAGACCGCGTATTCGATCACCCGCTGGAAGAACGTCCTCCTCGGGATGGCGTTCTTCCAGTACTCGCGCCGGTTCCCCGCCGCCGCGAAGAAGGGGCTCGTCAACGCCGCCGCGAAGCTCGCTGGGGTCACCGCGGATCCGCACCTCACGCCGAGCTACAACCCGTGGGATCAGCGCCTGTGCCTGATCCCCGACGGCGATCTGTTCAACGCGCTGCGCGACGGCAGCGCCGAGATCGTGACCGATCACATCGAGTCGTTCACGCCGACCGGGCTGCGCCTGAAGTCCGGCGCCGAGCTACCTGCTGACATCATCGTCACCGCGACCGGCCTCAAGCTCCAGATGTTCGGCGGCGCGGCGCTCGTCATCGATGGAGAACCGGTGCGGGTCGCCGAGGCGATGGTCTACAAAGGCTCGATGATCAGCGGCGTTCCGAACTTCGCGTTCGCCGCCGGCTACACGAACGCGTCGTGGACGCTCAAGGTCGATCTCACGAGCACGTACGTCTGCCGCATGATCTCGTACCTCGACGCGCATCACTATCGCGAGGTCCGCCCGCGGCGAGATCCGGACATCGGCGAGCTTCCCCTGCTCGCCTTCAACTCGGGCTACGTGACGCGCGCACTGCCCGACCTGCCGCGACAAGGCGATCGCCTGCCGTGGCGGCTGTATCAAAACTACGCGCTCGATCGCGCGATGCTCGGCGGTGGCAAGCTCGCCGATCAGGCCCTCGAGTTTCGCTAGTTCCCGGCGGCCGGACTCTTGCTCCGGCGTCGCAGCACCATCGTGCCCACGACGACGAAGAAGCACTCTCGCTCTGCCACGCGCACGATCGCCGGTTCGTCGCGGTCTACGACGTCGCGCGGACCCCGAACGGGCCGGTCGCGAGGGTCTGGATCGACCATCACGTCCCGCTCACGTTCCACGGCGTGTTCGCTAGATAGCGATCGGCCACGCGAGGTGGCGCTCGTACATCTTCGTGCGCAACGCGAGCAGCTCGGCCGGCACGAGCGCACCGAATTCGTCGGCGGAGGCCGCGAACGCCGCGATGATCATCGGCGTGGCATTCGGGCAGTCGGCGGCGGTCAGCCGCGTGAGCGGCGTGAGGAACGTCGCGGTGTAGACATCGAGCGCGTTCGGCTTCGCTCCGCCGAAGTACTCGCGGCCGGCGAGCTTTTGCGTGAGGTAGACGACCTGCGTGGTCACGCGCGCCTCGAGCCCCTCGGCGACCTGCGGCGTGTAGCCGTAGCGCTTCGCGAGGTAGCCGGCGACCGGGCCCGGAAAGCCGCGTTCGCCGTTCGAGGTCAACCCGGCGTGGATCATCGCGAGCCGACCATTCCAGCCGAGGCCATCTTCGCCGGCGATCATCTCGAGCGTGCCCATCACGTCGGCGCGCGCGATCGGATCGCTCGGCACGACGACGTCGGGTGCGAGGCGCGCGACGAGCCCGGTGATCTGAGCGAACGAGGTGCGCGCCGGCTCGCGGCCGTGAAACACGACCGGTGCGTTGTCGACGCCCGCCCACGCCGTGAGGTCTTTGTCGCCGGCCATCTGACGGACCGCGACGAGCGGAATCTGCGCGAGCCGGAACAGGCCCTTCGCCGCTTCGGACCACGGGCTCGGCGCGATGCCCTGCACGACGATGCGGACACCCTTGTGGTCCTTCGCGGTCGCGAGGTCGACGAATTCGATCATGGGGCGAAGCTACTGCGTCGCGAGCCGGAAGTCATAGCCCTACAGCGGCCACTCGCCTGCCCAGGCCTTGCCGAGCAACTCGCGGATCGGCCCGCGCTCGATCGCGCGCGGGTTTGGATACGAGCTGCGCGAGCGAGCCCTCGGCGAACACCACGCGTGCGGGCAACGCCGTGTACGTGAAGGCCAGCGTCACGCCCCAGCCTACCGAAAATAAGCAGCCCCCGGTTGTTTCCAACCGAGGGCGCGACGCGAGTCGAGGGTGCGCTGCGTCAGTACGTAGCGATCAGGCTCACTCCTGTGAAGGCCGCGTAGCCGCGCAGCATCACGTACGTGTCACCTGCCGTCGAAACCTGACTCGTGCAGGTCTCGTTGTTGCCGGTGACGTACGGGCGGCATGCGTAGGTCGAGGTCGTCGGTCGCGAACCCACTCGGGTGTAGAGATCCGCGTCGCCGGTGCCGCCGCTCTCCTTCACGGTCAGCGTCTTGCCGGACGGGACGGTGATGCGCCAGTACTGTGCGGAGCTCGTCGCGCCGGAGAGGCCGGTGACCGCGGTGCCGTTCGTGAGATACGGATCGCCTCCTCCGCCACCGCCACCCGCGGCATACGTGCCCTTCAGCGTGACCGCCGAGTACGCGGCGTAGCCGTTGAGCATGACGTAGTAGGTGCCGGCCGCCGGAGCCGTGATCGAGCAGGTCTCCGCGTTGCCGTTGATGTACGGACGGCAGGTGTAGGTCGTCGTCGTCGGCTTCGCGCCGATCTGAACGTACATGTCCTCGTCACCCGTGCCGCCGCTCGTCACGAACGTCAGCGTGCTCTGGTTGGCGGGGACGACGAGCGAGTAGAACGTCTGGCTGCTCTTCGCACCGGCGATGCCGCTGACCGCGACGCCGTTCGAGAGTGCCGTGACACCGCCACCGCCACCGCCGGATCCTGAACCCGAGCCCGAGCCCGAGCCCGAGCCCGAACCGGATCCCGAGCCACCGCCGCCGGTGCCGCACGACGTCGTCGTCGACGTGACGCCGACCGCCGTCCACGCGCAGCTCATCGCGTTGCGCGCAGTGTCATCGTAGAGCGCGGTCGCGGCTTGTTCCGTCGCCGTGCGCCACGCCTTGTAGTTCGAGGTCGACGTCAGGATGTCGACGTTCGCCTTGTAGAAGATCCGGATCACCTTGTCCATGCCGAGCGCCGGCACGACCGCGGGCGACTTGCCGTGCGGATGCGTGCCGCCCTTCGTCGCGAGACAGAACGCGAGGTTGCCGATGCCGGAGCTGTAGTGCACGTCGAGGTTGCCGACCGAGCTGGTCCAGAAATCCGCCGACGCTCCGTCGGCGTGCGGATCGCACATCTGGCGCAGTCCGCCTGCGATGACGAGCTCGCCGACGAGGAACGTGTTGGTGCTCACGGCCAACGTGCCGGTCTTGCCGCCGTCGACCCAGGCCTCGACGAACGCGCCGAAGATGTCGGAGTTCGCCTCGTTCATGCCGCCGGATTCGCCGGAGTAGTTGAGGCCCGATTCGTTCTGCGTGACCGCGTGCGTGAGCTCGTGGGCCGTGACGTCGACCGCGCGAGCGAGCGGCTGGCAGCCTTGCGCCGGATCACCATCGCCGTAGACCATCCGACCCGCCGCGGACGTGCCGCCGTCCCAGTAGGCGTTGCAGTAGTTCTGATCGTAGTGGACGCTCGACCTCAGCCCTGCGCCGGCGTTGTCGAACGAGTCGCGGTTCCAGAAGTTCTTGTACGCCTCGTACGCGTCACCCGTGCCGTCGTAGGCCCCGTTGACGTCGATATCGGTACCCGCCGCCTGGCCCTCCGTGCGCTTCACGGTGCCCGGCAGCGAGGTGCCGTTATTCGTCGAGGACACCGTGCGGTTCTCGGCGAACTGGATCTGCGGGTAGTCGGCAACGATCACGCCGGTATCGACGTCGATGTAGACGAGGTCGCGCGCCGGATCCTGGCCGCGCATACCCGCGGCGGTCGTCTCGTACGCCTTGTGCATCGCGCCATCGCCGTCCTGGAGGAACACCTGTCGCGTCGCCGACGTCGTCAGGCCGGTGAACCGGTCGTCATGCGTCAGCGCCGAAAGCGCCTGGCTCTCACTGATCGCGTGGGAGCCGAGCGAGCTCGGGATGTCACCGCGCGCCGTGCCGTTGACCGAGTAGATCGCACCCTTCACGTCGACGTGGACGACGAGATCTCCACCGATCACCGGTAGCCCGTCGTGCGTCTGCGCGTAGCGGATGTGGCGGGCTCCTTGGTCATCGGTCGACATCTTGACCGGCGTCAGCTGATCGGTCGTCAAGCGAAACGCTTTGAGGATCGGCGGCAACGCGGCGGAGACCACCGGTTGTACCGAGCTCATGTCGTCACCCATCGCGGGCAACTTCGCCATTTCACCGACGATAAAAAGTGGCAAGCCGTCGTTGGTCCACTGCACGACCGTGGCGTCGGGCAGCGCTTTCAAAGCCGCGCTGATGTCATCAGGGACTGCCGGTTGATCGGGATCCTCCTTTGGTGCTTCCGGACCGAATGGATTACACGCAGCGACAGAGATGAGCAGCACTGTGCAAATGGACCAGCGACGTCTCGTCATTGCTGGGTCGCAATTCCACATCCAGTGCCAGCTCTACATGCGCGTGTTGTGCAGAACGGCGCCGAGTGTGAACTGCCGATCTAACAACTCGTGCGTGAGGAACGGCCATGGCGCGACGGTGATGTGGCGAACGAACTTTTCGGTCGTTTGATGTCCAACAATGTCCGCCGCTCAGCGGTCGTGTAGGTGCGCATCGCTGATCGGTGAGCATCGCGATCACCAGTAGCTGACAACTCGCCTCGGAGATCGAGACAGCCGATGTCATCTGCGTTGTCGAGGTGATGGACCTTCGATCGCAACTCGATTGCATGTGACTGAGACAGCCCGTCACGTGTAGCGACGTCGGTGGCGCGATCCGCCTCTGGTCCAAGGTAGGACACGCGCCGCGTCAAGTCAGACTGACCCAACGCCGAGGACTAGCCGGCCTTTTGCATCTCGGGACCGTCGACGATCGACAGGAACATCTTCGACCGCTCGAGCTGCCCGAGCGTGCGATCGCACAACTGTCGCAGCTTCAGCCCGGAATAGCCGTTGCGCTCGAGCATCTCGTTGGTCTCGACCGTGACGGCGCCGTCGACGCCCTCGACGTTCGGCGTATCGTCGTAGGCCTTCGCGGCGGCGTGCGCGACGAAGTCCGCTGCGGCCACGATCTCGGTGATCGTGCGGAGGTTCGGCGCGAGGCGCTCGCGCACCGCGACCTTGTGCACGCTGTGGTGCTGTTCGATCGGCGTCGCGAGGTTCGCGGGGAACCGCCATTGCTTCGCGAGGTGCGCGCCGATCCGATCATGCGCCGCGATGCCGGCGCGGCGCTCGGCGTCTTCTTGCGAGATGCCTTCATTGGCGACGAGCATGCACGCCTCGGCGAAGCGGTCTGGCGCGACCTTCGCGAGCGCGATCTTGCCCATGTCGTGGAGGAGGCCCGCGGTGAAGCAGGCGCCGTCGTCGGAGCAGCGCAGCTCGGTCGCGAGCTCGCGCGCCGCGGTCGCGACGGTCAGCGAGTGCATCCACAGCGAGCGAGCGCCGCCCGGGACGTTCAACGCCTCGAGCACCGAGATGCCGAGGACGAGCTGGTAGAGCGTGTTGAAGCCGACGAAGGGAATCGCGCGCGCGACATCCGCGACGCCGCCGGGAATCCCGAAATACGGCGAGTTGACGAGCCGCAGCAGCTTCGCCGAGATCGACGGATCCGCTTTGAGCAGCTCGGCGATCTGATTGACCGAGACGTTCTTCGAGTGAATCAGCTCCCCGATCTTGAGCGCGACGACCGGCAGGGTCGGAAGGCCATCGATCTGTTTGACGATCTCGATCGTGGTCTCGCGCGCTTGCATCAGGGTCCTCCGTCGATGGCCGCGTCGACGCTGGGCTGCGAGACGCCACCGTCCGGCGTCCCCACACACACGCCCTCGGCCGAGCACGTCAACCCTTGGGCGCAGTCGCTCTTGCGCGCGCACACGTCGTTGCGACATCCGGCGAGCACGCCGAACACGATCACGAACGCGAACAGCTTAGTTGCCATCGAACACCATGCCGATCACGAGCTGGACCTGCGTCGCGGCGTGGCCCGTCACGAGGTCGGTGCCAGCGAAGTACTCGGTCAACGCGACGTCACCACACACGCGCGTGGTCGTGCCCATGCGATGGCAACCACCGCCGCTCACCGTCGCGCCGAACAGCGTGTACGGCGCGAAGAAGTAGACCGCACCGCCACGCAGGCGCATCGGACCTTGTTCGAGCTGGACACCGCCGGACGCGCCCATCGCACTGCGATCGAGCGTCTCGGCGATACCACCGGCGTACGCGTAGAGCCGCGGCTCTTCTTGAAGCGCGAAGGCCACGTTGCCCTCGATCGTCAACGGCGCGGCGCGCGGTGCGGTCATACCGTCACCACTCGCGACCTGAATGCCATAGCCGAGCCGGAGCTCGGCATCCCACAGCGGAGCCAGCGGATCCGCGTGAGCGGTCGCACCGACGAGAACCAGGATCAAGAGAGCACGCACGCATGGGCTCATTGCCAGGCGCGTGCCGGGTCATTTCTCCACCGGCGCTTCCGCGGGTGGCGTGTCTTTCAACGCGCTTGCGGGGTCCGCGACATCGGCATCCTTCACGTCCAGGTGCTTCGCAGCGCCAGGATTGGCGATCTTGACGAGGATCGAGATCCGCCGATTTTGGGGCGCATACGGGTCGGTCTTGACGTACGGGTTGCTCGAGCCGCGCGCGAACACGCCGTCGGTCTTCTTGTCGTCGAGGCCGGCGCCGACGAGGATGTCGTGGCTCGCCGACGCGCGCTGGTACGAGAGGTCCCAGTTCGAGATCTTCGCGCCCTTCACGAACGGCGCGGCGTCGGTGTGACCGTTGATCTCGATCATCGCCTCGGTCTTCGCGAGGATCGGTCCCATGTTCTTCAAGAACGTGACCAGCGGTTGTTTGAGCTTGGACGAAGCGGTGTCGAACAGGAGGTTGTTGCCCTCGTCGACGATCTCGATCAGCACGCCCTCCGGCGTGACCTCGACGTGGACACCCTTCAAGACCTGCGCGAGCGTCGCGTCGATCTGACCGAGCCGCATCATCTCGTTGCGCAGCGTCTTCGCGGTGTCTTCGCTGATCGATTGCTGGCCGGGTGGCGGCGGTGACGGCGCGGCTTCGATCACCGAAGGCGTGATCTGCGCGGCGCGATTCATCGACAGATCGCCCTCGGGCATGATGCCGGTGCGGAAGTAGTTCGCGATCTCTTTGCGGGTCTGCGCATCGGACGAGGCGAGCAGCCACAGCACCATGAACAGCGCCATCATGGCCGTCACGAAGTCGGCGTACGCGACCTTCCAGGCCCCGCCGTGGTGACCGTGGCCACCGTCGACTTTCTTGACGACTCTGCGTTTCGGTGGCTCGGCCATCTCAGCCCTTGATCGATTGCAGCGCCTTGTCGAGCTCGACAAAACTCGGACGCTCGTCGGAGAAGATCATCTTGCGGCCGAACTCGACCGCGGTCGGTGGGGCCACGCCGCGCGCCGAAGCGACGATCGCGGACTTGATCACCTGGAGATACCTCAGCTGGTGAACTTCCTGCGTCTCCGCGTTCCCCGCGAGAGGTTGCAAGATGCCGTAGCACATCAAGATCCCGAGGAACGTGCCGACGAGCGCGGCGGCGACGTGGTGACCGATCTCGGCGGGAGGTGCATCCATGTGGCCCATCGTCACGATGATGCCGAGCACGGCGGCGACGATGCCAATCCCGGGGAGCGCATCGCCGACGGTCTTCACGAGCCCGGTCGCGAGGTGCCCTTCGAACTTGAGCGTATCGATCTCGGCCTCGAGCAACGATTCGAGATCGTCGGGCGACACGCCGTTGATGACCTGTTGCAGCGCCTCGGTCAGGAACTGCTGCGAGTGTCCCGTGCGCGCGAGCGACGGGTACTTCTTGAAGATGTCGGACTTGCCGGGGTCGTTCGCGTGCGCTTCGAGCGCGAGCACGCCCTGGCGACGAGCGAGCATCAGCAGCTCGTACTGGCACTTCAGCAGATCGAGGTAGTCGCTCTTCTTCGGGATCGAGTCCTTCATCGCGGTCTTGAGCGCGTTCAGGACGCGCTTCTTCATCAAGCCGGGTGCCGAGCTGATCGTCACGCCGATCGCCGCGCCGATGATGACGACGAACTCCGACGGTTGGATCAGCACGCCGAAATGGCCGCCGGCCATCGCGAAGCCGCCGCAGACCGCGGCGAGAACAATGACGATACCAACCATGACAACCTACGATTCGACCGGTGCGAAGCTGCGTCGAGTGGTCACGCCACCACCTCGAGCAACTGCGAGACCTCGCTGGTGGGATACTGTGCGGCGAGGTCCCGGAGGTCGTGCCCCATCTCGCGCATCGTGGGGCGCATGCCCGGATCCTTCGAGAGCGCGCGCATGATCAGCCGCTCGAGCTCGGCCGGAGTCTCGCGCTTCTCCGACGGTCGGACCGCGAGCAGGTTCGAGTGCGACAGCATGAGCTGCGGGAGCGGGCCGGCAAACGGCGGCGCGCCGGTGAAGATCCAGTAGAGGAGACAGCCGAGCGCGTAGACATCCGACTTCGGGGTCGGCGCGCCGCGCCACTGCTCGGGAGCCATGCACGACGGCGTGCCGGCGATCGCGTCGCTGGTGTCCGAGTCGGTGCGTTGCGAGACGCCGTAGTCGATCACCTTGATCCGCGGCCAGCCCTCGAGGCCACGCTCGTACAGCAGGAAGACGTTGTCGGGTTTGAGATCGCAATGGATGAACTCGGCGTCGTGGAGCGCGGCGACCGCGGCTGCGATCTGCGCACCGATCGCGGCGATCGCGCCGACGACCACGCGACCGCGCTCGAGCATCTCGCCGAGGCTTTCACCGTCGAGCAGCTCCATCACGAGGTACGGCGTGCCATCCGGTGCGCGCTGCGCATCGCGGATCTCGAGCAAGCCGGGGTGCGAGACCGCCGCCGAGATCTGATGCTCGGCGAACATGCGCTCGACGATGTCGTCGTGCTTGCCCCAGTGCGGGTCGAGGATCTTGAGCGCGACGCGCTTTTGCGTGGTGATGTGCGAGGCGAGGTAGACCCCGCAGGTCCCACCACGCGAGATCAGCCCGAGGACGCGGTAGTCGCCGAACTGGAGCGAGGTCGAACCGGAGCGCCGGCGGCGGCGAGGCTCTGCCGGCAGGGCATCACCCAGGATCGGGAGCGGGGTCGTCACTTCGCGGGCGCAGTCAGACATCACCTGCTCTCTAAAGCAGCCGTGATGCCAATTCGAAGTCCCATGCTTTCAGGCAGTTCTAGTCAGCGCCAAAACTCCCACCCGGCAACGTTGACGCATAGAATCCTGCCATGCGCTCTGCCCTGTTCGTTGCGTTGACGCTGTTCGGTGGCTGTAGTCAGGACGTGAGCGGCACGCTGACGTTGAAGCCAGACTCCACGACCGTTGTCGTGAACCAGACTACCTTCCTCACCGCGTACCTCAACGACGGCATGGGCACGGGTTCCGACAACCCGACGCCGGTCGACGTCACGTACTCGATGGATCCGATGGGCATCATCAGCCTCACGCCGCACAACGGGATCCAGCTCGTCACCGGCCTCGCCGTCGGCAACGTCGTCGTGACGGCCACCGGCTTCGATCAGACAGCGAAGGTCGGCTTCACGATCGTCTCGCCCTGATCACATCGGCTGATCCGGATGGTGCTCGCATGCACGTGCATGCTCGGCTGCGGCTCGGAGTAGACGTCGTTAGCGAGCTCTTCGGCCATGCGACCACCATTCTAGAGTCGACCGATCACCCCGGCAGCGGGAACGAACAACGTCTTCTTGCTCTCACCCATCTCGGGGTTGAATTCGTGCTCGACCGCGGCTTCGATCACGAACGCGATGTGACGATTCACCTCGTATTCGAACCCGACGCCGCCGCGAATGCCGTAGCGCGCGCCGTTCGACACGAACACCGGCAGACCTGCCGTGACGTACGGCCGATACTGCTTCGTGAGGAACGCGAACGTGCCGCCGAGGTAGCCGCCGAGGTGCGGACCGATGATCGCGCCGGCGCGCGCCGTGACGCGATCGATCACGTCGGCGGTGAGCCCGACGACCGCCGCGCCGCCGTTCGGAATGTCGAAGTTGCCGGTCACGATCGCGCCGAACCGCGAGCGCGGTTGCTCCGGCCCCACGACGACGACGGTCGCAGGCCCCGGCACCGTGATGATGCGCGCGACCGGCTTCGGGATCGGCGTGAGCTGGATCTCGAGCGAGACCTCTTCGCCGACACCGATCTGCACCGACTTGGTCTTGGTCTCGTAGCCCTCGGCCTTGACGATGATCGCGTGGCGCTCCGCCGTCACCCGCCACACCGAGCCGTGCACGACGTGCAGCCAGTCGTCGTCGTCGATCGTCGACGCGGCGTTCGACGGGGTCGGGGTGATCGTGAGCTTGCCGACCGTCTTGTCGAGTTTCGCGATCAGCTTCTCGATCTCGCCCTTGCGCTTCGGATCGGTATCGTTCGCTTCGAGGTAGCGCTGATACGCGTTCGCAGCGTCGGCATCACGGCCGAGCAGCTTCAGGGTCGTGCCGATGTTGAGGAGGATCTTCGCGCCCTGGAACCGCTCGTAGGCGGTCTTGAACACCGCGAGCGCGCCCAGGTAGTCCTTCCCCTCGAGCAGCTTCACGCCCGATTGCATCAGCGACTGAGCGTCGACCTTGCTGTCATCTTTCGGCGCCGGTTGTGCCTGCGCGACCATCGTCATGCAGACGAGCGCGAAGAGTGCTCTGCGGATCATTCGACGTTAGTTTCGACCGGAAGATCACCGTTGTCGGTGGGCTTGGGCTTGTTTTCCACCGGCTTCTTCCCGACCGGCTTTTTCTCGCTCGGCCGCTTTGCGATCGCGGGCTTCTTGTCGATCGGTTTCTCGACGACGACCGCCGGCGGCGGCGGCGGCGGCGGCGTCTCGACCACCGGCTTCTCGACCACCGCCGGCTTCTCGACCACCAGCGCGGGCGGCGGCACGACCACGGGTTGCACGGGCGGTCGAGGCGATGGCGTCGGCGCCGCGACCGCCGGTTTTGGCTTCGCCTCGCCGCCGCCGTTGGCCACGCTGAACGCGACGCCGCCACCGACGATCACCAGCGCGGCGAGCACCGCGATCACCGGACCCTTGTTCGACTTCGGCGGCGCTGCCACGGATTGACTCGCGGCACCGCTCAACGTCGTTGGTTGGTTCGGGCTCGCGGTCGGTGGCCGACCCGGCGGATACGTTCCCGGCGGTGCCGGGGTCGGTTGCGGCGGCAAGTACGACGGCGTCAGCGACGGTTGATGTCCGGTGCCGTCGAGCGACCACCGTGCACCGGAGGCGGTGTTCCAGCCGTGGGATGCGGCGATCTGTGTCAGGGCCTGGGACAGCTCGCGCGCGGTCTGCGGTCGCAGGTGCGCATCCTTCGCGAGCATCGCGAGCACGAGCGCTTCGGTATCGGGCGAAATTCCGAGCTGATGGCGCGACGGTGGCTCGGGCTGCACGTACAGGTGCATGCCGATCACTTCGCCCGCACCCTCCATCGCGAACGGCGGCCGGCCCGTGAGCAACTGGTAGAAGATGCAGCCGAGCGAGTAGATGTCGGCGCGGACGTCGACGTCGCCGCTGCCGCGGCACTGCTCGGGCGACATGTACGTCGGCGTTCCCATCACCGCGCCGGTCTTGGTCGCCGCGTGCGCCGAGCCGAAATCGGTCAGCTTCGCGATGCCGAAATCGAGGATCTTGATCCGCTCGCCGCCCGGGACGTCCGGATCCTCGACGAGGAACAGGTTATCCGGCTTGAGATCGCGATGGATGATGCCCTTGTCGTGCGCCGCCGCGAGGCCGCTGCACACGCCGCGCAGCATCGCCGCCGCTTCGCCCTCGGGCATCGGGCCGCGCATCTTGATCCGGCGCGCGAGCGTCATCCCCTCGAGCAGCTCCATCACGATGTACGCGAGGCCGCTCTCGAGGTAGCCGAAGTCGAGCACCACGACGATGCCGGGATGGCGGATCGCGCTGGTCGCTTTCGCCTCGTTGAAGAATCGCGTGACGATCTCGCGGTTGTGCGTGAGCTCGGGCTGGAGCACCTTGATCGCGACCCGCTGGCCGATCATCACGTGCTCGGCGCGATAGACGGTGCCCATCCCGCCATCGCTGATCTTGTCCAAGATGCGATAGTTGCCGGCGGTCGTGCCGATGACCGCGTCGGGCATCGAGGCAATGATGTTGTCTGGCGCCCGGCGTGTCAAACGCGGCGTCCACCTGCGTACAGACGCCTACACGATGCCGGTTGACCTTTGATAGTGGGTACCGGATCCTACGGTTCATGCGTCGACTGTTGTTGATCGCTCTCGGAGTTGCCGCGTGCCAGACGTCGCTGAAAACGTCGGAGACCGATCAAGATCTCACGACGATCAGCACCACGCTGCTCGACTTCGGTAGCCCTCAGGTCGGCACGTCGACCGCGTACCAGAGCGGCTACATCCGCGAGAGCACGCACTCGGGCGACACCGTCGAGACCATCACCGGCATCCTGTACAACGGCAGCTCGAGTCCAGCGGGGTGCCCTGACTTCACGCTCAGCGCGTCGGTCCCCGGCTACGCCGAGCTCGACTGTTCGACTGCGTGTCCAGTAACCGGCATCGTGACGCAGTGTCCGATCATCGGTTGCACGGCGTACGACTACGACTTCAGCGCGAACTTTCATCCCTCGCTCGCGGCCAACGAGAGCTGTGCGATCACGTTCCAGATCGCCTCGGGTGCCAAGAGCGTCACGCTGCACGGCATCGGCGCCCCGCCGCCGATCCACGTCGGCGCGTCGCCCGGCAGCGTCGCGTTCGGTGGCGTCCGCATCACGACCGACTCGACTGGCGTCGGCATCTCGGTTTCAAACAGCGGCGGCGCCACCGCGACGATCAACTCGGTGACGGCGAGCGCGGGATTCACGATCACCGCCGGCACCACCGGTGCGCACGCCCTCGGCGCAGGTACCGGTGAAGGCTTCACGGTCGTCTGTCATCCGAATGCGGTCGGCGCGATGTCCGGATCGTTCAACGTCTCGAGCAACGATCCGAGCACGCCGAATATCGCGATCCCGCTGTCGTGTAGCGGCATCGACTCGTCACTCGCGATCGCGCCGAGCCCCGCGGTGCTCGCCACGCTGCGCGTCGGCGAGACCGAGCAGAAGACGATCACGATCACGAACATGGGCGCCGCCGCGACGTCGATCCAGGCCGTCACCGTCACCGGCATGACGATGGTCAGCGCGCCGCCGCCGGGGACGCCGCTCGGCGCCGGCGCCGGCACGTCCGCGACCGTCCAGTTCGACGCGACCGCGAAGGGCGACGTCAGCGGCACGCTCCACGTCGACTACGACAACGGCAAATCGATCGAGACCCAGATCACCGCGAAGGCGGTCAACACGTCGCTGTCGCTCACGCCCGACGGTGATATCGACTTCGCGAACGTCTGCGTCGGTCAGAGCAAGAACCAGATGTTCAACCTGATCGCGAACGACGAAGGCTCGTTCAAGCTCACCGCCGCCAGCGCGCCGGAGGATCCGTCGTTCACGCTCACGCCGCCGACGCTGCCGGCGGTCGTCCAAGGGTCCGCGGCCAACATGGTGCAGTTCATGATCAGTGCGAGCCCGACCGCACCGGGCGATGTCACGAGCACGATCTCGTTGGACACCGATATTCCGAGCGCGACGGCGCACGTCCTCAACCTCCACGCGCTCGGCCTCGCCGCCGGCGTCAACGGCCCGCCGCAGGTCGACCTCGGTGGCAACCCGATCAACCAGACCTCGGTCGGTCAGCACGTCGAGATCTCGAACTGCACCGATACGCCGGTGACGATCTCCGCGGTCGTGCTCTCGGGCGTGGATGCGGGTGAGTTCGCGATCGTCGACCAGCCCGATAGCCCGACGATCGATCCGTTCGGCTCGGTGCGCTGGCTCGTCGTCCTGCAGGCGCACACCGAAGGCGACAAGACCGCGAGCTTCGACGCGACCACCGACACCGGCACGATGGCGTCGGTCCCGCTGATCGGCGAAGGCCTCGGCTCTGGTGGAAGTGGCGACGGCCCGACCGACGGCACCAAGTCGAGCTACTACGCGTGCAGCACGGGCCACCCGAGCTCGCTGTGGCCGATCGGCTTCGCGCTCGGCGCGCTGTTGATCCGCCGCCGCCGCCGCTAGCTCGGCGTTTCCCCGCCGGATCGACGACCTCGCGTACCATCCACGCGCATACTGGCGCCCATGATCGCGCTGACCGGCGGCTCGGGAAACATCGGGCGCCACCTCGTCCGCCTGCTGCGCGCCGCGAGCCAGGACGTCCGCGTGCTCGCGCGCGACGAGGACCGTGCGCGCTCGATCCTCGGCGCGGACATCCAGATCGTCGCCGCGACCAACCCGGATGCACTCGACGGCGTCGACAAGCTGTTCTACATCGAGCACGCGAGCTCGCAGCTCGCCACCGCGGGCGAGGCGATGGCCACGGCGGCACGCGGTGCCGGCGTCAAGCACATCGTCGCGATCTCGAGCGGCACGATCGACATGAAGCCGCCGATCGCGCTCGGCCACTGGCACGCCGCCCTCGAAGAGACGATCGTGGGCAGTGGCTGCGCCCACACGTTCCTGCGGCCGGGCAACTTCGCGTCGAACACGCTGCGCTGGGCGCCGTCGATTCGCGCGAAGTCGATGGTGTTCGTCGCCGACACCGACTCGACCAGCGCTCCGGTCGATCCGTACGACATCGCCGCGGTCGCCGCGGTCGCATTGACGCAGCCGGGCCACGAGGGCAAGACGTACACGGTGCAGGGCCCGCAGCGGATGTCGGCGCGCGATCAGGTGTCGGTGATCGGCGCCGCACTCGGCCGCTCGCTTCAGATCGTCGGCGTGCCACCGCAGAATGCGCGCGAGGGCATGATCCGCGGCGGCATGGCCGAGGAGATGGCCGACGCGATCATCGAGCTGTTGCGATCGCGCGACGACGGCGTGGTCGGCGACGTGCTCGCGGTGACCGGCAACGCACCACGCGACTTCGGCACGTGGGTGAGAGATCACCGGCGTTCGTTTGCTTGATCCGTGAGCGGCAGCACCGCGGTGAAGCACGCACCGCGACCTGGCTCGCGGCGATAGCTCAACCGTCCGTGCACGAGTTGCATGACGTAGGCCGAGATCGCGAGCCCGAGGCCGGTGCCTTCGGGCGTGCCCGACGCGAACGGCTCGAACATGATCTCGCCGATCTCGGGCGAGACGCCCGGACCGTCGTCGCAGACCGAGAACACGACCTCGTTACCGACGATCCGGCACCTGACGTCGACGACGCCGTCCGCGGGCGAGGCGTTCGCCGCGTTGCGCAGGAGGTTGACGAGCACCTGCAGGAACAGGGGCTCGGCGATCATCACGGTCGCATCGACGACCTCGCCGATGTCGAGCCGGCACTTCTCGCGGACGTAGCCACCGGCGAGGCGGACCGCACGCTCGACGAGCTTCTTGGTCTTGACCGGCTTGTTCGTGACCTCGGAGCCGCGGATGAACTTTCGCATCTGCACGAACAACTGCACGGCTTCGTCACCGGCACTCGTGGCTTCGGCGACCGCCTCGGTCATCCCAGCTTGGTCGGGTTCGTCCGCGATCATCTGGATCTCGTTGAGCGCGACGGTCAGCGTCTGCATCGTCGACGCGAGGTCGTGGAGCAACGACGACGTCAGCGCACCGACCGTGGCCTGCCGCATCAGGCGATTCATGCGGGTGTCCTGGACGCCCGTCGGGATCGAGGACACGCGCGCCTCGAGCACACCACACCGGCGCTGCGCGCGATGCGCCATGTACGAGACAAGCTGGCGGGCGCTGTCGCCGACGCCGCGAGCGCGCAGGCGCAGATCACCGTCGGCGTCGATCGGGAGATCGACGTACCAGCCGAGGCCTTCGCGCGGCACGGTGCCGCCGGTAAACGGATGCTCGCTCGAGTCCGTGCGCACGACGGTCGCCGCACCGGTCACCCCCTCGACGGCCAGCACGCGGCGAACGACCGCTTCGCTGAGCTCGAGCGGTGAATCGGTCTTCGCGAGCTCGTCGTCGAAGCTCGACATCGAGAGCGCATCTTGAACGGAGGCGGTGAGGCGGCGCGCGACATCGCGCTGCTCGAGCGCGCGGCGCACGACGACCTCGATCTCGTCGTGCCACGGCTTGCCGACCTTGTAAGGAGCGTCGGGACTCATGAGGGCGCGTTGCGCGCGCTCGTCGAGATAGCCGGTGAGGAGCACTCGCACGGCATCGGAGCGCTGGTGCTCGCGCGCGAACTCGAGGACCTCGATGCCGTCGTGATCGGGCATCTTGAGATCCGAGATGATGACGTCGTACTGCTGCGTCGCGAGCGCGTCGAACGCCTCGCCGCCCGAGCCGACGGCCTCGACGGTGTAGTTCGAGCCGAGCTCGTCGACGAGCGCGTCGCGGACGTGGTCATCGTCGTCGACGATCAGGATGCGTGCGGTCTTCATGACGGATCCTTGGTCGGTATGTCGTCGAGTCGCTGAGACAGGGTCTCGAACACGCCACCGAGCTCGGGAGGGAGCTCCGGGGTCGCGCCGGCGGCCGTGGCCGACCGGCTGGCCTTGACGATCGCGTTCACGTTGGACTCGATGCGAAGGGCGATCTTCGTGATGCGAGAGAGCAACCGATCGAGGTCACCGCGATGCTCGGGAGGTAGGTGGGAGACTTTTTCGGTCATATGGCGCGTCGTGCTCTGCAACGCACCCAGCGGGTTGTTGAGATGATGGGCGATGCCCGCGACGAGCTCGCCGACGGCGGCGCGCCAGGCGAGCATCGCGATCTCGCGGTTGCGGTTCTCGAGCTCGTGCTGGGTCTCGCGGAGCTGCTTGTAGGCAGCTTCGAGGTCGGCGTGCGCGGCGAACAACGCGGAGTGCTTCGCCACCAGCTCGCGCTCGAGGTTGCGGCGCTCGGTCGTGTCGCGTGCGGTGAACGCGGTGAGGTCGCCGTGCTGCGGATCTTCGATGCGCGAGACCATCAGCGTCACGAACACCGGGTAGTCGTCGCCGCGGCGGAGCGCGACCTCTTCATAAGTGCCGTCGTACGACAGGTCGCGAACCTCGAACGCGAGCTCCTCGACCGTCTTGCCGATCACCTCACCGACATCGCGCAGGAGGAGCTCGGCGACGCGCACATTCGCCGACACCACCTTCCTCGTCGAACGGTCGACGATGAACAGGGCTTCGGGACTCGACTCGTACATCAAGCCGAACACCGCACGCGCAATCGCATCACTCACGATCGCTGGATCGGCCGCCAGTCTCGCCCGTCAAGCCGTCAAGGTCGCCGACGCGATCGCCTAACCACCTAGAGCGACTCACCCGAAGATCGGCCCGGCGCTTGCTGTAGAGGCCACCGTGGCGAACGAGTTCTCATCTGTCGACAAGCTGCAGGCCGCGATGACGTTTCATCGCGAGCGCCACGCGGTGCTCGCCGGGAACGTCGCCAACGTCGATACCCCGGGCTTTCGCCCGTTCGATCTGACTCCCGAACCGGCCGGTGATGCGCAGCAGCTCACGGTGACGCAGCCCGGGATGATCGGGTCAGCACCTGGTGATCAGGGCTACACCAAGGAGTTCTCCGATGAGGGACAACTCCAGACCCCGGATGGCAACCACGTCCAGCTCGAGCGCGAGCTCGCGAAGATCGATGCCAACCGGACCCGCTATGCGACGGCTGCCGAGCTCGTGTCGCGCCGTCTCGCGCTGCTTCGCTACGCCGCTGGAGACGGCACCTGATGTCCAGAGTCTCGACGAATATGGATTTCTTCACCGCGATGGAAGTGTCCGCATCCGGCCTGTCGGCCCAACGCGCGCGCATGAACGTCGCCTCCTCCAACCTCGCGAACGCGCAGACCACGACGACCGCCGCCGGCGGTCCCTACAAGCGCAAAGATGTCGTGCTGCAGTCGGCCGACATTCCGGGCACCGAAGGTCAGCTCGACGGCGCCGTCAAAGGCGTCGAGGTCGCATCGATCAAGCAAGACAGCTCGCCGCCGCGTCTCGAATACGACCCGGGACATCCGCAGGCGAACGCGCAGGGCTACGTCGCGTATCCGAACGTGAATCCCGTCGAGGAGATGGTCGACATGATCACTGCATCGCGGGCGTACGAGGCCGGCATCACGACGATGTCGACCGCCGTCAACATGGCCGAGAAGGCGTTGGGGATCGGCAAGTGAGCGCGGGTAGCGCGGAGGCATTATGAGCATCAGCAAGATTCATGGCGTCCAGAACCTCCCGGCCCTCGACAAGCTCGAGAAGCCCGAGACCAACCTCGGCGAATCGTTTTCGAAGGTGTTGACCGACGCGCACGCACTCGATCAAGACGCGACGAACCAAGCCGAGCGCTTCGCGAATCACGACCCCAGCGTCGGGATCCACGAAGTCATCATCGCGAGCGAGAAGGCGAGCATCGCCGTCCGCTACGCCGTGACGCTGAAGAACAAGGCGCTCGAGGCCTATCACGATCTGATGAACACGCAGGTTTGAGTTAAGTCATGGCCGACGCACCCAAATCACCGAACCCCGCTCTCCAGGTCCTCAAGCAAACCAAGGAGCTGTGGGACCACCAGCCGAAGGGTCGTCGCACCCTCGCGGTGTTGATCGTCGTCGGGGTGATCGCGATCGTCGGCATCTCGACGCTGATGAAGAAGGTCGAGACCTGGACGCCGGTCGCAGAGGGCATGAGCCCCGGCGACACGCAGAACGTCTACTCGGCCCTGATCGCGCGCGGCCTCAACGCACGTCTCCGCGAAGGTCGCGTCGAAGTCGAAGACGACGACCTGCCGCAAGCCAAGGCGATCGCCGCGGTGTCGGCGGGCGCCACCGGCCTGTCGTCGATGTCGGAGCAGTTCGATCACTCGACGATCGGTCGTACGGAATTCGAGCAGCAGGTCGCGTTCAAGCGCGCGCTGCAGGGCGAGCTGTCTCGCAGTATCATCTCGCTGGCACAGGTGTCGTCGGCGAACGTGCAGATCGCGTTCGGCCGCAAGGCCGCGATCAAGGACATGGAGTCGCCGGCGACCGCGTCGGTGACGCTGGTCTTGCGCCCGGGTCAGCAACTCACGCCGGATCAGATCAGCGGCATCCGCGCGATGGTCGCCGCGAGCGTCGACAACCTCGACGCGTCGAAGGTCGTCGTGATCGGCCCGCGCGGTCCCCTCGACGGCAGCGAGAAGGCCGGCGCGAACGATCAAGGTGACCTCGAGTCGCGGATCGCCGAGAAGACCCGCACGATGCTCGAGAAGATCGTCGGCATCGGCCACGTCTCGGTCGTCGCGACGGCGGATATCGATACCAGCAAGGTCAACTCGGTCGAGCACCAGTACGACAAGGACCGCGCCGTGATCCGCAGCCAGGCGCGCACGCTCGATGGCTCGAATCCGAGCCCGACCCAATCGTCGGTCGGCGGCATCGCCGGTGCGCAGGGCAACCTCGCGGGCGCGCCCGCTCCCACCGGTGGTGGCTCGGGTTCGGCGGTCGCCGGCAACGGCCACCTGACCGAGAGCACGAACTACGAGATCAGCGACAAGACGATCCAGACCGAGATGCCGGAGCAGAAGATCAAGAAGCTCCACGTCGCGGTCCTGATCGACGAGGACAAGGACAAGGCCGGTACGTCGATCGTGCGGACGAAGCAAGAGCTCGACCGCGTGACCGCGCTGACCCGTCAGACCGCCGGCATCGACGATGCCCGCGGCGACACGCTCGAGGTCACCTCGGTCGCGTTCGCGCCGATCGAAGTGCCGACCGAGCCCGAACCGCCGAAAAGCCTCCTGCCGGTCCCCCTGCCGATCGCGGTCGGTGCCGGCGGCGGTGCGCTCGTGTTGATCATCATCGCCGTCGTGCTCCTCAAGGGCCGCGGCGAGAAGGGCAAGACCCAGGCGCTCGTCATGAACCGCGGCAGGCTCGCGTTCCCGACCCCGGTCGCGGAGCTCGAGCGCGTGCTCGACGGCCAGCCGGCGAATGCGACGCAACTGCCGGGTAAAGATCTGGCCGGTCTGCCTGCGGGCCGGACCGCGCAGGAACGAGTGATGGATGTCGTGCGCACCGATGTCGAGCGTGCGGCGGGCGTGTTGACCGGGTGGCTCGCGGAAGCGCCGGCTGCTGCAAAGGGAGCGAAGTAATGGCGACCGCGATGATCACGACCTCCTCGTTGACGGGACCTCGCAAGGCGGCGATCGCGCTGCTCTCGCTCGACGAAGAGCTCGCCTCGCAGGTGCTGTCGAAGATGTCGCTCGGCGACGTCAAGCGGCTGTGCGAAGCGGTCGAAGACCTCGGCGATGTCGGCGGCGAGCTGATCCAGCTCGTGCTCAACGACCTCGAACGCGGCCTCTCCGATCCGCTCGCGATGGCGCGCGCCAGCGGCCCCGCCTACCTCCGCAAGCTCGCCGACAAGGCGTTCGGCTCGGACCGCGCGAAGAAGCTCCTCGGCATCGAAGCGCCGAACCCCGAACCTCTCCACCAACTCCGGACCGCGCGCGTCAGCGTGCTCGCGCAGTTGCTCGCCGACGAGCATCCGCAGATCGCGGCCGTCGTGCTCACCCAGCTGCCGGCGCGCGTCGCCTCGAAAATACTCGCGCTGATGGAGCAACCGATCGCCGCGGACCTGACCGCGCGGATCTCCACGCTCGAGGAGATTCCCGAGCACGCCGTGACCGAGGCCAGCGAGAGCCTCGTGCGCGCGCTCGAAGCCGTCGGCGGCCTCGCGACCAGCGATGCCCGGTCCGAGTTCGACGGTCTCGCGTTCTCCGCCTCGATCGTCAACGAGATGACGAGCGAGCAAGGCGACGAGCTGCTCGGTGTGATCGCTCAGCGCGACGAAGCGATGGCGACGAAGATCCGCGAGGCACTGTTCACCTTCGAAGACCTCATGCGGATCCAGGGCCGCGAGCTCGCGAACGTGCTGCGCGCCGTCCAAGCCGAAGCGCTCGTCACCGCGATGCAGACTGCGACCCAAGAGCTCAAGGATCACGTGCTGTCCTCGCTGTCGCAACGCGCGGCCGCGACGCTGCGCGACGACATGAGCTCGGCGCAGCCGAAGCGCCTGTCGGATGTCGAAGCCGCCCAGAAAGAGATCATCGAAGCGACGCTGCGGCTCGCCGGCGAAGGCAAGATCACGCTGCCGGCGCGCGGCGGTGAAGAGTAATGGCGATCGACGATCCGCAACCGCTGTTCGCGGTGCTGACCGCGGGGACCCGGCCGTTGTCGACGGCGATCCAGACCCAACCGGCGCCGGCGCTGGTGTCGTCGTGGTTGCCGATGGGCACCCAGCCTGGTCACGACGACGGCAAGCGCGAGCGCGAGCTCGCGGATGCCCGCGCGGCCGCGGTCGCCGAAGGTCGCGCACGGGGGTTCGCGGAGACCGCGGCGCTGCGCGAGACGTTGCACCAGCTCGTCACCGAGCTCGCGACCAGCCGCTCCGCGACGACGACGAAGACCGCCGAAGCGATCGCCGACTGCGCGATCGCCGCGATCGAAGGCTTCGTCGCGACCGCCCCGAAGCAAGAGCTATTCGCGCCGCTGATCGCTGCGTGGATCGTCCGCGCCGGCGCAGCGCCCGCGATCGCGAAGGTTCACCCGAACGGCGTGGGCGCGCTGCGCGCCGCGCTCGGCGATGCGCCGATCACCATCGAGGCGGATGCCGCGATGACGCCCGGCGACCTCAAGATCCGCGGCGAAGCGCTCGATACGACGCACGCGTGGGCCGAGCGCCTGCGCGAGCTGCGCGATGTGATCGCGACCGCGTTGGAGTCGGCGTGAACACGACCGCCCGCGAGGCGATTCGCACCGCGACCGCGAAGTGGCTGCAGCCGAGCGTGCTCGGCCGGGTCACCGAAGTCGCGGGCACGCTCGTTCAGATCTCGGTGACCGAGAAGCACGGCCCCGTGCTCGGCGACGTCCTCGAGGTCGAGACCAGCGACTCGGTCGTGCCGTGCGAGATCGTCGGCTTTCGCGGCTCGTCGCTGCTCGCGATTCCGCTGGTGCCGGCGCGCAACATCGCCGCCGGCGCACCAGCGCGTCCCACCGGCCGCGCTGCCTCGGTCGCAGTCGGCGACGCGCTGCTCGGCCGCGTGATCGATCCGTTCGGTCGACCCATGGATGGTGGACCGCAGCCGCGATGCACCGACAAGGTGCCGCTCGACGCCGGGGCGTTGCCGATCGATCAGCGCGGCACGGTCAGCCAGCGCTTCGATACCGGCGTCCGCGTGATCGATGCCCTGCTGACCTGCGGTCGTGGCCAGCGCATCGGCATCTTCGCCGGTGCCGGTTGCGGCAAGAGCGTGCTCGTCGAACAGATCGCGAGCCAAGCCGACGCCGACGTGATCGTGATCGGCCTGATCGGCGAGCGCGGTCGCGAGGTCGTCGAGCTGATGGGCTCGAAGCGCCGCGACAAGATGATCATCGTCGCCGCCACGTCCGATCGCTCGCCGCTCGAGCGCTTGCGCGGCGCCTCGGCCGCCACCGCGATCGCCGAGTACTTTCGCGACCGCGGCAAGAACGTCTTGCTCGTGATCGACTCGCTGACCCGGTTCGCGATGGCGACCCGCGAGATCGGTCTCGCGCTCGGCGAGCCGCCGGCGACCAAGGGCTATCCGCCGAGCGTGTTCGCGAACATGCCGCGGCTGCTCGAGCGCGTCGCGCCGCGTGCCGGTTCGGGCTCGATCACCGCGTTCTACACCGTGCTCGTCGAGGGCGATGACCTGTCCGATCCGATCGCCGATTCGGCGCGGTCGCTGCTCGACGCTCACATCGTGCTATCGCGCGACCTCGCAGGCCGCGGTCACTTCCCGGCCGTCGAGATCCTGTCCTCGGCCTCGCGCGTCGCACGTCGAGTCGCCGACCCGACCACGGTCGCGCTCGCCAGCCGCGCACGCGAACAGCTCGCGCAGCGCAAGCAGGCGCAGGAACTGCAAGCACTCGGTGCCTACACCGTGGGCGTCAACAAGGACCTCGATCACGCGATCGCGATCGGCGTGCGCATCGATAGCTGGGCGCGCCAGACGCCCGAAGAATCGTCGACGTACGAGCTCGCGGTCACGGGGCTCATCACCGCGGTGGAGAACAAATGACGATCAACTCGCGCGTCGCACGATCCGTTCGCGACATGCGCTCGAAGCTCCGCGACCTCGCTGCCGCGGAGCACGGCGAGGCCACCGCACGCACCCACGCCGCGGCCGCGCACGTCACGACCGAAGAGCAACTGCTCGAGGACACGCTCGACGAAGCCGAGGACACGCTGACCGGCATCACGAACGTGTACGCACTCGACAACGTCGCCGGACTCGTCGCGTGCCAGCGCGAAGCGATCCTCGACGCCACGAAGCTTCACACCGCCGCGACCGAAGTCGCGAACCTCGCCGAGGCACGGCTGAAGGCGCGGATCCGCCAGTTGAAGACCGCCGAGCGCGTCGTCGAGATGGTCCGAGACGACCGCGCGGCTCGCGAGGCAAAGGCCGAGCAATACGCGCACGACGATCTCGTCAACGCGAGGCGCAAGTGAAGGCGACCGCGGTCGCCGCTGCGCCGGCGCAGGTCGTGAAGGCCGACCCCGACGTGGTCACGCCGAAGGCGACCAAGGCCGAGTCGTCGCGCGACTTCGCGAAGCAACTCGAGAAGGCGACCAAGCCGGTCGTCAAGAAGCCGACGATCGCCCTCGGCGCCGACAACGCGCCGCCGGTCACCGCCGAGCCCGCCGCCACCGGACTCGCGCAGATCATCGCCGCGCTCGTGAACGCGAGTACCCTGGCCGCCCCAGCGCCCGACGCGCCTGCCGCCAAGCCCGCGATCGCCGACGCGATGACGCAGAAGACCGCCGCCACCGTCGCGGAGGTGCCGGAACAGACGCGAGACGCGGTCGTCCAGGTGCTCGTCGCTGCGCCGAAACCCGAAGCCGCGCCGGAGCCTCCACTGACGCCGCTCGAGCAAGCGGTCCACGACATGCTGACCGAGCTCTCCGATCACAAGGAGGTGCCGAAGTCCGACGTCGCGATGGCGCAGGCCGTCCAGGTCGCTCCGACGACGAACATCCACATCGCCGGACCTGTCGCCGAGCTCGAGCCAACCGCGCCGGTCGTCGCGGCGCCGCCGCAAGAGCTGGTCTCGCAGAACCACGCCCACCTCGTGTTCGACGATCCGAACGGTCGGATCGTGATGACGGTCGCGGTCCGCGGCTCCGAGGTCAACGTCACGATGCGCGCGAGCGATGACTCGACCGCCGCGGCGATGGCGCGCAACGCCGGCTCGCTCGAAGCAGCGATGCGCGGGCGTGGCCTTCAGCTTGCACAGTTCGATGCTCAGCGCGATCTACCGCGCGAGCAACGCGAAAAACCCATGTACGAAAAGTCGACCGTCAAAAAGTCCGACGGCGAGCGGTTCACGCTCGAGGAAAACGCGGAGAGTCTATGAGCGCAATCGACGGAGTCAGTTCCAGTGCGGCGTCCGCCACTTCGGGCGCCGACGCCACACACCTCGCCGGCACGCAGGACGAATTCCTGAAGCTGTTCATGGCGCAACTCCAGAACCAAGATCCGATGTCGCCGAAGGACGGCAGCGACATGGTCGCGCAACTCGCGCAGTTCTCGAGCGTCGAGCAGCAGACCCAGACCAACAGCCAGCTCGCCGCCCTCGCCGCGAGTCAATCGTCGACGGCAAACGCCAGTCTCTCGAGCCTCGTCGGCCGTACCTGCTCGGCGAGTCTCGGCACGGTGAAGGTCGACGATCCGATGGCCATTCCACCGATCGAGACGTCCTCGACCGGTCCGATCAACGGCGCGTCGGTCGTGATCAAAGACGCGAGCGGCACGGAGATCCGGCGCCTTCCCATTCCCGCCGGTGGTGGCCCCGTCCAGTGGGACGGCCGCGACGCCTCGGGCAATCTCGTCAAACAAGGGAGCTACGCGATGTCGGTGGATTCCGGCACGACAACTACGGCAATCACCGCGAACTGGCAGCATGCGATCGACAGCATCCAGCTAGGCGCAAGCGGATCCACTCTCAAGATGGGCGGGATCGAAATCTCGCCCGGCGCGGTCACCTCCATCGGAGCGACCGCCAACACCACAGACGCAATCACCACCGCGCTCGCAACGGGCGCTTCGACTTCGCAAGGGAGCAACTCGTGAGCATTTTTGACAGCCTCTATATCGGCGTGAACGGCCTCCAAGCGCACGGCGACGCGATCAGCATCGTCGGTGACAACATCGCGAACGCCTCGACCGTCGGGTACAAACGCGACCGCGCGCAATTCTCCGACATGCTCGGCGGCGTGATCGACGGCCAGCGCGCCGGCGGCGGCGTCCATCTCGGCGCGTCGCAGACGATGTTCCAGCAGGGCCAGATCACGACGACCGGCTCGCCGCTCGACATGGCGCTCAACGGCCACGGCCTGTTCGTCGTCAGCGGCAACCACGACGGTCGCAACTCGAACTTCTACACGCGCAACGGCCAGTTCAGTCTCGACAGCACGGGCTACGTCGTCAACCCCGGCGGCCTCCGGCTCCAGGGCTACACGATCGACGCGACCGGCACGCGCAGCCAGAGCGTCGGCGACATCGACTTGTCGAACCGCCAGAGCCCGGCCGTCGCGACGACGACGGCGAACATGACGCTCAACCTCGATTCGCAATCGGTGACGCCGGCCGCCGCCTGGGATCCGGCGAACCCGACCGCGACCTCGAACTACTCGACGTCGTCGACGACGTACGACTCGCTCGGCAAGGCGCACCAGACCCAGGTCTATTTCCGGAACAACGGCGGCGGCGCCTGGGAATGGCACGCGATGGTCGACGGTGGCGATCTGACGGGCGGCACCGCGGGCACGCAGACCGAAATCGGCTCCGGTACGATGACGTTCAACACGAACGGCGCCCTGGCCTCGCAGACCACGATCGCGTCGAGCGCGAACTTCCGGAACGCGACACCGAACCAGAACATCGCGTTCAAGTTCGGCGATGACATCGCGAGCGGCGGGACCGGCCTCGCCGGCACGACGCAGTACGCGAGCACGTCGGCGGTCTCGGCCACCGACATCGACGGCCGTGCCTCGGGCAAGCTCACCGACGTCGCCGTCAACAGCGACGGCACGATCATGGGCACCTACGACAACGGCCAGACCGAGAAGATCGCGCAGGTCGCGGTCGCAGCGTTCCAGAACGAAGCGGGCCTGACGCGCAGCGGCGACAACCTCTACGCCGAGAGCGCGGACTCGGGCCAGCCGCTCGTCGATTCGGCCGGCACGGGTTCGCGTGGCTCGATCGCGGGTGGCAGCCTCGAGTCGTCGAACGTCGACCTCTCGAACGAGCTCGTCACGCTGATCGCGTATCAGCGCGCGTTCGAAGCGAACTCGAAGACCGTCACGACGGCCAACGAGATGCTTCAGACCGTCAGCAACCTCAAGCAGTAGCCGCCAAGCTTGGCGACACCGCTAGCCGAGAACTAGCAAAGTCGCCGGGTTGCAGCAGGCACGCTGGCTGCAATTACCGAGGGCGTGAGCGATGGATTACTAGACGCGGCCGAGCTCGAGGCGATTCAGAACGCCATCCGAGAAGTCGCGCCGAAGCGGATGAGCTCCTCGGGGCACGACCCCGATGTCGAGCCGACCCGCCTCGCTCTACTCGCGGACGATCGCAGCGGTGACGCTGCTCGGCCGCTCCTGATCACCGTGATGAACCGGTGGGTGCGCCGCGCGACCAAGGCGCTGCGCAATCACCTGCCGGGCACCTGGCAGCTCGATGTCGTCGGCGCAGAGTCGGTCGACGGCCCCGCGACGAAGGAAGAGCTGCGCGGCGCGTGGATCGCGGGTGGGACCTGCGGTCCCGCCGAGCTCGTGTTCGCCGTCCAAGGCTCGGTCATCGATCTCGCCGCGGCCAAGCGCTGCGGGGAATCCGTTCCGTCGTCGGAATCGACCCGCCCACCGTCGGCGATCTCGCTGCGCTTGTTCCAGCCGATCGGTCGCACGTTGTTCGAGAGCCTCGCGCCGTCGTGGCAGGAGATCTTCGACAACGACCTGATCGCCTCTGCCGACCTCGGCATCGTCGCTCGCTTGATCGAGTCGCGCGCCGTCGTGCGCGTCACGCTGGCGTTCAGCGGTTCGATCGCCGGCCGCATCCAGATCTACGCGCGTCCCGACGCACTCCTGCCGAAGCCCGCCGCGCTCGCCGCGATCAAGGCCAAGGCAAATGCCGTCGCGAACGCGCTCTCGAACGTGCCGGTCGAGATCGTCGTCGAGCTCGGCACGCTGCGCCTGTCGCTCGGCAAGATCCGCTCGCTCGAACAGGGCTCGACCCACACGCTCACCACCTTCATCGACTCGCGCGTACCCGTGTACTGCGCGGGTGTCCTCAAAGCCTGGGCCAAGCCCGTCGTATGTCGCGGCGTACTTGCAGTCCAGATCATCTCGATCGTGCACGGCCAAGGAACACAGTCATGAGCGACGACGAAACCAACTTCGACCCGCAAGCCCTCGAGACGTTGCTCCACGACGTGCCGCTCGACGTGACCATCGAGCTCGGCCGCACGCGCCTCAACATCTCCGAGCTGGCGTCCCGCCTGGGCCCCGGCTCGATCATCACGCTCGATAAAGCGACCGGTGCGCCGCTCGACGTTCGCGTCAACAGCCGGCTGGTCGCCCGCGCCGAAGCGATCGCGATCGGCGAGCGCTGTGGCATCCGCATCATCGAGCTCGTCAACGGAAAGGACCAGTAACATGCGCTTCGCGTTCGTCCTCGCGCTGCTGGTTCCCGCCGTCGCTCACGCCGACGGAGCGGTCAGCTTCGAGGTCGCCGATCACGGCGACACCGTCGAAGTGATCGCGCACAACGTCGAGGCCCGGACCACGCACGTCTCGTCGGTGCGCTCGCGCATCGAGGTGCCGGTCACCGGCGCGCCGCAAGCGGCTCGGATGCCGAGCTCGGACCCGACCATCCTGTTCGCCGAGCTCGATGGCCACGCCCTCAGCGTGAAGACCCGCCTCGGCTACCCCGAGATCAAGGCGCTCGCGCCATTCGCGAAGGCGCAGCAGATCGGCTCAGATCTTCACCTCACGTTCCCGCGCCACGCGGTCGTCGCCGCCGCAGCGACGGTCGCGAAGCCGGTCGTCGTCGAAGCCTCCGCCGCCCCGGCCCCGGCCGTCGTCGAGACCAAGAAGCCCGACATCAAGCAAGCGCAAGCCGCGCTCGCCGCCGCGACCACCAGCGCCAACCCGACCGCGCCCGCGAAGCTCGAGACCAAGCCAGCTCCGGCGACCCACACGCCGATTCCGCCCGATCACGAGAGCACGTTCGGCTCGCCCGGCCTCTACGGCCTCGGTGCGCTCGTCACGCTGCTCGCGTGCGGCTACCTCATGAAGAAGCGCAAGAAAGAAGCCGCCGTCGTCGGCTCGATCGACATCATCGCGCAGCGCTCGCTCGGCAACAAAGCGAAGGTGATGTGGCTGTCGGCCGGTGGCCGCGAGGTCCTCGTCTCCGTCACGGCACAGAACGTCCACATGCTCGGCCAGTGGTCGAAGAGCGACCGCGAGGGCATGCCCCGCGCCGCCACGCTCGGCGGCTCGAGCTTCCAGCAAGAGCTCGCGCAGCAAGCCGTCGAGGCGGCGCCGGCCCCACCGGCCCCACCGCCGATGATTCAGAGCTCGGCGGTCAGTGGCATCCTCAAGCTGCGCGCTCGCACCTCGGCGCCGCTGCTCGCCCGCGCCGGCACCGTGCAGCCGCTGCCGCAGATCAACGAAGACGTCGCCACCGACGACGCGGAAGCCGACCTCGAGTGGGCCAAAGAGATCCTCACGGCGTCGGGAGCTCGGCGATGAACCCGCTCGGTCAGCTCGGGATCGACCCGAGCCATGCGTCGAGCGGCTCCTCGGGCCCGCTCGGCATGGTCGTCCTGCTCACGCTCGTCACGCTGCTGCCCGCGATCATCCTGTCGTGCACCAGCTTCGTACGGTTCGTCGTCGTCCTCGGCTTCGTTCGCACCGGTCTCGGCACGCCCTCGGCGCCGCCGAACCAGGTCCTCGTCGGACTCGCGCTGTTCATGACCGTGTTCGTGTCGGCGCCCGTCGCGCTCGAGATGTACGACAAGGGCGGCAAGCCGTACTTCGCCGGCCAGATCGACGAGAAAGCCGCGATCGAGCAAGCGCTGCCGCCGCTCCGCAACTTTCTGATCTCGCACACCGCAGACTCCGATCTGCACCTGTTCCTCGAAGTCTCGAGCTCGTCTCGCCCCGCGACGATGGAAGACGTTCCGATGCGCGCGCTGATCCCCGCGTTCATCCTCTCGGAGCTCCGCATGGCGTTCAAGATCGGCCTCACGATCCTGCTGCCGTTCTTGGTGATCGACCTGGTCGCAGCGACGGTCCTGACCTCGCTCGGCATGGTGATGGTCCCGCCAAGTGTCGTCGCGCTCCCCGCCAAGCTCCTCGTGTTCGTGATGATCGATGGCTGGCACCTCGTCGTCGAATCGCTCCTGCGCGGAGTGCGCGGATGAACGAAGACTCCCTGCTCGACCTCTGGCGCACCGCGCTCACCGTCGCCGCCGAGGTGTCCGCACCGTTCCTCGTGATCGGCCTGACGATCGGCCTCGTGATCGCGATCGTCCAGACCGCGACACAACTCCAAGAATCCGCGCTGACGTTCGTGCCCAAGCTCGCCGTCGCGCTCGTCACGCTCGCGCTCGCCGGCCACTGGATGCTCGACAAGGTCGGCGGCTTCGCGAAGACGTCGATCATGTCGACGGCGACGTCGAGCGTCAACGCCGGTCCCACGGATCTCGGCACGCCCGGCGCTCCGCAGTAGACCGATGAACGGGCTCACGATCACCCCCGCCGACATCGGCGCGTTCCTCGTCGTGCTGTTGCGCGTCGGGGCGCTCGCTTTTACGGCGCCGGTGATCGGCGACTCCGGGATTCCGGTGCGCGCGCGCTTGGTGTTCTGCGTCGCCGTCGCGGCCGCGCTCGCCGCGAATCGTCACGGCGTCGCGCTCGCCGACGTTCCCGTCACCGGCGTGATCGAGCTCGGCTCGGGCATCATCACGGGCCTGACCGCGCGGTTCGTGATGGCGCGGCTCGCGAACGCCGGCCAGCTCATGGGCATGGCGCTCGGCCTCGGCTTCGCGTCGGAGTACGACGTCCACGCCGGGGAAAACGCCGGCATCCTGGCGACGCTGACCTCGACGCTCGGCAGCCTCGCGTTTCTCGCCGCCCACGGCCTCGAGGCGATCGTGCGCAGCGTCGCGACTCCCGCCACGGGCTTTAGCCTGCTCACCGGCTCGACCGAGCTCCTGCGCCAGGGCACCGCGTGTTTCGGCTACGGCCTCTCGCTCGCCGCCCCGATCATCCTCGCCGCGCTGATCGGCAACGTCGGGCTCGCGGTGATGAACCGCGCCGCACCGGCCGTCAACGTGTTCTCGATCGCACTGTCCGCGGTGTTGCTCCTCGGCGTCGCGCTGTTGATCGCGAGTGCAGGTGGATTCGTCGCCGGCGCCGTCGATGTGGCCCACGCCGCAGTGACCTCGCTCAACCCGTAGTACGATGTTCCTGCGTGAACCGATTTGCCCTGCTCGGACTTTGCCTGGCCGGCTGCAGCGTCGACGACGGCGGCACCTCGAGCTGCCTCACCGGGACGACCGATATCTGCGCCGGTGACAACGTGTGCTTGGGCAACGCGTGCGCACCGGCATTTCCGCACGACTACGTCATCACGAATCTCTCGGTGACGGCGCCGACGCTCAAGCCCGATGGCACGCCGTGGGATCCCGACGCGGACGGCTCGCCGGATCTCTTCGTCGACATCTCGGTCAACGGCACGATCGTCGCGACGACCGACGTCCTCATGAACAGCTACAACGCCACGTTCGCCGGGCCGTACACGGTCTCGCTCACGACCGGCGCGGCCCTCGATCTCGCGTCGAGCGACAGCGACGGCACCACGAGCGAGCCGGTCTACGACTGCCCGATTCCGACGGTGACCGCCTCGATCCTGCGGGTGCGCTACGTGCTGTGCAGCGGTCCGGGTGTGACGATCAACTACACGATCGATCCGACCTGAGGCCATCCTAGGGCCCGCACGAATCGACCCCTGGGAGTATTTGTGTACCCCCCGAAACTTCTCGCCAACCGCTCTCAACAATTGGCGGTAGCGCGCCAGGCCTGGCGACAGCGAAGATCCGAAGTCGAGCACTAACAGGGCGTTAGCAGCGGCACAGCGGTTGCTGAATACCGCCGCGTGGCGGACCCGCAGAAGACTCACAAACCAACGCCGAAGCGGATCCGCGAGTTCCGCAAGCGCGGCGACATCGCGTTGTCGCGCGATGTGGTTTCTGCGTCCACCTTCGCCGGCGGTGCGATCGCGCTGATGATCTACGGCGCGTCGGGCTTCTCCGCGATCCGCATGCTCGCGCAGCACGTCGCCGGCTCGGCCGATGGTCTGCCGCACGAAGGCCTGACCAGCGAAGCGATCCACGCGTTCATGGCCGCCGCGTTCCCCGTCGTGATCGGCGCGGCGATCGGCGCCCTCGCCGCGATCCTCGGCCAGCTCGGTTGGCCGCCCGCGTTCAAGGGCATCAAGTTCGACCCCTCGCGCCTCAACCCGATCGCGAACGCGAAGAACATCTTCGGCATCGGCGCGGTCGTGAAGCGCACGGGCTCCGCGACCGCGAAGATGCTGCTCGTCGGCGTGGTCATCTCGACCGCGCTCTCGGGCGTCGCGTCGATGCACCCGAACAGCGCGTTCGCCCTCGCCGGCATGGCGGGTTCGACGATCGTCCACGTGCTCCAGCTCGTCATGGGCGTGCTGATCGCCGTCGCCGCCGTCGACTACTTCCTCGCGCGCCGCAAGCTCATGGCGCAGATGAAGATGTCGACCGAGGAGCTCAAGCGCGAGCACAAAGAGCAAGAGGGCGACCCCCAGGTGAAGGGCAAGCGCCGCCAGAAGATGAAGGAGCTCGCGAAGCGCCGGATGTCGGCCGCCGTCGCGAAGGCCGATGTCGTGATCGTCAACCCGACGCACTACGCGGTCGCGCTCAAGTACGACGACACCAAGCACGCGGCGCCGATCGTCGTCGCGAAAGGCAGCGACGAGTCGGCCGAGAAGATTCGCGAGATCGCTCGCAAGCATGGCGTACCGGTGCTCAGCCGTCCGCCGCTGACCCGTGCGCTGCACAAGCTCGTCAAAGAGGGCAAGCCGGTCCCGGCGAACCTGTATCGCGCGGTCGCTGAAGTCCTCGCGTACGTCTACCGGATCAAGAACCGGAGCGTCGCGTGAAGCGCGGCAGCACCATGGTGATGGCCGGCGCGCTGGTCGGCATCCTCGCGATCGCGATGGCGCCGCTGCCGCCGATGCTGTTCGACCTCTTGATCGGCGTCTCGCTGTGCATCTCGGCGCTGACGTTCCTCGTCGCGTTCTACGTCGAGAAGCCGACGGACTTCACGTCGTTCCCGTCGCTGCTCCTGTTCGTCACGCTGTTCCGGCTCTCGCTCAACGTCGCCTCGACCCGCCTGATCCTCACCGGCAACGACGAGCACGCCGCCGGTGCGGTGATCGCCGCGTTCGGCCGGTTCGTGATCCGCGGCAACTTCGTCGTCGGCGCGGTGATCTTCCTGATCCTCGTGATCGTCAACTTCATCGTCATCACGAAGGGCGCCGAGCGGATCTCCGAGGTGTCGGCGCGGTTCACGTTGGACTCGATGCCGGGCAAGCAGATGGCGATCGACGCCGACCTCGGCGCCGGCCTGATCAACGAGAAGCAAGCGCGCGAGCGCCGCCGCGCGGTCCAGCGCGAAGCCGACTTCCACGGCGCGATGGACGGCGCCTCGAAGTTCGTGCGCGGCGACGCGATCGCCGGCATCATGATCCTCGCCGTCAACATCGTCGCCGGCATCATCATCGGCGTCGCCCAGAAGGGCATGTCGTTCGGCCACGCCGCGTCGACGTTCACCGTGCTCTCGATCGGTGATGGCCTCGTCGCCCAGATCCCCGCGCTGCTCGTCTCGACGGGCTCCGCCCTGCTCGCGACCCGCGGCGATGACGCGCAGCTCGGCCAGGCGCTGAGCGGCCAGTTGTTCGCCCGCAAGCGCCCGCTGCAAGTCACCGCGGCGCTGCTCTGCATGATCGGCCTGCTCCCGGGCATGCCGCACTTTTTGTTCCTCGGACTCGGTGGTGTTGCCGCCTGGGCAGCGACGCGCGGAAACGATTCGGCAGCCAACCCCGAAGCTGCTGACGCCGCGCATCCGCTCGCCAACACCACCGAGCCCGGACGGACCGATGAGAAATCGCAGCGCAGCGAGATCGAAGCTGCCCTGCCGGTCGAGCTGCTCAGCCTCGAGGTCGGTCTCGACCTGTTGAACATGGTCGATGCGACGCGCGGCGGCGAGCTCCTGAAGCGCATCGCCTCGCTCCGCAAACAACTCGCCGGCGAGCTCGGCATCATCGTCCCCGCGGTTCACATCCGCGACGACCTTCGCCTGCGCCCGGGTGGCTATCGCGTGCTGCTCAGCGGCGTGTCGATCGCCGAGGGCGAAGTGTTCGTCCATCGCGTCCTGGCGATCGACCCGACCGGTGTCGCCACGCGCGGCCTGCCCGGCGAAGCGACGACCGAGCCGACGTTCGGCCTGCCCGCGAAGTGGCTGACCCCGAACGAGCGCACGCGCGCCGAAGCCGCCGGCTGCACCGTCGTCGACAGCGCCGCGGTGATCGCGACCCACCTCACCGAGCTGATCCGCCGCAACGCGCACGACCTCCTCGGCCGCCGCGAAGTCCAGGACCTCCTCGAGGTCGCGGGCAAGCAGAACGCGAAGGTCGTCGAGGAGCTGATCCCGACGCTGCTGCCGATGGGCACCGTGATCCAGGTCCTCCGCAAGCTGCTCGCCGAGGGCGTCTCGATCCGCGATCTGCGCACGATCCTCGAAGCGCTCGCCGACCACGCGCCGGCGACCAAGAACGCCGACGACCTCGTCGAGATGGTCCGCCAGCGCCTCGCGCGCCGCCTGACCCGCGCCCAGCTCGGCGCGGATGGTGCACTGCGTCCGCTCGTGCTCGATCCCCGCGTTGAACAGATGCTGCGCGAGGGTGGCGTCAAGCATACCCGCTCGCTCGCCAAATTAACCGACGACCTCGGCAACCGCGCTCGCGAGATGGCGATGCGCGACGAGCCGCCGTTACTCGTCGTTGCTCCTGACCTGCGCCGCACCGTCGCAGGCATCGCTCAACGTCACGCTCCGGGCCTCGTGGTCCTGAGCTACCGCGAAGTCGATCCGACCGTTCCGTTCGTCACCCGCGGAGTCATCTCCGCACAGGAAGCCGCCTGAGTGCGGGGAGCGCAGACAACATGAAAGTCATGAAGTTCGAAGGTTCCAACATGCGCGAGGCCGTCGCGAAGGTGAAGGCCGAGCTCGGCGACCAAGCGGTCATCGTCTCGACGCGGCAGATCCGTCGCGGCCTGCTCGGCACGGCGTGCGAGATCTCCGCGGCGATCGACGACGACGACTCGGACGAGCACCAGGGCCCGACCCGTGGCTTCGCCGCGTACCAACAGAGCGAACGCGCGCAGAGCCAAACGGGCGCGACGTCGCTCAATCAGGAGCTCGAGCTCGAGCGCGCGATCAGCCCGCTGCGTGGCGAGCTCAAGTCGCTGCGTGCGCTCGTCCGCGCGTCGGCCGCCGATAGCCGCGGCACCGTCGAGCTGCGCAACGAGGTGGCCGCGCTGCGCCGCCTCATCGAGAGCCTGCAGCCGCCTCCGGCCGCTCCGGCGCAGTCGCGCAACGCGCCGCTCAACATGTCGCTGACCGCGCCGAGCACCGCTCGCGCGATCATGCTCGTCGGACCGACGGGTGTAGGCAAGACCACCACCATCGCGAAGCTCGCGGCACGCGCCGCGTTGATCGAAGGCAAGCGGGTCTCGCTGATCACGCTCGACAACTACCGCGTCGGCGGCGTCGATCAGATCCGCACGTTCGCCGAGCTGATCGGCGTGCCGCTCCGCGTGTGCGAGTCGCCGGGAGATTTGACGCGGATGATCTCCGACGAGGATGATTTGACGCTGATCGACACCGCCGGCCGGTCGCCGCGCGATGTAGGTGCGATCAAGGAGCTCGCGGCTGCGGTCGCGAACGCACCGAAGATCGAGACGCACCTCGTCGTCGCAGCGGCTAGCTCCGCGACAGTTATCGAAGATCTGGTGAATCGCTATCGCGGCGTGAATCCGTCGCGCCTGCTGTTCACGAAGGTCGACGAGATCGACGAGGCGCCCGAGCTGTCGCGGGCTCCGGCACGACTTTCGCTACCTATCACGTGGGTGACCACCGGCCAGTCCGTCCCCGAAGACATCGAAGAGCCGACCACGGCTCGCGTTCAAGAGCTCGCCTCGACCGGCCTCCGCCTCGCTTCCTCTCGCACCCAAGCAGCCTGAATCTTCCAATGACCGATCAAGCAGCCACACTTCGCGTGCTCCGCGGCGGAAAGCAGACCGACGATGTCGTCGCGCAAGCCCGCCGTGGCATCGCCGTCACCGGCGGTAAGGGCGGTATCGGCAAGAGCACGCTCGCCCTCAACCTCGCCGTGGCCTACGCGCAGCTCGGCGCGAAGACCCTGATGGTCGACACCGACCTCGGCATGGCCGACCTCAACCTCCTGCTCGGCGTCGCGCCGGACAAGAGTCTGCTCGATGCCCTCGGCGGCGCGCCGCTGTCGGACGTGATCGTCAAGGCGCACGGCATCTCGCTGCTGCCCGCGCTCAACGGTTCGTACCTGCTCTCGACGATCGGCCCCGCCGGCCTGCGCCGGATCATGGAACTCGTCGAGTCGCTCGCCTCGCAGTACGAGACGCTCGTGATCGACGTCGCCGCCGGCATCGGTCAAGTCCAGACGATGTTCGCCGGCTCGGTCGCCGACGCCGTCGTCGTCGTCAACCCGGAGCCGCTCTCGATCGCCGACGCCTACGCGTGTCTCAAGGTGCTCAGCGTGGAGCAGGGCATGCGCCACGCGTATCTCGTTCCCAATCGCGTGCTGTCGCGCGCGCACGCCGATGAAGTCACGGCGCGCCTGTCGGCACTCGTCAATCGCTTCCTCGATCTCGAGCTGACCGTGCTGCCGCCGATCCCTTCGGATCCGGCGGTCGCGGAAGCAGCTCAAGTCGGAGTTCCCCTGCTCGTCCATGCGCCCGACGCGCCTGCGGCACGAGCGATTCGTCAACTAGCCAAAGCACTCGGCTCGCTCGCGAGCCAACCGACGACGTGGTGGCGCGCTCGCGCGCAAGGAGAGTCTCGATGAAGGCCTACGCACAACAACTCAAGCCCGCCCCTGAACGTGACAAGCTGATCGTCGAGCACATCGAGATCGCCCGTCGCATCTCGCTTCGCATCGCGCGCAGTTGCCCCGATTGGATCTCGCGCGACGACATCGTCGCCGCCGGCATGATCGGTCTCGCCGAAGCCGCCGAACGCTACGACGAGACTCGCCAGGAGCCGTTCCTGTCGTTCGCCGAGAAGCGGATCCGCGGCGCCGTGATCGACGAGCTCCGTCGCGGTGACGTGATGCCGCGCCGGATGCGCCGCATGGCCCGCAAGATCGGTGATGCGATCCAGCACCTCGAGCAGCGCCACGGCGAGGCGACCGATGTCGCCGTCGCCGAACAGCTCGGCGTCACGCTCGAGGAGTACAAGACCAACCTCGAGCAGATCGTCCACGTCTCGGTCGGCGCGCTCGAGCTCGACGACGATTCGCTGATGCCGACCGGCGACGAATCGTCCCCGGAGATGCTGCTCGCTCATCGCCGCGCCAAGCAGCGCGTGCGCGCGGCGCTCGACAAGCTCGAGCATCGCGACCTCCTGATCCTCAACCTCTACTACACCGAGGAGCTGACCTACACCGAGATCGGTGACGTCATGGGCATCACCCGGTCGCGCGTGTGCCAGCTCCACGGCCGCGCGATCGCTCGGATGCGCTCGATCATCACCGGTGATGCCAACGGCGAGTTCGACGAGGTCCCGTGAGCTCCGGCATCTACATCGCCGCCGCGGGCGCGGTCGCCCAGTCCGACGCGCTCGACGCCGTCTCGCACAACATCGCGAACGCGTCGACCGCCGGCTACCAGAGCGAGCGCGTCTCGTTCAAGGAAGCGCTCGGCAAGGCGACGTCGCCGGATGTCACCCTCGTGCAGACCTCGACCGCACATTCCGTCGACGGTACGGGCGGCGCCCTGATGCAGACCGACAATCCCCTCGATGTCGCACTCGAGGGCGATGGCGTGTTGAGCGTGAAGACGCCGCAGGGCATGCGCTACACGCGCTCCGGCAACTTCCAGTTGAACGCCGAGAAGCAGCTCGTCACGCAGGACGGCTTCCAGGTGATGGGCGCCGGCAATCAGCCGATCACGCTGCCGCCGGAAGCGACCACCATCACCATCGCTCCCGACGGAGTCGTCAATGCCGACGGTGTTTCGGTCGGCAAGCTAGCGCTGACCCGCTTCGCCCCCGCTCAGTTGAAGCGAGAGGGCGGTTCGTTGTTTTCAGCGTCTGGCACGCCTCGAGCAGGAGAGCTACCCAAGGTGCGTAGCGGAGTCCTCGAGAGCTCGAACGTCAACATCGTCCGCGGTGTCGTCGATCTCGTGAAGGTCTCGCGCGCGTACGAGTCGCTGATGAAGATCATCCAGGGCTATCACGACATCGAGAGCGCGGCCGCGCGCGGACTCGGTGGACCTAAATAAGGAGCAACGATGTTTCGCTCACTCGCCACCGGAGCCTCGGGCATGGAAGCCGAGCAAACCAAATTGGACGTCACCGCGAACAACATCGCGAACGTCTCCACGAACGGGTTCAAGCGGGGTCGCGCCGAGTTCGCCGACCTCATCTACCAGCAGACGCGCGGAGCCGGTGCAGCCACCGGCGCGGGCACGATGGCGCCCGCCGCGACCGAGATCGGGCTCGGCGTGCGGCTGACCTCGACGGCGCGCGAGCACAGCCAGGGCGAGCTCCACAACACGGGCAACCAGCTCGACGTCGCGATCGAGGGCAAGGGCTTCTTGCCGGTCACGATGCCGAACGGCACCACGGAATACACGCGCAACGGTGCGCTGCAGATGACCGCCGAAGGCAAGCTCGTCACGAGCGACGGCTACCCGGTCGGCGGCGATATCACGATTCCTCCCGACGCTCAGTCGGTCACGATCGCGGCCGACGGCACCGTCACCGCGACCACCGCGACCGATGTCACCGCGACCGCGCTCGGCCAGATCCAGATCGCGAGCTTCGCGAACCCGGGCGGGCTCGAGGGTCAAGGCGGCAACTTGTTTCGCGAGACCGCAGCCTCCGGCACGGCCGTCCTCGGCAATCCGGGTGAAGGCGGCGCCGGCAACCTTCGCCAGGGCATGCTCGAGGGCTCCAACGTCAACGTCGTCGAGGAGATGGTCGATCTGATCTCCGGCCAGCGCGCGTACGAGGTCAACTCTCGCGTGATCAAGGCCGCCGACGAAATGCTCGCCGAGACGGCACAGCTGCACTGATGAAGACGCTCGCCCTCATCCTCGTGCTGTGCGCGACCGCGCACGCCGACGTCGCCGACGCGATCACGGATCAGCTCGCACCGCTGCTGCCCGCCAATCTCGGCGTCGCGCAGGTCTACGTGCCGGCTGCGCTCGCGAACGCGAAGCCCGAGGGCATCGTCGTCGAACCGCCGAGCGCCGTGCTCCATGCCGGTCGGCCGAGCGTGAAGGTCACGTATAAAAAGAAGACGTTTTACGTTCCGGTCGCGCTCAGTGGCATGACCGATGTCGCGATCGTCACGCATGCGGTCGCCGCCGGCAGCGTGCTCGCCGCCGAAGATGTCTCGTTCGACCATCGTGCGCTCGAGGGTGCGCCGGCTCCGGCCGCGCAGGTGATCGGCTCGACGATGCTGAAGGATCTCGCCGCCGGTACGCCGGTCGGCGCCCACGACGTCACGCTGCCGGCACCGTCGCCGCGCGGCACGCGCGTCAGCGTCGACATCGCCCGCGGCACCGTTCACATCAAAGGCTCGGGCGTGCTCGAGCTCGCGACGCGCGTCGGCGAACCCGCGACGGTGCGCCTCTCGTACAACCAAACGATCGTCAAAGGAACGATGACCGCGCCCGGCGTGGTCCTCGTCGGAGAATAACGATGCCGCGGCAGATGAACGCGCTCCTGTTAGTGCTCGCGATCACCGGGTGCGCCGATCACATCGGCCCGTACCACGCGAAGCACCGCACGTTCGAACAGACCAAGTTCGACACGCGCTCGTCGGCGGCCAACGGCAGCCTCTACGCGCAAGGCCAGGGCGGCCTGTTCGAAGATCCGATCGCGGGTCGAATCGGCGACATCCTCGTGATCAAGATCGACGAGAAGGACCTCGCGTCGCACCAGGCCGACACCAAGCTCGACAAGTCGGACGCCACCACGTACGGCATGCCGAACGCGCTCGGCTTCGTCGCCGCGCTGACCAAGAAGTACCCCGGCATCGACCCGACCAAGCTGTTCGCGTCGACGACCGAGCAAAAGTTCACCGGCGCCGGCGCGGTCAACCGCCAGGGCCAAGTCACCGCGACGTTGCCGGTCCGCGTGATCCAGGTGTTGCCCTCGGGCGACCTCGTGATCGAGGGCACCAAGGTCGTGATGGTCGGCGCCGAAGAGCACCACATCTACATGAGCGGCATCGTTCGCCGCATCGATATCGGCGAGGACGACACCGTGCCGTCGTCGCGGATCGCGGACGCCGAGATCGAATACACCGGTCAAGGCGATATCAGCGACACGCAACGCCGCGGGTGGCTCGCTCGCATCATGAGCAAGATCTGGCCGTTCTGATGAAGAAGCTCATCCTCATCGCATTGTTGATCGCGCAGTCGGCGCACGCGGATCGGATCAAGGATCTGGCGACGATCGAAGGCGTTCGCGACAACCACCTGACCGGCTTTGGCATCGTCGTCGGCCTCGATGGCACCGGCGACGACGTGCTGTCGCCAGTCGTCAAGACCGCCCTGACCAAGATGTTGAAGCGGCTCGGCAACACCGTCGATCCGACCAACATGAAGATGAAGAACGTCGCCGCCGTGATGCTGACCGCCGAGCTCCCCGCGTTCGGGCGCCCGGGGCAAGCGCTCGACGTGACGGTGTCGTCGATGGGCAATGCCAAGAGTCTGTCGGGCGGCACGCTGCTCGCGGCGCCGCTCAAGGGCCCCGATGGCAAGACCTGGGGCATCGCGCAAGGCGGACTCTCGATCGGCGGCTTCACGGCCGAAGGTGCGAGCGGCTCGTCGACGAAGAAGAACCACACGCTGGTCGGGCATGTCCCGAGCGGCATGACGCTCGAAGATGCCGCGCCGACGGTGATGCCGACCAAGCAGCTCGTGCTGGTGCTCGGTACCGCCGACTTCACGACCGCCACGCGCCTGCAGACCGCGATCGAAGCGGTGATCCCCGGCATCGCTCGCACCGCCGATGCCTCGCGCATCGTCGTCTCGATCAGTGGCGAGTGGAAGACCAAGGTCCCCGACCTGATCGCGAAGCTCGAGGCGATCGAGGTCGACCCCGACGTCAAAGCGAAGGTCGTCGTCGACGAGAAGACCGGCACGATCGTCGTCGGTGAAGCGGTCACGCTGCGCACCGCCGCGATCACCTTCGGCTCGCTGACCGTCGAGATCACCGAGGCGCCGATCGTCTCGCAACCGACCGCGGCGTTCGGCGGCAAGGGTGCGAAGACCAAGGTCGTGCCGAACACCACGATCAACGTTGACGAGCAAAACAACACCATGAAGGTGATGAAGAAGGCCGCGACCGTCGGTGATGTCGCCGCGGCGTTCGCCGCGCTCGGTGCGAAGCCGCGCGACCTGGTCTCGATCCTGCGCGCGTTGAAGGCCGCGGGCGCGCTGCGCGCCGAGCTGGAGACGATGTGACGTTAGGCCCTATCAAAGCCAGTCCGGGCTCTCTGCAGCCCGTGCCGCAGAAGCTGGATCCCGCGCACACCGCCGGGAAGCAACTCGAATCGTTCTTTCTGCGACAGTTGCTGACCGAAGCGCGCCCACAAGGCGGCGCCGAGAGTGGCTTTGCGACCGATACGTTCAAGTCGATGTTCGACGACGCCGTCGCCGACAAGATGTCGAGCGCGGGCGGGGTCGGCCTCGCCGACCTGTTCGCGAAGCAGCTCGGCGCGAACACCGGTTCGACCGGCAACGACGCGCCCGGCGTGCACATCGCGAATCAACTGCTGCCTCACACCACGGTCGGCTTGCCGCTGGGCCCCGACATCGATGGTCTTCCGCGCTTCACGATGCCGGTCGTCGGAACTCCGAGCTCCGGGTACGGCTCGCGCATCGATCCGATCCAGCACAAGGAGATCAAGCACCCCGGCTTCGACCTCGCAGCGAAGACCGGAACGCCGGTCTCGGCCGCGGCGGCCGGCACCGTGATCTCGGCCGGCCCGGCCGGGACCTACGGCAACCTCGTCAGGGTCCGCCATGGCAACGGTGTCGAGACTCGGTATGCCCACTTGTCGGCGACCACCGTCAAGGCGGGTGACCACGTCGATGCAGGCCAGCAGATCGGCAATGTAGGTACGACGGGCTACTCGACCGGCCCGCATCTTCACTTTGAAGTACGCAAGGATGGCCAAGCGATCGACCCTGCTCCGTTTCTGCCTATCAACACACCTCCCTCGCGGCCGAAGCCCTAGTCAGAAGAGGTCGCTATGCGTATTGATTCCAAGGTTGGTGTAGTTCCGGTGGCGGATTCGCGTGACGGTAAAGCTGCGTCGAACGCCACCCCTCCCAGGTCCGATCTCGCTTCGATCGTGACGTTGTCGACGGCCGGGACGACCGCGTCGCGACCGACGGATCCCGATCAGATCGATCCCCGGAATCGCACGCGTCTCGATGAGATACGCCTCGCGATCAAACACGACAGATATCCCATCGACCTCGACAAGCTCGCGTCGAAGATGGTCGATGACGAGTTCGTGCGAGGCACCGACGTGTCATGACCGATCAGCAACTCGACGAACTTCGCCTTCTCGGTGACGAGCTCCGCGCCGTGTTCACGGCAGAGCGCAACGCCATCGCCGCACTCGATCACGAGCGCCTCGTGGTGCTCGCAGAGACCAAGCAGCACGTAGCTGTTCGGCTCGCGGCGCTCCAGCCGATGGTCTCGAAGGACGCCGACGCGCGCACGCTGTTCGAAGCCATTCGCATCGAGGCTCGTGCCACGGCACTCCTCGCTGCCGCGGCCATGAAGGTCGTGCAGGCGATGCTCGGCCAGACCGAGCCCACCGGCTGTTACGACCGCCGCGCCAATCGCACCGCGGTCAGCGCACCCGCGTTTCGCAATCTACGAGCCTTCTAACCATGTCTGACTTGATGAGCCTTCTCAGCCTCGGTGCTGCCGGCCTCGCCGTGCAGAACAACGGCGTCGCGGTTGCCAGCAACAATGCGGCAAACGCGAACACGGAAGGCTACTCGCGCCAGAGTCTGGTCTACAACTCCGTCGTCTACGGCGGAGTCACGACCGACGCTCCCACGCGTTACGCGAGCGCGCTGATCACCGGCCGGATCCGCACCTCGGCCGGTGACCTCTCGAGCTCGACCGCGAGCCAGGCTGCGATCTCGGATCTCGAGGACACGCTGACGTCGGGGACCGGCGTCGATACCCAGCTCGCGGCGCTGTTCTCGAAGATCTCGCGAGCCAGCGCCTCGCCGACCGACTCGGCGTTGCGCGATTCGGTCGTTCAAGCGACGCGCGACCTCACCACCGGCATCACCACCCAAGCCTCGCAGATCGCGGATGCCCGCCACTCGGCGGACCAACGGATCGGCGACAGCGCCGGCCAGGCGTCGCAACTCGCGCAGCAACTCGCCGACGCCAACACGCTCGTCGCGAAGACCCACGATCCGGCGGCGGAGGACCATCGCGATCTGATCGCGAAGCAGTTGAGCAGCCTCGTCGGCGGCTCTGCGCGGATCGATCCCGATGGCAACATGCGCTTCGTCCTCGACGGTGGCGCCGTGCTCGTCGACGGTCCGCACGCCTCGCAGCTCCAGACCGCGACCGATCCTGTCACCGGCTACAATACGTTGCAAGTCGTCGACGGCAACACCAAGCGCGACGTCACCACCCAGGTCGGTGGCTCGATCGGTGCTGACGTCACGTTCCGCGATACGACCGCGAAGGCCGCGGCCGACAAGCTCGATCAGCTCGCGTACGACACCGCGACCGTGTTCAACACGCAGCACGCTGCGAACCAAGCGCTCGACGGTACGACCGGCAATCAGATGTTCGTCGCCCCGACCGGCGTGGCAGGCGCAGCCGCCGCGCTGAAGATCGACCCGGCGCTCGACGCCAATTCGGACAAGCTCGCTCTCGCGTCCGTGGGTGGCGCCGTCGGTGACAACACCGGTGGCCTCGCCCTGTTCGCACTCGCGACCGCGAAGAACGCCTCGGGCGGCACCAAGACCTTGACCGATGCGGCGACCGCCGTCGTCGGCGGCCTCGGCATCGCCGGCGCCGGCGCGAAAGCCGACGCGGCGCGCGACCAGGTCGTCTCCGACCATCTCGACGCCCTGCGCGACTCGCTGTCCGGTGTCGATACCCAGGAAGAGCTCACCAACCTCGCACGCTTTCAGAGCGCGTCGGCCGCGATGACGAAGTTCGTCTCGACGATCGACGACATGCTCACGAACCTGATCCAGAAGCTCTGAGCTCATGCGCATCACCGACCATCGCATCGTCGATCTCGCCGCGACGGCGACAGCGCGCAACGAAGCTCGCGTGGGCGAGCTCTCCAACGAGATGTCCTCCGGGCTGCGGGTGGCCAAGCCCTCCGACGATCCGTCGGCCTGGCTCTCGGCGCAGCGCGATCGCGTGCGTGCCGCGCTCAACGACGGCACGTCGCAAGCGATCTCGACCGGCCACGATCAGACCGTCGCCAGCGATGGCGCACTGTCGACGCTGTCCGCGCTGATCTCGCAGGCGCGCGAGCTTGCCGTCGAAGGCTCGAACGATACCCAGAACGCGAGCTCGCGCACCGCGATCGGCACCGAGCTCGACTCGATCTTTCAAACCGCGGTCTCGGCCGCGAACACCGTCGGCGCGAACGGCGAATACCTGCTCGCCGGCACGTCGTCGCTGACCCAACCGTTCGATACGACCACCGGCGTCTATAGCGGCGACTCGGTGAGTCGCGCCGTCAGCACGGATACCGTCTCGACGCAGGTCGCGTCGGTGCCCGGCTCGTCGCTGACCGCGAGCAGCGGGGTCGACATCCTGCCGCTCCTCAAGACGCTCGCGACCGCGATGAGTGCGAACGACACGGCGACGATCCGTGCATCGCTCACCGGTCTCGACACCGCCGTCACGCAGCTCGCGCAGGCTCGCGCGCAGAACGGTGGCCGCATGGCCGTGCTCGAGTCCGCGCAGACAGCACACACCGACCTCGCGACACGGATCACCACGTCGATCTCGAATACCGTCGAAGCCGACAGCGTCGCGACCGCGACCGCGCTCGCGAAGGCGAGCACGGCGCTGACGGTCTCGCAGGCCGTCACGACCAGAGTTCTTCAGTTACTCGACCCGAACAAGTAGTCACCCCTCTACAGGGTGTGGACCGGGACGATTACATCTTTGGAGCCGACGACGTCGGTGTCCGAAACAAAGAAAGCCAAAGGAAGCAGTCATGATCTCTCTACTCACCAACGTCGCGTCGCTCGATGCACAACGCAACCTCGCCAACACCCAGAGCTCGCTCGCAACGTCGATCGGGCGGTTGTCATCCGGTATGCGCATCAACAGCGCGTCGGACGATGCAGCGGGCCTCGGCATCAGCCAGAGTTTGAGCGCGAGCATCAAGTCGATGGCACAAGCACAACGCAACTCGAATGACGGCATCTCGATGTCGCAAGTTGCAGAAGGTGGAATGAACCAGATGCAGGGCATCGTCTCGCGTATGCGCGAGCTGTCCGTGCAGTCAGCCAACCAAACTCTCGGCTCCAACGAGCGCGGTTACATCCAGACCGAGTTCAAGCAACTCAGCTCTGAGATCGACCGGATCTCGAACGTGACGGACTTCGCCGGCCAGAAGCTGCTCGACGGCTCGGCCTCCGCGGGTCTGACCCTCCAGGTCGGCATCAACAACACGGCGAACGATCGTCTGACCTTCAAGATCACGAAGCTCGCGACGACGACGCTCGGTTCGACCTCGCTGCACGTCGGTTCGGCGAGCCTCTCGACCGCGACGAACGCGCAAGCGGCGATCGGCGTGTTCGACAAGGCGATCAACCAGCTCTCGAGCGCTCGCGCAAGCATCGGCGCCTCGCAGAACCGGTTGAACGTGACGGTGAGCAACCTCTCCGTCGCGCAGGAGAACCTGTCGGCCGCGCAGTCGCGCATCACGGACGTCGATGTGGCGTCCGAGACCGCGAGCCTGACGAAGTCGCAGATCCTGAGCCAGGCCGGCCTCGCCGTCCTCGCGCAAGCGAACAAGATGCCGCAGTCGGCACTGGCGCTGCTCCAGGGCCTCTAGTAGCTAGTCAGCAATTGGAGAACGTATGGCTGCAGTCTCATTTAGCGGTCTAGCCAGTGGCCTCGACACGTCGTCGCTTATCACCAAGCTCGTCGCGGCCGAGAAGTCATCGGAAGGCCAATATACGACCCAGCAGACTACGATCTCCAATCAGAAGTCGATCATCGACAATATGACGTCGACGGTCGCGTCGCTCGGCTCGCTCGCAAGTGACATGGCGTTGCCTTCAACGCTGCAGTTGCGAACGGCGAGCTCGAGCGACTCCCATGTTTCCGTCGCCGTGTCGGGTACCGCCACGCCGACCGTTCACGACATTCGCGTGAACCAGCTCGCCGCCTCTCAGGTCGCGAGCTCCACCACCTTCGCGAGCGATACCGCCGGCATCGCCGGCACCGGTACCCTCGCGCTCACCACCGGCACCACGACTGCCACCATCACGTGGGATGCCACGGACACGCTGTCGTCGATCGCGACGAAGATCAACAACGCCAACGCCGGCGCTACCGCCTCGGTGTTGTTCGACGGCTCCCAGTATCGCTTGATGGTCGCTTCGAAGGGCACCGGCACCGCCAACGCCACGTCGTTCGTGGAGACCGGATCGCCGCTCGGACTCGCCGGGAACATCAAGGTTCCGGCCAAGGATGCGAAGCTCACGATCGACGGTGTCGACATCGTCCGCAGCTCGAACATCATCGACGATGCGCTGCCCGGGACCACGATCACCGCGAGCTCGGTCCAGGCCGCGACCGACCCCGACAGCACGGTCACCGTCTCGGTCGATACGGCCGCGCTGACCGCGAAGCTGCAGGCGTTCATCACCGCGTTCAACTCGGTCGCCGGCGCGACCAGCGGTCAGCTCACGTACAACGCCTCCGCCGACAGGCAGTCGGCGTTGTTCGGCGACTCGACCCTCCGCGGCCTGCAGAGCTCGATGAGCGAGTTCACGAGCCGCACGTTCGGCGGGATGAACCTCACCGACCTCGGTGTCTCGATGGACCAGGACGGGCTGTTGTCGCTCGACTCCGCCAAGCTCACGACCGCGCTTCAGGCGAACCCCGACGCGATCACGAAGCTGTTCGTCGACGGTGGCCTCGCGACCGCCGTCAAGCAGATGTCCGATCTGTACAGCGAACCAGGCGACGGTGTGCTCGTCGTGAAGAGCGCCGGCATGGCCGATCGCAACAAGCTGCTGCAAGACCAGGTCGATCAGATCGAGGCCAACGCGACCGCGCTGCAGACCCGCCTTCAGGCTCAGTTCAACGCGCTCGAGACCGCGATGTCTCAGCTCCAGGGTCAAAGCTCGTACATCACGCAGATGATGTCTCAGACTCAGACTAACACCTAACGAGGTATTTCACATGCACAGTCGTGCCGCCGCCAATGCCTATCGTCGCGTCGATCTCGAGTCCGCGCCGAAGTACCAGATCGTCGACCGACTCTACGAGCGGTTTGCTCGAGACCTCGAACAGGCTCGCACCGCGATCCAGGCCAAGGACATCCCCGGCAAAGCCGCGGCGCTCGATCACGCGCTGTGCATCACGGTCGAGCTCAAGGCCGCCCTCGACTTCGAGGCAGCGCCCGCGCTGTGTGCGAACCTCGAAGCGCTCTACGACTTCGTCATCACGCGGCTCAGCGAGTGCAACTCGTCGCTGCAGCTCCGGCCTCTCGATCAGGCTGCGAAGATCATGGCCGAGCTCGCCATCGCGTTCCACGAGGCACCGAAGTGACCGCCGAGGCCTGGTTGCGCCGCCTGTGCGACGCGACGGGACTACCGCCGCAGACCGACGACATCACCGCGCTGCTCGCAGCGTGGGCGGTGGTCGTTTCGGCGCGACAGGAGATCCTCGATGCCGAGCGCCCGAACCTCGCGGGCGCGATCGTCGTCGAAGTGGTCCGGGAGATCGTCGCCGAGCTCGAGCTGCGCCAGGATTCCTGGCGCGTCGCGCTTGCGATCGCTCATCAGAAGATTGGCAGGCATCGCGTGGGTGTTGCGAAGGTTCGCCGTTATCAACGGTCGACCAATGCGGCCGACTTCTGAGACATGAAGCGTGCGATCGCACTGATGATCTTCGGCGTTGCTGGCACCGCATCCGCGGATACGTGGATGAGTGCCGAGCTGCCTACCGCGGTGGCGGTCTCCGACATGCAGGAACAAACCTTCCGCGCCGGCGCGATGCCCGCGGTGGGTGGCTATCTCTCGCTCGGTGATCACGTCGCCCTCGGCATGCGCGTGCGTGCCGGCGTGTTGCGCAACGGCACCGCGCCCGGCGGCAACTTCATGGATCCTTCGACCGGCGGGCTCGTCACGGCGGGCTTCGCCGCGCGCGCGATCGCCGGCGGAGCGTTCTTCGAGGTCGTCGCCGGCGGCGGAGTCACCGGCAGCGATGTCGTGCCCGCCTTCGAAGCAGGCGCCGGCTACATGTTCGACTTCGAGCACATGGCGGTTGGCCCGAGCGCGCACTACGTGCACCTGGTCGCCGGCTCCGGCGCGACGTTCGGCAGCGCGGACCTCGTGCTGATCGGCGTCGATGTCCAGCTCGGTCACGAGCACCACCGCGTGGTGATGCCGCGGATCGCGCAGGCCGTGGCCGAGGTGGCGCCGCCCGCGCCCGTCGTACCGGCGGTGACCGACGACGAGGATCGGATCGTCGACTCCGCGCCATCGTGCGCGGACCTGCTCGAGTTCCTCGACGAGGGCAGCGGCTGCGGACCGGGCGCGGACATCGACGTGCAAGGTGATCGGATCATCCTCGACGATCGCGTCTTGTTCGATACCGATCACGCGCACGTTCACGCGGAGGGTCGCGAGATGGTCCGCGCGATCGTCAAGGCGGCGGCACATCACCCGGAGTGGCGGACGATCACGATCGAAGGCCACACCGACGTGCGCGGCGGTGACGCCTACAACCAGGCCCTCAGCGAGGCGCGCGCCGAGCGCACCCGCGACGTCATGGTCAAAGCGGGCATCGCGCCCGAGCGCATCAAGACGATCGGCTACGGCCGCACTCATCCGCGCGATGCGGGCACGACGCCCGAAGCGCACCACCACAACCGCCGTGTCGAGTTCGTCATCGACCGCGCGGCGCATCCCGAGGTCACGCCGTGAACCGCTTCTACATCGCTCTCGTCTTGACCGCTACGGCCTGCAGCTCCCTGGTCGACGATCCGTGTGTCGCCGGGTTTCACCTCGACAGCGGCGCGTGCATGGCGAACGACCGCCAGCACACCGACCCCGACGCCGGCACGATGGTGACGCCCCCGGATGCGACCACCGTGACGATCAACCTCCCGAGCGATGCCGGGGTCCAGGTCCTGACCTGCGATCTGCCCACCACGAAGTGCGGCGCGGACTGCGTCGCGCTCGACACCGATCCGGAGAACTGCGGCCACTGTGGCCGGGTGTGCGCGAGCGGGATCTGCGGCACCGGGACGTGCGTCGGCGACGTCGCGGGCCACGTCGTCGTGATCGGTCACGACTACGTCGCCTCGGATCCCGCCATGGATCGCGTGATCGCGAATGCGGTGCACCTCGGCTCGCAATCGGCGGGTCGCGCGATTCGCACCGGCTTCTGGAACGGTGACTCGACGCTCGACGGTGGCGTTGCCGCCGTGGCGCGCGGCCTCCAGCAGACCGGCGACATCGCGAGCTCGTCGACGATCACGAATGTCGATCACGGTTGGCTGATCGAGCTCGATGCCGTCGTGATCGAGCCCCAGACCGGCGATGGCGCCGCCGCCGAGCAAGCCGGCGCCGCCGCCGCGACCGCGCTCGCCGACTTCTTGATGGTCGGCCACTCCGTCATCGTCCTCGAGACCACCGCGGGCGTCAGCTATCGCTATCTCCAGGGCGCCGGGCTCGGCACGTTGCCGCCGCCGGTCGACGCATCGTCGATGGCCGTGACGGTCGTAGCGCCCGGTGACTCGGTCGCCACGGGCGTGGTCACGCCGTACCTGGCCAAGTCGGGGTCGGTCGGTTACCCGGGTGCCATGCACGCGGTGGTCGCCGACGGTACGAACAACATCGTCGTCATTCACTCGACGTACTGATCGTCATTCTCGACGACGTCCTACATCCGCCCATACGGCCAAGTCCAGAGAACTCCAGGGTGGCGGGCTGGCCTGACGCTCGCATTAGAGCCACTCGATGCTTCCTTACGGTCGCCAATCCATCGACGAGGCGGATATCGCCGCGGTCGTTGAAGTGCTGCGCTCCCCGTTCCTGACGTGCGGTCCGCTCGTCGGTCGGTTCGAGCACGCGCTGGCGAGGCAGCTCGGTGCGAACCACGCGTGTGTGTGCTCGAGCGGCACCGCCGCCCTGCACCTGGTCTACGCGGCGCTCGATCTCGGCGCCGGCGACGAGATCATCACCACGCCGATCACGTTCTCGGCGACCGCGGCCGCCGCCTACTACGTCGGGGCAACGGTCCGGTTTGCGGACGTCGATCCGCGCACCGGAAACCTCGACCCGGCGAGCGTCGCCGGTCTCATCAACTCGCGCACGCGAGCGATCGTGCCGGTCCACCTCGGTGGCATGCCCGCCGACCTCGACGCACTGCGCGCGCTCACCGATCGCCACGGCCTCGTGTTGATCGAGGATGCGTGCCACGCCCTCGGCGCCAGTTACCACGGCCGGCCGATCGGCAGCAGTCGCAGCGATGCGACCGTGTTCAGCTTTCACCCCGTCAAGCACATCACCACCGGCGAAGGCGGCGCGATCGTCACTCCGAACGCCGCGCTCAAGCGCCGGATCGATCGGCTGCGCCAGCACGGCATCGAGCGCGACACCCGCTACCTGCAGCAACCGTCCGCCGGCTCGTGGGCCTACGAGGTCCAGGAGCTCGGCTGGAACTATCGGCTCTCGGATCTGCAATGCGCGCTCGGGCTCACGCAGCTCGGCAAGTTGGACCGCTTCGTCGCGCGCCGTCGCGAGCTCGCGGCGCTTTACCGCACGCAGCTCGCGCAGGCGTTCCCCGCCGGCGTCACCGCACCGATCGAGCTCGACGATCGCGAAAGCGCCTATCACCTGTTCGCGGTCGCGATCGACTTCGCCGGGTTTGCCACGACCCGCGCGCACGTCACCGACGAGCTCGCGAAGTGCGGCATCGGCACGCAGGTCCACTACATCCCGCTGCTCCGGCATCCGTTGCACGCACAGCGCTGTCCCGACGAAGTCGCGCGGCCGCGTCCCGGTGCCGACCATTACTACGAACGCACGCTCAGTCTGCCGATGTTTCCCGCGATGACAGATGCGGATGTCGGAGAGGTCGTGGCGCAGCTTCATCGCGTTTTGGGAGATCTCAAATGACAATCATGCAGAAAGCCACGACCAGCGTCCTCGACGGCAAATCGCTACTCGTGACCGGTGGGACCGGCTCGTTCGGCAAGGCGTTCGTGGAGACAGCGCTCAAGTCGAAGGCGAAGAAGGTCATCGTGTTCTCGCGCGACGAACAGAAGCACTACGCGATGGAGCGCCTGTTTCAAGGCGAGCGTCGCGTCCGGTTCTTCGTCGGCGACATTCGCGATCGCGACCGCCTGCAGACCGCGCTACGCGATGTCGACATCGTCGTCCACGCCGCGGCGATGAAGCACGTCCCGATCTGCGAGTACAACCCGATCGAAGCCGTGCAGACCAACGTCAACGGCGCGCGCAACCTGATCGAAGCCGCGATCGCCAATGGCGTCGAGCGCGTGATCGGTCTGTCGACCGACAAGGCCGTGTCGCCCGCGAACCTCTATGGTGCGACCAAGCTGTGCATGGAGAAGCTGATGACCGCGGCGAACGCGTACTCCGGTGACCGCGCGACCCGATTCTCGCTCGTGCGCTACGGCAACGTCATGGGCTCGGCCGGCAGCGTGATTCCGCTGTTTCGCAACCAGATGAAGCAAGGCAAGCTCACGATCACCGATGCTCGGATGACCCGGTTCTGGATCGAGATGCCCGAAGCCGTCGCGCTCGTGCTGCGCGGCCTCGAGCTCATGCAGGGCGGCGAGATCTTCATCCCGAAGTTGCCGACCTCCGACATCGAGACGCTCGCCGAGGCCGTCGCCCCCGGCGTCCAGCGCACCGTCGTCGGGATTCGTCCGGGCGAGAAGCTCCACGAGACGCTGATCTCGACCGAGGAAGCGCGCCGCACGAGCGACCTGGGCGACCTGCTCGTCGTGTGGCCCGAGTTCGCGTTTCACTCGAACACCCTCCAGCGCCTCCGTCCCGGGACGCCGGTCCCCGAGGACTTCAACTACTCGAGCGACATCGCCGAGCCTCGGATGGGGCTCGAGGAGACGCGCGAAAAAGTCGCGCGCGTCGCGTGATGGCGCGTCGAGTCCTGTTCCGTGCGGATGCGTCTCACGGCGGAGGATTTGGCCACGTCGCGCGCGTGGCCGCGGTGATCGAGGAGCTGCGCGAACGCGGCGACGAGCCGATCGTGATGTTCGGTGGCGATACGCCCTCGCTCGGTGCGTGGTGCACCGCTCACGACCTCGACGCGCTGATCGGGGACTGGAGCTTCACGCAGGTCCTCCAGGTCGCGGAGTCCGAGCACGTCTCGACGGTCGTGCTCGACGGCCCCGCGATCGTCGAGGAGCTCGTCCCCAAGCTCGCCGAACGCCACATTCGCACGGTGATCCTCGACGACAAGGGCACGTGCTCCCTCACGGTCGCCGCGGTCGTCAACCACAACATCCACGCCGAGCAGCTCTCGGCGACGTATCCCAACGTCAAGCGCCGGCTGCTCGGCCGGCGCTACCTGATGTTGCGCAAGGAGATCCGGCGCTACACCCGCGGATCGTGTCGCCCGATGAACATGTCGCGGCTGCGCGTGATCATCACGTTTGGTGGCAGTGATCCGCCGGATGCGACGTCGCGCACGTTGCGCTTGTTGCCCGCCGATCGCGCGCTCGAGCTCGTCGTGGTCGCCGGCCCCGGTTACCTCCACGACGAGGCGCTGCGCGAGGCGATCCAGCACGCGCAGGATCGCGGTCACACCGTCGACGTTCGCCGCGCGCCCGACGATCCGGGTGGTCTGTTCGTCAGCGCCGACGCCGCGATCTGCTCCGCCGGTGGCACGCTCGGCGAGCTCGCCTATCTCGGCTGCCCTGCCCTCGCCTACGCGATCGCGCCCGACCAGATCGTACCCGCGCGTCACCAAGTACGCGCCGGCCTGATCTTCGGCGGGCGAACCTGGGCCGAGACGTCCGACGCCATGCTCGCCGACGATTTCGCGGCCTTCCTGCTCGACGACGCTGGTCGGGCCTCTCAACGCCAACGGGCGCTCGCCACTGCCGATAGTGATGGTGCGAAGCGGATCGTCGAAGAAGCGCTGTACTAGGGTATCGTGATGACCGTGGCCGAGCCGTTCGGGGATGGGGTGTTCGTGATCGATCGAGTTCCGCCGGATCTCGTCGAGCCGCTGGTCGCGGGTCGCCATGTGATCCACGCGCACCGGCTGCTCGTCGGGGCACCGCACGCGGGCTCGATCGTCGTTCGCGATGTCACCGATCACTGTGTCGCCGCGCGCCGCGCCGAGCTCGCGCAACGTCGCGTCGAGCTCGCCATCTATGCCGGCTCGGTCGCTCACCAGATCAACAATCC
>JBDTJY010000117.1:0-80797 GCA_039935615.1 Kofleriaceae bacterium
TCGAGCTCGAGCGCGCCGGCCGAGCGTGCCTCGGCGCCACCGGTGGCGCGTTCGACGAGCCCGTGCTCGAGCGGCGAGGGGCTCGTGGCTCCCGGTGACCCCACCGGGAGCCTCACCGCGAGCCACGCCACGCCGGTCAACGCGAGCGTGATCGCCACGGTCGCCGTCCCGACGACCCAGATCCGACGCGTGCGGAGGCCTTCGGGCTCGCGCGGTGGCGTCGCGGTCTCGCTCATCCGCGCGCCTTGTAGGTGAGCGCCGCCGCGAACCGGGGATCATCGGTCGGGAGCGGCGCGCGTCCACGCGAGCGCATCGCGGCGAGCGCGACCGCGGTGCCGAGCACCGCACAGGGCGCGGCGAGGTCGAGCCAGTGCAGCGCGAACGTCGAGTGGAGCACGGGCATGACGAGCCAATAGGTATCGACGTAGTGCATCGCGAGCAGCCACACACCGGCGATCGCCAACAGTGTCGAGCGGCGCTTGAGGCCGCGCGACAACAGCGCGAAGAACGGCACCGCGAAGTGACCGATCACGAGGACCGCGAACACGCCGCCCCACGCACCCGCGCCTCGAGCGACGTACCACGGCACCTCGTCGGGCTTGTTCGCCATCCAGATGATCAGGCCCTGCGAGAACTCCATGTAGGCCCAGAACGCGAGGAACGCGAACATCATGCGTCCGAGAGCACCGGTGTGATCCGGGCTGATGCGCGCGGCGACGTCGGGGACACGCCGCGCGCCGCGTGCGATCACCGCCACGAGCGAGAGCGCGGCGAGGAACCCTCCCGACCAGAACAACAGGCCGAAGATCGTCGAGTACCACAGCGGGGTGAGCGACATCAGCCAGTCGAACACCGCGAACGTCAGCGTGAGTGCGACCGCGGGGAGTCCGGCCGTCGCGAGCGTGACGAGCCGAGCGCGGTAGCGCGGCTCGTCGTCGCGGAGCCGCGCGGCCCATCGCACGAGCAACTCGCCGGCGACGCTCCACAGGATCAACACGACCGCGGCGCGGATCGTCCAGAACGAGACGTTCAGATAGGGCGCTTTGTGCACGAGCTTCGCGAGCGCGTCGGGCGCGAGCGTCGCCGGTGGGTCGACCCACAGGTAGAGCCGGTGGACCGACAAGGCGATCGGCACGAACAGGATCGCGAGCACCGGCAGCGTGCCGACGATCGCTTCGAGGAACCGACGAAACATCGTCGCCCAGCGCGCGCCGGTGGCGTGCGCGATCATCAACATCACCAGCGCGCCGATCGCGATCCCGAATGCGAACAGCCACGCGGTGAGGTACGAGAACGAGGCCTGAGTCGGTTCGGTCGCAAAGCCGATCACCGTGGCGATCGCTCCGGCGATACCGATCACGGCTGCGACGCCGATCAGCCTCACGGCAACCCCCGAGTCACGTCGGCGGGCAACGCCGCGACCGGCGCGTGCCACGCGAGCTCGAGCGTGCGCACGTAGGCGATCACGGCCCAGCGATCGTCGACCGAGAGCAGCGTCGCGTACGACGGCATCACGCCGTAGCCCTCGGCGACCACGCGGTACATCGCGCCCGGCGACAGGGCGGCGATGCGCGGCTCGTGCAGCGATGGCGGACGGCGGCGTTGCATCGCGTGGGCGACGGGTGTCTCGCCATCACCCGCGACGCCGTGACAAGCCGCGCAGGCAACGTCGAAGCGCTCGCGACCGTGCTCGAGGAGCGCGCGCGTGATCGGCAGCGGGATCGTGGCCACGAGCCCCTCCGCGGTGCGACCCTCGCGTCGAGCAGGATCGGTGATCCGGTCGATCGCGACCACCCCGGCCGGGCGCGGTCGCATCGCGCGGCCATCCGCGAACTGCGCCGCGGCGCCGTACGGAAGTAGCTTCGGCTGCGTGATCATGCGCGACCAATCGGGCGTCGCGCCGCCGTTGTCGCAAGCCGCAACGACCAGCCAGACCCAGACGAGCCTCATCGCGGCGCTCCTAACCACACGACACGAGTCGCACCGGCAGCCTCGAGCGCCGCGGTCGCCGCGTCGCGATCGAGGGCCGCGTCGTCGGCGCCGACGGTGAGCCAGAACCGATCGGCGGTCGCGCTCGCGAACCCTTCGACCTCGAACATCGGATGCCACAGGCTCGGCAACCCGCCCAGCACGATCGCGCTGACGAGCGCGGCGATCGATCCGAACAGCACCGCCATCTCGAAGCCGATCGGCAGGAACGCGGGCGCCGAGTGCAACGGTCGACCACCGATGTTCAACGGGTACGACACGACGTTGATCCACCACTCGAGAAGATACGCGCCGCCGCCGCCGGCGAGCGCCGCGACGAGGACGATCCACGACAAGCGCGATCGCCGCACGCCGAGCAACTCCTGCAGGCCTTCGACTTCGTACGGCGTGAACGCATCGAACCGCGACATCCCGAGATCGCGGAGGATCTCGATGCAGCGCTTGAGCTCCTCGCCGGACCCGAGCTCGGCCGCGAGTGCGATCTTGCCCTTCACGCGACCGCCTTCTCTCGCGACAGCTCGCCGCGCATCTGCTTCATCTCCGCGACCGGCACGAACGGGATGAACCGCAGGAACAACATGAACAGGAGGCCGAAGAAGCCGAGCGTGCCGACCAGCAGGCCGAGGTCGACCCACGTCGGCAGGTACGTGTGCCAGGACGACGGCAGGAAGTCGTGCGACAGCGACACGACGATGATCTCGAAGCGCTCGAGCCACATGCCGAGATTGATCAACAGCGACGCGATCCACAGCACCTTCAGGTTGCGGCGCATCCGCCGCGACCAGAACAGCTGCGTCACGACGCAGTTGCACGCGATCATGGTCCAGAACGTCCAGGCGTAGAACCCGAACGGACGGAACATGATCTGCTGATAGATCTCGAACTTGTCGCCCGAGTACCACGCGAGAAAGATCTCCGCGATGTACGAGTACGTCGCGATCCAGCTCATGATCAACAGCATCTTCGCCATCAGATCGAAGTGGCGAAGCGTGATCACGTTCTCGAGCTTGAACCACCGCCGCGCTGGGATGATCAGCGTCAACACGAGCGCGAACCCGGAGAAGATCGCACCGGCGACGAAGAACGGCGGAAAGATCGTCGAGTGCCATCCCGGCAACGCCGTGATCGAGAAGTCGAGACTGACGATCGAGTGGACCGACACCACGAGCGGCGTCGCGATGCCGGCGAGCAGCATGTACGCGACCTTGTGGTGACGCCATTGCTGGACCGAGCCGCGCCAGCCGAGCGCGAAGAGGCCGTAGATGATCCGGCGCCGCCTCGTCGGTGCGTGATCGCGCAGGCTCGCGAGATCGGGGATGAGCCCGAGATACCAGAACATCAGCGAGACCAGGAAGTACGTCGACACCGCCGCCGCGTCCCACGGTAAGGCGCTGCGGACCTGCGGCCACGTGCCCATCACGCTCGGGTACGGAAACAGCCAGTACGCGAACCACGGCCGCCCGAGGTGGAGCAGGGGAAACAGCCCGGCCTGCATGACCGCGAACAGCGTCATGCCCTCGGTGAAGCGATTGATCGACGTGCGCCAGTCCTGCTCGAGCACGAGCAGGATCGCGGAGATGAACGTGCCGGCGTGGCCGATGCCGATCCACCACACGAAGTTGATGATCCCGAAGCCCCAGGCGTTCGGGATGTTGTTGCCCCACATGCCGATGCCGCGCAGCACGGTCAGCGTGACCATCGCGAGCAACAGCGCCGTCAGCGCGCCGCAGATCGCGAACAGGATCTTCCAGCCGCGCGTCATCGGTCGCCACGCCGTCGATAACAGCTGTTCGTTCAGCTCACCGTCGGTCGGCTTGCCGAGCAGCACGTCGTCGTGCGCGGTCATCCGAGCTCCGGGTTGCGATTGCGAATTCGCGCGAGATAGTGCGTGCGCGGCACCGTGCCTTGGTCGTGGAGCACCGTGTAGTCATGCGGGCGTCCGCGATGCTCGCGCACGGCAGTGGACGCGTCGGTCAACGAGCCGAACGTGATCGCCTGGGTCGGACACGCTTGCTGGCACGCCGTGCGAACGTCGCGACCCTCGAAAGGACGGTTCGCCTCGCGTGCATCGATCTCGGCCCGGCGGATCCGCTGCACGCAGTAGGTGCACTTCTCCATCACGCCGCGGTCGCGGATCGTGACGTCGGGATTCTCGCCGAGCACCTGCAGCCCGGAGTGCTGCTTGAAGTCGAACCAGTTGAAGCGCCGGACCTTGTACGGACAGTTGTTCGAGCAGAACCGCGTGCCGACGCAGCGGTTGTAGGTCATCTCGTTGAGGCCATCGGGGCTGTGCGTCGTGGCCGCGACCGGGCACACGTACTCGCACGGTGCCTTCTCGCAGTGCTGGCACGTCATCGGCTCGACGGCGATCACCTCGTCGTCGGTGACGTAGCGATCGAGGCGCAGCCAGTGCATCTCGCGGCGATTCAAGACCTGCGTCCGGCCGACGACCGGTGAATTGTTCTCCGCCGAGCACGCCATCACGCACGCGGTGCAACCGCTGCACGTGGTGAGGTCGATCGACATCGCCCACTGCGCACCCGACGCCGGTGCAGGCGCGAGCAACGTCGGCTGAGCGCCGCGTTGGCGCGCGAGCTCGCCGAGGAACGTCGTGTCGTGCGCCAACTGATCGAGCGAGCCGGTCGGCAGCTCGTCGCGGCCTTCGAGCTCCCAGTGCTGCTGCGTGATCGCGAGCGCGCGCGTGCGATCCGTCACCGCGATCGTGACCGGCGTACGGCTCGCGAGGTGCATCACGGAGACGCCGACCCCGCGTGCGATGCGCTCGTCGCCGGTGCGCCCGAACCCGGCATGCACCGTGATCGCGCCGTCGGCCTGACCGGGGACGACGATCGCCGGAAGCTCGATGCCCGCAAATGCGACGATGTCGCCGGTCTTGACCCCGAGCTGCGCGGCGGTCCGCGGCGACAGCTGCGCCGCGTTGTCCCACGTCAACTTCGTGATTGGCTCGGGCAGCTCGAGCAGCCACGGATTGTTCGCGTGGCGACCATCGTGAAGATAAGGATGCGGCCGGAGCTCGAGCTCGAGCTCGCCGACCTCCACCGGTGACCGAGCGATCGCGGCGACCGCGGACCACGTGGGCTCGACCGGAGACCATGCTGCCGTGGAGCTCGGCACCGCACCGAGCGCGAGGACGTCGTCGAGCTCGAGTGACGAGATCTGCGGCCACGACTTGATGACGCGTTGGCGCGCCTCGACCGGCGGATCGCCGAGCAACGCGCCGAGGAGCTCGCACGGCGACCGACCGTCGAACAGCGGCTCGATCATCGGCTGCTGGACGGCGAGCGTGCCATCGGCGGCGCGCGCGACATCCCAGCGCTCGAGGTCGTGAAGCGCCGGTACGAGATAGCGACACGCCGCGGCGGTCTCGTTGGCGTAGAGCCCGAGATAGATCGAGTGCTCGACGCGCGAGAGCATCGGCGCGAGCGCAGGTGCGGTGTAGGCCGGGTTGCCACCGAGCACGAGCAACGTCGAGACCGCTCCTGCTCCGAGCGCGCTCCTGAGCTCTCCAAGCTCGTGACTCGGGCCTCCGGCTTCGAACACGACGGGCTCGGAATAGCCGACGCAGCGGCTGGCCAACGCACGATCGATCGCCGCGACGATCGCGTGAACTTCTCCCGGCTGCCGCTCGCCGGCGACCACCGCGCACCGACCCCCGGTGGCGATCAGATCGCGTGCGATCGCCGCGACCCAGCGTGCTCGCTGTCCACTCGCACGATGAACGGCGAGCTCGGCGGGAGCTTTGCCGGCGGCGGCGAGCTCGGCGAGGAGCTCGACCGCGACGCTCGCGATCTCGGAAGGGCGAACGCGGAAGCGATGATCGGCGAGGATGCCCGTCGGCGAATAGCTGGTCTCGATCGCGTACAGGCGAGACATTCGTGACGTTCCGTCGACGACGCGGCGGCGGTCGGCGAGGCGGCGCGCGTGCGCGAGCCCGAGCGGATGATCGCCCGCGAGGTCGGCGTCGAGCGCGACGACGACGTCGGCATCGGCGAGCTCGAGTTGACCTTGCAGCGGACGGCCGAAGACGGTGCGATGGCCGGCGATCGAGCCACGCGCCTCGAAAGGCGCCCAGAACGTCACGCGCGCCGCAGGTAGCGCGATGCGCAAGCGCGCGATCATCTCGATGACGAGCGGCGACGACGTCGGCTCGAGCACCACCTGCGTGCCAGCGCCACGGTTCGCGCGCGCCCCCGCGAGCACGCGCTCGATCGCGGTCCAGGTCGTCGGCACGCCGCGCTCGGCGATCGCGCGCGCGCGCTGTGGATCGTAGAGCGACATCACCGCGGCCTGCTCGATCGCTCGCGTCGCGCCGAGGCTCGCCGGGTGCTTCGGGTTGCCTTCGATCTTCGTCGGCCGGCCCTCGTGGGTCTCGACGAGCACACCGGTCGCGTAGCCATCCTGGACGAGCGCGGTCGCGTAGTACGTCGCGACCCCGGGCGTCAGCTCCGGTGGTCGTGTCGCATACGGCAAGATCTCTCTCGCTGGACGCGACGAGCACGCCGCGACACCCGCGGCCGCGGCTCCGATGCCCGCCAGCTTGAAGAATTGACGGCGGCTGAGCTCGTCGAGGCCGATCGGTCTCGTCATCGGTGACACGTCGAGCAATGCGTTAACGACCGTGGCTCGTAGTGCGCGGCGAGCGACGTCAACACCTCCGGAGTCGGGCGCCACGTCGTGCTCGTGATCTGGTCGCGGGGCCGGAGGTGCGGCGCGGGGTCGCGATGACAGGCGACACACCACTGCATCGTCAGGGGTTCGACCTGGTAGACCGCCGCCATCTCGTCGACGTTGCCGTGGCACGTCACGCAGCCGATGCCGCGCGTGACGTGGATCGAGTGATCGAAGTAGACAAAATCGGGCAGCGAGTGGACCCGTTGCCAGCGGATCGGCGCTCCGGTCAGGGCACTTGCCCGCAGCGGGGCGGTCGCGACGCTGTCGTTCCAGATCTGAGAGTGACAGCCCATGCAGCGCGTGGTGTCGGGGACGCCTGCATACGGGCCGCGCTCCGCATTCTCGTGGCAGTACAGGCAATCGATCCCATCGTCCTTGACGTGATGGCGATGATCGAACGCGATCGGTTGGAGGAGTGGGTCGTACGCGTTGGTCGCGAGCGGGCTGCGCGCGTAGACCATCGGCGCGACGACCGCGATGGTCATCCCACCCGCGAGGATGATGAGCCCGAGGCGAAGTGCCGTGTTCGTCCACGGCGGAAACAATGCCGACATCGGCCGCGCATGCGGCCCGTGCATCGACCATGCCCGCGAGCGCGCACGCTCGGTCGCGATCGACGCCTCGTAACGCGCGCTCGCGCACGTCGTGCTCTCGTGCCGCGCCACAGAAAGTCCTGCGCGAATGACGACGAACCTTCGGTGGAGCCGTCACACTCAAACCATGGCGACCCGTTCGCGTTTCCAGTGTGATGTCGGCGCGTCGTCCAAACCGCTCCCGCATGTCTGGGAGGTGATGGTCGGGAGCGGTCACGCGACGCTCGGATTGCGCGCGGATTGGCAGCGCCAGCTCGCGCGCTGCCGGCGCGACCTCGGAGTCCGCTACGTGCGATGTCACGGCATCCTGTCCGACGATGTCGGCACGCTGATGTGCGAGAGCAACAAGCTCGTCTACAGCTTCTTCAACGCCGATTCGATCTACGACTTCTTGCGCTCGATCGACATGAAACCGGTCGTCGAGCTCTCGTTCATGCCGTCGACGTTGTCGTCGGGCGGGGACACGGTGTTTCACTACCGTGGCAACATCACCCCGCCCCAGGACCTCGCGCGGTGGACGACGCTGATCGACAAGCTCGTGCGCCACTGGGTCGAGCGCTACGGGCTCGCCGAGCTCCGGACGTGGATGTTCGAGGTGTGGAACGAGCCGAACCTGCCGGCGTTCTGGACCGGCACGCAGCGGCAGTACTTCGAGCTCTATGCGGCGACCGCGCGCACGATCAAGGCGATCGATCCAGAGCTTCGTGTCGGTGGGCCAGCGACCGCGAGCAACTCGTGGCTTCCGGAGTTCGTCGCGTACGGCAAGCAGCACCACGTGCCGATCGACTTCGTCTCGACCCATCACTACCCGACCGACGCGTTCGGCAAGCCGGGCGACGATACCGAGCAGCAACTCGCGGCGAGCGAGCGGGGCATCTTGCAGTACCAGGCGTCACAAGCGTACGGGGAAGCGGCTGGCCATCCGCTCTACTACACCGAGTGGAGCACGTCCTCGAATCCGTTCGACGCGCTTCACGACGAGCCGTACGCGGCGGCGTACATCGCGAAGACCGTGATGGAGGTCGCGGGGATCGTCGAGGGCTACAGCTACTGGACGTTCTCCGACATCTTCGAGGAGAACTACTTCTCGTCCGAACCGTTTCACGGCGGGTTCGGGCTGCTGACGATCCACGGCATCGCGAAGCCGGCGTACCGCGCCTACGAGCTCCTGCATCGGCTCGGCGACGAGCGGCTCGAGGTCGCCGGCGTGCATCCGACCGTCGACACGTGGGTGACGAGGACCGCGCGCGGGCTCGCGATCCTCGTCTCCAACGGCGCGCTACCACGCCATTCGATCAGGACCGAGCTCGTCACGATCGCACTCGGCGACGTCACCGCGATCCGGACCGCCTTCGTCGAGCGGATCGACGAGACGCACGCGAATGCGCGCCGCGCGTGGGAGGCGATGGGCAAGCCGGAGTATCTGCAGCCGCGCGATGTCGACGCGCTTCATGCGGTGTCGGCGCTGGTGGCCGAGCCGCTCGTGACGCGTTCGACGGCGAACGGCGTGGAGCTCGACCTCGCGATGCCGGCGCAGAGCGTGGCGCTGGTGACGGTGGAGCTATGAGGCCCGAACCGGCCGACCTCGAGATGCTCGAGACGCTGCAGCGCGAGACCTTCGCGTACTTCGTCGACTACACCAATCCGCGGACCGGCCTGGTCGCCGATCGGACAAGCGCGAATTCGCCCGCGAGCATCGCGGCCGTCGGTCTCGCCTTGACGTGTTATCCGATCGCGGTCGAACGCGGTTGGTGGACCCGCACGGACGCCGTCGAGAGGACGCTCGCGACCTTGCGATTCTTTGCAGCGAGCGAGCAGAGCAACGACCCTGCGGCGACCGGTCATCACGGCTTCTACTATCACTTCCTCGATCCGGCTTCGGGTGCACGGTCGGGAGGCTGCGAGCTGTCGACGATCGACACGGCGCTGCTCGTCGCCGGGATTCACACCGCGGCCTCGTACTTCACCGCGACCGATGCCGATGAAGCCGAGATCCGCGAGCTCGGGGACATGCTGTATCGCCGCGTCGATTGGCAGTGGGTGGCCGGCGACGATGGCACGTTGCGCCATGGCTGGCGGCCCGAATCGGGGTTTCTCGAGCCGAGCTGGGATCGTGGATACAGCGAGGCGACGTTGCTCTACGTGCTCGCGCTCGGCTCGCCGACGTTCCCGACGGATCCGACCGGTTACGTTCGCTGGGCCCAGACGTTCGAGCGCAAGACGCTCTACGGCTTCGATCAGCTCTACGCGGGGCCGTTGTTCATCCATCAGCTGCCACAGCTGTGGCTCGAGCTGCGTGGCCTCGATGACGATCGTACGCGCGGGCTCGGCTTCGACTACTTCGAGAACAGCCGGCGCGCGACGCTCGCGCAACGAGCCTACGCGATCGAGAATCCGGCCGGGTTTACGGCCTACGGCGAGAACGCCTGGGGCTTCACCGCCAGCAACGGTCCCGGACCGGACCACCAGACCGTGCATGGTGTTCCGCGCGACTTCTACGGCTACCTCGCCCGTGGTGCTCCGTTCGGCCCCGACGACGGCACGTTCTCGCCGTGGGCGGTCGTGGCATCGCTGCCGTTTGCACCGACGGAGGTGTGTGCGGCGATCCGTCACGCGATCGAACGACTCGGCCTCAAGAACGCTCACGGTCCGGGCTTCGAGGCGAGCTTCAACCCGACGTATCCCGAAGCGTCCGGGCATGCACGCGGTTGGGTCTCGCCGTGGAAGTACGGTCTCAATCAGGGCCCGATCATCGTGATGATCGAAAACCATCTCTCGGGCCTGGTCTGGACCTTGCTGCGCCGCAGTTCCTACGTGCGGCGCGGTCTCGAACGTGCCGGGTTCTCCGGCGGGTGGCTCGGTCAGCGCGCGATGTAGAACGCCTGCATCACGACGACGCGAGCATCGACGTTCAAGATCTGACCGCGCGCGTGATCCGCGAGCGGCAGTTCCCAGTGCGCGTGACCACACACCGTCAGCGGCACGCCGGCAACTTCGACGATCTTGCGGATGTACGCGTTGCCGGCCTGGCCGTTGTTGTTGCCACTAGGGCCCTCGTGCAACACGAGCACGTCGCAGGGCGCTTCGATCACGTTCGAGATCCGTGTGAGCTGGTCGTCTTCCTCGCGGCGTCCCGGCTTGCTCGGGTTGCCGACGATGCCACCGACACCGGCGAAGCGCAGGCCGTCGACCTCGACGATGGTGCCGTCGAGTACGTGGAGATTGTCGCCCTCGACGTTCGTCATGTCGTCGTGGTTGCCGGCGACGCCGACGACCCACGGAAAGCGCTCCGCGAACGCGCGCCACACGGTGGCCACGTCGCCGTACCCGCCGCGCCTGTTCGCGGCGGGCACGCTGTACAGATCGCCGGCGAGGACGATGCCGGTGCGCGCGGAGGGTGGCAGTACGCCGTCGTCGGCGAGTTGTGCGAGCTGCGCGGCGACGGTCACGCCGAGCAGCTCGCCGTTGACCATACCTTGCAGGTCGCTGCAGCAGACGAGCGCGTCGAGCTCGTCGGCGAGACGGCCCACGCGTGCGCGCACGATCTCGAGACGCGACACCTCGGTGCGGCCGCTCGAGACTGCGTTCAGATACCGGACCTCGCCGAGTGGCTCTGGTTCGATCGCCGTGATCCGGATCATCCCCGCACAGCGTAGCGCACCCGTCGGCCGGCCGATCGCTTCAAAGACCGAGTCGGCGCAGCAGCCTCGGCAGGGACAATCCCTGGCCCAGGATCGAGCACGCCACCACCACATAGGTCATGACGAGGATCGTGTCGCGGTACGGACCTTCCGGCATCGACAGTGCGAGCGCGACCGCGAGCCCGCCGCGCAGTCCTCCCCACGTCAAGATCTTGACCGCGTGTGGAGGGGGCGCCGTGCCGAATGGTCGCAAGACGATCACGGACGCGCCGACGGAGAGGAACCGTGCGGCGAGCACGATCGGCACGGCGATCAGCGCGGCGATCGCGACCTCGAGCGACAGATGCAAGTGGGTTGCTTCGAGGCCGAGCATCAAGAACAGCACCGCGTTGAGGGTCTCGTCGATCAGTTGCCAGAACAGCCCGAGCTGCGAACGCGTCACGTCGTTCGTCTGCGGTCGATTTCCGATCACGATGCCGGACACGACGGCGCCGATGGGCCCCGAGACGTGGATGGCTTCGGCGACCGCATAGCCGCCGAGCACGATCGCGAGCGTGACGAGGACCTCGACGGTGTACTCGTCGATCGAGCGCAGCATCTTCGAGCCGAGGTACCCGAGCACGAATCCGAAGGCCGCGCCGCCCAGCGCCTCGCGACCGAACAGGCGCAGCACGTCACCGACGCCGACATGGTCGCCGGTCCCGATCGCGAGCAACACCGTGAACAGCACGACGCCGATGCCGTCGTTGAACAGCGATTCTCCGCTGATCTGCACCGCCAACGTGCGCGGCACCTTCGAGGTCTTGAGGACACCCAGCACCGCGATCGGATCGGTCGGCGAGATCAGCGCGCCGAACAGCAGCGAGCTCATGAGGCCGATGTCGTGGCCGAACGCGCTCAGCACAGCAAACGTGGCCACCCCGACCAGCACCGTCGATAAGACCGTGCCGCCCAGGGACAGTGCGGCGATCGGCCAACGCTGCTCGGCGAGGTCGTCGATGTTGATGTGCAACGCGCCCGCGAATAGCAGCAGGCCGAGCATCCCGTGAAGCAGAGTTGGCCCGAAGTCGGCCTGCGCGACGACACGCTCGATCGCCGCGGCATCGATCAAGCCGGTGGCATCGAGGCCGACGACGACGAGCGAGCCCGCGAGTGCGATCGCGAGCATGCCGACTTGCGAAGGAAGCCTCACGAACCGCGCGTTCAGGTATGCGAGCAACGCGGTGAGCGAAACGAGCAGCGCCGCGATCTGGATCGTCGTCATCAGGACCTTGCCGGTGAACGGCCAACGCGCGACGCGTCGCTGCACCCTTGCGCGCGAGCATACCAGCTGCACGGGGCGACCTCCGGGCACTGGCAAGGGCCACCATCGTGATCCAGCGCTTCATCGGCGCGGTGGTTGGTACCGAGCGGACATCCAGAGTGGCACCGCTCGGCGTGCGCGTGCGCGGACAACCGACTACTCTCCTGGTCGAGGTGATTGATGCCCGGCGCCGATAAGAGAAAGCAGTCGCTCTATTTCCCCGAGGACATGCTCAAAGAGATCCAACACGAGGCGGCTCGTCTCGATCGATCTCTGTCCTGGATCGTCCAACAAGGCTGGAAGCGGGCGCGAGGTCCGATCAAGGAGTTTCCGTCGAGCAACGACGAGTCGGAATCGCTTCCTGATCCGAAAGAGGAATAGCGCTCGGCCGACGAGGATCCGAGCTTCCGCACGTTCCTCGCCGGCCGGATGCGCGACTAACGGGAGCGATAATCGCCGTCGCGCTGCGACCAACCCGCGCTCGGATGCAACGGCACGTCGGGCAACGGCTCGGGGTAGAGCACCTCGTGCTCGCCACACCGGCTCGTGTACGTGCGGCCCGCCGCCGTCACGCGCACGCGCGCGAGCTTGTTGTTGTAGCAGTACGACTCGGCGCCGCTCGGGTGGCGGTAACGCAGCCCCGCGTACTCGCCCGGTTCGCCTGTCATGTCGAGCTCGAGGTCGGCGTACGGGAGCCGCCACCGCCGCGGCTCGACGACCGCATCGCGCCGGATCCAGTCGCGCACGCGGTTGTGATCGATCGCTTGTTCGCCGCGGAACACGAGCGACGACAGCCACGGCGTCAGCATGCCCGCGATCTTGATCCGTGCCGTGAATCCATCGATCGCGCGGTCCGCGGCGCCGTCGTCCCACACGTTGCAGCCGCCGTACACGTACGTGTGCGCGTGCTCGGTGCCCCAGTTGTGGCCGCGCAGGCCAACCCACTTCGCCACCGTCGTCGTCTGGTCGCCGATCGTAAGAGCGCCGTCGAAGACGAGGTTCGGCGTCGGCGTCAGGATCTTCTTCTTGGGGAACGCGCCGCGGTAGAAGATCGGTGCACCGTAGTGGAACATCGGCGGCAGACCGCCCGAGAACGAGAATCGCCACGACGCGTCGGCGATCCTGCCCTCGCAGCCCTCGTGATCGAGCCGGAACGCGTCGCCGCGCAGCGACAACTCCTCGGCGCCGAGCACGAGCTCGCCGAATGGGACCTCGCGCTTCCACACGCGCGGCGGTTGGCCGAGCTGGAAATGGATCAGCCAGAACTCGGCGATGCCGCCGCCCTCGCGCGGCACCAGCACGTTGTGCTTGATCCACAACGCCTCGGTGCCGTCAGGGCTGTTCGCCTTGAGGTAGTGGCTCTCGTACAACCCGCGCCGGTCACGCGCCAGGTATCGATCGTACGTGGGCCTCATGGGCCGAGGGTAGCGCGACCCCGGGCGTCCGGAGCATAGGACCGCAGTGAACTGATCTAGCCATGCACGGCGGTACCGAGCTCGCGCATCCACGTCAGCTCGTCCGCCGACATCGGACCTTTCTCGAGGGCCGCGAGGTTCTCGTCGAGCTGCGCCGTCGACGCGGGACCGGTGAGGCACACGTCGACGTTGTCGTTCGAGAGACAGAACCGATAGCAGTCACCTGCCGTCGGGACGTTGCCGGTCCAGCCGCTCGGACGCTTCAGCAACTTGCGCCAGCTCGTCGCGGTGTACGCGATGATGTGCGGCTGGCGCTTCGCGAGGTGCGGGAAGATGTCGCGCTCGGCGCCGGGATGCGCGGCGTTGTACCGGATCATCAGTAGATCCAGCGGGGACTCTTCGGCGAGCTTGCCGGCACGGACGCGATCGTGGATCGACACGCCGAGCGCGCGCACCTTCCCCGATTCCTTGAGGTGCACGAGCTCGCGCACCGTCGCGTCGGTCCACGCCGAGCCAACGCCGAGCCACATCAACTGGAAGACGTCGAGGTAGTCGACTCCGAGCTTCTTCAGCGTGCGCTCGGCGCTGCGTCGCACCGAGCCGCCGAAGAATCCCATCGTCGGGCCGGCGGCGACGACGATCTTGTCGCGATCGCGCGCGAGAGCCTCGCGCAGCGGCTTCGCGAGCTTGCCGCGCGTCGTGAAGAACACGTAGTTGACGCCACGGTCGAGTGCGGACCGTACGCCTGCCTCGTCGATCCCGTAGTTCGCGGCCAGGCCGAGCCGGAACACCTGCTTGTTGACGGCTCGCAACTCGCGGTGCTGGAAGGTCACGCGACCAGCATAGCGCCGTGGTGTTGTAGAGTGCAGGCGTGGGTCGTGTGAAGGTGACCGTGCTCGAGGCGTTGCTCGCATCCAACGCCTCGGCCGACGACCGCACCGAGCTTCATCTCCGACCGTGGATCACGCCCGAGACCGACGCTCTCGGACGAGATAGAAGTTCACGGCCTGATCGGACGGACTGTACGAGGCGACCTCGAGGAACGTCTCGCCCGGATCGAACGCGAGGAACATGTAGTCGGCGGGCGGCTTGCCATCGGCGCCGAGCGGCGCGAACACGAACGCGGTCGGCGTGGCAGGACCGCGGATCGCGCCGAGCTCCTGGTAACTCGCGAAGTTCTGCCCGAACGCCCGCGTCAGCGGCGGCTGATTCCTCGTGGTACCACCGCGGGCGTGATGGTCCGGAAGCTCCTCGTCCTCCTTGTTCCCCTTCTGGTTGGCTCGTGTGGCAGTGCTGCTCCGGTCGCGTCGACCCCGCCGCCGATCGCGCCGGTGCAGCCTCCGGCCGCGACGCCAACCGCGCCGCCGCCGCCGTCGCAGCACGTCGCGGCCACCGCGATCGCCGCTGCCAAGCAGCAACTGCTCGCGAAGTACGGCGACCAGCGCGAGCGCATCGACCGCGGCGTCGATCAGGTCGCGGCGCTGTGGCGCGCGACGGACGGTGACCTCGCGGCGTTCTGCGTCGAGCAGTTCGCGGCGAACTCGGATCTCTTGTTCGCGCGCATGGAGGCGCTCGAAGAACAGATCCGCGGCCACAACAACGAGATCGGGCGCGCCGCGCGCTGGGGCAGCGAGGTCGATACCGGACCGATGCAGCCGTACGAGGGCCTGCTCGCCTCGTACGACCCGCGTACCCACGTCACCGATGATCTGTTCACCTCGAAGATCGCGTTCGCGGTGTTGCTGAACTTTCCGCTGACCACGCTCGCTGCGCGCATCAAGGACGGCGCGACCTACTCGCGGCGCCAGTGGGCCGAGGTCCGCCTCGCGAGCCAGTTCGATGCGCGCGTGCCGAGCGAGCTCGAGGGCGTGGCGAGCGCCGCCGACGCCGCGGCCGAGGCGTACATCGCCGGCTACAACATGTGGATGCACCACATCCTCAGCGAGGATGGCAAGCGTCTGTTTCCGTCGGGGAAACGGCTGATCAGCCACTGGAACCTGCGCGACGAGCTCAAGGCGAACTACGCCGACAAGGATGGGCTCGCGAAGCAGCGCACGATCGCGAAGGTGATGGAGCGGATCGCGACGCAAGCGATCCCGAAGGCGGTGATCGACAACCCGCACCTCGATTGGAACCCGTTCACGAACAAGGTCACGGTCGCGCAAGAGGTCGAGGCCGACGCGCCGAAAGATCGTGCGACCACGCCGAGCGAGGCACCCGAGCCCGACACGCGGTTCGAGCACGTGCTCGCCCACTTCCGGGCGGCGCGCGCGATCGATGCGTTCTCGCCGATCTCGCCGACCTACATCGAGCGCGCGTTCGTCGACGCGGAGATGCCGGAGGCTCGCGTGCGAGCGATGCTCGTCGAGATCCTCGAAGCCCCCGAGGGCGCGCAGATCGCGCAGGAGATCCAGGCGAAGCTCGGTCGCAAGCTCGAGCCGCACGATCTGTGGTTCCCGATCGCGACCGCATCGACGGCCGAGGCCGAGCTCGACGCGGTGACGCGCAAGAAGTATCCGAGCGCCGCGGCGTTCGCGAAGGACGTACCGCGGATCCTGCACGACCTCGGCTTCACGACCGAGCGGGCGAAGTATCTCGCCGATCACATCGAGGTCGATCCGTCGCGCGGCGCGGGCCACGCGATGGAGGCCGATCGTCGCGGTGACAAGGCCCACCTGCGCACGCGCGTCGAAGCGCACGGCATGGACTACAAGGGCTACAACATCGCGGTCCACGAGCTCGGTCACAACATCGAGCAGACGTTCTCGCTCTACGACATCGATCACACGCTGCTCCAGGGGGTCCCGAACATCGCGTTCACCGAGGCGCTCGCGTTTCTATTTCAAGCGCGCGATCGCGAGCTGCTCGGTCGACCGCGCCCGCACGGCGAGGCCGATCGGCTGCGCGTGCTCGACGCGTTCTGGCAGACCCGCGAGATCGCCGGCTCGGCGCTCGTCGAGATCGATGTCTGGCACTGGCTCTACGCCCATCCGAACGCGACGGCCGCCCAGCTCCGCGAGGCGACCGATGCGGCCGCGCGCGCCGTATGGAATCGCTACTACGCTCCGATCCTCGGCGGCAATGACACCGCGCTGCTCGCGATCTACAGCCACACGATCGCGTCGCCGCTGTACCTGTTCAACTACGTGCTCGGCCACCTGATCGCGTTCCAGGTCGAGCAGCACCTCGACGGCAAGGACAAGGCGACGTTCGGCAAGGAGTTCGAGCGCGTCGCGCGGCTCGGCAAGATCTCGCCGGACCTGTGGATGGTGCAGGCGACGGGCAAGCCGGTCGGCACCGAGTCGTTGCTCGGCGCTACGAAGGCCGCGCTTGCCGCAAGAAGTACCGCCCACTGATCGCGAGCGCGACGATGCAGATGCCGCTGGTCGCGTACGAGAAGTAGCGGAAGAACTGGAGCGCCGAGACGTTGGCCTGGCCGACGTTCTTGTACACCACGACCAACACCGAGCCGCCGTACGCGACGGCATCGGAGAGATAGATCAAGAACACCGCGGTCGCGACGATGCCGAGCGCCGCGATCGTACGATCGAACAGCACGCAGCCATACGGCACGTAGCCGAGGTAGAGGCCGAGCCCGACGAGGATCATCCACGGCGTCGGTCCGATCACGCCGCCGTCGAACAGCAGCGTGCCGACCCCGATCATCACCGCGCCGGTGGCCATGATCACGTACGTGAGCATCAGGCCGCGCCGGTTGTCCTTGACCAGGTAGAGCAGGCCGAGCACCAGCATCACCGACAGCGCGATCGGGATCTCGGTGATCGTGAACACGCTCGCCTGATCGCCGTAGCCGAGGTCGGTCCAGATCTCGGCGGCGTAGTTGTCGCGGAAGTCGCGGTACGACGTGAGGAAGAAGTACACGATCACGAGCAGCACGAGGCCGGGTAGGAACCGCTTCACGAACGCCCGGCGCTCGGCACCCTGCATCGGTTCGCGATGGGTGCGCGCCGCGACGTCGCCCTCGTTCGGCGGCGGGATCAGGCGCAGGCCGTAGACCGCGCCGAGGAACAGCGGCAGGAAGATCAAGCCGGCGACCGCGGGCATCCAGCTCTCGCTGATGCCGACATCGAGCAGGTGCTTGCCGACCGACTTCACCGCACCGCTCGCGACCACGTACGCGCACGACAGGCCCGCACCGAGGATCTCGCTGGTCCGCCGGCCTTCGAGGAAGCTGAACACCACGCCCCACACGGTGCCGAGCGGCAGGCCGTTCAAGAACAACGCGACCACCTTGAGCGGCGGCGGCGCGATCGCGAACAGCACGAGCGCGACCTCGGCCCACGCGATCAAGAACACCAGCGCCCACGCACGTTGGTTCGGGCGCATCTCGGAGTTGACCTTGATGCCGAGGAATTTCGACAGCGCGTAGCCGACCAGTTGGCCGATGATCAGCGCGCTCTTGAGATCGAGAAAACCGAGCGACACCCCGCTGAAGTGCGCCGCGGCGAACGGCTTGCGGAACGCGTACATCGCGAAGTAGGTCGAGAACGCCATCGCGACGGCGTAGAGCGCGAACAGCCCCGGCGATGCGCGCGTCAGCCAGCGCGTCACGCGATGTTCGGCCACATCCAAGCGTAACCCGGCTAGCCGAGTAGCCGCTTTCCTGGGGAGTCAGCTGTCGCCCGGCGAACGCAGCGATCCCCGTGGTAACCGATTGATTTGGTTTACGATCCCGCTGGCACACGAGGTGCTTTATGACTCTCCAACCAAGGAGAATCACATGCGTAGAACAGGACTTGGATCTCGCGTCGTCGCTCGACTGGCCCAGCGCGATCGTTCGGAGTCGTCGAGCTCCGTGCATTACGTCGTCGAAGATGACGTGGATCGCCGAATTCCGGAGCCGGCGCGCGTCCGCCCGCGCGGCTACGCGGTGGTCGTGCACGGCCGGCGCTAGCCGCCGAACAAGCGCCGAAAGATGCCGGACCTGCCGGTCGTCGGCCCCTGCTCGAGCGCGACCTTCATCGCCGCCGCATCGTCGTAGCGATCCTCGCGCGCGTGCGACAGCGCCTTCGCGACGATCGCATCGAGCCACACCGGCACGTCGGCCTTGCGATTGGCCGGGTGGCGCTCGAGGTCGCCCTTCATGACCTTGCCGAGCAAGTCGCGCTTGGTCTCCCAAGTGTACGGCCAGTCGCCCGTCAACAGCTCGAACAGCACGATCCCGAGCGAGAACAGATCCGCGCGCTGATCGACCGCGCTCGGATCCAGGTACTGCTCGGGCGAGATGTAGAACGGCGTGCCGAGGATGTGGTTCTTCGACGTCAGCTTGAGCTCGTCTTCGACCTTCGCGAAGCCGAGATCGAGCAGCTTGACCTTGTCGCCGTCGGGCGAAGGCACGAGGTAGATGTTCTGGGTCTTGATGTCGCGATGGATCACGCCACGCGCGTGGAGCACGACGAGCGCGTCGAGGATCTGGATCGCGATCGGCACGACGCGCTCGGGCTCGAGCGGCCCGGCCTCCTTGCGCAGCGAGTACAGCTCGCGGCCCTCGAGCCGATCCATCTCGATGTACGGGCAGCCGTCGTCGGTGGTGCCGGCGTCGTGGACGTGGACGAACGCGGGGTGGCCGAGCGCGGCGGTCTCGCGCGCCTCGCGGACGAACCGGGTCGCGAGCTCGCGATCGCCGGCGAATCGCTTGTGCAGGATCTTGAGCGCGACCGAGCGCCGCAGCATCGGATGTTCCGCCGCATAGACCGCGGCGATGCCACCGATGCCGAGGATCGGACCGATCAGCTTGTCGCCGAGCATCTGGCCGGTGCGCGAGTGCGGGCAGGTCGCACCGTCGGCGTGAGCGGATCCGCAGAGCTGACAGTCGGCCATGGACCGGCAGAATAGCTCAGCGCTGCGCGACGGTCTCGGCGAGGTGCGCGATCCGACCGAAACCTTGTTTGCGCGCATCCGCGATCAACGCGCGTTGTCGTTTCTCGGCATCCGGAGCCGCGAGCGCGATCAACACCTCGACCCGACCGAGTCGCGCTTCGAGCGCGAGCCCCGCGCAGCCTTCACGTTCGGCGTCGGCGCGCGCGGTATCGAGCTGCTTGTAGCCTTCATCGGTATCGCCGAGGTACGCGTACGCTTGACCGCGCGCGATCCGTGCTTCGACCTGAATGTCGAATGCTTCGATCGTGTCGGGCTTGATGTGTTCGAGGTCGCTGAGCGCTTGTTGCGACGCGGCCTGCGCGAGGTGCGCGCGTGCGAGCAGGATCGCGGCGTGCGCCTCGGAGCTGGTCGCGTTGCGCTCGGTGGCGGCGGCCTGGAGCTCGGTCGCCGTCGCGGCGATCGCGTCGAGCTTGCCGCCATCGTCGAGATCGAGCGCGGCGAGCGCGAGCTCGATCGAGGTCGCGCGCGTGGTGTTCGAGGCCTGCTTCGCGAGTGCGAGGCCCTGGGCATACGCGGCGCGCGCGAGCACGGTGTCGCCGCGATCCGCGACCGCATCGCCGTGGAGCTCGAGGCACATCGCCGCGAGCTCCGGCACGGTGTCGGCGAACGCCTTCGCGCATTCGGTGCTGCGCTGCAACGCCGCGTCGAGGTTGCCGGCGGTCGCTTCGATCGCGGCGCTCGCGAGGGCCGTGTACGCATGCGCGGTCGTGTCGCTTCCCGCGTTGGTCTCGGCATCCCTGAGATGCGCGCGGGCGCGCTCGAGGTGACCGCGCAACGCGAGCACGGCCGCACCTTCGGAGTACGCGATCGCGGCCTGCTGCGGTTGCGCGTTGCGTTGCGCGAGCGAGCCAGCCATGTCGTATTTCTCGACCGCATCGTCGAGCTGACCGCGCTCGATCGCCGTGGCGAACCATTCGATGCCGCGATCGGTCGTGATCTTCGGCTCGAACGTCGGGAGCGGTGGTTGCGGTACGAGCGTGTCATCGTGCTCGCGCAGCACGTAGCCGCCGACTACACCACCGACGACCACGACCGCGATCGTGCTCGCGATCAACGCCGTGCGCAGGCGCTGCTTCGGCGGCCGCGACAGGTCGTCGAGCATCGCGGTCATCGACGGATAGCGATCCTCGGGCTTGGTCGCCAACCCGCGCACGAGGATCTTGCGCAGCCGGGGTGGAAGTGACTTCGGCGGCTTCTGCAGCCGGCCTTCGATCACGGCATCGGCGAGCGCGACGGCGGTCTTGCCGGCATACGGCCAGTCGCCGTACAGCGCATGATACAGCGCGACCGAGAACGCGAATTGATCGCTGCGCTCGTCGGCACGTTCGCCGTTATGCTGCTCCGGCGCCATGAACATCGGCGTGCCCATCACCGCGCCGGTCCGGGTCAGCGGACTCATCGGGCTGTGCGATAGCTCGAGTTGTGCACGCGCCATGTTCGCGCGGGTCGCCGCCGGCAGATCGTCGTCGGGACCGAGCGCGCGCGCGAGGCCGAAATCCGAGACCCGCACGCGGCCGTCTTTGCCGAGCAACACGTTGTCGGGCTTGAAGTCGCGATGCACGAGCCCGGCCGCGTGCGCCGCCGCGAGACCGCGGCCCGCTGCGAGGAACTTCGCCACGATGTCGCCTTCGGTCCGCGGGCGCTCGAGCCACGTGCCGAGCGTCCCCGCGTCGAGCAACTCCTGCGCGAGGAACACCAGCGTGCCTTCGACGCCGACCTCGTACACCGTGATCACGTTCGGATGCGTGACGCGCGCCATCGCCTGGCCCTCGCGCAGCATCCGCATCCGCTCTTCCTCGGTCGCCGCCGCGGCGCGCAGCACCTTCAGCGCGACGCGGCGATCGAGCTCGCGATCGTGCGCGGCGTACACGATGCCCATGCCGCCCGATCCGAGCTCGCCGGTCACGATGAAGCGACCGATCTTCGAGCCGTGATGAATCTCGGACTCCACACGCTGAGCATAGCGCGTGTTCGATATAGTCCACGGCGATGCCCGAAGAGATCGAAGTCCCGACCGAGCACCTCCACGAGAAGATGGAAGAAGCGGCCGAGGAACACGGCAAGGAGCGCAAGTGGATCTCGCGGGTCGCGGTGTCGTCGGCGATCCTCGCCGTCTGTGCGGCGATCACGGCGCTGCTCGCGAGCCATCACTCCGACGAGGCGATCCTCGAGCAGATGCGCGCGACCGATCAATGGTCGTACTACCAAGCCAAGGGCATCAAGCTCGCGATCCTGCAGGGCAACATCGAGCAGCTCACCGGCGATGGCAAGACCGTCCCGCCCGAGCGCCTCGTGAAGGTCGGCGGCTATCAGAACGAGATGAAGGACATCGAAGAGAAGGGCCACGACATGGAGGAGTCGTCGGAGGCGCACATGCACCACCACGTCTCGCTCGCGCGCGGTGTCACCGCGTTTCAGATCGCGATCGCGATGGGTGCGATCGCGGTGCTCGCGCGAAGGCCGCGGCTGTGGTCCCTGAGCCTCGGGCTCGGCATCATGGGGCTCGTGTTCATGATCCTCGGCCTCATCTAACTAAGCGTTCGGCGTCCCAGGCCAAGCTAGACATTTCGACGACCCGGGACTTGGTGTACTGTGGCCGGATGTATCGATCTCTCGTCGTCGTGAGCCTCCTGTGCGGTGCGTGTAACAACGACGATGGGGCGCGGCACATCGCTGATTCGTGCGTCGCCGCGGGCTCCAACTCGATGACGCTGGCGGGGCCGACGACCTTCGCGTGCCACGAGCCGTACAAGGCGACCATCGGGTTCACGAACAACACGTGTGCGCCGCTCGCGGTCACCGGCGTGAAGCTCTCGGCGATCACGACGACCGGCGCCTGCGTGCCGCCCGGCGACTATGTCTATCCCGGCAAGGTCGTGGCGGCCGGCGCGACGATGACGGTGCTCGACCTCACCGCCAATCCGTTCTGCTGCACGGCGCCCGGCCCGTGCCCGACCCCGCTCGAGTGCGACGAGACCTATACGCTCACGGTGCAGAGCGCGGCCGGCGACATCTCCCAGACCGAGAGCGTGCACCTCTCGCTCGGCGGTTGCGACACGGTCTGTCCCTAGGCCGATTTCACGCTAGAATCGCCCGGCTTGCGCAGTTTTCTCGTGGTGTTGGTGCTGTTCATGGAGCTCGGGCGTGCGTGGGCCGATTCCACGCCGATCCGTGTCGATGTCGAGTGCGAACAGATCGGCCGCACCAAGGCGTGCCCGGCGTTCCTGCTCGGCTTGATCGACGCGAACAAGGTGCTGTTGAGCTCGCCCCGCGCGGGCGCCGACGTCGTGATCTACGCGACCGCGAATCCGATCGCGTTGCTCGATCAACTCCACCTCCGGTTCGTCGGCCACATGGCGGGCGCGCCGGCGGTGATCGAGCTCGATGTCGAGGTCGATACCCGGACCACCGACGACGAGCAGCGTGCCGCGATCGAACCCACGTTCCTGCGCGGCATCGCGCTGTTCGTGGCGGCGCGCTATCCAGGGGCGGTCGCGATCACGTTGACCACGCCGAAGAACCTCGCGAGTGCACCGATCGCGACCTCGCCGTGGGGCGTCACGGTCGCATTGAGCGGCAACGGCAACTACACCGACAAGTATCGCAGCGCGAGCTCCGAGCTCGATCTCAAGGCCGTGTACATCACGCGCGAGTTTCGCGCACTCGCGCTCCAGTCGATCAGCGGCGGCCTCAACGATCAACCACCGCTGACGCTCGACGACGGCACGGTCGTGTCGCTGAACACCACGATGTGGCAGGACAACTTCGGCGCCGAAGCGATCTATCTGTTGAACGACACGTGGTCGATCGGTGCCGGCAGCTATGCCCAATTTCAGGATCCGAAAGCGCAGTACGCGTACGACGTCCGCGCGCGCGCGGCGCTCGAATGGGACTTGTTTCCCGCCGACGATCCGCGCGGCAACCGGCTCGGGGTGTTCTATCACCTCGGCTGGGCGGTCGATCGCTACAACATCCGCAACGAGCTCGGCGAGCGCTTCGCGCAGTACCCGGTGCATGGCATCGATGCGGTCGGCAGCGTTCGCCACGACGGGATCTCGTACGGGTTGACACTGTCGAGTGACGTGCAGCTGGATCATCCGTCGCGTCGCCACACGTTGACCGCGGCGCCGTTCGTGACGTTTCAGATCGGCACGCACATCGATCTCAACCTCGCGTTCTCGATCACGCAGCGCGAGTTGCCGAAGCCCGATCCGACGGCGATCGATCCCTCCGACTACGAGCAGTTGTCCCGGCTGTCCTACGCCGAGCCGCTCGCGCTGACCGGCACGATCGGTCTCACGCTGCACTGGGATCCGACCAACGGCGCGCGCAACGATCGCATCACGTCGATCTAGCGAACGAACTCGAGCAGCATCTGGTTGACGTGCGTCGCGTGCGTCCACAGCAGGCCGTGGGGTGCGCCCTTGACGATGCGGATCTGCGCGTGCTTGACGAACTGATCCATCCGCTTGCCGCTCGCCTCGGCGGGCACGATCCGATCCGAGTCGCCGTGGATGACGAGCGTCGGCACGGTGACCGACTTCAGATCGGTGCGGAAATCCTCGAGCCACGCGTCGACGCACTTCAACATCGCGCCGTACGACGACGCCGCGCCGACGTTCCACGATGCCTGGATCGCGGCGTCGCTCATCTTCGTCACGTCCTTGTTGTAGAAGTTGCCGAGGAACTCGCCGAGGAACGTGTAGCGGTCGGCTTCGATGCCCTGCTTGAGGCCCTCGAACACCGCCGGATCGACGCCGTCGGGGTTGTTGCCGTCCTTGCGCAACGCCGGTGCGATCGACGAGATGAACGCGCACTTCGCGACGCCCTTGCTGTTGTACTTGCTCATGTAGCGAGCGACCTCGCCGCCGCCCATCGAGAACCCGACGAGCGCCACGTCGGTGAGGCCGAGCTTGTCGACGATCTTCGCGGTGTCGCCGGCGAGCGTGTCGTAGTCGTAGCCGCCTTCCGGTGCCGAGCTGCGGCCGAAGCCACGCCGGTCGTAGGTGATCACGCGGAAGCCCGACGCGAGGAGCATCTGGGATTGCCGTTCCCACGACCCGCCGTTCAACGGCCAACCGTGGACCAGCAGCACCGGTCTTCCCGAGCCGCGATCTTCGTAGTACAGCTGGATGTCTGCGCTGTTTTCTTTGCCAACGGTGATCAATGCCATGCGCGCAGCATGCCTCCCGTCGTCGACGTCGGCTCCGGAGTGCAGCGCTAATTACAGCTCGCTGAGCTTCGCGAGCTCCGCGTGCTTGTCGCGCCAACCTCGCCCCATCGCGTCGTACGCGAAGGCCGCGTGCTCGGTGAATCCCGCGTGTTCGAGGTGCAACCGCGTGCCGCTGCCGTTCGGCGTCAAGGTCCACGTGACGACCGTGTCGAGCGCCGTCTTGCCCGAGCCGCCGCGCCACGAGTAGCTCAGCTTCTCGTTCGGCACGACCTCGAGCACCTGGCAGTGCACGACCCCGTCCCAGTCACCGATCGGCTTCGAGCGAAAATCGAACACGCGGCCGACCTCGGCCACCAGGTCGTTGTCCATCAACCACGAAGCCAGCAGCTTCGAATCGGTCAACGCGCGCCACACCTTCGCCGGTGGTCCCGGCAGATCGTAATCGACGACGATATTCATGGTTCCATCTCCACGATAAGGGCCTTCAGCTTCGCGAGCCGGTCGAGCCAGAAGGCCTGGTAGTGCTCGATCCAGTTGACCAACGGCTTCAACCCCGTCGGTTCCACGCGCCAGTACGTGAAGCGTCCGACGCGCCGCACCGACACGAGCCCGCCCTCGCGCAACGTGCCGAGGTGCTGCGAGATCGCCGGTTGCGAGACCTCGAACTTCTTCGTCAGGTCTTTCACCGTCGCCTCGCCGCGCGTCAGTTGTTCGAACACGGCGCGGCGAGTCGGGTCGGCGAGAGCGCGAAACACGTCCACCCCAAACGTATAAGCCAATACTTATGCATGGGTCAAGCGTATGATCGGCGCATGCGGTTCAACTACGTGAAGAATGCGAACGGTGGTTACCAGGCGCTGCTCGCGCTCGAGACGTATCTGCACGACTCGGGGCTCGAACAGAACCTGATCCATCTGGTCAAGCTGCGCGTCTCGCAGCTCAACGGCTGCGCGTACTGCATCGACCTGCACTGGAAGGATCTCCGTGCGATCGGTGAGACCGAGGAGCGCTGCTACATGGTCGCCGCCTGGCGGGAGAGTGCGCTGTACAGCGATCGCGAGCGTGCGGCGCTGACGTGGGCCGACGCCCTGACCAACGTGCAACAAGGTCACGTCTCCGACGAGGTCTACGCAGAGGTCTCGAAGCACTTCGACGAGACCGGCATGTCGAACCTCACGCTCGTGTGCGCGGCGATCAATGCGTGGAATCGCCTCGCGATTTCGGGGCGTGCGGCGCCCGGCAAGTACAAGTCACCGCTCAAACCCGCCGGGTGAGGGCTTCCCAAGCCGGGGGCTCGGTTGCTAGGTTGTCCCCGCTATGGGCCGCGCCTTCGAGAAACGCAAGCACACGATCTTCGCGCGGATGGATCGCGTCGCGAAGCAGTTCAGCAAGATCGGCAAGGACATCGCGATCGCGGTGAAGGCCGGTGGCTCGAACCCCGACGGCAATCCGTCGCTGCGTCGCGTGCTGCAGAACGGGCGCGCGCTCAACATGCCCAAAGAGAAGGTCGACGCCGCGATCAAGAAGGCGAGCGGGCAGGGCGCGACCAACTACGACATCGTGCTCTACGAAGGCTACGCACCGCACGGCATCGCCGTGATGGTCGAGACCGCGACCGACAACGTCACGCGCACCGTCGCGAACGTCCGTATGCACTTCAAGTCCAACGGCGGCAACATGGGCACGTCGGGCCAGGTCGGCTTCATGTTCCAGCGCCAGGGCATCTTCCGCTTGGATCCGGAGGATCTCGATCGCGATGCGCTCGAGCTCGATCTCATCGATCACGGCTTGATCTCCCTCGACGATGGCGAAGGCGAGAAGGGCGAGAAGCAACTGCTCGTGCGCGTCGCGTTCAACGACTTCGGCACGATGCAGGCCGCACTCGATGCTCGCAAGATCACGCCGGTGTCGACCGCGTCGGAGTACGTGCCGTCGACGACGACCCAGCTCTCGGACGAGCACACCGATGAAGTGTTGAAGATGGTCGCCGACCTCGAAGAAGACGACGACGTGCAGAACGTCTACACCAACCTGGCTTGAGCTACCGTGGAGAGGCCGTGGAAGCCGTCGCGAGCTGACCTGCTCGCCGCCACGTCGAAGGGCACACCGGACATCCTCGCGGAGAAGCTGCGGATCGTGTTCTGCGGGATCAATCCCGGCCTCTACAGCGCGGCGGTCGGCCATCACTTCGCGCGACCGGGCAATCGCTTCTGGCCGACGCTGTTCAGAGCGGGCCTGACGCCGGCGCTGTTCACCGGGTTCGACGATGCGACGTTGCTCGAGCACGGACTCGGCATCACGAACATCGTGGGGCGCGCGACCGCGAAGGCCGAGGAGCTGACGGCCGACGAGCTGGTCGCCGGCGCGGTGAAGCTGCGACGCAAGATCCTGCGGTATCGACCGCGGTTCCTCGCGATCGTCGGCTACGGCGCGTATCGCGTCGCGTTTCGCCAGCCGAAGGCGATCGGCGGACCGCAGACGAAGTCGATCGGCGACACGCACATCTGGCTGTTGCCGAACACCAGCGGCCTCAACGCGAATCATCTGCCGGCCGAGCTCGCGAGGCGCTTCGAAGAGCTCCGGATCGCCGCTGACGTCCCTCGGTCAGATCGGTGAATCGAGATCGCGTTCGTACTCGCCGGGGCCGAGCGGGACGATGCGGGTCGGGTTCACGTTGTCCTGGCTCCAGTAGTAGTGGGTCTTGATCTCGTCGAGAAAGCACGTCGGGCGGACGCCGGGGTGGCTCCACATTCGCCGCGTGAACTTCCAGAGGTTGGCGTGATCGCGCAGGCGCTTCACGTTGCACTTGAAGTGGCTGTAGTAGACGAGGTCGAAGCGGAGGCACGTCGTGAATAGCGCGATGTCGGCGGCGGTGAGCTGCGAGCCGCACAGGAACGGGCGGTCGGCGAGCTGGTCGTCCCAATGCGCGAGCGCGCGGAACAACTCGGTGCACGCGGCCGCGTAGGCCTCTTGGGTCGAGGCGAAGCCGGCGCGATAGACACCGTTGTTGATCGGCGCGTAGATCGCGTCGAGGATACGATCGATCTCGTCGCGTAGATCGGGCGGATAGAGCGTGTTGACCATCGGCGCGATCGAGAGCGATGCGAAGTCTTGATCGAGCATGCGCATGATCTCGCGCGACTCGTTGTTGACGATGCGGTTGGTCTCGCGATCCCAGAGGACGGGGATCGTGACGCGGCCGGTGTAGTGAGGATCGGCGCGCAGGTAGACATCGCGGAGAAAGCGCGATGGCCCGATCGGATCGGGGTCGTCGGACTTGAACGGCCAGCCGTCCTCTCCCATGTGTGGGTCGACGACCGTCACGCCGATCGCGTGATCGAGCCCGCGCAGCGACCGCGTGATCAGCGTGCGGTGTGCCCACGGACACGCCCGCGCGACGTAGAGGTGAAAGCGACCAGAGCTAACCGCGGTGACGCGATCGCGAAACACGGTCGGCGGCCGCTCGAACGCGCCGGTCGCGCTCTTGCCCCAGCCGGAGTGCCATTTGCCATCGACGAGCTGGCCCATGACCTGGTGTATCACTCATGTGCGCCGGCCGCCCGCGAGGAGCGCGAGGCGAAGCCGCTCGGATTCACGTGCGACCTCGACCAGGCCTGCCGGCGTGATCAGCGTTCGCAGGCGCTCGGGCGCCAGCGCGGTCTCTTCCTCGGCGGTGTGCACGTCGAGGAGCGGCACGAGGTCGCGCGCGATCGCCGCGATGTCGTGCAATGGCGCCACGCCGACGCGCTCGCACAGGCCGGCGAGCACGCGATGCTCGGCCTCGAGCGGATCGAGAAACGAGAGGTCCGCACCCGAACGGCGCAGATAGGGGAAGAACACCGTCGATTCGACGTGGTGATGAAACAGCAACGCTCGACTGAGGAACGCGGCGCGCGACAGGAGATCGGAGGTGGGCACGAGCAACGCACGGGCGCGCGCGCGCAGCAGCGCGTGGTGCTCGCGGAGCGCCTTGTCGTGGTCGGCGTAGGGTTCCATGAGGTGACAGGATGAGGCCTCGTCGACATTTGCGATATGAGGGAAACCACCCGATGCGACACGAGCGCGCAGGAACGCGCACCCGGGGCCCGATGACCGCTAGCGCACGACCAAGACGTCGGCGTGATCGGTGAACAGGCGGTCGACCTCGGCGGCGCGGCGATCGAGGAGCGCGCGCTGATTGAGATAGCCCTTGTCGGTGATCTCGCCGGCATCGATGTTCGCGGGCTCGGTGAGGACCAGCACGCGCACGATCCGCGTGCTCGAGCCACCGGTGGCGTGACGCGCGAGGAGCGCCAGCAGTTGGTCGGCGGTCTGGCCGGGCGCGAGAAATAGCAACGCCCCGAGCTCGGCGCGATCGTGGCCGCAGATCACGGCGTCGGCGACGAGCGGCGAGCACGCGGCGATCAACGCGAGCCGGACCTCGCCGACGTGGACCCAGGTGCCACTCGCGAGCTTGAAGTTCTCCGACGTGCGGCCCTCGAACACGACGCCCGCGGACGGGTCGGTGTCGTCGGCGAGCCGGCCGGCATCGCCCATCGGGTAGAAGCCGAGCTCGTCGAGCGGCAGCGGCTCGACCGAGCGATCGGCCCGCAGATAGCCGGGCGCGAGGTTAGGGCCCTTGACGCGCATCTCGAGCTTGTCGGCGACCGGCACGAACGCGAGCTCGACGCCGGGAATCGGCACGCCGATCACGCCGGCGCGCGACGTCGTCGATGCGACCTGCGTGACGAGCGGCGAGGTTTCGGTCGAGCCCCACGCCGACGTCATCGCGATCGGCTTGCCGGCGGCGACCGCCTCGAGGCGGTGCCAGGTCGCCGGCGACAGTGCCGCGGCGGCGTAGAAGATGACCTCGAGCTCGCGGAAGAACACGTCGCGCAGCGCCGCGTCGGTCTCGAGATGACCGACCAGCAGGTCGAAGCCGCGCGGCACGTTGAAGTAGATCGTCGACGGCACTTCGCGCAGGTTGCGCAGCGTCTCGTCGAACGCGCCGGGTGCGGGTTTGCCGCCGTCGATGTAGAGCGTGCCGCCATGCGTGAGGATCAGGTTCGCGTTGTGATTCGCGCCGAACGTGTGACTCCACGGCAGCCAGTCGACGATCACCGGCGGTCGCTCGGCCAGGAACGCCCAGCCGGCGGCGAGCGCGGCTTGATTCGAGCACAGCATGCGCTGCGTGTTGATCACGGCTTTCGGGATGCCGGTCGAGCCCGAGGTGAATAATAGCTTCGCGATCGTGTCGCCGGTGATCGCGGCGAACGCGGCGTCGACCTGCGTCGGTGTGGTCGTACGCAGGTCGGCGACGCGCGCCGGATCGAGGACGGGGACCTCGAGCTCGAGCGCCGCGAGCGCGCGAACGAACGCACTGCGATCCGCGACGTACAGCGCACCCGGTTGGACGATGTTCGCGAGCAGCCGCAGCTTCGCGTGGTCGGTCGACAGCAGCGAGTACGCCGGCGAGATCGGGGCGATCGGGACGCCGACGTGCATCGCGGCGAGCGCGAGCAGGGCGTGATCGACGGAGTTGCCCGACAGCACCATCAGCGGGCGGTCGGGCCCGAGGCCGAGGTCGAGCAGCGCCTGACCGAGCGAGCGCGCGGCGGCGAGCGCTTCGCGATAGGAGACGCGGCGCCAGGCCGCGCCGGCCCGCTCGGCGTAGAGCGTGCGCTCGGGTGCGTGGTGTGCCCAGTGCACGAGGGCATCGCCGAGGCAGCGCGCGTGGGGCGGCGTGCCGGCACGCGACCGAACGATCGTGCCACCGCCGGGTCGCTCGATTCGCTCGATCGAAGGCGCGACGAACCGGTTCATCGCTCGCAGTGTACCCAGGACGGGCATACTCCGTGCGTGAGCTCCGCGGACGAATTTCGAGAGGCCCGAGATTTCCTGATCGCGAAGCGCGAGGATGCCGACGCCGCGCGCGCCGGGTTTCGCTGGCCACGGCTCGAGCTGTTCAACTGGGTCAACGACTGGTTCGATCCGTTCGCGATCGGCAACAAGTCCGCGGCGCTGCGCGTGGTGCGCGACGGCGGCGTCGAGACGACGAGCTTCGCCGAGATGGCGGAGCGCTCGACGCGCGTCGCACGCTGGCTGCGCGACGCCGGCGCCGAGCGCGGCGACCGCATGCTCGTGATGCTGACGAACGTGACCCCGCTGTGGGAGACGATGCTCGCCGCGATCCGGCTCGGACTCGTCGTGATTCCGGCGACGCCGCAACTCACGCCGCGCGATCTCGACGATCGGCTCACGCGCGGCAACGTCAAGCACATCGTCACCGATGCCGAGGGCGCGGCGAAGCTGACCGACCACAGCCGTGTCCAGATCAAGTTGGCGACCGAGGCGGCCGCCGGCTTCGAAGCGTTCGACGTCGCGCGTGCGGCACCGGCCGAGCTCGAGCCGGTCGCGACGCGAGCGGATGATCCGATGCTGCTGTACTTCACGTCGGGCACGACCGCGAAGCCCAAGCTCGTGTTGCACACCCACGCGAGCTATCCGATCGGCCATCTCTCGACGATGTACTGGATCGGCCTGCAAGAGGGCGACGTCCATCAGAACATCAGCTCGCCGGGCTGGGCCAAGCACGCGTGGTCCAGTCTGTTCGCACCGTGGAACGCGGGCGCGACCGTGCTCGTCCATGACCAGGCGCGGTTCTCGGCGAGCCGCACGCTCGGCGTGCTGCGCGATCACGGGGTGACCACGCTATGCGCGCCGCCGACGGTGTGGCGCATGTTGATCCTCGAGTCGCTCGGCGAGCGGCCGGCCGCGTTGCGCGAGCTGGTCAGCGCCGGCGAGCCGCTCAACCCCGAGGTGATCGATGCCGTGCAGCGGGCGTGGGGCATCACCGTCCGCGATGGCTACGGCCAGACCGAGACCACCGCGCAGATCGGCAACTCACCCGGCATGACGGTGAAGCCGGGCTCGATGGGCAAGGCGCTCCCCGGCTACGACATCGTGCTGCTGAATAGCGAGAGCCAGATCGTGCGCGAAGGCGAGGTCTCGATCCGGCTCGCGGATGGCGCGCGTCCGATCGCGCTGATGGACGGCTATCTCGACGACGTCGAGCGCACCGCGGAGGCGATGGCGCACGGCTTCTATCGCACCGGCGACGAGGCGTCGATCGACGACGACGGCTACATCCACTTCCTGGGTCGCGGTGACGACGTGTTCAAGAGCTCGGATTATCGGATCAGTCCGTTCGAGCTCGAGAGTGTGCTCGTCGAGCATCCCGCGATCGCCGAAGCGGCGGTCGTGCCGAGTCCGTGTCCGCTGCGGCTCGCCGTGCCGAAGGCGTTCCTCACGCTCGTCACCGGCGCCGAAGCCACCGCCGACACGGCGCGCAGCATCTTCGAGCACTGCAACGCGCGGTTGCCGCCGTACAACCGCGTCCGCCGCCTCGAGTTCTCGGCGCTACCGAAGACGATCTCCGGAAAGATCCGCCGCGTCGAGCTACGCGCCACCGAAAAGGTCAAGCGCGACAAGGACGAGCGCGGCGCCTACGAGTTCTGGCTCGAGGACTTCAAGGCGTAGAGCGCCTCGGGCGTGTCGACGTCGACGAGGATCGCGGAGTCCTCGACGCCGACCAAGCGGACGTCGGCGAGGTTGCGCTCGATCAACGATCGCGCACCGACATCGCCGCCGAGCTCGCCGATCGCGGCGAAGTGAGCGCGGCCCCACACCACCGGATTGCCTCGCTTGCGCTCGAACGTCGGCACGATGATCGCGCGATCGTCATCGGCGGCGAGGAACGCGCCGAGCAGCGCGTCGAGGTGGACGCTCGTCAGCTTCGGCATGTCACCGAGGCAGATCATCGCGGCGCGCGCATCGCCGACCGCGGCGATGCCGGTCCGCAGCGAGCTCGCCATGCCGGTCGCGAAGTCGGGGTTGTCGACGAACTGCACGGCGAGGCCGTCGAGCGCGGCGTGGATGCGCGCCGCTTCGTTGCCGGTCACGACGACGACGGAGCTCGCGCGCGAGGCGAGCGCGGCACGCACCGCGTGACGGATCAGCGGCTCGCCGGCGAGCTCGACGAGCAGCTTGTTCGTGCCCATGCGCGAGCTATGGCCGGCGGCGAGCACGACCGCGGCGACGCCGCTACCCGGCAGCTCGCTCGCGACGATCGGAAACAGTCGTGGGCCCTCGACGATCAACCCGCCGACACCGAGCGCGCCGACCGCCGCGGCCGTGATCGGCAGGTTCGCACATTCGCGCTCGAGCACCCAGTCGAAGCCCGAGCGCTCGAGCGAGCGCGCGCAGCCGGGCAGGCCGATCACCGTCGACGCGCCGAGCGTGCCGAGCAACAAGAGGTTGCCCGGATCGACCGGCATGCCATAGCGAACGATCGCGCCGCCGGCACGTTCGACCGCCGCCGGGATCACGTCGCGCCGGTCGACGATCGCGGAGGCGCCCATCGCGAGGATCGGATCGAGCCCGGCGGCGGCGAGCTCGGTGAGTGCCGCGGCCACCGCGTCGGTGTCGTGCGCGACGCGCACCTCGCGCGCGAGGCTGCTGCCGATCCGTTCGAGTCGCGTGCGCTGGGTCTGTGCGGTGCGGTCGAGCACGCTCTCGTGGGTCGCGGAGAACCGCGTGAGGACGAGTCCGGCGCGCCGCGTCTCGAACGGTGCGATCGCGAGCGCGGCGGCGGTCTCGCACGCGGCGGCGATCGCAGCCTCGCCGACGGCAAACGGGATGATCTTGACGGTCGCGATGATGTCGCCGGCGCGCACCGGTGAATCGGCGGCGACCGTCGCGACGGTGATCGCTTCGTCGATCACGTTGACGCGGCCGACCGAATCGCGATCGACGACGAACACGCCGGCGACCGCGGCGCGCAGATTCGCGCGACCGGTGTGCGCGGCGTCGACGATCGTGTGGTCGCCCGCGAGTGCATGCGCGAGTCGCGCGGCCGCGACATCTTCGACGAGCTCGCCGGCTTCGATCTGCGCGCACGTCACTTCGAGGACGCCGGCCGAGATCAGCGCGTCGATGTCGTCGGCGGCGAGCACGCGGCCTTTCTTGATCACGCGCGAGCCGGCGCGCAGCGTGTGGACGTTGATCGCGCCGAGCGCCGCATCCGGTGCCAGCGCACCGAACTTCACGCGGCACCGCGCAGCATCGCGATGATCTCGGCGAAGATCGACACCGCGATCTCGGCCGGTGACCTCGCGCCGATCGACAACCCGACCGGACCGTGCAAGCGCTCGAGGCGCATGCAGCCCGCCGCCGCGAGTCGCTCGAGCCGAGCCGCGTGGGTCTGCTTCGAACCGAGGCAGCCGAGATAGAACGCGGGTGATGCGAGCGCGGCGACCAGCGCCGGATCGTCGAGCTTCGGATCGTGGGTCAGCGTGACGACCGCGGTGCGGGGATCCGGTGCGAGCCGGCCGAGCGCGACATCGGGCCACTCGACCACGAGCTCCTGATCGGGGAACCGCGCGGGCGTCGCCCACGCGCGGCGGGGATCGACGATCGTGACCGCGAACCCGGCGAGCGCGGCGATCTTCGAGAGCGGCTCGGCGACGTGGACCGCGCCGACGACGATCAGCCGCAGCGGAGGGTTGTGGGGCTCGACCAGGACCAGGCCGCGCGCGGTCTCGACGACCTTCGCCGCATCGAGCCGCAGGACCTCCAGCACCGCACCGCCGAGCTCCGCCGGCGCCGCCGTCGCTTCGAACAACTGTTGATCGCGACCATCGAGCCACGTCGCGAGCACGACCGGTTGCTTCGCGGCGCGCGCGGCGACGAGCGCATCGAGCACCGCGAGCTTCACGCGGTGACCTCCTCGATCAAGATCTCGACCTTGCCGCCGCACGCGAGCCCGACCTCCCACGCGGCCTCGTCCGAGACGCCGTAGTCGACCACGCGCGCCGGTTCGCCGCGCATCACCTCGAGCGCCTCGGTGATCACCGCACCCTCGATGCATCCACCGGAGACCGAGCCGACAAACTCGCCGCGCTCGTTGACCGCGAGCTTGGAGCCCGCGGGGCGCGGCGAGCTCCCCCAGGTCCGCACGACGGTCGCGAGCGCGACGGCGACCCCCGCCCGCTTCCACGCCGCGGCCTGGGTCAAGACGCTGTCGAGGTCGTGACTCATGCGGCTCCTACCGTAGCGCCTTTTTAGGTCATGCTGTGCCGGAGGCCGACGGAGCATCCCGATGAAACTCGCAGGCGATTACTCGTTCGAGGCCGGCATCCAAGAAGTCTGGGACGCGCTGTTCGATCCGGCGGTGCTCGCGGCCGTGATGCCGGGCTGCGAAAAGCTCGAGCTCGTCGATGGCGCGTACGTCGGCGAGATCAAGGTCAAGATCGGGCCGATCCAGGGCAAGTTCACCGGCAAGGTCGACCTCAGCGATCGGGTCGAGCCGACTAGCTACAAGATGGTCGTCGACGGTCGCGGTGCGCAGGGCTTTGTCAAAGCGACCGCCACGATCGAGCTCGCGTCGGAGGGCACCGGTACGAAGCTTCACTACGACTCCGACGCGCAGGTCGGCGGCAAGATCGCGAGCGCCGGTCAGCGGCTCGTCGAGACCAGCGCGAAGGCGATCGTGAAGCAGTCGCTCGAAGGGCTGGCGGAGAACATCAAGCTTCGCGTCGCGGCGCATCGCGCGGCCGACGTGGTGGTCGCGCCGGTCGTCGAATACAAGCAAGCGAACGCCGGCAAGCTCGCCGGTGCGGTGGCCAAGGAGGTCACCAAGACGCTCGCGCCGCTCCTGTTGATCGTCGCGGTCGCCGTCGCGGTCGTGATCTATCTGATCGTTCGCTGAACCGAACACGCAGGTCGTGGCCGTGCTACCACGAGACGTGGAGCTAGCTGCGCGTCGACGAGACTTCCCGGCGCTCACCACATTGGTGAACGGCCACCGGCTCGCCTATCTAGATAGCGCGGCGACGGCGCTCCGCCCGCAGGCGGTGATCGATGCGATCACGCGCGCGTCGACCCACGATGCCGGTAGCCCATACCGCGGCGTCCATGCGCTCGCGGAAGCCGCGACGACGGTGGTCGAGCACACGCGCACCGAGGTCGCGCACTTCCTCAACGGCACCCCCGGCGAGATCGTGTTCACGAGTGGCACGACCGCATCGATCAACCTCGTCGCGCAGGCGTGGGGTCGCGCGAACCTCGGACGGGGCGATGTCGTGATCGCGACCGAGCTCGAGCATCACTCGAACCTCATTCCCTGGCAGATGATCTGCGCCGAGCGCGGCGCCGAGCTCCGGATCGCACCGGTCACCGAGGACGGCCGCATCGCCCTCGATCGGATCCAGTTCGAGCGCGCGAAGCTGGTCGCGGTCGCGCACGTCTCGAATGTCACCGGCACGGTCGCTCCGATCGCCGAGCTCGCGCGTCGCGCCCATGCGGTCGGCGCGCTGCTGCTCGTCGATGGCGCGCAAGCGGTCGCGCATCTTCCCGTCGACGTCGAGGTCCTCGGCTGCGACTTTTACGCATTCTCCGCGCACAAGCTCTATGGCCCGACCGGCACCGGCGTGTTGTGGGGCCGGGCGGGCATCCTCGACGCGATGTCGCCGTGGCAGGGCGGGGGCGGTATGGTCCGCAGCGTCGGCGCCACGACGGCGACGTATCGCGAAGCACCGACGCGGTTCGAAGCGGGCACGCCGAACGTGGTCGGCATCGCGGGTCTCGGCGCCGCGATCGAATACACCCACGCGATCGATCTTCGCGACGTGCACGCCGACGAGGCTCGCGCCCACGCCGCGTTGGTCGCCGTGATTCACGCGGCCGGGGGTCGGATCCTCGGCACGCCCGAGCTCGCGGTCGTGGCGTTCGAGCTCCCCCGCGTGCATCCGCATGATATCGCGACGCTCGCCGACGCTGAAGGCGTGGCCTTGCGCAGCGGCCATCACTGCGCGGCGCCGCTCCATCGTCGCTTCGGGCTGGCCGCCTCCGCACGCGTCTCCGTTGGGTGCTACACAGGCGACGACGACGTCGCCCAATTCGCGCACGCCCTCGCAAAGCTCCGAGAAGTATTTCCATGACCGATCCGCGCGCGCTGTACCACGAGACGATCGTCGAGCATGACCGTCATCCTCATCACGAGGGCCCGCTGCCGAATGCGACCCACTCGGCGACCGTCGATAACCCGTTGTGCGGCGACGTCGTCACGATGCACTTCGTCGTCGAGGATGGCGTGATCCGAGACGCGGCGTTCGAAGGTCGTGGCTGCGCACTGTCGCGTGCGAGTGCCTCGATCGCGACCGACCGTGCGATCGGGCAGACCCCCGAGCAGCTCCTGGACCTCGCCGGCCGGCTCGGAGAATTCCTGCAATCCGGTCCCGACGACGCGCCGCCGCGCGACCTGGGCGAGCTCGAGATCTTCGGCGGTGTGCGGTCGTTCAAGTCACGCCGCATGTGCGCGTGCCTGCCGTTCCGCGCGCTGACCTCCGCGCTGCGTAGCTGACGGGCCACTTCGAGGCGCGAAGACGTGGTTCTAGATCAGGCACCAGCTAGCGCCTTCGCGAGCTCCTCCAGCGACGCGAGATCGTGGATCGGCCGGTGGTCATCCACCGCCGGTAACAGCGCCTGGATGCCCTGCGCTTTCGGCTCGAAGCCGGCGTACCTCAACAACGGATTGAGCCAGATCAACCGGCGACACGATCGTCCCAACCGCGCGGCTTCGACGCGCAACACGTCGGCGTCGTCGCGATCGAGCCCGTCGGTGACGAGCAACACGATCGCGCCCTGCGCGAGCACGCGGCGCGACCACTGCCGGTTGAACTCGCGCAGCGAGGCACCGAGCCGGGTGCCCGAGGCCCAATCGGTGACATCGCGCCCGACCTCGGCGAGCGCTTGATCGACGTCGCGATGCTCGAGCGTGCGCGTGATGTTGGTGAGGTGGGTCGCGAACGTGAACACGTGACCGCGCCGGCGATGCGCGAGCAACGTGTGGAGAAACCGCAGCAGCATCTCCGAGTAGCGCCCCATCGAGCCCGAGATGTCACACAGCGCGACGACCACCGGCGGCCGCTCGATCCGCTGCTTCCAGCGCAGGCGTTGGATCTCGCCGCCGCGGCGCAGCGCTTCGCGCACCGTGCGCTGCGCGTCGACGTGACGACCGTGCTCGGCGGCGCGTGCGCGGCGCGTCGGGATCCGCTTGACGCGCGCGTCGAGCGAGCGGACGAGGCGACGGGCGCGTGCGAGCTCGTCGGCGCTCATCTGATCGAAGTCGCGGCGGCGCAGCACTTCGTCGGCGGAGTACGCGAGAAACGTATCGACCTGCTGTGCTTGCACCGGTGGTTGCTGCGCAGTCTGGGCGGGAGGCTTCCACGCTTCGCTCAACCGGCGCGACACCGAGCGGGTCGTCGGCGTCTTCATCTGGGGGAGTAGCAGCGCGAGCGCGGACTCGGCACCCATCGGATCGCGCCAGAACAAGCGGAACGCCTCGTCGAACAGATCGTGGTCGATGCGAGTCTTGACGAGCACCGCGTGGAGCGCGCCGTAGAACTGCTCGCGCCGCAGGATGTCGACCGCGGCCAGTGCCCGCTCCGCATCGAGCGCGTCGGCCGGCCCGACGGCCATGCCCGCGCGCCGCAACAGGCGCACGAAATAGACGACGTTAGCTTCGAGGGTCACGCGCGGCGTCCGCCATCGCGCGCGCGGTCGGACCCGTGATCCGCGCGAGGTCGTCCTGATACTTCAACAGCACGCCGAGCGTCTTCTCGACGGTCTCGGGCGACAGCTCGACCGTGCCGAGCGCGACCAGCGCGTGACCCCAATCGAGGGTCTCGGCGACGCCGGGGAGCTTGAACAGATCGCTCGTGCGCAGCCGCTGCACGAACGCGACGATCTGCGCGCGCAACGCGGGCGGCACCTCGGGTGCACGCGCGGCGAGGATCGCGAGCTCGCGGTCCGCCGTCGGGAAATCGATCCAGTGGTACAAGCACCGCCGCTTGATCGCATCGTGGATCTCGCGCGTGCGATTCGACGTGGCGATCACGATCGGTGGCGTCGCCGCGCGCACGGTCCCGTACTCCGGGATCGTGACCTGGAAATCGGAGAGCAGCTCGAGCAAGAACGCCTCGAACGGCTCGTCCGTGCGATCGAGCTCGTCGATCAACAGCACCGGCGCGCCCGCCGGATCCGGCGTCAACGCCTCGAGCAGTGGCCGGCGCAGCAAGAACCGCTCGCTGTACAGCGACTTCGCGATCGCCTCGCGGTCACCGCCCTCGGCGATCCGGATCTCGAGCATCTGCTTCGCGAAGTCCCACTCGTACAACGCGGAGCTCGTATCGAGCCCCTCGTAGCACTGCAGGCGGATCAGCTTGCGGCCGAGCCCGGCCGCGAGCGCCTTCGCGACCTCGGTCTTGCCGACGCCGGCTTCGCCCTCGAGCAACACCGGCTTGCCGAGGACGAGCCCGAGGTACAACGTCGTCGCGAGGTTTGGATCCGCGAGGTACCTCTGATCGGCGAGCAGGGCCGCCAGTTCGTCGACGCTCGCGATCATGCCAACGCGGACTGTACCGCGCGCTTCGCCATCACGCCGATCAGATGCGCGCGATAGTCGGCACTCGCCTCGGTATCGCTCATCAGGTCGGTCGCGGGCACGGTGATGCCGGCGAGCGAGTCCGGCGCGAACTTCTTCGCCAGCGCCGCTTCCATCGCGGGCACGCGGAACACCGACGGCGCGGCACCGGTGACCGCGACGCGGATCCCACTCGCGGTCTCGGCCACCATCACCCCGACGAGCGCGAACTTCGACGCGCGGTGCGCGAACTTCTCGTAGGCCGCGCGCTTCGGCTTCGGGAGATGGATCGCGGTCACGATCTCGTCGCGCTCGAGCGCGGTCTCGAACAAGCCCGTGAAGAAATCGTCGACGGGAATCTTGCGACGGTCGGTCGCGATCGTCGCGCCGAGCGCGACCAACGCCGCCGGATAGTCCGCCGCCGGATCCGCGTGCGCGATCGAACCACCGATCGTACCGCGGTTGCGAACCTGGCCATCGCCGATCCAGCCGGCGAGCGCGGCGAGCGCCGGGATGTGCTGCTTGACGTCCGCCGACTCGTTGACCTCGGCGTGCGTGACCAGCGCGCCGATCACGATGCGGTCGCCGTCGACCCGGATGTCCTTGAGCTCCTTGATCCCGGCGAGCGAGATCAGGTCGGTCGGCTCCGCGAGCTCGAGCTTGAGCACCGGCAACAGGCTCTGACCACCCGAGAGCAGCTTCGCCTCCGGCTTGGCCTTCAACAGCGCGACCGCTTCCGCGATCGTGCTCGGACGATGGAATTCGAAGTCCTTCATGTCAGGCCCCCTTCTTCGCGGCTTGGATCGCCCGCCACACCTTCTCGGGAGTCGCGGGCATCGAGATGTCGGTGACGCCGAGCGGCGCGAGTGCGTCGAGCACCGCGTTGATCACGGCAGGCGGTACGCCGATCGCGCCGACCTCACCGACGCCCTTCACACCGAGCGGATTGTGCGTGCACGCGGTGACGTGGTTGCCGACCTTGAAGTTCGGGAAGTCCGCCGCGCGCGGCATCACGTAGTTGAGGTACGACGAGTTGATCAACTGGCCGTCCTGGTCGTAGATCGCCTCCTCGAACAGCGCCTGGCCGATGCCCTGTGCGAGTCCACCGTGAGCCTGACCGTCGACGATCATCGGGTTGATGATCACGCCGACGTCATCCGCGATCGCCACATCGACGACCTCGACGACACCGGTGTCCGGATCGATCTCGACCTCGACGAAGTGCGTGCCACCGGGGAACGTGAAGTTCTTCGGATCGTAGAACGCATTCTCCTCGAGCCCGGGCTCGACCGTCTCGATCGGATAGTTGTGCGGCACGTACGCGGCGAACGCGATCTCGCCGAACGCTTTCACCCGGTCGGTGCCGACGACGCGGAAGTTGCCGTCTTTGAACTCGATGTCGGCGACGTTCGCCTCGAGCAGGTGCGCGGCGATCTTCTTGCCCTTGTCGACGATCTTGTCGACCGCCTTGTAGATCGCCGAGCCACCGACGGCGAGCGAGCGCGAGCCGTACGTGCCCATGCCGAACGCGATCCGATCGGTATCGCCGTGGACGACCTCGACGTTCTCGATCGCGATCCCCAGCCGCTCGTTGATCAACTGCGCGAACGCGGTCTCGTGACCTTGGCCGTGCGAGTGCGTGCCGGTGAACACCGACACCGATCCGGTCGGGTGCACGCGCACGGTCGCCGCTTCGTACAGACCGGCGCGTGCGCCGAGCGCACCGACGAGCGCCGACGGCGCGATGCCGCACGCTTCGACGTACGTCGAGATGCCCAGGCCGCGCAGCTTGCCCTTCGCCTCGGACGTCTTGCGGCGCGCCGGGAAGCCCTTGTAGTCGATCGCCGCCATCGCCATGTCGAGGGTCGACTGGTAGTCGCCGATGTCGTACTGCAGCGCGACCTGCGTCTGGTACGGGAACTGGTCGACGCGGATCATGTTCTTGCGGCGCAGCTCGATCGGATCGACGCCGAGCTGGCGCGCGGCATGCGAGACCAAGCGCTCGAGCAAGTACGCGGCCTCGGGTCGGCCCGCGCCACGATACGCGTCGACCGGGACGGTGTTCGTGAACACCGCCTTGACCTCGGCGTAGATCGCCGGGAAGTCATACACGCCCGAGAGCAGCGTCGCGTAGAGGTACGTCGCGACTGCCGGTGCGAACGTCGAGAGATACGCGCCCATGTTCGCGTGGGTGTGTACGCGCAAGCCGAGGAACTTGTGGTTCGCGTCGAGTGCGAGCTGCGCCTTCGAGATGTGATCGCGGCCGTGGGCGTCGCTGATGAACGCCTCGCTGCGGTCCGCGGTCCACTTGACCGGGCGGCCGACCTTGCGCGACGCCCAGGTCACGAGCAGCTCCTCGGCGTAGTGATAGATCTTCGAGCCGAAGCCGCCGCCGACATCCGGCGCGACGATCCGCAGCTTGTGCTCGGGGACGTGGAGCGTGAACGCGCCCATCAACAAGCGGATCAGGTGCGGGTTCTGCGACGTCGTGTACAGCGTGTAGTGATCGTTCGCCGCATCGTAGTGACCGTTCGCGGCGCGCGGCTCCATCGCGTTCGGCGCCACGCGGTTGTTGATGAGGTCGAGCTCGACGACGTGGGCGGCCTTCGCGAACGCGGCCTCGGTGGTCACCGGATCGCCGAGGTGCCAGTCGAAGCAGATGTTGCCCTTCGCCTCGGGCCACACCATCGGGGCGCCGGCGACGATCGCGTCGGCGAGCAGGCCAGCGGCCGGCAACACGTCGTAGTCGATGTCGACGAGCGCGACCGCGGCGCGTGCCGCGGCCTTGGTCTCGGCGACGATCATCACGACCGGATCGCCGACATGGCGCGCGACACCCTGCACGAGCGCCGGGTGCGGCGGCTCGACCATGCCGGTGCCGTCTTTGTTCTTCACCAACCAGCCGCACGGAATGCCGCCGAGGCCGGCCTCCGCGACGTCCGCGCCGGTCAGCACCGCGAGCACGCCGGGCGAGGCCTTCGCGGCCGCGACGTCGATCGTCTTGATCTTCGCGTGCGCGTGTGGCGAGCGCACGAACATCGCGTAGCTCTGATCCGGCAGCGTGATGTCGTCGGTGTAGTTGCCTTTGCCGAGGAGAAAGCGCCGGTCCTCTTTGCGTTTGACCGGGGCGCCGATGCCTTGGGGACCGCTCATGACTTCGCTCCCTTCATCCCGGCCGCGCCCGCGCGCACCGACTTGACGATGTTGTGATAGCCGGTGCACCGGCACATGTTGCCCTCGAGCCAGTGCCGCACGTCCGACTCGCTGGGATCCGGATTGCGTTTGCACAGGTCGGTCGCGCTCATCACCATGCCGGGCGTGCAGAAGCCGCACTGCAGACCGTGGTGTTCGTGAAACGCCGCCTGCATCGGATGCAGCTTCTCGCCATCGGCCATGCCTTCGATCGTCGTGATCTCGACGCCGGTCGCTTCGATCGCGAGCATCGTGCACGACTTCACCGAGCGACCGTCGACGTGAACGGTGCACGCACCGCACTGACTGGTGTCGCAACCGACGTGCGTGCCGGTCAGATGCAGCGTTTCGCGAAGCGCGTCGACGAGCAGCGTGTTCGACGGGCAATCGATCGAATGATTCTTGCGATTGACTCGAAGCGTGAGCTTTGCCATGGACCCCCCTGTTGTTGGGTGCATCGTACGCCTCGGACTAGCCGAAATCGGCGCGGTCGTTCACTCCCGGGCGCCGAGTCATCGATTCGACGACGGAACGACACCGAGGTAGCGCGCCTCGAGCCGCGTCTCGATCACGTCGGAGCCGGGCTTCTCGACGCGGTACGCCGCCGCGTGCGGTCGCGACGTGACCACTTCGACGAGCTCGCGCTCGCGAAACACCACGGCCGCGCTGTCGTCGACCGCGATCGCACTGGTCCACGTGCCGTCGGTGATCGCGCGATGGAGCGCTTTGCGGCGCTCGATCTCGCCGTCGTAGTGCGGCACCAACACGCCGGGCAGCAGGCCGAGGCCATCCTTCAACTGCGCGAGCGGGCCGAACGAATCGGTGATCGTGCCCTCGAACCAGCACACCGCGCCGGCGCTGATTCCGGCGAGCACGATGCCGCTCGCGAGCGCCTCGCGCAGGATCTGATCGAAGCCATGGGCGCGCCAGATCGCGAGCATGTTGACGGTGTTGCCGCCGCCGACATAGATCACGTCGTGCTCCAAGACGAGCGCCTTCAGCTCGCCGGCCTCGCGGCGGAACAGCTCGAGGTGGCGAGCCTCGCAGCGCCGCGCGAGCGCGCGATAGAACTTCGCGATGGACTCGCTGCTATCTCCGCTCGCCGTCGGGACGAACAGCACGCGCGGGTTCGGGCGGCGTGCGGCGGCGAGGATGTAGTCGTCGAGTAGCGGGCTCGGCTCCATCGAAAATCCGCCGCCGCCCATCGCGATGATCGTCATGACTTCCGCCGATCGTACGCTGTTCTAGAACGCAACGTTGCGCTCGGCCCCTGCTTCACGCAGGAGCGTCGAGGTGCGCGGTCAGCGCCGTGAGCTCGTCGCGGACCTCGCGCCACCACGGCACCGGCTGGTCGACGTGGGCCGGCTCGAACGGCACCCCGAGGCGCGGCGTGACGATGCGCTGGCGACTCGCCTCGGCGAGCGTCCACAACGTCTCCGCCGGTTCGGCCCAGGGATGCAGGCCGAGGTCGAACGTCGCCCAGTGCACCGGCATCATCGTGCCGCCGCCGAGCAGCTCGAACGCCTTCAAGGCGTTCTCGGGGCCGAGGTGGATCGTTCCCCACGCCGGATGCCACGCCCCGATCTCGAGCATCACGAGATCGAACGGCCCGTGCGCGGCGCGAATGTCCGCGAACTCTTGCGTCAGTCCGGTGTCGCCCGAGAAGAACACCTTCTGGTTCGCGGTCTCGATCACCCACGACGACCACAGCGTCGAGTTGCGGCCGCCGATCCGCCCGCTGAAGTGTTGCGCCGGCGTCGCCGTGAATTGCAACCGGCCGCCGGGCAGCGCGTGTTGCTCTCCCCAATCGAGCTCGACGATCCGCTCGGGTAGGACGCCGAACGCTTCGAGGTGCGCGCCCACACCGAGCGACGTGATCACCGGAACGTCGAGCTTCGCGATCTGTTCGATCGTCGGCTTGCACAGGTGATCGAAGTGGTCGTGCGAGACCAACACCGCGTCGAGCGGCGGCAACTGCTCGACCGTGACGGGCGGCGCGTGGAAGCGCTTCGGTCCCATGAAGCTCACCGGACCGAGTCGATTGCCGAACACCGGATCGGTCAACACGCGAACGCCGTCGAGCTCGAGCAGCATCGAGCTGTGGCCGAGCCAGGTCACGCGCAGATCGTCGACGGGTTTCGTCCACACTTCGAGCGGCGACGCGACCGGAATCACGCCGGGCGGTTTGCGCTTGCCCCCGCCGAACAAGAACTCGCGGATGATCTTGACGCGAGGTCCCTCGAGCGCCGCCTTCGCGGTGAACGTGTTGTGAAAACCGCCCTCGCGATATTGCTTCGAGGCGACCGCGCGTTCGAGTCGCAAACCACCAAGGCGCATGCTTCAGCTTGCCACGATCAGACGAACAGAGCGATCCAGCGTACGACCTCGCCTGTATGGAGTTTCGACAGGTACGTGTGGTTCGACGTCACCGTCGGATTGCGCGGGATCAGCGCGGCCGAGCCTGGCACGCACGGCATCCGGAAGAACACCTGGCCGTGTTGGCGGTAGTGCAGCTCGGCCGGCGCGGCGGCGGGCGACAGGTCGAACACGATCTCGAGGCCGCGCTCGCGGATCCGATCGTGATGCGCGAGGACATAGTCCCCGGGCACGAGCCGCACGACTCGGCTCTCGACGCAGGTCCGGCGATCGCCGGTCTGCTGCTCGATCAGCGCGGCGGCGCGGGTCATCAAGTCGGGCGCGTCCGGTTGATCGATAACATCGTAGCTGCCGCGGTCGAGCAGGGCGTAGCGCTGATAGCCCTCGAACCGTCGCGGCGTCACGGCGTTCGCCACGATCACCGCGCTGCGCGTCGCCAGCAACTCCTCGAGGCTCACGGGTAGAACCATCCCGCGAGCGAGATCCGCAGCCCGGCGAGCACCTCGCGAACCTGATGCAGCGAGACGTCGCTGACATCGAACACGACGAGCCGATGCGGCCGCGGTTCGATCAGCAGCGCCGAGTCGGTCGCGACGATCGCGCCCTCCGCGAGCTCGCAGCGAAACAGCTCGAGCTCGCCACCGCGCGGCGGCTCCGGCGAGGGCAGGTAGTACGCGTACGCGAGCACGCGCTCGAGCCCGTCCTGATGATCCGAATGCGGCAACAAGTAGTGCCCCGGGCGATACGCGTACGCGCGCATGTCCGCGCTCGCGATCCGTTTGCCCGTGATCCGCGCGAGCGCCGGCCCGAGGACCGCAGCAAACTCCTCGCGAATCTCGCGCATCCCGCCGGGTCGCGACGCCTCGAACGCGAACAGGTCACCCTCGTAGCGATCGACGTGCTCGTCGTCGAGGACCTCCATCAGGCCCTCGGCGACGACGTCGTCGAAGATCAGGTGCGGGAACGGTGCGGCGGCGTGCCACCGGCTAGCCAGCGACGCTTCGTCGCGCCATTCGGGGCCAAGCTGCCACATCCAGGTCTCGTATAGCGCGGTAGGCTCCGCGCATGGAGACCGTCACGGCGTTCGTGTCCCGCGAGGCGGATGCGTGCTGGCGCGTGTTCACGGATATCGCGCAGCTCACGAGCTGGGTGCCGGGCCTACACAGCGCCGAGATCCTGACGATGGAGCGCGGCCTGCCGGCCGAGATCCACTTCGAATACGGCGCGTTCGCGTACACGCTGATCTACAACTACGACCGCGCGAACCGCGAGGTCCGCTGGCAGCCCAAGCTCGGCAAGCTCGAAGGTGTGACCGGGTTCGCACGCTTCGAGCCCGAGGGTGCCGGCACCAAGGTGACCTACGGTCTCGAGCCCGGTCCGTCGAGGACCGAGCCGCTCGAGCTCGAGCCGCTGGTCGCCGCATTTGCGCATCGCATGGAGAGTTGAACCTGAGTAGGATGGCCCGATATGAGGGTCCTTCTAGCAGCGCTTTGCTTGATTTTCGCGGCGTGTAGTGGCGACGGCGGGCGCCACATCGGCGACTCGGCGGTCGCACGAATCGTCGTGATGCCGGCCGATAGCACGGTGACCGTCACCGACGGTGTTCCGGTCTTGCAGCCCTATACGGCTCACGAGATCGCGGCCGATGGCACCGATACCGATGTCACCGCGCAGACCGCGTTCAACCTCGACATCCAGTACGGAACCTTCAGCGCGGCCACCGCGAGGATCAGTGGTCAGGGCGCCGGCCCGACCCGCGTGGTCGCGCAGTTCAATGGCATCCAAGGTGATACCGGGCTCACGGTCTACGTGAAGTCGAGCGTGATCGGGCCGGGTGCACCGCCGAACGCCGGTGACCTGTTCGGCAACGCGATCGAGGATCCGTCGCTCGCACCGGTGCTGGTCTATCCGAGCGATCACATCCTCGTGCCGCCCAACCTCGGCCAGTTCGATGTCCACTGGAACAACAACGCCGCGAGCTCGGACGACTTGTTCGAGGTCAAGATGTCGAACGAGTACGTCGACGTTCGGCTCTACACGACCGGTCTCGATCAACCGAATCCGACCGCGTTCTGGACCGTGTTCGCGCCCGAGGTCTGGTATCCGATCGCGAGCACGAAGCAGACGCTGGCGCTCGATCTCTCGGGCCTCGCCATCGCGAGCCCGGCGACCAAAGGTTCGGTCGCCGCGCAGTCGGTCGACGTCACGAACGAGAGCGCGCGCGGCGGCATCTATTACTGGTCGACGAGCTCGCAGGCGATCTATCGCTACGACGTCTCGACGCCGAACGTGCCGCCGGCGCCGTTCTTCCCGCCCGGGATGGAGCCGTCGTCGTGCGTCGGCTGCCACTCGTTGTCGCGCGACGGAACGAAGATCGCGATGACGCTGAACGGTGCGACCAGCGGTGTCGCCGCCGTGTACGACGTCGCGACGCGCGTCGCCACGCCGGTCGCGGCGAATGGCTACTCCGGGTTCGATTTCTCGGCGTTCAACTCCGACGCGACGAAGATGTTCACGATCGACGCCGGCGTGCTCAACCTGCGCACGCTCGACGGCACGCTGCTCGGCGGTCCGTTCGCGCCGATGACGGCGGGCACCTCGGTCACGCACCCCGAGGTCTCGCCGGATAACACCAAGCTCGTCACCGTCGAGTACTCCGGCGGCGCGGACTACTACGTCAGCACCGGTACGATCGTGATCTGGGACTACGACGACGCCACCAACACGATCGCGAATCCGCGCGTGCTCGTCGCGTCCGATGCCGCCAATGGGGTGCAGAACTACTATCCGTCGTTCTCGCCGGATGGGCAGTGGATCGCGTTCACGCGCGACAACGGCTACTCGTACAACAACCCGAGTGCCGAGATCTGGGTGATCAAGGCCGACGGCACGGGCGCGCCGGTGCAACTGTTGACCAGCGATACGGCGACCGGGTCGCTCACGAACTCGTGGGCTCGCTGGGTTCCGTTCGGTCAGACCTTCGGCGCGTCGGACACGCCGATGTTCTATCTGACGTTCTCGTCGCAACGTCCGTTCGGTGTTCGGATCCCCGGCGGTGGCCGTCCGCAGATCTGGATGACGCCGTTCTTCCCCGACAAGGCGGGCGCGGGCACCGATCCGTCTGGCAACGCATTCCGAGTCCCATTCCAGGAAGTCAGTTCGTCGAATCACATCGCGCAGTGGACGAACGCCGTCGTGATCCAGTAGCGCTACGCTAGTTGCGCAACGCCCGACGAGTTGCTCGGCGCGGTGGCGGCCGTCGTGGACTCGGCAGCTCGTCGACTCGTCTCGGGTTCTACGAGCAGCGTGATGTCGAACGGTGACGACAAATCTGATGTTACCGTTCGACCATGGAACTCGCCCGTTCGAAGAGTGCGGAGCTCGCTTACTCCGTAGAGGGCGCGGGCGACGAGGCCGTGCTCCTCGTCATGGGGCTCGGCGGACGCGCTGCTGATTGGGGCACGGCATTTCCCGCCGCACTCGCGAAGCACTATCGCGTCGTGCGGTTCGACAATCGCGGCGTCGGCAAGTCGCCGAAGGCCGCGCTCGGCTACTCGCTCTCGGATCTCGCCGCCGACGCGGTCGCGGTGCTCGATGCGGTCGGCGCCGACCAGGCGCACGTGATCGGCATCTCGATGGGCGGCATGATCGCGCAGCTCGTCGCACTCGAGCACCCGGAGCGGGTGCGCTCGCTCGTGCTGATGTCGACGCACATGGGCGGCCCGAACATCGAGCAGATGCATCCCGACGCCCAGGCGTTGTTCGATCCGTCGCTGTTTCTGACGAACGATGCGGCGGTGACGATGCGGCGCACGCTCGGCGTGATCACGGCGCCGGGGTGGGTCGAGACGAATTCGGGGCCGATGCAAGAGCTGCTCGATCAGGCGAAGCGCGAACCGACGCACGCGACGGTGTTCATGGCGCAGCTCCATGCGCTGATGAACAGCGATCGCTCGGAGCGCCTCCGCGACATCGCCGTGCCGACGCTCGTCGTGCATGGGTGCGACGACAAGCTGATCCGCCCGTCGAACGGCCGCGAGCTGGCGAAGCGCATCCCGGGCGCGCAGCTCGCGATGCTCGAGAACTGCGGCCACATGCCGATGTACGAGAAGACCCACGAGCTCGGTGAGCTCGTCCTCGAGTTCTTCGCGGGCTGACTACTCGGCGATCGCGTCGCTGATGGTCGCCGCGATCTCGGCCTGGCGATCGTCGGAGATCTTCAGCGCGTCTTGCAGTTGCGCGAGGTACGCGTCTTCGGCGGGCTGGATCGAGAGGTCCGCGAGCGTGAGCACGAACGCGACCGCGTAGCCGAGCTCGCGCACCGGGGTGGTGGTCAGCTTGGTCGCGCCATCGGCGATCCGCGCGACGCGGTCATCGTCGCCGCGCGGCTTGCGGTCTTCGGCCTCGACGATCTCGTCGGAGTCGGCGGCGGCGAGCTCGCAGATCAGATCCGCGAGGTCGTCATAGAGGTCGAGCTCGTCACCGTCGACCGAACGATCGGCATCGATCGCGAGGCGCCCGAGGCCGACGATCGCCTGCGCTTCGGGCGCGACGAGCTTGGTGACACCGAGTTTGGTGGCGATCTCGGTGAACTTCTGGAGAGCGATTTCTTTCACTTGTGTCCCTTGGTTGGGCGCAGCTCTTCGACGAGCCGGTCTGCATGATAGATCTTTGCGAGCGCGTGGATGATGGCTTCGCTCGTGACGGCCACCGCACGGTTGCTGGCCTCGTCGTACCAGAAATCGCCGGCGAGACTCTCGATGTTGCCATCGAAGATCAGGCCGACGATCTCGAGCTTCTGATTGAACAGCGGCGAGCCGGAGTTGCCGCCGATGATGTCATTGGTGGTCGCCACATCGAACGGGACTCGCGGGTTGATCGAGGACTTCGCGTCGAGCCAGGTCTTCGGGAGCTCGAACGGCGGTTGGCCGGTCGCGCGATCGAACGCACCACCCATGTAGGTGAACGGCGCGACCTTGGTGCCGTGCGCTGTCGACACGAAGCCCTTCACGGCCCCGTACGACAGGCGCGGTGTGAACGTCGCGTCGGGATAGCTCGACCGGCCCTCGAGGGCGAACCGCGCTTTCGCGATCTTCTCGTGCGCCGACTTGGTGATGCCGTCGACGTCATCGTCGTTGATCCTGCGCACGCGGCGCGCGGCGGCGTCGAACAGGCGCACCATGTTGATCATCGGATCGTGCGACGTGCCGACCGCGGACTTGCCACCTTTGTAGAGGCGCGTGCGCTCGGCCGGATCCATGAGCTTCGTCAGATCGACGAGCTGGCTCGCGACCTGGCTCGGCGAGTTCTTGCCGAGCATCGCCTTGACGGTCGGGTCATCGGCGCCAAGCTCTTCGCGCAGCTTGCCGAGCCAGAACGCGATCGCGAGCTTCTCGCGCGCCGCATAGATCGGCGCGGTCGAGTTGACCTTCTGCTCGATGTCGGGCAGCGCGGAGTCGCGGTACTCGTCGAGCCGCTTGCCGTCGGGGAGGGTGCGCTCGTCGGCGGCGCGCACGAGGCGCAGCGCGTCGTTCAGCAGGTCGCCCTTGCTCCACTTCTCGAGGATGTAGTAGCGGCGGTACAGCGGCTTGAACCGCGCGTGCGCCTTCGCGATCGCCTCGAACGAATCGCCGACCTCTCTCGCGAGCTCGGGCTTCGCCTTGATCTGAGCCTGGAGCGCGGCTTCTTCGTCGGCGCGCTTCTTCATCATCGCGTCGTCACCGAGCGCGGCCTGCCGGCCCTTCCAGGCCTTCAGCGAGTTCTCGTTGTAGAACTGCCACTCGGTCGCCGTGCGCTTCTGCTCGTCGCCGCCGCGCATGTATTCGGTGAGCTCGCCGCGCCACTCGGAGCGCAGTTGCGTGATGATCGGCGCGACCACATCTCGATCGAAGACGCGCTCGGAGGTCGTGATCTCGCGCTCGGTCGAGCCCGGGTCTCCGGAGACGAACGTCGGCTCGTTGTCCTTCGGACCCGCCGGCGACCACGCGAAGTGATCCGGCGTCGCGGCCGGCTTGCCGTTCTCGTAGACGCGCACGAACGACATGTCGAGGTCGTAGCGCGGGAACTCGAAGTTGTCGGGGTCACCGCCGAAGAACGCGATCGCGAGCTCGGGGACTCCGACGACGCGAACATCGGTGTAGCGCTTGTAGCGGTACAGCATGAACTGACCGCCGTGATAGAGGTTGACGAGCTCGCAGCGGATCGTCGGCGCGGTCTGGCACGGCTTCTCGATCGATGCGGAGACCTCGCGCAGCGCCGCGGTGTAGGCCGCGCCGGTCTTGCCGGTCGTCGCCTTCAACACCTGTGACGTGACGTCGTTGATCTGATCGAGTTGCTGGACCTCGAGATCGGGGCACTGCTTCTCGTCTTCGAGCTTGGCCGCCCAGAAGCCGTCGTGAACGTAGTCGTGCTGTTTCGACGACAACCCGGCGACGCAATCATGCGCGCAGTGGTGGTTCGACATGACGAGGCCGGTGTCGGAGACAAAGCTCGCCGAACAGATGCCGGCGAGCCGCGCCGACGACATCCGAGCCTTGTCGAGCCACGGCTGATCGGGCGAGAAGCCGTACTTGGCTTTGACCTTCGCCGCTGGGAAGTCGTGAAACGTCCACATACCTTCGTCGGCGCGCGCGTCACCGATGGCGAGCGTTGCGACGCCGAGCGCCGCGAGTTGCAGATACCGCATGCCGGCGGTGATATCAGATCTCAGCGCAGCGCTGCGACGATCTGGGCGCCCGTCGCAGGGTCGCCAGGACGCCCCGACGCGTGGTCGGGTCTGAGGCGCGGACCTCAGTGCTTCGCTGCGAGCACCGCGTGCGCCGCGGCCTCCGGCGAATCGACCACCTGCAACAATTGAAGATCGGCCGCGGAGATGTTGTTCGACGCGAGCACCGTGTCGCGCACCCAGTCGATCAGCCCACTCCAGTACGTCGCGCCATACAGCACGACTTGCAGCCGCGTTAGCGCGTTAGATCGTTGCGATCGAGGGCGCTCTCCTGGTTGACGCGAGGACGCGTAGCAGCGGATCGTTTCACACGATGACGACTCATGAGATCGACATGGTGCAGGTCGCACGCCGCGTCGTGCAAGGTAACGGCTTCACCGTCGACCAGCCACCGGGGTTATTGGCCTCGATCCCCGCGCGCGATCCCGACGAGGGCGCGCGCGATCTGCGCTCGCTCGCGTGGTCGTCGATCGACAACCAGGAGTCGCGCGATCTCGATCAGATCGAAGTCGCCGAGCGGTTGCCCGACGGATCGATCCGTGTGTTGGTCGGCATCGCCGACGTCGACGCGATCGTGCCGAAGGGCTCGCCGATCGATCACTTCGCGTGGCTGAACACGGTGTCGCTGTACACCGGCGTCCACACGTTCGCGATGTTGCCCGAGGAGCTGTCGACCGATCGCACCTCGCTGCTCGAGGACGGCAAGGACCGGCTCGCGGTCGTCACCGAGCTCGTGGTGCGCGCGGACGGCTCGCTCGACGACGCGCAGACCAAGATCTACATCGCGATGGTCAACAACAAGGCGAAGCTGGTCTACGAGCAGGTCGGCTCGTGGCTCGAGGGTCGCGGCGAGCCGCCGCACGGCGGCCAGGTGATCGCCGATCAGTTGAAGTTGCAAGACGAGGCGGCGCAGCGGCTGCGCAAGGTGCGTCACCTGCACGGTGCGCTCGATCTCGAGACCGTCGAGGCGAACCCGGTGATGAAGGGCAACGAGATCGTCGAGCTCGACATCCAGGATCAGAACCGCGCGCGCCAGCTGATCGAGGATCTGATGATCGCGGCGAACGGTGCGACCGCGCGCTACCTCGAGAACCTCAAGCGGTCGTCGATGCGCCGCGTGGTCGCGAAGCCGAAGCGCTGGGATCGGATCGTCGAGCTCGCGGGCTCGCTCGGAACGAAGCTGCCGGTCGAGCCCGATGCGAAGGCGCTGTCGGCGTTCATCACCGCACAGCGCGCCGCGGCGCCCGACACGTTCGCCGATCTGTCGCTCTCGATCGTGAAGCTGCTCGGCCCGGGCGTCTACGCGCTGCAACGCGCGAACGAGCCCGACCTCGGCCACTTCGGGCTCGCGGTCGACGACTACTCGCACTCGACCGCACCGAACCGCCGCTATCCCGATCTGATCACGCAGCGGCTGTTGAAGACCGCAGCGCGGGGCGCGGAGCCGGCGTACTCCGATCAAGAGCTCCAGACGCTCGCCGATCACTGCACCGAACGCGAGAACGCCGCTCGCAAGGTCGAGCGCACGATGCGCAAGGTCGTCGCCGCGCAGTACCTGACGCCGCGGATCGGTGAATCGTTCGACGGCATCATCACGGGCGTCTCCGACAAGGGCGTGTTCGTGCGGCTGTTCCATCCGCCCGCCGAAGGCCGGATCGTGCGCAACGAGAACGGCCTCGACGTCGGCGACAAGGTCCGCGTCCGCCTCGTCGACACGGCGCCCACGAAGGGCTTCATCGACTTCGTTCGGGAATAGCTCAGCAGCCGGGAAAACAGGCGGCGCCGAGCTTCTCGGCTGCCACCGCACGGGTCTTCGCCGCGAGCTCGAACACGCGCGCGGTCGTCGCCTGCGCGACCGCTTGGTCCGCCGCCGTCACCGCGTACTTCGCGAGCAACTGCTTGCCGAGCTCGTGATGACCGCGCTCGTCGGGCTGGATGTACTCGCGATAGATCCGCACGGTCTCGTGATCGCCGCGGGCTTCGCAGAACGCCATGAAGTTCTCGTTGACCGCGTAGGCGATCGCTTCGAGCGCGTACAATCCGGCGGCCAGGCGCTCGATCGTCGTCGCGAGTCCGCGCAGGTACTCGAACAACGCGTTCGGCGGCGGCGGTGCATACGCCGAGGTGTCGAACCCGAGCGCGGTCAGCCGTGCGGCGACCAGGTTGAAGTGGTTCGCTTCGTCGCCGGCCTGGCGCGCGAACGCGAGCTTGACGTCGAGCTCCGGTGTCGTCGCGACCCACAGCGCCGCGAGCTCGGCGACGTTGACCTCGTTGGTCAGCGCGACCTGCAGCAGCCTCTGCGCGTCGGTGGTGAGCTCGGCTGTCAGGGACATGCGACCCGCGCCCGTGATCGGGGCAAGGCGGTTCGCGCGGTCTTCGTCGAGCGCAGCGAGAAAGTCCATGCCGCAATCTAGCGTATCGTCGCGTCATGCGGAGCCTCGCATTCGTCCTGCTCGCGGCCTGCGGCGCCGCGGTGCCCGAATTGCCGAGCCGCGGCGGCCCCGCATGGGTCGAGCTCCAGAGCGAGCACTTCACGCTGTGGACCGACGCGTCGCTCGCGCGCGGCGGCGAGCTGATCCGCGAGATGGAATATCTCCACCAGGTGATCTTCGGCGTCGCGTTTCCGAGTCGCTCGCCGGAGGGCCGCACCTTCGTGCTCGGCCTGCGCGATCGGGCCGAGGTCAACGCGTACGTCCCCGACATGTTCCAGGCGTTCGCGATCCCCGAGGACAACCCGCTGATGATCCCGATCATCGTGCTGTCCGCCGAGCCCGACGAGCGCAGCATTCACGTCGTCACGCACGAGCTCTCGCACGTGATCTCGGCGGTCGCGGTCCACAAGCAACCGGTGTGGTTCGCCGAGGGCCTCGCCGAGTTCTTCGAGACCGTGATCCTCGATGTCGACAAGGCCTCGGTCGTGGTCGGCCAGCCGCTGCCGCTCCAGGTCACCGCCACGCGGCAACTGCAGCTCGTCCCCGGCGAGCAGCTCCTCGCGTGCAAGGCGTACACGTGCCGCGATCACGCGTTCTACATGACGTCCGCGCTCCTGTTCTCGTACCTCGCGAACACGCATCCCGATCAACTGGTGCGCTTCGAGGACGAGCTCGCGAACAACAACCCGCGCGCGTGGGACGTCTTCAACCTTCCGCCGAGCGACATCGATCGCGCGCTGCGCACGTGGATGATCCAGGGTCGCCATCAGGTGTGGAACTACAAGGTCTCGCTGGTCCAGCCCGAGATCGCGCAGCGCGTGCTCGCCGAGACCGAGATCATCGCCGCGCGGGCGTTCCTGTCCTACGCCTTTCACGAGCACAGCCCGGCCGCGCATCACGCGCTCGCGGCCGATCCGACCAACGTCATGTTGCGGTTGATCGACTTCGAGCAGACCAAGACGATCGCGGTCGCCGATGCGCGCGCGACCGCACAGGCGAACCCGGAGGACTGGCGTGCGTGGTGGCTGCTCGCGACCGCACTCCGCGACACCTCCGACGAGGCCAACGCCGCTCGCGCGCGTGCCTGCACGCTCGTCAAGGCCAACCCGGCGAACCTGCTACCGGTGACGTTCTGCCCGCTCGACGCTGTACCCGGCGCGCCCGAACACGGCGACCAGCCCGTGGTCCCCCAGTAAGTGACCTAGCCCGACCGCGATGAACGCGCCGCCGCTCGCGGCGTAGGTCTCGATCTGCACCTGCCACTTCGCGTTGCGCGCGTCGATGATCGTCGCTTGATCGCGCGGCACGAGCAGCGGCTCGAGCGAGATCGCATCGCCGTTGTCGTAGAGCGCGCGCATCTTGTCGACCTCGCAGCCGAGCGTGTTGCGCAGGTGGATCGCCTGCTGCAGATCCGCGACGTTCACACCGTCGACGAGCGCCTGCATCTGGGCGTCCCACGTCTCGAGATGATCGACCGCCAGGTGGTGATCCTTCGCGTGATCGGTCAACGCATCGTCCATCGAGGGCTTCGGCGACGGCGCGAGCTTCAACGTCAACCGCGTCATCGCGAACCACGGTCGCGCATGGCGCAGGTCGTCCTCCTTCATCGTGCCGCGCATCGCATCGACCAGGTCGTACCAATCGTCGGCCGGCAGCAACTGATCCAAGACCTGACCGAACGGCAGCCGCGCGAGCTCGCCGACCTTGTCGGCGTCGGGCTCGACGTCGCCGAGCTCCGAGGCGAACCGTTGCGCACTGTCGAGCGCCGCGATCGCCGAGGCCGGCACGGCCGCGATGCCGGCGACGTGGATCGTCCCGTACAGCCAGACGATCGCACCGCCCGGCTTGTGCACCTTCCACAAGAACGGCGCACCGGCGGCCTTCGCCGGGAGCTCGCAACGCGGCGCGCTCGCGCACGACGCGATCACCAGGAGCGCGAGAGCCCGCATGCTAGAGCGTCGCTCGCAAGGCGCCGCCCTTGAACACCCACAACTGACCCGGCGTGCCGATCGTCCAGGCCTCGTCGCGCGTCAGCGGCACGGTCGCGACGACGGCCACGCGATCGTTCGGCGTCGTGACCTCGGCGAAGTTCACCGTGACGTCGTCGTCGGCGAGCGTCGCCTGGCAGAACGGCGCCTTGCGGATCACGTAGGCGAGCTTGGTCGCGCAGCGCGCGTACAGATGCTTGCCGTCGCCGAGCAAGAAGTTGAACGTGCCCTCGCTGCCGATCTTCGTCGACACGTCGGCGATCGTTTGCCACAGGGCGCGCGGATCGTGCGGGTACGCCGGGAACTTCTTCTGCAGCGCCGCGAGCAGCGCGCAGAACGCGACTTCGCTATCGGTATTGCCGATCGGTTCGAACCGGCCGAGCGCGAGCCGCTCGAGCTTCTTCACGGTGCCGTTGTGCGCGAACGTCCAGCTGCGTCCCCACAGCTCGCGCGTGAACGGATGCGTGTTCGCGAGCGTGACCTTGCCGCGCGTGCGCTTGCGAACGTGCGCGATCGCGAGCAGCGTCTTGATCGGATTCGCGCGCACGTACGTCGCGAGCATCGAGCTCGCCGCGGCATGCGGTTCGAGGAACGAGCGGACGGCGTTGCCTTCGTAGAGCGCGAGCCCCCAACCATCGGCGTGCGGCCCTTTGGCACCGCCGCGCAGCGCCAGACCCGAGAACGAGAACACGATGTCCGTCGGGACATTGCATTCCATGCCGAGGAGCTCGCACACGTAGGCCAAGAATATCAGGGTATTATCGATAACGGTAAGCCAGGACGATCTCGACCCGATCCGCGACGCGCCGCCAAACGGTAGTGCGAGACTCACGCCGTGGGCTCTACCCTCGAGGTCAACGACACGTCGCTCTACGTCGAGGACACCGGTCCCGGCTCGTCCGGCGAGACGATCGTGTTCAGTCACGGACTGCTCTGGGACACGACGCTGTTCGCGCCGCAGATCGCCGCGTTGCGGTCGAAATATCGCTGCATCGCGTGGGACCACCGTGGACAGGGCCGCAGCGCGGCCGACCACCGTAAGTGCATCGGCATGGAGCTCGTCGCACAAGATGCCGTCGCACTGCTCGCGAAGCTCGACACCGGACCGGTGCACTTCGCGGGGCTCTCGATGGGTGGCTTCGTCGCGATGCGCGTGGCCGCGCGGCGTCGCGAGCTGGTGCGGTCGCTGATCCTGATCGAGACGTCAGCGGACCCCGAGCCGATCGAGAACATCGGCCGCTATCGCACGCTGACGGCGGTCGTCCGGACGCTCGGCCCTCGCGTGGTCTCGAAGCAGGTCGCGAAGATCATGCTCGGGCGGACCATCCTCGGCGATCCGAACCGGCGGGCGGACGTCGCCACCTACACCGCGACGATGAGCCAGCGCAGAGACATCTGGCGCGCGGTCAACGGCGTCATCGACCGGGCGCCGATCTTCGACGAGCTCGACCGGATCGACGCACCTACATTGATCATGGTCGGTGATGAAGACGTCGCGACGCCGCTGCCGAAGGCCGAGCGCTTGCGCACGGCGATCGCGGGTTCCCGGCTCGAGGTCATTCCTCGAGCGGGTCACTCGTCGACCGTCGAAGAACCCACTCGCGTGACCGCGGCCATCTCGAATTTTCTGAGCTAGCCGGAGCTAGCCGCGTCTCATGCTTAACGTTCTAATTTACTAAAACAACGTGATATCATTGCTTTTAGGGGCTGGTTCATAGGTGTCCGAAGAGTCGAAACGTCTACGGTTGTTGGTCGTCGAGGACGCCGATGACGATTATCGAATCCTGCTTCGCGAAGTGCGACGCGGCGGTTACGAGGTCGTCTCGGAGCGCGTGACGTCGGCGAGCGAGCTCGCGAAGTCGCTCGAGCAGCCGTGGGATCTGTTGATCACGGATTGGCTACTCCCGGGTTTCGGTGGGCTGCAAGCGATCGAGACCGTCGTCGCGCACGGCGATGGGCTGCCGTGCATCGTGATCTCGGGGACGCCGAACGAGGACGAAGCGATCGCCGCGATGCGCGCGGGCGCCCTCGATTTTCTGTCGAAGGATCGGCCGATGCGCTTCGTGCCGGCGATCGAACGCGCGCTGCGCGAAGCGGCCGAGCTGCGCCGGCGGATCGCGTTCGAGCGCGAGCTGCGGCTCAGCGAGGAGCGCTATCGCTCGGCGTTCGAGCGCGCGCCCGAGGCGTTGCTGACGTTCGATCTCGATCACCTGAAGATCCGCGACGCGAATGCCGCGGCGGTGAAGCTCTACGGTCGCTCGGTCGAGCAGCTTCGGGCCTGTAACTTCATCGAGCTCAGCGCCGTGAAGCTCGCCGATGGCCGCGACACGCTCGAGGTCGCGACCGACGTGCTGTTGCGCCTGCGCGAGGGTGCGGAGCTGTCTCCGTTCGAGTGGCTGGCGCGCAACCTCGACGGCGAGGAGATTCCCGCCGAGGTCCATCTCGTTCGACTCGCCGGTGATCAGCATCGGCTCGTCCGCCTCACGGTGATCGATCTGCGCGAGCGCCGCAAGCTCGAGGAGATTCGCCAGCGCACGATCGAGCTCGAGCTCCAGAATCGACGGATCCAGGAAGCGAACCGCCTCAAGAGCGAGTTCCTCGCGAACATGTCGCACGAGCTGCGGACACCGCTCAACGCGATCATCGGCTTCTCCGAGTTGCTGCACGACGGCCAAGTGCCCACGAGCTCGCCGGAGCATCACGAGTTCCTCGGCGACATCCTCGCGAGTGGTCGCCACCTCCTGCAACTGATCAACGACGTCCTCGATCTCGCGAAGGTCGAGGCCGGCAAGCTCGACTTCCGGCCCGAGGCGGTCGACCTCGGCAAGCTCGTGCACGAGATCGTTTCGCTCACGCGCACCACGGCTGCGACCAAGCGGATCTCCGTCGAGTCGGACGTCGATCCGACGCTGACCGACATCGTGCTCGATCCGGGTCGGTTCAAACAGGTCGCGTACAACTACCTGTCGAACGCGCTGAAGTTCACGCCGGAGAACGGCCGCGTGATCGTGCGTTGCATCGCGGCCGACGAGGCCACGTTTCGGCTCGAGGTCGAGGACACCGGCGTCGGCATCGCCGCGTCGGATCTCGGGCGACTGTTCGTCGAGTTTCAACAACTCGAGCAGGGCACGGCGAAGCGCCATCAGGGCACCGGCCTCGGGCTCGCCCTCTCGCGCCGGCTCGTCGAGGCGCAAGGCGGAACCGTCGGCGTGTGCTCGGAGCCCGGACTCGGCAGCACGTTCCACGCGGTGTTGCCGCGGCAAAGCGCGATCGTGCTGCCCACCGTTTCCCGTACCTCGACGGCGCGCAACCGTACCGGCGAGCGAACCATCCTGATCGTCGAAGATGACGATCGTGATCGCGAGCTGATCGCGAGTACGCTGGCAGGCGTCGGCTACGGCTTCGAGATCGCGCGCACCGGTGCCGATGCACTCGCCCGTTGCAAGGAGCGCTACTTCGACGCCGTCACGCTCGATCTGTTGCTGCCCGACATGAGCGGCCTCGATGTCCTCGATACGCTGCGTGTAGGCGGCTGGCTCCGCGATACGCCCGTGATCGTGGTGACGATCGTTCCCGACGTGAAGACGGCGATGGCCGTCAGCGACATCCTGAGAAAGCCCCTGAATCGCGACGCGCTGCTCGGCGCGCTCGAGCGTGCGGGCGTGCGGCCGGGTAGGCCTCAGGTGCCGGTGGGGAGTGGTGAATGACGCGGATCTTGATCGTCGATGACAATCCCACCAATCTGAAGTTGGTGACATTCCTCGTCAAGGCGCACGGCTACGAGGTCGACACCGCCGGCGATGCGGAAACAGCACTCCTCGCAATTGGGGCAAAGCGGCCGACGGTCATCTTGATGGATCTCCAGCTACCAGGCATCGACGGCCTCGAGCTGACGCGGCGCTTGAAGAGCGACCCGGCGACGCGCGCGATTCCGATCATCGCGGTCACCGCTTACGCGATGAAGGGCGACCACGAGAAGGCGCTCGCGGCCGGCTGCGACGACTACGTGACCAAGCCGATCGATACGCGCACGCTGCCCGACGTGATCGCCAAGCAAGTGGCGCGGATGGAGCGGAGGTCGTGACCCCGCACAAGATCATGGTCGTCGACGACAACTCGGCGACCCGGCGCATGGTTCGCAACGCCCTGGTCCGCAGTGGCTACGAAGTCATCGAGGCAGCCGACGGCAAGACCGCGCGCGAGCTCATGAAGTCCGAGAATCCGCGCGTGGTGCTGCAGGATCTCATGCTGCCCGACGCGGACGGCTTCGTCCTGGTCGGCGAGCTGCGCGATCTCGCGGTCGGTGACGTCTCGATCCTCGCGTTCTCGGGGTTCGTCTCGAAGCTCGACGAGGCGCGGGTCTCGCACGTCGGCTTCGACGACATCATCCCCAAACCGATCGCCCCGTCGCGCCTGGTCCCGCTCGTCGAGGCGCACCTCCCGCAGGCGCTCAAGAGCTCCGAGAAGTTCGGTGCGAACCGGCGTCTGGTCGTCGCGGATGACGATCCGATCCAGCTCAAGCTCGCGACCTTCCGGCTCGCTCGGCTCGGCTTCGAGGTCGAATCGGTCGCCGACGGTGTCTCCGCGCTCGCCGCGATCCGCCGCCGAATGCCCGACGCGGTCGTCTCCGACGTGATGATGCCGGAGCTCGACGGCTTCGGGCTCGCGATGGCGCTGCGCCAGGACCCCGACACGCGATCGGTCCCGCTCGTGCTCGTGACCTCGAGCTACATCGAGTCCTCGGACCGCACGCTCGCGCGCCGCGCCGGCGCGAACGACCTGGTGCTGCGGACGCCCGATCTGGCGGCGTTGATCGAGGTGTTGCGCGACACGCTCGCCGAGGACAACGCCGGCCCGATCACGCCGTCGCCGGAGCTGCTGCCCGAGCTCGAGCGCGAGCGCAATCGCCGCGTGTTCCGTCAACTCGAGCGGCAGGTGATGCTCAACACCGGCCTCGCGAAGCGGTGCAGCTCGCTCGCCTCCGAGCTCACCGTGCTCACCGGGATCGCCGAGGCGGTGCTGCGCGATCGCGATGTCGATGTCGCACTCGACGAAGCGATCGCGAGCTGCTTCGATGCCGGCGGAGTCTCGTTCGGTGGGCTGTTCCTCGTCGAAGGCGACGTGTTGCGCGTACGCATGCTCGGCGCCGACATCCCGACCAAGGAACCGCTCGAGACCTTCTTCGGTCGCGAGGCCGTCCTGCGCGACGTCATCAACTCGGGCTCGACGCTGTACATCAAGGGTGGCGCCGAGATCCCGAACTCGGTGCAACTGCTCGCGGACGCCAGCGCGAGGGCGATCTTGATCGTCCCGCTGTCGAACACCGAGGGACCGCTCGGCGCGCTGATGATGGTGTCGCGCGAGCGCGATCTCGACGAAGCAGATTGGCGCGTGTTCGCGCAGGGCGTCGCGACGCAGATCAGCCAGGTGCTCACGCTCGCGGGCGCGTACGCGGCGCTCGAGGCCGCTGAAGCCAAGGCCGAGCAGCATGCGGCCGTGCTCGAGGCCGTGGTCGAGAGCGCACCCGATGTCGTGATGCAGCTCGATCTCGACGGCAACATCGGCTTCATCAATCGCACCGATCCGCCGCTCACCGTCGAGCAGATGCGCGGGACGAACTGGTTCGAGCGGATCACGGCGGACCAGACCCTGCGTGCGCGCGCGGCGTTCGACGCGGTGATCAAGCACGGTAAGCCGCTCGAGATCGAGCTCCACGCGCTGCGCGGCGATGGCAGCGTCGGCTGGTTCCAGGTGCGCATCGGCGTCGTCAAGAGTCAGGACAAGGCGACCGGGGTCGTGATCGTCGAGCGCGACGTCACCGACAAGAAGCAGACCGAGATGCAGTTGATGCTCGCCGATCGCATGGCGTCGGTCGGCACGCTCGCGGCCGGCGTCGCGCACGAGATCAATAACCCGCTCGCCGCGGTGATCGCGAACCTCGACATGGCCGAGCACGACGTGATCGAGCTCGGCAAGACGATCTCGTTGCCGCCCGATCTCGTCGAGGAGATCCACGACGCGCGGATGTCGGCCGATCGCGTGCGCGAGATCGTGCGCGACCTGAAGGTGTTCTCTCGCGCCCAGGAGGATCGCCGTGGCGCGGTCGACGTCGAGAAGGTGCTCGAGTCGACGTTGCGGATGGCGCAGAACGAGATCCGTCATCGCGCGAAGGTCGTGAAGGTCTACGGCGCGGTGCCCCGCGTCGACGCGAACGAAGGCCGGCTCGGTCAGGTCTTCCTCAACCTGATCGTCAACGCGGTGCAGGCGATTCCCGAGGGCAACTACGAGAAGAACCAGATCAAGATCACGACGGCCGTCGACAACGGCGAGGTCGTGGTCTCGGTCTCGGACACCGGCACCGGCATCCCGGCGGAAGTGCAGCGCCGGTTGTTCACGCCGTTCTACACGACCAAGCCGGCGGGCGTCGGCACCGGCCTCGGCCTCGCCATCTCCCATCGCATCATCAGCGGCCTCGGCGGCAACCTCGACTTCGTGACCGAGGTCAACAAGGGCACCACGTTCCGCGTGCGCCTGCCGATCGCCTCGGCGCAGTTGCCGCCGGTCACCACACAGATTCCGCTGCCGATGAAGGCCACCCGTCGCGGCCGCATCCTCGTGATCGACGATGAAGACTCGCTAGTCCAGGCGATCAAGCGCTACATGCAGCACGACCACGAAGTCGACGGCACGACCAGCGCACGCCACGCGATCGATATGCTCATGCGCGACCGTAACTACGACGCCATCGTGTGTGACCTGATGATGCCGCAGATCACCGGGATGGACGTCTACGCCGCCGTGACGAAGCTCGACCCCGCTCTCGCACAGAAGATGATCTTCGTCACCGGCGGCGCCTTCACGGAGACGGCCCGTCAGTTCCTCGATACGCTCGAACCAGGGCGGCACATCGAGAAACCGTTCGACCTCAAGTCACTGCGCGCGTTGATCAACGAGAAGATCCACTAGAACGCATTCTTCACGGCGACCCCGGGGTGGGCGACTGGAGGTACGGGAACGCGTTCACGAACTGCGACGCGCTCACCGCGGCGCCATCGACGAGCGGAGCCGCGCGCAGCGGCGCGTGGTTCTTGTCGAGCAGGAAGCCCATCGCGACGCGGAGCTCGATGTCGACCACGTCGTCACCGGGACGGCGACCGTTCGGGAAGCCCGGATCACAACCGGCACCGGTGTTGAGCGTCGGGCCGACCGTGTCGTTCACCGGCGCGGTGAAACACGTCGCCGCACCGAGCGGGTTTTGCATCCCCGGCGGGACGGGCCCGAGCGCGGTGTTGAGCCGCAGCGCTTCGTACAGCGTGGTGCTCAGCGTGTTGACGTTCGGCACGCCGTTCAAGAAGGCGGCGACGAGATCCGTGCGCGGATACGCCGTCGGCGCGAGCATGCCGGTCGCACCGTAGACGAGCTCGACGAGGATCGGCAGCGACGGGTTCGTGACGTAGTCCGCGAACTGGCCGTCGTTCTTCGGCTCGCTGCCGTTGAACTTGTCCTTGTCCTTGATGCCGATCACGATCTCGTTGACCAGCGGCATCCCGAGGCGCGAGACCTGGACCCACGGACCACCTTCGCGCGACGGGTTCTTGAACGTCGCGGTCGGGTTGAGCACGCGCGCCTGGCGCATGCTCGCGGTCGTCCAACCCGCGATCGTGGGGTGCGCGCCGTCCTTGACGAGGCACGAGGTCGGAACTTCGAGCGCGATCGAGGTCACCGCGGCGTCCGCGGTCACGTTGTGCCCGGGCTGGTCCGCGGCGCCGGTGAGGTCGGCCGAGGCGGCGGGCGTGTTGACGCCGAGCGCGCTCACCCGCAGGTTCACGAGGTCGAAGATCTCGCCGAGGTTGACGGCGAAGCCTTCCTTGCGCTGACCGACGAACACGCGACCGTGCGTGCCGGCGGTGATGCCCGTCGGTGTGCAGCCGGGGACGTCGAAGTTGTAGATGAACTTCTGCGAGTACGTGTCGTAGTTCGCGATCGTCTTGGTGCCGGCGTTATCGAACGGCTTCGCGAACGTCGTCGTGTTGTTCGACAGGTTCGTCGCGAGCGTCGCCGCGGTGGCACGGCGCGGGCCGCGGACCAGGCCGAGCGTGTACGACTCGAGCACGTTCTGATTCGGGTCGTTCGGGTTCGCGAGCGCGCCCGCGACCTGGAGCGGAATGTTGATCTGCTTGCCGCCGATCGGTAGCTCGACGCCGGTGCCGTTGTTGGCGAGGTCGAGATCGAAGTCGAACTGGAACGTCAGATCTTCGATGCCGTCCCCGTCGTTGTCGACGTGGATCTCGTAGAGCGCGTCGGGGTCGAGGTTGAAGTAGTTCGGACCGCCGTAGGTGTCTTCGAGCGGCTGATAATTCGCGATCAGCGTCGTGTATCCGGCGCGGTTCGACGGCGCGGTCTCGTAGCTCTGGAACATGTAGAAGTCCGTGCCATCGACCTTTGGATTTTTGGTGATGAACGGAGCCTCGCGGTGAGACGAAGCCATACTGGCGGTCGGCGCCAGCGCCGTGGCGGCGACGAGCGCGCCACCTAGCAAACGATTTCGATTCTTGCGTTTCATCCGGCATTCCCTCTTGGTGGTTGTTGCTTACAGAGCTTTGAAGGTCTCGAGGACCTGGTCGCGCACGTCGCGGTGGTGCGACGCGTTCGCGACGGTGACCAGCGTGTTGCCGTTGACCTCGCGGACCGCGTCGGGCGTGAGCTTCGCGTAGCGCTCGTTCATCATCTTTGCGCCGGCGACCGCCTGCTCGTGGGTCGGGTATTCGCAGACCGCGATCGCGACCGTGTCCTTGGTGACGCCGAGCGAGCAATACGAAGCCGCCGCCGCGGCCGCGAGCACTTGATGCTGCGAGACCAGCTTGATGCCCTTGGCATCGAGCGCGCTGAACAGGTGCTCGATCGAGACCTTGGTCGCGGCCGGGCGATCCTTCGCCTCACCGCCGAGCATGTTCGGCAGCTGAGCGAGCGTGCCGGTGTCGAGCGTTCCCGGTTGACCGATCTTCTCTTCGGCCACCACCGGTGCTTCGGCCACCGCGGGCGCGGGCGCCGGCTGGTGACGGTGGCAGGCAGACGCGAACGCGAGCGCGAGGAGGGCAAATGACTTCACAGGCAGTCCTTTCGGGCAAACGAGGGGATACGAGCCAGCGGCTGCGCTGGATCGACCGGGCCGCCAACGGGCCCTTGCGGTTCCCTCACGCCCACAACTACGAGCGCGGGCTACGTCCGGATCATATAGTGCGCAGGTGACCGACGTTGACTACGACTACGTCGTGGTGGGTTCTGGATTCGGCGGTAGCGTTTCGGCGCTGCGGCTGGCGGAGAAGGGCTATTCGGTCGCCGTGATCGAGATGGGAAAGCGGTGGCGCCCAGAAGACTTTCCCAAGACCACGTGGAACCTGCGGCGCTGGATGTGGCGCCCCCGACTCGGGCTCTACGGCTTCTACAACATGCGGCCGTTTCGCCACGTCGTGATCCTGTGCGGCAACGCGGTCGGTGGCGGATCGATCACGTACGCGAACACGTTGTTGTCGCCGCCCGACACGGTGTGGAACGAAGGGTCCTGGCGCGGCCTCGCCGAGTGGCAGCGCGAGATGCCGGCGCACTACGCGACCGCGCGGCGGATGCTCGGCGTGACCGAGAACAAGATCCTCGGCGATGCCGATCGCGTGTTGTTGCAGATGGCCGAGAGCCAGGGCATCGGCGATTCCTTCTACAAGACCGACGTCGGCGTGTATTTCGGCGACGGCCCGGGCGTCAAGCACGCCGATCCGTACTTCGACGGGGACGGGCCCGAGCGCAGCGGCTGCATCGGCTGCGGTGGCTGCATGGTCGGCTGCCGGTATGGCGCGAAGAACACGCTCGATCAAAACTATCTCTATCTCGCGGAGAAGCGCGGCGCCCAGGTGCTCGCCGAGACCCGCGTGACCGAGCTCGTGCCGCGCGAGGGTGGGGCGGATGGTTACGACGTCCACGTCGAGAGCTCGACCGCGCGCCTGTTCAAGCACAAGCGGGTGATCCGCGCGCGCCATGTCGTGCTCGCCGCGTCGGCGCTCGGTACGATGGATCTGTTGATGCGAAATCGCGAGCACCTGCCGAACGTCTCGGCGCAGCTCGGCGCCGACGTCCGCACGAATGCCGAATCGCTGATCGGCGTGCGGTTTCCCGGTCATCGCTTCGACATGTCGAAGGGCATCGCGATCGGCTCGGGCATCTATCTCGATCGATTCACGCACATCGAGGCGACCCGCTACTCGAAGGGCTCGGACGTGCTGGGCCTGATGGCGACGATGCTCGTCAACGGCAAGGGCTGGAAGCGGATCGCCGCCTGGATCGGTGCGGCGTTCCGCCATCCGATCACGTTCTTCCGCGCCGGATGGCCGTTCGGGTTCGCGACGCAGACGCTGATCTTCCTCGTGATGCAGACGCTCGACGCGACGCTGAAGTTCCGGCTGCAGCGCCGGTGGTACTGGCCGTTCACGAAGTTATTGACCAGCCACGGCCAGCGGATCCCGACGAACATCCCGCAGGCGAACGCGTTCGCCGAGCGCGCCGCGAAGGAGATGGGCGGCATCGCGATCACGTTGAGCACCGAGATCCTGTTCGATCTGCCGATGACCGCGCACTGCATCGGCGGCTGCGTGATGGGCAAGGATGCCGAGTCCGGCGTGATCGACGCGCAGCACCGGGTCTACGGCTATCAGAATCTCTACGTCGTCGACGGCGCGGCGGTCGGCGCGAACCTGGGCGTCAACCCGAGCCTCACGATCACCGCCCTCGCCGAGCGCGCGATGTCGTTCATTCCGCAGAAGGCTCAGGGACAGGCCGCGCCGCCGCCGACCCAGGCCTGAAACGCGGCGACGAACGCGTCGTGCGACATCGGCGGCAGCGTGCGCTTGCCGCCCGGGTTCCAGCCCCACAGCACGATCGGATCGCTCTTCGCGTGTTCGAGCAACTGCGCGAGCGTCTTGCCGTTGTTCTGCTTCGGATCCTTCATCTGCTCGCAGATCTGCGTCGCGGTCTTGCCCTGGAACACCATCGGCGTCGCCTCGGGCGGCAAGTTCCAGTGCAGTGCCCCCGGTGGACCGGCCGCGACGCCGACCGCCTCGGAGTTGTGATCCTGATGGCACGTCGAGCACGGCACGCCGGCCGCGATCGACTTGCGCGAGATGTTCTGCGCATGCGGCACGTTCTTGTCGGTCTGCAGCGGCCGGTCGCCGTTCGGATGGCAGTTCATGCAGCGCGGCGATTGCAGCACCTTCACCACGTCGACGAACGCCCGCTTGCCGAGGTCGACCTTGTCGGCGCTCGGTTGCGCGACGACGATCGCGGTGGTGACGAGCAACAACATGACGACGGTTTTCACGATGCACCTCGCTCGTTCCACGCGCGCTGTAACGGCATCCGGCGCAACCGCACGCCGGTCAGCCGGAACAGCGCGTTCGCGACGGCGGGAGCGATCGGCGGCAGGCCGGGTTCGCCGACGCCGGTCGGATGCTCCTCGCTCGGTAGGATCTCGACGATGATCTCCGGCACTTCGAACATGCGGAGCACCGGGAACGTGTCGTAGTTGCGCTGCTGGACGACGCCGTTGACGAGCGTGATCTCCTGATCGAGCGCGGCGGACAGCCCGAAGATGATCGCGCCTTCCATCTGCGCCTTGACGATGTCGGGGTTGACGACGATGCCGCACTCGACGACGCAGTACACGCGCTTGACCTTGATCCGGTTGTTGACGAGCGCGACGTCGGCGACCTGCGCGACCTCGGTGCCGAACGCGAAGTGCCGCGCGAGTCCACGCGCGACGCCGCGCTCCGGTGGCGTGCCCCAGCTCGAGAGCTGCTCGATCCGATCGAGTACGCGGGTCTGCTTGCTGTTCGGCGGTAACAGCGCGCGGCGCAGCGCGAAGGGATCCTGGTTCGCGGCGACGGCGAGCTCGTCGATCATGCTCTCCATCACGAAGCCCGTGACCGAGTTGCCGACCGAGCGCCACGGCGCGACCGGCAGCTTGGTCTGCACCGGCTGTTCCGAAAGCTCGAAGTTGTCGAAGCGATACGGCGTGTTCGTGATGCCCTCGGACGCGAAGATGTCGCCGAGCGAGTTCGTGGAGAACACCGCGAGGGCGGCATCGCGCAGCATGTTCATCACCGGACCGGGCAACCGCGACAACGCCGCGCCGAACAAGCCTTTGCTCGACAGCGCGATCGATTGCGAGATCGAGTGGATCCGCGCGCCGGTGACCTTGCCGGCGTGGACCGCGCCCTCGAACTTCACGGCGTAGACCGGCCGGTACCACGCCTGCGTCATGTCGCTCTCTCTCGTCCACACCAGCTTGACCGGCCGGTTCACGCGCTGCGAGATCTGCGCGGCTTGCGCCGAGATGTCGGCGACCGCGCGGCGACCGAAGCCACCACCGCACAGCGTGATGTGGACCATGATCTCGTCCATGTCGAGGCCGCACGCGTCGGCGACGAACGCCTGCACGGCGGTCGGGCTCTGCGACGGCACCCAGATCGTGGCCTGGTTGCCGACGACGCTGGCGGTCGCGTTCTGCGGTTCCATCGTCGCGTGCGCCAGATACGGCGCCTCGTACGTGCCGCCGATCTTGATCTCCGCATGGTCGAGCGCGCGACCCACATCGCCGTTCTCTCGCTCGACCTGGCCGTCGCGCTCGGCCTCGCGCATCGCCTTCTGCATCACGGCGGTGTCGAGCCCGGCGACCAGACCCTTGTCCCAGGTGATCTCGACCTCGGCGGCGGCGGCGCGCGCCTGCCAGAACTTGTCGGCGACGATCGCGACGCCCCAGGGGAACGCCAGCACGTCGATCACGCCGGGCCGGCGCTTCGCCGCGTCCGCCTTCACGGTCAGCGGCTTCGCACCGAACACCGGGCCGTGGATCGCGAACGCGTTGACCATGTTCGGGACGTTGACGTCGATGCCGAACTGCGCGGTGCCATCGATCTTGCCGCGCGCGTCGACGCGGCGATCGACCTTGCCGATCAGCGTGAACTCCTTCGCGGTCTTCAGCCGCGGCGATTCCGGCACCGGCATGCGCGCCGCTTGCTTCGTCAGCTCGCCGAACGCGAGCTTGTCGCTGCCGTGCTCGACGTGGCCGTCGACGGCGCGGCAGTCCTTCGGCGCGACCTTCCAGGTCGCCGCGGCAGCCGCGATCAACATCTCGCGCGCCGACGCGGCCGCTCGTCGCAACGGCACGTACGCTTCCAGCGTGCTCGTCGAGCCGCCGGTGATCTGCAACATCGAGCTCGTGCGCATCGCCTTGTTCGAATCGGCGTAGTGCACGTCGACGTGATCGATCGGCACGCCGAGCTCCTCGGCGACCAGCGTCGCGTAGCCGGTCGACACGCCTTGCCCGATCTCGGCCTTGTTCACGATCAGCGCGATCCGGCCATTCGCCAGCACGGTGATGTAGAGGTTCGCGGTCAGGTCGCCGGTCTGATCGGCGTGTTGGATCCGCCACGCTCGGCGATTGCCACCGCCGCACGCGGCGAGCGCGAGCGCGCCGCCGCCGACGAGCAGGCCCTGCAGGAAGTCGCGCCGCGCGATCATCACTTCGCACCTGCCATCAGCTCGGCCGCGCGGTGCACGGCCTTGCGAATCCGCGGATAGGTCCCACACCGGCACAGGTTCGCGCTCATCGCCGCGTCGATCTCGTCGTCGGTCGGTCGGGGCTTGGCCTTCAGCAACACGACCGCCGTCATGACCTGGCCGGCCTGGCAGTAGCCGCACTGCGGGACGTTCTCCTCGATCCAGGCCTGCTGCACGGGATGCAGCACGTCCCCGGTCGCGAGGCCTTCGATCGTCGTGATCTGCTTGTCGGCGACATCGCCGCACGGGGTGACGCACGAGCGCTTCGGAGCGCCGTCGACGTGCACCGTGCACGCGCCGCACAGCGCCTTGCCGCAGCCGAACTTCGTCCCGGTCAACCCGACCTCTTCGCGCAGCACCCACAGCAGTGGGGTCTCGGCGGGGACCGCAACCTCGACCGACGTACCGTTGACGACGAGCTTCATCAGTGACCTCCCGAGGTCCACAGCGGCAGTTTGATCGCGAGGCCGATCTGCACCACGTCCTCGTTGTCCATGACGTCGACGAAGTGCAGGTAGCGCCCGTAGAGGCCGACCATGCCGATCCCGACGGTCAACCGACCGGCGATGCCGACCTCGGTGCCGCCGTTCGCGAACCGCAGCGCGACGCCGCCGTCGAGCCCGAACAACTTGTGGCCGAGCTCGGCGCCGGCGGTCACGTAGGTGCCGTTCGCGCCCCAGTCGTAGTACGCATCGCTGTACACGCCCGCGAAGTTGGCATCGCGCAACACCGCGAGCGACAGCTCTCCGCCGACGAACGCGCCCTTGTCGGCGAGCGCGATCGTGCCGCCGGTGGTGACGCCGCCGAGCAGCAGCCACGCCGGCTGCGAACCGATCACGAACGGTGGATCGTCGGCGGCGGCCGGTCGCGCGAGTGCACACGTGAACACCACTGCTGCGAGGACGCGGTAGTTCGGCACGACGCAAACGTTACAAAGGATACGATTTATGTCAATCTGTAACCGTGCCATCTGCTGTCGAACGGGATGCCGCGCGCCGCCGGGAGATCCTCGAAGCCGCGAAGACGTGCTTCCTGCGGTTCGGTTACGGCAAGACCTCGCTCGACGACATCGCGAAGACCGCGAAGCTGTCGCGCCCGCTGCTGTATCGAAAGTTTCCGAACAAGGGTGCGATCTTCGCGGCGCTGTACGACGACGTGTTCGAGACTCAGTTGCGGTGCGCGCTCGACGCGCTGGCAACACCCGGTTCGAAGGCGGAGAAGCTCGAACGAAGTTGCCAGATCGTGTGCGTCGAGCCCTACGAGCTGATCAATCGGGCGCCGATGGCGCAGGAGTTCTGGCAAGCGTGCGAGGACCTGATCCCCGAGACCCTCGAGCGCCACCGGCGCAAGTGGCGCGCGCTACTCGGCAAGCTCCTGCCGAAGCAGCTCGTCGAGGTGTTCGACCTCGCGCTCGAGGGCCTCTACGCCGACGTGCCGACCGTCGCCGTGTTCCGGCAACGGATCGGGATCCTCGTCGCGCGCTTCACTTGACCGCGGTGAATACGTACTCGTGCTGGCCATCGCGCATGGTCAGCGTCGGCTTGTCACCGGCCATCCCCGCGACCATGTCGCTCGCGCCGGCACCCGGCGTGATCGCCGAGAACGTCACCGTGCCATCGGGGTTCTTGACCGACGCGATGTCCGACTTGAACTCGCCAAAGTCGAAGATCGTCTTGCCGCCCGGGGTGTGGGTGACGAGGATCTCGCCGAGCGCGTCGCTGTGGTAGTGCGCCGCGAGCTTCTTCGACTCCATCGGATCCGCGGGGACCGCGAGCAACTTGCGAGCGTCCTCGAGCGACTTGAAGAAGTTCTTCGCGTCCGACGCGACGTTCTCGTCGGCCTCCGGCTTGCCGCCGTACAGCACCTCGAGGAGCTTGCGGCGGAAGTTGTCGCGGATCATCGGGCCGAGGTCGCCGTTGGTCAGCACGACCGCGCCGACCTTGGCTTCCGGAATCCAGATCACGTCGCTGTGATAGCCGACCATGTCGCCGCCGTGGTCGACCACGCGGACGTCGTACTTCGTGTGAACCATGAGGCCCATGCCGTACGTCGCATCGGCGCCGAGCGCGACGTTCGGCTTCTCGCGCTCGTCGAGCGCCTCGCTCGAGATGTACTGCGTGCCGTTCGGGAGCTTGCCCTCCGCGAGCTCCATCGCGACGTACTTCAGGATGTCGTCGACGTTGCTCCACGCGGCGCCGGCCGGTCGCGCCGAGATGATCGAGTAGTTCTCCTCCATCAGATCACGCACGGCCTGGCCGTCGACATCGATGCCGTGCGGCATCGCGTGATTCGCGCGTAGCGCCTTCGCGTAGTCGAAGGTCGTCGCTTTCATCCCGAGGGGATCGAACACCAGCGTCTGCATCGCTTTGTCGTACGCCGCGCCGAGCTCCAGCTTCGGGTAAGCGACGTGGCCGCCGGTGTAGCCACCCGCCGCCGCCATCAAGTTGGAGTACTGGAACAACTCGCCGAACTTCGACGTCGGCACCATCGTGCCGAGCGACTTCATGATCGACTCCGGTGTCGAGCCTTTCCACTCGAGCAACCACTCGAGGTCCTGCCGCGGCATGCCGGTGCACGCGCAGACCAGGTGCTTGACCTGAACCTGTTTGGTGACCTCCTCCGTGCCGAGCTTGAACGTCGGCAACACCGACGTCACGGTGTCTTCCCACTTGAGCTTGTTCGCGTCGACGAGCTTCGCGAGCATCAGCGTCGTCAGTTGCTTCGTGTTCGACGCGATCATGAACAGCGTCTTGTTGTCGACGGTGGCCTTCTTGCCGAGCTCGCGAGCGCCGAGGCCGCCGGCGTAGACGACCTTGCCGTCCTGGATCAAGCCGAACGACACACCGGGCACGAGCGTCACCGCTTCGGCATCGGTCACGAACTTCTTCATCGCGTCGATGTGCGCGGCGTCGAGCTTCGCCGCGGTCTTGCCCTTGAACGATTCGTTCGAATAGCCCTTCGGGTAGAGCTTGCTGAAGATCAGCCCGATCTGACCGCCGCGCTTCTCGGCGACGGCCTGATCGAAGTCGACGACGACCGCGAGCCAGCGGTGGTTCGCCGAGACCGTGCCGATCTGGACGATCCGCTTCTCGTTCGGCGAGGTCTGATACTCGTACCCCTGACCCTTCGACCACCCGTTGCGATCGGGATCCTTCGTCGTCGTCAGCAGCGGCCACTTCGCGTCGGGCTTGTACGCCTTCCAGGCCGCGTCGCGGGCGGCCTCGGACGTCGGTGCGGCGGTGTCGAACATCGCGATCCGCGAGTCGCTGTCGGGCGCCGTCAGGATCGTCAGCGTGTCGCGCGCACCGATCTTCCACCCGGCCGGCGCGATGAACGTGTTGCCATCGGTGTCGGTCGACGGCGTGTCTTCGGTCAACGTGTTCTCCGTCATCGCCGGCACGGCGACCGTCGGCTCGAGCGGCGTGGCGGGTGGATCGAAGTGAGTCGGCGGGAGCGCCGGCTCGGTCGTGGACTTTGGCGACGAGGAACACGCGGCGATCAGCACCGCACACACGAGCTTGCGCATGCGCGGACTCTAGATCACGTCACCCCGGTAAAGCGACGTCGCAACGGGTGTCGCAACGCTGTCGCAGGTCACTTCGGCTTCAGGTGATCGAAGATCGTGCTGAGGTCGTCGGTGCGCAGGTTCATGATCGCGTTCGAGACATCGAGGATCGCGACCGTCCAGTGACCGCTCGCGAACGCGACGGTGAGCACGACCGTGCGATCCGCGTCGGGCGGCGGCTCGTAGGTGTATTGCCGGGTCTGCTGCCAGCCGTTGCGACCGTTCGCTTCGTCGGTCTTCGCGATCGGCAGCTTGAAGTCCGGCCGGTACAGCTTCCAGGCGTCGTCGCGCGCAGAGTCCGGATCGCCACTCGTCGATTCGATCAACACGACGTGCGAATCCGCCGCGTCCCTCGGTGTCAGCACCGTCATCGGACCGGTGTCGGCGACCGTCCATCCCGTGGGTACGATGAACGACGAGCCCGCGCTCGTCGTGTGGGGACCGGCGACCCCCGGTTTCGGCACCGGTTTCGGCGCCGGGGCCGACGCACATGCCACGCACAGGATCACGAGCCATCGCATGGCGCGAGCGTACTAGCTCGGCCAGCCTTCACGCCCGACGAGTGGCACGTAGCGCACGCCGCCGAGATCGTGATGCACGAAGCCCTCGGGCCCGCGGGTGATCTTCACTAGCCGCTGATGGGCGTCGGGACCGAACGGCAACACCAGGCGACCGCCGAGCGCGAGCTGGTGCAACAGCGATGGTGGCGGTTGCGGTGCATTCGCGGCGACCGCGATCGCGTCGTACGGTGCCCCGGCGGCCCAGCCGAGCGTGCCGTCCGCGTGATGGACCTCGACGTTGGGATAGCGCTCGAGCACGACCGAGGCGCTGAGTGCGAGCTCGCAGAGCCGCTCGACGGTCACGACGCGCTTCGCGAGCACCGCGAGGATCGCCGCCGCGTAGCCCGAACCAGTACCGACCTCCAGCACGGTCTCGTCGCCGCGCAGCGCGAGAGCCTCGACGGTCAGCGCGACGACATACGGCTGCGAGATCGTCTGGCCGAGCCCGATCGGCAGCGGCGCATCCGCGTACGGCTCGTTGCTCTCGACGAAGTCCTCGCGCGGCACGTGGAGAAACGCGGCGAGGACCCGCTCGTCGCGGATGCCTCGGCGTCGGAGCAGCTCGACCATCTCGGCGCGAGTCACCGATCGAGACTACGCCGCAGCGTGTTTTTCAGCGACGTGGATCGTCAGCACCGGCACCGGCGACGTGCGCACGACCATCTCGGCGACCGAGCCGAGCAACCAGCGCGCGACGCCGGTGCGACCGTGCGTGGTCATCACGATCAGATCCGCGCCGACCTCGGTCGCGGTCTCGTTGATGATGTCGACCGGATCCCCACTCTTCAGCACCGGCTTCGCGAACGCGCCGCGATGCTTGTAGCGTTCGATCAATGCCTCGAGACCATGCAGCGTGTCGGTCATCATGCCGTCGATCACCGAGCCGGTCATCGCGACACCGAGCTCGGGCACCCCGAGCGTGGGGATCGTGATCGCGGAGACCACGTGGATCCGCGCGCCGAACGGTCGCGCGAGGTCGCACGCATACTCGAGCGCTGCGTCAGCGCCCTCGCCGAGATCGGTGGGAACGAGGATCGTCTTGGGAGTCACCTCCGTTGTTTCTTCATGTTTTGGGCCACATGCATTCATGGTTTCTTCACGGTTTAGACGTGATGTGCGTGCTCGGATGGTCCGTGCGGCTGATCTTCGAGGAGTCCCGCTGACATGGCGGTAGGAAGCCTCGGGCCCGTAGAGGTCGCCGATCGGGTAGAACTGCTTGGAGGGATGAAACTCACCCGCAAGTTCATCGCGGCCTTGGTGGTCGGGGTTGCCATCGTCGCGTTGATCCAGGGCTTCTTCGATTTTCGCCGGGAGCGCGAGGTCTTCGACAAACAGATGCGCGCCGAGGCGACGGCGCTCGGTCGTGCGCTCGCGCGCGGCATGGCCGAGGTCTGGGCCCGCGACGGCGAGGCGACCGCCCGCGAGTTCTTGCTCATGGCGTCGAGCAAGAGCGAGTTCATCAAGGCGCGGTGGGTGTGGCTCGACGCGCGTACCGATCCGCCGCACGCCTCGCGCGAAGCGCTCGAGCCGATGACGCAGGGCAACCCGGTCACGATCAAGGATCAAGATTCGAACTCGCTGTTGACGTACATCCCGGTCGAGGTGCCACGCCCGCCGCCGACGGTGCAGAGTGCGCACGAGACCGTCAGCGAACGTCGCGAAGGCGGCATCGAGATCGCGCAGAACCTCGCCGACCTCGACAAGTACACGACCGATTCGCTGCGCAATCAGATCTTCGGCACGATCAGTCAGATCGTCGTCGCGGCGGCGCTCGCGCTCGTGCTCGGCATGCTGTTCATCGGTCGTCCGGTGTCGCGGCTCGCCGCGAAGGCGCGTCGGGTCGGGACCGGCGATCTCGCGGGGCCCTTGAAGCTGCGCCAGCGCGACGAGCTCGGCGAGCTCGCGACGGAGATCAACCTGATGTGCGATCGCCTCGCCGAGGAACGCAGTGCTCGCGAGGCCGCGACCGATCAACTGCGCCACGCCGATCGACTCACCACCGTCGGCAAGCTCGCGAGTGGCATCGCGCACGAGCTCGGGACGCCGCTCAACGTCGTGTCCGGTCGTGCGCGCCTGATCCGCGATGGCGAGGTCGATGGTGCCGAGGCCGTCGACTCCGCGCGCATCGTCGCCGAGCAAGCCGATCGGATGACCGCGATGATTCGCCAGTTGCTCGACTTCGCGCGCCCGCGTGCGCTGCAGAAGTCGCAGGTCAACGTCACGAGCCTCTCGGCGCGCGTCGCCGAGCTCGTCGCGACGATCGCGAAGACCGCTCAGGTCGAGATCCAACCGCCCGACCACGACGACACCCTGCGCGTCGAAGCCGATGATGGTCAGCTCAACCAAGTGCTGATCAACCTGGTCGTCAACGCGATTCAAGCCACGCCGAAAGGCGGCACCGTGATCGTGACCGCAAAGCGCGTCGAGCAAGCCGCACCGCCGTACGTCGAGAGTGCCGGCAAGCAGTGGCTCGCGCTCGCGATCGCGGATACCGGTATCGGGATGGATGCCGAGACGCGCCGCCGGATCTTCGAACCGTTCTTCACGACCAAGGCGGTCGGTGATGGCACCGGGCTCGGCCTGAGTGTGACGTGGGGCATCGTGCGCGAGCACGGTGGTTGGATCGATGTCGATAGTGCGCCCGGCAAGGGCGCGACGTTCACGGTGTATTTGCCAGCAGGTGTCGCGTGAGTACTCAGACCAAGATCTTTGTGATCGACGACGAGAAAGAGATGGTCGAGCTGGTCCAGCTCGGCCTCAAGAAACGCGGGTTCGTCGTCGTGCCGTTTTCGAACGGTGCCGATGCGCTCGCCGGACTGACCGAGCACGACGTCGATGTCGTCGTCACGGATCTCAACATGAAGGGCATGACCGGCCTCGAGCTGTGTCAGACGCTGGTCGCGGATCGTCCGGATCTCCCGGTGATCGTGCTCACCGCGTTCGGCTCGTTCGAGACCGCGGTCGGTGCGATTCGTGCCGGCGCGTACGACTTCGTCACCAAGCCGGTCGAGATCGAAGCGCTCGCGATCGCGATCCGGCGCGCGGCGGAGCGTCGCCGGCTGTCCGGCGAAGTGAAGCGGCTGCGTGAGGTCGTCGCGAGCACGCGCGGCAGGGGCGACCTCGTCGGTGCGTCACCGGCGATGCAGCAGACCTACACGCTGATCGATCAGGTCAGCGCGACCGACGCGACCGTGCTGATCACCGGCGAATCCGGCACCGGCAAAGAGGTCGTCGCGCGCGAGATCCACAATCGCTCGCGCCGCAAGGACGCGCCGTTCGTCGCGATCAACTGCGCGGCCGTGCCCGAGGCGTTGCTCGAGAGCGAGTTATTCGGTCACGCGAAGGGCGCGTTCACCGATGCGAAGCAGTCGCGCCAGGGCCTGTTCGCGCAGGCGCACGGCGGCACGCTGTTCCTCGACGAGATCGGCGAGATGGCGATCTCGATGCAGCCCAAGGTGCTGCGCGCGATCCAGGAGCGCAAGATCCGCCCGGTCGGTGCCGAAGGTGAGATCTCCGTCGACGTTCGCCTCGTCACCGCGACCAATCGCGATCTCGAGGAGATGGTCGAGTCCAAGGCGTTTCGCGAGGACCTCTACTATCGGATCAACGTGATCCACATCCCGCTGCCGCCGCTGCGCGCGCGAGGTGGTGACGTGCTGCTGCTCGCGCAGCACATGCTCCGGCAGTACGCGGCGGTGTTCGACAAGAAGGTGGTCGGGCTGTCGCCGGCAGCCGCAGAGCGACTCGTGGGGTTCGACTGGCCGGGTAACGTCCGCGAGCTCGGCAACTGCCTGGAGCGCGCGGTCGCACTCGCCCACTTCGAGGAGATTCAAGTGGAAGACCTGCCCGACAAGATCCGCAATCGCCAGACGCCGCGTTCGACCAGCATCACGTCGAACGAGCTGCCCGAGTTGTTGACGCTCGAGGAGGTCGAACGCCGCCACACGATGCGCGTCCTCGAGGCGTCTCACGGCAACCGCACCGATGCGGCGAAGATCCTCGGGCTCGATCGCAAGACGCTCTATCGCAAGCTGTTGCGATGGGGCATGAACGACGGCTGAGCTCGTCGGGCGTGTTCGTGCGGTAGGTGGCGTGCGGCGATTCGGGCTTCGTTTTGCCATCGTGATGACGATCCTCGGCGCCGCGCACTACTATGTGTGGCTGCGCTTCGTCTCGGCCACCCATCTGCCGGCGCCGTGGCATCTGCTCGGCACGCTCGCGATCATCGCGCTCGCGCCGAGCCTGCCGGTCGCGACGATGTTGCTGCGGCGGTTGCCGCGCACGACCGCGCGCGCGTTCGTGTGGCTCGTCTACACGTGGTTCGGTTTCGCGCTGATCACGCTCGCGGTGGCTACCTGGAAGGGCAGTAGGTCGCGCGCGCGAACCGCGTTAGCCTCGAGCCATGTCGCGGTTCGCGATACGTGAGGCCACGCTCGCCGATGCGCGCGGCATCGCGCGGGTCCACACCGACAGTTGGCAGATCAGCTATCGCGGGATCTTGCCCGACACCGTGCTCGACAAGATCGACGTCGGCCAACGGCTCGCATCGCGCGAGCGCATCCTCCAGTCGCGTAGCGGGCTACACCTCGTCGCGTACGATGTCTCGCACGGTGGCATCGTCGGCTTCTGCGATGCGGGCGCGAGCCGCGGCGAACCGCACTACGACGGCGAGATCTACGCGATCTACTTCGCGCACCACGCGAAGCGCTACGGCCTCGGCAGCGAGATGTTCGACCAGGTCCGCGACTGGTTGTCCGCGCGCGAGATCCGCTCGATGATCGTGTGGGTGCTCGCGAACAACCCGCATGCCCGCAAGTTCTACGAGGCGATGGGTGGTCGAATCGGACACACCAAACCGACACACGTCGCCGGCTTTCCCGTCGTCGAACAGGCCTATCTGTGGGATCGGATCTAGACCGCCGGCGAGTCGACGTTATTCAACCTTTCGCGCAGCCTCGGGTCTAATGCCCCGCGAGGCTTTCGGCCTCCGAAATTATGAATCTAACCTCGTGAATTCAGGCCATCGTGACGGCATTGCGGGTGCACATCGAGTCGGCATGCGCAATTTCATCAAGGCAGTTCTCGTTGTCTCGTTCCTCGTCCCGGCCGTCTCGTTCGCCGGCGATGCCCCGAAGGCTACCGCCGCGAAGACCGATGCCAAGGCCCCCGCGAAGGTCGATGCCAAGGCCCCCGCGAAGGTCGATGCGAAGACCCCCGCGAAGGTCGATGCGAAGAAGCCGGCCGCGAAGCCGACCAAGTAATCACTCGTTGATTACCGCGTGAACGCCGCCGCTCTGGCGGCGTTTGCATTTTCGGCGTACATCGCCCCGCAATGCGCAGCGCGGTGATCGTCGACAACTTCGCTCCCGAGGCGCGTGGGTTGCGCGAGGTGTTCGACGATCGGTTCGCGGAGCCGCGGTCGACGCGCGGCGATCGGTTCGTGTGGGATTGGTGGCATGTCCCGGATCAGTACACGGCGCTGCGCACCCCGGCGTGGACGTACTTTCCGCCGTCGATCTACGAAGCCTTTCATCGCCGGCTCGTCGCGTGGGGCCGCGAGACGCTCGGGTGCCACGACATCTCTCCACCGTGGCTGTCGTGTTACGTCGACGGCTGTCGCCAGGAGCTCCACGGCGATCTCCCGCACGGCCCGTGGGCGTTCGTCTACTCGCTGACGAACTGGCGCGGTCGCGCGTTTCGCGGTGGCGAGACGCTGATGCTGCGCGACGAGGTGCTCGATTACTGGGATGGGTTTCGCTCCGAACGATCGATCGAACAACACGACCTCGTGCGCGCGATCGAACCGAAGTTCGGGCGGCTGACCGTGTTCGATCCGCGGATCCCGCACGGCGTTCGCGAGGTCACGGGCACCCGCGATCCGCGCGAGGGCCGGCTCGTGATCCACGGCTGGTTCGTGCAGCCGCGCCCGTTCGTGATCGGGCCGCTGCGGGTCCGCGATCTCGCGGCGCGCACCGCGGATCTCGACGCCGTGCTCGCCGACTCCGACGTGCCGCTGGCCGGCATGCTCGCGCTCGCGTTCGACGTCGATCGGGCAGGGCAGGTCCAGCGCGCGCGTGTGCTCTCGGACACGACCCGCGTCGCGATCGCCGGCGAGGCGGACCGGGCGCGACTCGTACGGAAACTGAGAAAGACTGTCGCTACGTGGAAGTTCGCGAAACAACGTGGGACCAGCAAGGTGACCCTGCCGTTGGTGTTCGAACGTGGTTAGTGTTGGCGATCATCATGGAGATGCAAATTCGGAAGGCCGGCGAGCGGGGCGGGGCGAACCACGGCTGGCTCGACACGAAGCACACGTTCTCGTTCGCCGATTACTACGACCCGCAGCACATGGGCTATCGCTCGCTGCGCGTGATCAATGAAGACAAGGTCGCGGCGGACCGCGGTTTCGGCAAGCATCCCCACGCGGACATGGAGATCCTGACCTACGTGCTCGAGGGCGAGCTCGGCCATCACGATTCGATGGGCAACGGCTCGGTGATCCGCCCGGGCGATGTCCAGCGCATGAGCGCGGGCACCGGTGTCACGCACTCGGAGATGAATCCGAACAAGCAGGACGCGGTCCACTTCTATCAGATCTGGATCCTGCCGAAGCAGAAGGGGCTCGCGCCGAGCTACGAGCAGAAGGCGTTCCCCGATCGCGTGGGCAAGCTGCGCGTGGTCGCTTCGCAGGATGGTCGCGATGGCTCGGTGACGGTGCATCAGGACATGACGCTCGCAGCGGCGGTGCTGAAGACCGGTGACAAGGTCGAGCACGCGCTCGCCGCGAAGCGCTACGCGTGGGTGCAGGTCGCGAAGGGCTCGATCACGATCGCCGGCAAGACGCTCGCGGCCGGTGACGGCGCTGCGCTCGAGGGCGAAGGCACGGTCGCGATCGCCGCGGCGTCCGACGCCGAAGTGCTCGTGTTCGACCTCGCTTAGGTCCGCAGCAACTGCGGCGTGACCGCGGTCATGATCGCGAGGAGGATCTGCGAGAGCAGATCGCGCAGCTCGTCGCGCGACAGCTTGGGGTTGCTGCACCAGTCGATCGTCGCGTGTTCGACAAAGCCGATCCAGCCGCGCACCGCGACCTCGAACCGAGGGTTGCCCTCGAGCATCGGCTTGAACGGCGAGCCTTCGAGGAACCGCTCGCTCAACCGTTTGCGCACGCCTTCGACGACCGCGGCGAC
>JBDTJY010000118.1:0-43304 GCA_039935615.1 Kofleriaceae bacterium
CGGATTCGGAGCCACGCCGCGATGATTCAACAGCTCGTCATGTACGAGGAAGAGCTTTCGCAGATCAACAACGTCTGCGAGATCCTTCATCGAGACTCCAATGCGCGAGCCGTGCTCGTCATCGACAAGAACGGGCAAGCGTTCGCGCAAGCCGGTGAAGTCGAACAACTCGACGTCACGTCGTTGTCGTCACTGACCGCCGGCAACGTCGCCGCCACCGGTGCGATTGCCTCGCTGCTCTCCGAAAAGGAGTTCGCGGGGCAATTTCACGAGGGCGAGAAGACGAACGTCCACATCTCGATCATCGGTCAGCGCGTGATCATGGTCGTGCTGTTCGACGAGCGCAGCTCGCTCGGGCTCGTGCGCCTGCGCGTGCGCAAGGCGACCGCCGAGCTCGTCAACATCCTCGATGCACTCCAGAAGAAGAGCGCCTCGGGCACTCAGCCTTCGGTGTTCTCGGAGATTACCGATGACGACATCGACAACCTCTTCAACGATTAACGCGCATGAGCTTCATCAACTACAGTTCGCGCGAGATCAACTGCAAGATCGTCTACTACGGCCCCGGCCTGTGCGGGAAGACGACCAACTTGCAGTACATCTACAACAAGACGAATCCCGAAGCGAAAGGGAAGATGATCTCCCTCGCGACGGAGACCGAGCGCACGTTGTTCTTCGACTTCCTGCCGCTCTCGCTCGGCGAGATCCGCGGCTTCAAGACCCGGTTCCACCTCTACACGGTGCCCGGCCAGGTGTTTTACGACGCGAGTCGCAAGCTGATCCTGAAGGGCGTCGACGGCGTGGTCTACGTCGGTGACTCCCAGATGGAGCGCATGGAAGCGAACATCGAGTCGCTCGAGAACCTGCGTTCGAACCTGCAAGAGCAGGGGTACGACCTCGACAAGCTCCCGTACGTCGTCCAGTACAACAAGCGCGATCTACCGAACGCGATCCCGATGGCCGAGCTCGAAGAAGCGCTGAACCCGACCAAGGTTCCGGCGTACGAGGCGGTCGCGCCCAAGGGCATCGGTGTGTTCGATACGCTGAAGTCAGTCGCGAAGCTCGTCCTGACCGAGCTTCGAAAGGGCGGTTGATCCCTATGCAGCTCGAGCGTCCTCGCTTCCGCCAGGATCTGGTCGCGGAACCGATCGAAGACGGCCACACGAAGTTCATCGACGTGATGGACCCGGATAGCGGCAACGTCTTCCGGTTCTACGAGGTCGAGTACTCGCTCGCGTGCGCGATGGATGGCGAGCGCGACGTGCCGGGCATCATGCGCTGGGCACAAGAAGAGCTCGGACTGTCGGCGAGCGCGAGCGAAGTGAAGACCGTGATCGCCACGTTGGGCGATCTGGGCTACCTCGATGGCGCGGCGGCGCGTCCTCAAGAGACCTCAACGCCACCGTCCGCGAAGCCTTCGATCTGGGATCCGCCCGCGCCCGCGCCAGACGACATGCTCGGTCGTGGCGTCGTCGTCGGCCAGAAGCGGCACGACACGCCGGTTCCGGACCTGGAGCTCGGCAATGCCGGCTCCTCGGCGTCGCAGTCCCACGCGCCGGCGCCGCCGGCCTCGAACATCGAGCTCGCCGCCGGTGTCACCACCGGTCGCAGCGCTCAACAGGCGAAGCCGAAAGTCGAAGACATCGCGCTCGGCGTACCGGGTCGCGTCGACGTATCGGTCGACCTCAGCGATCAGGTTGCGGTCAGCACCAAGGACGTCAAGGAAGCGGTCCGCGCGTCGAAGGTGATGAACGCGGTCGAGATCCCCGACGATCTCAAGAACGCGCTCGACTCGGCAGGAGCTGCGCCGTCCGCGAAGCCGCGCAAGCCGCCGCCGACTCCGGCCAAGGGCATGCCGGCGGTCGATCCGAAGGCCGCCGAAAAGCTCGTCGAGGCAGCGAAGGTGGCAGACACCGCGAAGGCCGCAGCCGCGAAGGCGGCGGATGCGGCCAAGCCGACTGCCAAGGCGGACACCGCGAAGGCCGCTGCGAAGGCGCTGCCGAAACAGGTCGAAGCATCGAAGCAACCCGGAGCGCGTCCCGCGATCGCGCCTCCCGGACCTGAGATGAAGGCGAACCGCGGCCTCGTGGTCGTGCTGATCGTCGTCGCGGTCGCCGCGGCGGTGTTCTTCGTCTACAAGTACGTGCTCGCGAAGAGCAGCACGGGGACCGAGGCCGTCATGCCTCCGGTCGTGCCGGTCGAGGCGCCGAAGCCGGCACCGCCACCGCCGGCCGAGAGCGAGAAGCTCGCGGCGAGCGCAGCGATCCAAGACAGCGTCAAGCCCGTCTCCGCGGGCACGATCGAGATGATCGCGGGCCCCAACGCGAAGGTCAAAGAGGGCGACACGCTCGTGCGCTTCACCGGCGCGAAGGCGCTCGACACCGAGATCTCGGCGCTCGAGAAAGACATCGATCAACGCGTGAAGACCGAGCTGCTCAAAGCGCAACAAGAGCGCGATGCGGCGATCGCGGCCGGCAACAAAGCCGCGGAGACCGCGGCCGACGCGAAGGTCGCCGATCGTCAGAACAGCCTCGACGACAAGCAGGGCAAGCTCGCGAGCAAGAAGTCCGATCGCGACAAGCTCGAGATCAAGTCGCCCGCGGCCGGCACGTTCACGACGAAGATCAAGGCCACGCAGAAGGTCACGCCGACCGACGAGATCGGGACGCTGCTCCGTGCGCCGACCAAGACCGTCACGTTCAAGAAGGCCGATGCGGGTCCCAAGTCGCGGGTGTTGCTCGTGACGAAGGACAACAAGAAGCTGTCGTGTGTGGTCACCTCCACGGACGCCTCCGGCGTCGTGATCGAGTGCCCCGACGACGCGGCCGCGGACGGCACCGAGGTCACGTTCGGTGGCGTCGATACGTCGCCGGTGCCCACGCCGGACACCGGTTCTGGCTCTGCGACCGACGCTGGCTCTGCGGCCGCCGTCCCTTCGCCGGCGCCCACTCGGCCGTCCCCGCCGGTGCGTCCAGCACCTGCGCGTCCAGCGCCGGCTCATCCGGCTCAGCACAAAGCACCGCCGGTCGATGCGGCTGACAAGCAGCCGACCGAGCCGACGACGACGACGACGACACCGCCGCCAGAGCCGCCCGCCGGCTCCGGCTCGGCCAACTAGAGGTCGAGGCGAGTCGAGGCGATCGCGATCCGCGGCTCGCCGTTACTGCTCGTCACCGTCGAGCCCGATCCGGCAGCGACCAGGTCACGTGGCTGTTCGCGCAGGGCCGCGCGATACGCCGTCGAACGCAGGCGGCATGCTCGGGACGGTCCTGTTCCGCACCGCGGATCGCACGAGCGTGCAGGACTACTGGCACACGATCAACGTCTCACGATGCTTCGAGCGCGAACGAGCGCGAACGAGTGCGGGTGACGAGACACGGTCGTGCGGCTACCGCGCAGCCTCGAGGGCCGCGCGCAACTCCGGATGGCTCCACGCGAAGCCGAGCTCGCGCAGTCTCGCGGGCACGACGCGGCGCCCGTTCAACAGCGTCTCGGCGAGCTCGCCGACCGCGAGCCGCAGCGCGAAGCCGGGAACCGGGAGCCAACTCGGACGATGCAGCACCGCGCCGAGCTGCTTCGCGAACGTCGCGTTGCGCACCGACTCGGTCACGAGGTTGATCGGCCCGCGATACCTGTCGTCGCTCGTGGCCGCGAGGTACGCGCCGACCACATCGTCGATGTGGATCCACGGAAGCCATTGCTTGCCGCTGCCGATCCGCCCGCCGGCGAACCACTTGAACGGGGTCTCCATCTTCGCGAGAGCACTGCCGCCGAGCACGACACCGGTGCGCATCGCGACCACGCGCACGCCGAGCGGCTCCGCGGCGAACGCTTCGGCCTCCCAGGCCTTGCACAGGCGCGCGAGAAAATCCTCGCCGGGCGGATCGGCTTCGGTCACCTCGTCGTCGTCGAAGCCGCTGACCGCCATGTTCGCGAACGGGTAGTAGTCGGTGCCCGACGCCGAGATCAGCACGCGCGGTCTGGGCTCGAGCTGCGCGATCGCCTCGACGATCGTGCGCGTCGTCTCGATCCGGCTATCGCGCAGGCGTTGCTTCTGCCGCGCATCCCATCGGGCGCCGGCGATCGGCTCGCCCGCGAGGTTGATGATCGCATCGACCCCCGCAAGCTCGTCGCACCACGCGGCCGCATGCTCGAGCTCGGCCTGCACGAGCTTGGCCCCGGGCAGGTTCGCGCGCGCCGGATCGCGCGTGAACGCCGTCACTCGATCCCCACGGACGAGCGCGGCCGCGACGATCCGCGACCCGATGAAGCCGGTGGCTCCGGTGATCGCGAGGTTCATGATCGTTGGACGCTGCGCACGACGGTGACGTTACACGAGCCCACAAGCACCGTGTTACCGTGCCCTGATGATCAAGCACGTACTCGTTGTCCTCGTGGTCCTCGCGCTGATCCCTGCTCGGCGGGTCCACGCCGACGCAACTGCAGACGGCGAACGGGCGGTCGTGATGATGGAGCAGATCGCCACCATCATCGACGCCAACAAGGACAACTGCGACGCGATGGGCGACAAGCTCGGGACGTACCTCGACAAGAACGCCGCCGAGCTCGACAAGCTCAAGGCTGCCGGCAGGACGCAGACCGCCGCGCAGAAGAAAGCCTTCTCGGAGAAGTACGGGACCCGGTTGAAGGCGGTCGCCGACAAGATGATGCCGGGCCTGGAGAAGTGCCGGACCAACGCGAAGGTCACGGCCGCGATGAAGAAAGCGAACGCGAGCTAACGAGTCAGATCACGGCGGGGGCGCCGCGGCCGGGCTTGACCGGATTCGCGATCCGCTCGGCGACGTACTGCTTCGCCTCGCGACACGCATCGACGAGGTTGCGCCCGGACGCGAGGTACGCCGCGATCGCCGACGCCAACGCGCAGCCGGTGCCGTGGATGCGCTCGCCGTCGATCGTGCGAGGACCGCGGAGCTCGTCGCGCGCACCGCCGTGGAGCAGCACGTCGATCGCTTCCTCACCGTCGAGGTGCCCGCCCTTGACCAGCACCGCGCAGTCGAGCTTCGCCGCCAGCGCACGCCCGGCGACCTCCGCCGATTCGAGGTTCGTCACCGGCAACTGTGCGAGCAGCGCGAGCTCCTGCGCGTTCGGCGTGATCAGCGTGAGGTGCGGGCGCAGCGCGTTGACCGCGTCGTCGAACGACTCGTGATACGCGACGTTGCCGAGCGTCGGGCCGGCTACCGGATCCCACACGACCGGCGCGTTCGTCAGGTGCAGCGCCGCCGCGATCGCCTTGGCCACCGCGAGCGAGCCGACCATGCCGATCTTGACGGCCTTGACCTCGATGTCGGTCATCAGGAACGCGAGTTGGTGGCCGACCACTTCCGGATCGCACGCGTGCCACTCGACGACGCCCGTCGTGTTCTGGATCGTCAGCGCCGTCACCACTCCGACCGGTCGCGCACCGAGATCCGAGAGCACGCGGGTATCCGCGATCAGCCCGGCACCGCCGGACGGATCGAGCCCGGCGCACACCAGGACGTCGGGACGAGCGACCGATCCGCTTTGGCGATACGGCATATCAGCCGTCGAACGCCGCGAGGCCGGTGACGTCTTGACCGACGATCAACGTGTGGATGTCGTGCGTGCCCTCGTAGGTGTAGACCGACTCGAGGTTCAACATGTGGCGGCCGCACTGATACTCGTCGGTGATGCCGTTGGCGCCGAGGATATCGCGAGCATCGCGCGCGACGTCACGGGCCATCGAGACGCACGTGCGCTTCGCGAGCGAGATCTGCGCCGGCGTCAGCGTGCCGGCTTCCTTGAGCTTGCCGAGCCGCCACGTCAGGAGCTGGGCCTGCGTGATCGCGGCGACCATCTCGACGAGCTTCTGCTGCACGAGCTGATACCCGGCGATCGGCCGGCTGAACTGCACGCGATCCTTCGCGTACGACAGCGCCTCGTCGTAACACGCCATCGCCGCACCGACCGCGCCGTAGCAGATGCCGAACCGAGCCTGTGACAGGCACGATAGCGGCCCCTTCATGCCGGCGACGTTCGGCAGCAGCGCGTCTTCGCCGACGACGACCTCCTCGAGCACGAGCTCGCTCGTCACGCTCGCGCGCAGCGACCACTTGCCGTGGATGTCCTTCGCGGCGAACCCGGGCGTCTTGGTCGGCACCAGGAAGCCGCGGACCTTGCCGTCGAGCTTGGCCCACACCAGCGCGACGTCCGCGCGGGACCCGTTCGTGATCCATCGCTTCGTGCCGGTGATCGAGTAGCCACCGGCGGTGCGCCGCGCGGTGGTCAGCATGCCGTTCGGATTCGATCCGAAATCGGGCTCGGTCAGGCCGAAGCAACCGATCAGCCGGCCGGCGGCCATCTCGGGCAGATACGTATCCTTCTGCTCCTCGGAGCCGAACGCCCAGATCGGATACATCACGAGCGAGCTCTGGACCGAGCAGAACGAGCGGATTCCGGAGTCGCCGCGCTCGAGCTCCTGGCAGATCAGCCCGTACGCGCTCGGCGTCACGCCGGCGCAGCCGTAGCCGGTCAGCGACGGTCCGAGCAGGCCCATCTCGCCGAACACCGGGACGAGCTCGTGCGGGAACGTGCCGGCGCTGAAGTGCTTGCCGATGCCCGGCATCACGCGCGTGGTGACGAGCTCGCGCACGGTGTCGCGGACGACCCGCTCTTCGTGCGTGTAGAGCTCGTCGAGGGCGTAGTAGTCGAGCGCGGCGTAGGCCATCGACGGGCGATATACGACGAAAACTGGTTGGAGTACATCGCGACGCTATACTCGAGCGGTGAAGCGGGTCGCGTTGCTCTGGGGGCTCTGGGTGCTGTCTCTGGCCTCGGTAGCCGAGGCGACACCGAAGCAACCGCACCCGGTCCAGGCCGCCGACGCCCAGACCGCGCAGCGGCTCGGCGATGCCTTCCGCGCCTATGACACCGGCGAGCTCGCGAAAGCGAAGCAACTGATCGACAAGGTCGGCGACAAGCCCCTGAACCGCGACTACGCGCTGTGGCTGCGCGGGATGATCTCGCTGCGCACGCATGACCCGGCCGGCGCGAAGTCCGCGTTCGCGAGGCTCGGCAAGCTGTCCGGATCGCGGTTCGCACCGCAGGTCGCGTGGCGGCTCGCCGATGCGGCGTGGCTCGCCGGTGATCGCGCGGCGGCCGCGAACAAGTACGAGGCGTTGCTCGGTGTCAGCAACGCCGAGGAGGCCGGCGATCTCGGCACGGCGATGTTCCGGATCGCCGAGGTCAAACAGACCGCGGCCGCGTATCGCGCGCTGTTGATCGCGCATCCCTCGCATCCCCTCGCCGGCGAAGCCGAGCAGAAGATGCTCGAGCTCGGCGGCGCAGCGCTGACCGCCGAGGATCGCGTCGCGCGTGCGAAGCAACTGACGACCGCCCACCTGTGGGACCAAGCGATCACCGAGCTCGCGCTCGTGCCGAGCGACGGCCTCGCGCCGGCGACCGCGAACCAACGCGACTACTGGATGGGCACCACGCTGTACGAGATGCGGCGGCGCTACGCCGATGCCGGGCGCTTGTTGCTCGGCGTCTACGCGAAGCTCGGCGACTCCGCCGCCGAGGCGATGTTCCACGGCGCGCGCGCGCTGTCGCGTGCCGATCGCGACGACGATGCGATCGCCTGGTACCACAAGGTCGTCGCGCAGTTCCCGAACACGGCGTACGCGCAAGAGGCACAGTTCCTCTCGGGCTGGCTCGAGTTCAACCGCGGTCATTACCAGGCGGCGATCAAACCGCTCGAGGATTCGCTCGCGAAGTATCCGCACTCGAAGTGGGTCGACGACTCGCTGTGGTTCCTCGGCATGTCGCACTACTTCCTGGGCCAGTGGGACGACGCGCGCACGCGGTTGGCGGCGCTCGCGAAGCTGCGCGGCTCGCTCGAGGCCGGCAAGGGCAGCTACTGGCTCGCGCGGATCGACGAGCGCCTGAAACATCGGGATGTCGCGATCGCCGGTTATCGCGAGACCGTCACGAAGTATCCGTTCTCGTGGTACGCGCTGCTCTCGCACGCGCGCCTGGCCGCGCACGACGTCAAGCTCGGACCGTTCGGCGATGGCGATGGCAAACCGCGTGGGCCCAAGCTCGCCGCTACCGTCGACGAGTCGCTCGCGTCCGATGATCTGATCGCGCGTGCGGACGAGCTGATCGCGGCCGGCCTCGGCGTCGATGCGGGTCAAGAGCTCGCGCGCTCCGAGAAAGCGTTCCTCGGTCGTCACGACAAGGCCGCCGCGTTCGCGATGTTGCTCGATCGCTATCGCAAGGCCGGCAACTACAACCGGCCGTGGATGCTCGCCGTCAGCTACTCGGGGTCCGCGCTCGACGGTCCGCCCGAGGACGATGCCAAACGCTGGTGGCAGAACGCCTATCCGCGCGCGTACCGCGAGCTGGTCGAGAAGTATCAGAAGCTCGGCAACAACCCCGAGGGCTACCTCTACTCGATCATGCGCAAGGAGAGCGGCTTCGATCCGCACGACCTGTCGTATGCCGATGCGCAGGGCCTGTTGCAGATGATCCCGCCGACGACGCAGCGCGTGGCGAAGTCGCTCGGGATCCCCTACGACGCCGGCAAGCTCTACGAGCCCGAGTTCAACGTCAAGACCGGCAGTTGGTACATCGGTCACCTGCTCGGCAAGTTCAAGATGCAGATTCCGCTCGGCGCGGGCTCGTTCAACAGCGGTCCCAAGCCGGTGATGAAGTGGCTCGAGACCAACGGCGATCGCGAGATCGACGAGCTGATCGAGCTCGTGCCGTACACGCAGACCCGCGAGTACATGAAGAAGGTGACCGAGAACTTCGCCCGCTATCGCTATCTCTACGCGAACGAGATCTACGAGCAGCCGCTGACCGTCGACAAGCACTACGTCGTCGATCAGCTCACCTACTAGAAGCGATACTCGCCGTTCGCGCTACACGCCGGTGCCGTGCCCGCGCCTTCGAGCGAGAGCCGATGGTCGTGCACGGTGATCGTCCCGTCGAACGCCGAGATCGTCTGCCCGTGCGCGATCTGCTCGCACTTGGCGACCAGCTCCAGGCAGGTGTAGCCGGCTCCGCTGCAGAACGTCGCGAGGATCTGACGATAGACCGCGGGGACCGAGGTCACGCCATCGAACGAGGTCGAGCTCGGTCGCGACGCGGCGAGGTCGAAGCGATAGGCGTGGGCGCCGACGTGCTCGAACCGCAGGAACGTGTAACCCGCGAGGTCCCCGCCCTCCTGCAGTAGGCCACCGAGATGCCACGCGGCGCCGGTGCGCGCATAGATCGCGAACCCTTGCAGCTCGATGATCTTGCCGTGCTTGACGACCGTGACCGAGACCAGGATCGCGTCGTCGAGCGTGCCGAGGATCGTCGGGGTGAGCCCGTGCTGCTCGAAGCACGCGAGCACGAGCGGCCACGTCGCGGCGTGCGGACAGGCCGCCACGATCGGAGGATCCTGGATCTCGATCATATCGGCATGCGCGACTCCGCCGAGCGCGAGCACGGTCATGACGAGCAGCGCCCGCATCAGAACGAGGACTCGGCGCTCGCGCTGCAGGCCGGCACCGAGCCCGCGCCTTTGAGCGAGGCGATGTTGTCGTGGACGGTGATCGCGCCGTCGAAGGCGATGATCGTTTGCCCGCGCACGATCTGCTCGCACCTCGGGATCAATTGCATGCAGCGATAGTTGTCACCGCTACAGAACGAGGCCAGGACCTGGCGATAGATCGAAGGCGTCGAGGTCACGCCATCGATCGAGGCGGAGCTCGGTTGCGACGCTGCGACGTCGAAGCGAAAGCCATGCTTCCCGAGGTGCTCGATCCGGACCAGCTCGAAGTCGGCCAGGTTGCCGTTCTCTTGCAGCAACCCGCCCAGCCGCCACGTGTCGCGATCTTTTTTGGACTCCGGCTTGGAGTCGGGGCGCACGTACAACCCGAACCCTTCGAGCTCGTGGGTCGGGTCGTTGGCGGTGACCGCGACCATCTTCGCGTCGTCGAGCGTGGCGACGATCGTCGCGGCGAGCCCGTGCTGCTCGAAGCAATCGAGCACCGCCGGCCAGGTGGTGGCGTTCGGACACGCCGCCGCGACGATCGGCTCCATGATCACGATCTTCTCGGCGGCGGCGGTGCCGCTCAGCATCGCGAGCACGACGAGCCACCTCACTAGAACGCCTCCTCGACGTTTTCGCCGCAGCTCGGATCCGTGGCCGCGCCTTTGACCGACAGCGTGTTGTCGTGGACCGTGATCGTGCCTTCGTACGCCATGATCGTCTGACCGCGAACGATCTGTTCGCAGCGCGCCACGACTTGCATGCAGCGGAACGAGAAGCCGTTGCAGAACGCCGCCGAGATCTGGCGATACACGGAGGGCACCGAGCTCGTGCCGTCGACGGTCGCCGAGCTCGAGAGCGTCGACGCGAGGTCGACGCGATAGCTCGACCGACCGACATGTTCGAACTTCAGGAGGTTGAAGTCGGCTTCGTCGCCGCCCTGACCGAGCAGCCCGCCGAGGTGCCACTCGCCGGTGCGGCCGACGTAGATCGCGAAGCCCTCGAGGCCGTGCGTGCCGTCGTCGGTGATCGAGAGCAGCTTCGCATCGTCGAGCGTGCCGATCGGCGTCGCGACCAGCTTGTGGTCTTTGAAGCACGCGAGCAGCAGCGGCCACGAGGCCGCCTGAGGACACTCGCGGACGATCCGCGGGCGGATCATCGGCCGGTGCGCGTGCGCGACTCCGCCGAGCGTCGCGATCACGGCCAGCACGAGCAGCACCCTCACGAGTTGAGTATGTCTCAACTTGGGCTATCGTTCCCGTATGAAGCTCAAGGGCACGATCCGCCGCAGCGACCTCGAAGGAGGTCAGTGGATCCTGATCGTGGAGGACGGCGACCAGTACCAGCTCAGCGGTGCGCTCGCCGGTGCGAAGGATGGCACCAGCGTCGAGGTCGAGGGCAAGGTCGACAGGAACGCGATGTCGTTCGGCATGGGCGGCGCGCAGTTCACGGTCAGCAAGCTGACGTCACTCTAGCTCGTACTTCTGGACCAGCCGGATCAGGTTGCGCCGCGAGACCTTGAGCTCCTCGGCCGCGCGCGTCTTGTTGCCGTTGTGCCGGCGCATCGCCGCACCGATCATCTTGCGCTCGAGCGCTTCGACCGCTGCCGGTAGCGAGTCTTCATCGCCGGCCGGCACCGCGTCGGGATCCGGCGTGTACTGGCGAATCCGCGGCGACAGCAACGAGTCGACGATCACCAGCGAATCCGCGGCGAGCACGACGAGCCGCTCGATCTCGTTCTCGAGCTCGCGCACGTTGCCGGGCCACGGATACTCCAGCATGCGCTGCAGGCACTCCGGCGCGAGCTTCTTGACGCGGCCCTGCTTCGCCTGGCGCGCGAGGAACGCCTCGACGAGCAACGGCACATCGCCGCGGCGATCGCGCAGCGCCGGTAACGCCACGTTGATCACGTTGATCCGATAGAACAGATCCTCGCGGAACTGCCCGTCGGCGACCATCGACGTGAGATCGCGATTGGTCGCCGCGATGATCCGCACGTCGACCTTGCGGGTCTCGGTATCGCCGACGCGATTGAACGTGCCCTCTTGCAGGACGCGCAGGACCTTGACCTGGAGCGTCGGCGACATGTCGCCGATCTCGTCGAGGAAGAACGTGCCGAGATCCGCGATCTCGAACAACCCTGCCTTGTCGGCGACCGCGCCGGTGAACGCGCCGCGCTTGTGCCCGAACAGCTCGGAGTCGAGCAAGTTGTCGTTGAACGCGGAGCAATTCGTGACGACGAAGCGATGCCCGCTGCGCTCGGAGCGCTGATGGATCGCGCGAGCGACCAGCTCTTTGCCGGTGCCGTTCTCGCCTTGGATCAACACGGTCGAGTTGCTCGGCGCGACGCGCTCGATCAGCGAATACAGCTCCTGCATCGCCGTCGACGCGCCGAGGATCCCGGCGAACCGCGCGCGGCCGTTGTCGTGCTCGGCGGGCTCGCGTTCGAACAGCGCGAGCGCGACATCGAGCGCGGCCTCGTTGAGCATGCTGTCGATCAGCTCGATCTCGGGGCCGGTCAGCAGCGGCGCGATCACCGCGAGGCCCGGACCCTCGGGCGTATCGACGGCGATCGGCGCGAACGCACCGGCTTCGCTCGGGCGCCGTTCGACCAGCGTGAGCTCGAGCCCGCGCCGGCGCAGGACGCCGCGAACGTGCCGAAGCACGCGCAAGTCCAGGCCTTGCCACCATGGTTGGGCTCCAAACCCCATCGTGGCCGTAGTGTGACAAGCAGTCACACACTCGTCAAATCACGATCGTGCCGCGCGCGTGACTTACGCTGGCAGATCGACGCACCAGCGTAGCGCCGACCTCACCTCGAGCCAGCCGTCTTCGTCGGACAGCAAGTACGGCGACTCCACGGTCACGACCTCGAGGTTCGCGTGAACGCCATACTTCGTCCCGAACGAGCCGGGACACGGATAGCCCATGTCGTGCTCGACCGCGTATCCACTCAGCTCGCTCATCTCGCGCGCGAGCTGCTCGCCACGACCGTCCCAATTCACCATGCGATAGGTCGCGTGACACGCGATCAACCGCACGGCCTGGACGCGCTCGATCAAGCCGACCAGCGCCTGGGTCTCCGGTTGATCTTCCGGCGCACGGCCCGGGTTGTAGCCGGGGCGGCGATGCTCGCCCCAGTTCGGGCACGCGAAGTTGCGATTGAGATCGACGTCGTTCGCGTTGTTGCGGGTGCCCGCGAGCAGGCCGTCGACGTTGAGCACCGGAATGATCCAGGTGTCGCGACCGGGTGGCCGTTCGATCAGCTCTTCGGACAGGCGCTCCATCATGAGCTGGCTGACCGGCTCGTCGCCGTGGATCGCGCCGAACAGGATCGCCGGCGGTCGCGGCTTCGCGTAGCCGGGCGGCGTGTAGTGGACCGCCTCGATCGGTCGACCCAGGACCGTCTGACCGATCACGACCTCGCGGCGGAGCCCCATCGCTACTCGAGTTGCTTGCCGAGCACGGTCGCGAGGCCGTAGCCGAGGAACACCGCGCAGGTCGTGAACGGCACCCACGTGATCAGCAGGGCGCCCGGCGTGTGCGTCACGATGTCGCCGACGTGCCCGGTGTCGATCAGCCCGAGCACGATCACGACGAGCGGCGCGAGCATCCAGATCCACGCGAACACCTTGCCGCCGGCCGTCGCGGGCCCGGGCATCCACACGAGCAAGTTGATCGCCGCGAACACGATCGAGGCGAGCGCGATGATCTCGGAACCGTGGATGTGGCCGCCGATCACGGCCTTGAACAATTCGACGAGCGGAATCCCGCCGTGCTCGGGGATCAAGAACGGCGCGAGCACGCCGACCACCCCGAGCGTGACCAATACGCGCGGCAGCAGGGCTTCGACGTATTCGTTGCGCAGGAGCAGGCCGGGCAGCAGCAACAACACGCCCACCATCGGCACGAGGACCTGCCATGGCGGCAGCTCACCCGCGAGCGCGATCGGCACGACGAACGTCGACAGGCCGAGCAGCGTCGCGAGGATCCCGCGGGGGGTCGGCACCATCGGAATCGCACCGAGGATCACGCCGAGCAGGCCGATCGCCGCGATCACGAGCATCGGGATCTTCGCCTTGCCTTCGCCGTGCAGGATGATGTCCCAGTTGAACGCGAGCGGGCTCAGGTTGACCGGCGTCGCGAACGCGACGAGCGTCGCGATCCCCCACACGATCATCAGCAGCGGCAGCGCATCTTTCCAGGGCTCGACCGGACGCCCGCCCGCGCGCATCGCTTGATATGGCATGCCGGCCGATGGAATCGACCCGGCGTAGTTGCTCGGACCGTGAACGCCCATGCCCGGGTTCATCGCCGGGTTGGCCGGCGTCATCGGCGGCGGATACGCCGGTTGTTGCGGATACGCCGGTGGCGACGAGACCGCCGTCTGCATGAACGCGGCTTGGTTGACCGGCTGACCGGGAGGCGAATATTGCTGCTGCGGCGGCTGGGCCGGCGGACCACCTTGCACGAACACCGTCGCGGCATTCGCGTGCGATTGCGGTGCGAGCCCACCGGCGTACGGTTGCTGCGACGGAGAATGCGACCGTGGTGGTTGCGGCGGCGGCGCATAGGGCGGCGGCGGCGGCGAGTACGGTTGCGACGGTGGCACGTACGGACCGGGTCCGCCGGACGGCGCGGGCGCGCTCTTCAGTTGCTCCATCATCTCGTTCGAATAACCGAACGCGGTCTTCGCGAGACCCGGCTGGACGGCCGGCGCGGGCGGTTGCTTCGCACCGCAGAACACGCAGTGCAGCGCCGCTTCCGGCAGGTCCTTCGTGCAGCTAGCGCATTTCTTCACGGATCCCCCGAACGCAGGCCCTCACTATACATTAGCCTCGACGCTATGGTCAGTCTCGGGGACGTCAAGCGCAGCGCGGCGACGTTGTTCGCGCAGGGTCAGCATCTCGCCGCGCTTCGCCTGTACGACGCGATCGTGGCGGGAGCCCCCCTCGACTACGACGCGCGGATTCGCGTCGCCGATGCGGCGCTCGCACTCGGCGATCCGCGCGCCGCGAACGTGTATCGCGCGACCGCGTGGTACTGCCTCAAAGCCGGCCATCCGCTCGCCGCACTCGTCTGCGCGCGGGTCCTCGAGGCGTATGGCGCCGATGCGAGTGACCTCGTCGCGGCGCTCGTCGTCACGTACGGCAGCGAGAGCGAGCGGCTTGGAAAAGTCGCGACGCGGATCGCTCTGCCTGCCGACACGATCCCGATCGAGGTCCCGGACGTGCGCCTCGCGGCACCGCCGGATGCCGTCGCGGTGGCGATCGCGCGCGCCGAGCATTGCACGGACACGCTCGAGGGGTATCCCGAAGCGCTGCATCCGATCCCGCTGTTGTCGGCGATGTCGGAGGCCGCGTTTCGCCGCGTGCTCGGAACGTTGGTGCTGCGCCGGTTGCCGGTCGGCGCGATGGTCGTGCGCGAGGGCGAGGCCGGAAACTCGTTCTTCTTCGTCGCGGGCGGACAGCTCCGCGTGTTCGCGACCGATGGCCTCGGGCGCCAGACCGAGCTGGCCAAGCTCGGCGAGAATGCGGTGTTCGGCGAGATGGCGCTGCTGTCGGCGCAGCCGCGCACCGCGAGCGTCGGCTGCACGACCGAGGTCGACTTGCTCGAGGTGGGCCGGCAATCGCTCGCGACGCTCGCGGACGAGCTCGGCCCGGTCGCCGAGGCGCTGCACGGGTTCACGCGCGAGCGTCTGTTGGGAAATCTGATGGCGACGTCGCCGCTGTTCAAGCCGTTCAGCCGGATGCAGCAGCGCGACCTGTTGCGCCGGTTCACCAGTCACGACGTCGCGCCGGGCACGATCGTGATCAACGAGGGTGAGGAGGGGCGCGGCCTGTTCGTCGTGCTGTCAGGCGACCTCGATGTCTCGCGGCGCAGCGCGGATGGCACCACCGTGCCGCTCGGCGGCTTGAAGACCGGCGATGTTTTCGGTGAGATGTCGATCCTTCGCAACGCCCGGACCACGGCGACGGTGATCGCGCAGCGCCCCGCCACGGTGCTGTTCCTGGCGCGCGAGTATGTCAGTCGTATGGTCGCGGGCGTACCCGAAATCAAGAGCTATCTCGAAGCGTTGGCCGAAGATCGCGAGATCGATAACCAACTGCTGCTCGGCGAGGACGACACACCGTCCGACGAGCGAATTCTGATTTAAGCCTTATACTTGTCGCATGGACGACGAGCAGCAACCGAAGCGAAGTGGCGCGTTTGGCCGCCTCGTATGGCTCCTGGTGATCGCGGCGATCGTGTTCATCTGGTGGACCTATCGCGAGCCGAGTAGCACGAAGGTCGATCAGGTCTTCGCCACCGACGCCGACGCGCAAGCCGCAGCGGATCCCGATGACATCTTGATCGACATGCGCGACGACGCGACGCCCGATCAGGTCGCCGCGATCGAGAAGCAGATCGGCTCGAGGCTCGTGCTGGTCGATGCGAGCAACGAAGCCTCGTCGACGAAGCTGTTCCGCGCCCGCGTCGATCCCGCGAACGCGCAGACCCTGATCGCGATGTTGTCGGTCAACCCGAACGTCGAGATCGCCGAGCCCGACTCGTACATGCAGCTCGATCCGAGCGAAGTCGTCGAGGTCGCGGAAGCACCGGCGACGCATCCCGGCTTCCCGAACGACCCCGACTACAAGTACCAGTGGCACCTCGACCAGATCGGGATGCCCGCCGCGTGGAAGCTGTCCGACGGCAACGGCGTCGTCGTCGCGGTGCTCGACACCGGCGTCGCGTACGAGGACTACAAGAAGTTCCACCAGCTCCCCGACCTCAAGGGGCTGACGTTTGTCGATCCCTACGACTTCATCGGCAACACCACGCACGCGAACGACGACCACGGTCACGGCTCGCACGTCACCGGCACGATCGCGCAAGCGACCAACAACGGCATCGGCGTCGCCGGCGTCGGCCTCAACCTCAAGATCATGCCGCTCAAGGTCCTGTCGGCCGGCGGCTCGGGTTCGGTCGCGGGCATCGCGGACGCGATTCGCTACGCCGCCGACCACAAGGCGAGCGTCATCAACATGTCGCTCGGTGGCGCGTTCCCGTCGGGGGTCCTCAAGAAGGCCGTCGCGTACGCCCACAAGAAGGGCGTCACGGTCATCTGCGCCGCCGGTAACGAGAGCCGCAACAAGGTCGGCTATCCGGCCGCGTATCCCGGTGCGGTCGCCGTCTCGGCCACCCAGTTCGACGAGGGCATCACGTTCTACTCGAACTACGGCAAGGACATCGACCTCGCCGCGCCGGGCGGCAACATGCGCGTCGATCAGAACGGCGACGGCATGCCCGACGGCGTGCTCCAGAACACGATCGTGATCGGCGACCCGACGAAGGACGGTTACTTCGGCTTCATGGGTACGTCGATGGCGTCGCCGCACGCGGCCGGCGTCGCCGCGCTCGTCGTCGCCGAAGGCGTGACGAACCCCGACACCGTCGAAGCGATCCTCAAGTCGAGCGCACGCAAGCCAACCAAGCAGACCTACTCGGCCGACAAGTACGGCGCGGGCATCATCGATGCGCCGGCCGCGATCCTCAAGGCGCGTGGCGAGACCGGTGGCTTCCAGTTCGGCCTCGGCCTGCTGCTCGCGGCCGCGATCGCGGGCTCGGCCCGTCGCAAGGGCCTCGGCACCAAGCTCGGCCTCGGCTACCTCGCGGGTGTCGGCGTCGGTGCCTCGGGCCTGTTCTTCCTGCCGTACATCATGCCGTCGCTGTCGTCGCTGCCGGTCGGCCACGCGCTGACCCACGGCCAGCCGTCGTGGGACCTCTCGCCGCTCGGCGTGAGCGGCCCCGGCAACGTGCTGTTCTTCAGCGCCGCCATCCCGGTGCTCGCGTTCGGGCTCGGCTACGGCGTTCCCAAGCTGCGTGGCGTCCTCGCCGGTCTGTCGATCGGCGTCGCCGCGCACCTCGTATTCTTCGCGGCCGCCCCGCTGATGTCGCTGCACTACGTGCCGGTCGTCGGCTCGACGGTGTGGCTCGCGGCGAACGCGCTCGTGTGCCTCGTGCTCGCGCGCCTCGCGCTCCAACGCCGCTAGAACGTCAGCGTGGCCGATGCGCCCTGACCCGGGCTCTCCTCGATCGTGACCTCGAGCGAGATCGCGGTCGGGGCGTTGATCGTCTTGGCGAGCAACTCCGCGACGTGGGCGGCGAGCGTCTCGACCGAGATGTTGTCGAGCGGCAGCAGCAGCGCGTCGCCCCGTGGCATCACGTAGCGCTCGCCGCACAGCGTGAACTCGAGCTCGGGCGCTTCGGTCTTCACGACGAAGAACGGGTTGTTCGTCGCGAGCATCACGTGCTCTTTCCACGCGGCACACAGCTCGCGGAGCGCTTGCTTGAGTGTCGAGAACGGCACCATGTTCGCGAGCTCGATCGACGCCACTTCGAGCGCGACCGCGATCGTGTAGTTGTGGCCGTGCAGTCGCTCCTTCGAGCCGTCCGCGAACACCGTCATGTGCGCGCACGAGAACTTGTATTGCTCGCGCGCGATCTCGATCCGGTGCTTCACGTACGGACGATACCGGATGTCGAGGGCGCTCGCTCAGGCGCTCGCGCGATCGCGACCACGTCCACCACGCCGTCGGCGCCGACGGCCTTCACCGCCACCACCCGCGTCGCCACCGCCGCCACCGCCACCACCGCCACCGCCACCGCGTGGACGACGATCACGGTCACCACCGCCGCCACCCGGCGCGGTGTACCTGGGCGCCAGCGGTGCAGCTTCCGCGGCCGCTTCCGCCGCGATCTCCGTCGACATCTTGCCGGCGACGCGGAACTGATCCGGCTTCCAGCCCTTCTGGCCGACCACCGTGATCATCTTCTGCAGGCGCTTCTCGAGCGCATCGAGATAGTCGCGCTCCTGGCGCTGGAGGATCTCGGCGACCCGCGGCGCGCACTCGAGCTCGATCTTGTCGTTCTCGACGGTCATGCCACTGCGCCGGACCTCGCGCAGGATCTCGTAGGCGACCGTCGTCACCGACTTGACGACGCCGGAGCCCTCGCACGTGGGGCACGGCTCGGTCAGCAATTGCACGAGCGACTCGCGCGTGCGCTTGCGCGTCATCTCGACGAGTCCGAGCTCGCTGATCTTCGTGACGTTCGTGCGCGAGCGATCGCGCAGCAGCGCCTTCTGGAAGGCGTCCCACACCTTGCGGCGGTTGTTTTCCTTCTCCATGTCGACGAAGTCGATCACGATGATCCCGCCGATATTGCGGAGCCGGAGCTGCCGCGCGACCTCGTCGCACGCCTCGAGGTTGTTCGCGGTGACCGTGTCCTCGAGGTTCCCGGAGCCGGCGTTCGTGAAGCTGCCGGTGTTGATATCGATCGCGGTGAGCGCTTCGCCCTGATCGATCACGAGCGAGCCACCACTGCGCAGTGGCACCCGTCGTGCGACGGCCTGACGGAGCGCGGGCTCGATGTGATAGTGGTCGAAGATCGGGCGGCGATGCTCGTAGCGCTTCACGCGCTCGGTGAAGCGCGGCAGGAACGCGAGCGTGAACTTGCGGACGCGCTCGTACTCTTCCTCGTCGTCGATCACGATCTCGCTGGTGTCCTCACGCATGAGGTCGCGGACGCAGCGCAGCGCGAGGTCGAAGTCGGCGTAGACGAGCCCGGGCCCGTGCATGGTCTCTTCGCGCTTCTCGATCTCGCCCCACAGCCGCGCGAGGAAGTCGACGTCGTCGCGCATCTCCTGATCGTTCGCGTCTTCAGCAGCGGTGCGGACGATGAAGCCGGTGCCCTTGGGCCGCGCCTCGGCGACGATGTCGCGCAGGCGGCGGCGCTCTTTGTCGCTGCCGATCCGCTTGCTCACGCCGATCTGCGGGACGTGCGGCATGAACACCGAATAGCGTCCGGGCAGCGAGATGTAGCCGGTGACCCGCGCGCCCTTGAGGCCGATCGGATCCTTGGTGACCTGGACCAGCACGTTCTGACCGGGCTTGATCAGGTCTTCGATCTTGCGGTTCGCGAGCTGCTTGCGCGAGCGTGCGATCCGCGACGCCGCGCCCTCGGGCGATTCGTCGCCGCTGTCTTCGGTCTCGCTGTCCTCGAACAGCTTTCCGGAGTCGCCGCCGAGGATGTCGGCGACGTAGAGGAACGCAGCGCGCTCCACTTTCGGACCGAGGTCGACGAACGCCGCCTGCATGCCAGGCAGCACGCGTGTGACCTTGCCGCGATAGATGTTGCCGACCATGCCGCGGTCGCGTTTACGCTCGACGAAAAACTCCGCGAGCGCGCCTTCTTCAATGACTCCAACGCGGGTCTCGGGACCCTCGGAGTTCACCACCAACATGTTTTGCATTTAGTCGCTCTGCAATTCGTTGCGGATGCTCCGGAGCGTCGCGACATCGATGTCGTATGTCGGGCTCGCTGGGAGCGGGATTCGACGCACTCGGTAACACGAGAGCACTGACAAAACAACTGGTTCCGCTTCAGGCGAGGCGGTTGGCCCATAGGTTGCTTGATGGGGAGTCGCGCCGGCATTGCCGTGCAGGTGCACAGCGGTTCGGATACTCATAATCCCCGAATTGCACTAATTAATCTAGTTAGTTAAAGGTCGAAAGACCGCTCGAACGCCTGGGTTGCCGCCCGGGCGTTCGTGTTTTCGGCGTACGGGGCCCCAACGAGCGCCTCTGGCCTACGGCCCTATGGGCACGTGCCGGGGTCGATCTGGTCGAGCGTTCCGGTGGCCGAATTGTTGGAGCAGGTGTTCGAGGCGCAGCACTCGAGCTCGCACGAGGCCGCCCCGGTGCCGCAGGTCCAGCTCGCGTTGCGACACGTGTTCTGCGCGCGGCAGTTGACCGTGCAGCCATGCGCGCAGGTGGTCGTCGAGTTCATGCAGGTGTTCGACAGGTTGCAATCGATCACGCACGCGGTCGCGTTGCCGCACGAGATCTGGCCGCCGCACGTGTTCGCCAGATCGCAGCTGATGTGGCACTTCATCGCCGCCGGACAAATCGGGTTCGTGGTCGAGCTCGTGACGTGAATCTCGCACTCGTCGTTGGCGTTGCACGCGCCGCCCGACGAGACACACGCGAGCGTGTTGCAGTGTCCCGATCCCGATCCGGATCCCGATCCCGATCCGGATCCCGATCCCGATCCCGATCCGTCGCCGTCCATCGGGACCACCGCCGGCTCGCTGCCGACGCTCGCCTCCTCCGGTGCGGTCGCGGGTCGAAACCCGCACGCAACCAGCATCGCGAGCGCCACCTTCCACATGCCGCGATCTTATATCGTTCGCGGGTGGACGAGTCTGCCATCGGCTTCGTGCTCGCGCTGGGACGCGCGCTGCACCGCTATGGCACGCCGGCCCATCGCCTCGAGCAGGGCCTGCGCAACTGCTGCGAACGGTTGGGGCTCGAGGCCGAGCTGTTCAGCACGCCGACCACGATCATCATGAGCTTCGGCCGGCCGACCGAGCTCAAGACCCGGATGATGCGCGCCGAGGCCGGCGAGCTCGACATGGGCAAGCTGGCGCTCGTCGATCAGCTCGCCGAGGACGTCGCCGCGCACCGCCTGTCGCCGGCCGATGGCGTGATCGAGCTCGACCGCATCATCGAGGCCCGGTCACAGTTCAACCGCCCGATCGGCACGCTGATGGGCGGCATCACCGCCGCGGCGCTGTCGGTGTTTTTCGGCGGCGGGATCGAGGACGTCGCGGCGGCCGGCGCGATCGGCCTGGTCCTCGGCCTGCTCATGCAATACCTCGCGCGCTCGATCGATCAGGCGCGCGTGCTCGAGCTCGTGGCGGCGGCGTTCGCGGCGTTCGCGGCGTCGGTCGGCGCCGCGGTGTGGCCTGCGATCGATCCTTCACTCGTCACCGTCGCGGCGCTCGTGATCCTGTTGCCCGGCACGTCGCTGACCGTGGCGATGACCGAGCTCGCGACGCGAAATCTGATGAGCGGCACCGCGCGCCTGGTCGCCGCGATCATCGTGCTGCTCGAGCTCGTCGTCGGCGTCGCGCTCGGCGAGCAACTCGCACACGCGCTCGTGCACGTGCCACCGAATACGCCGATCTCGCTGCCCGAGTGGACGCGTTGGGTCGCGCTGATCGTGAGCTCGTTCGGCGTTGCCGTCGTCGTGCAGGCGAGGTGGAAGCAGATCGGTTGGATCGTCGGCGCGTGCTTCGTCGGCTACATCGGCAGCCGCAGCGGCACCGCGTGGCTCGGCAGTCAGATGGGCGTGTTCGTCGGCGGGTTCGCGCTCGGCGTGGTCTCGAACCTGTACGCGCGGTTCCTGGATCGCCCGGCGCTCGTGGTCCAGGTCCCGGCGATGTTCCTGCTCGTGCCCGGCAGCCTCGGGTTTCGCGGCATGAGCTCGATGCTCGACCGCCACACGATGAGCGGCGTCGAGACGCTGTTCGCGATGTTCGTCGTCGCGATGGCGATCGCCTCGGGGCTGCTGATCTCGGCAGCGGTCGTGCCGCCCCGGCGCTCGCTCTAGCACGAACGGCAGCAACCGTTCGCCGGCCTGCCTCGGAGGGGAACGGGCGCCCACACCGCTTACGCTTACGCTCGCCGCTTACGCTTCGACCATCGGAACTCTGGTCCGTAGGCGTAAGCGATAAGCGTAAGCGTAAGCGCGACTTCGAGCGAGCGGAGCGAGCGGTCTGGGCGCCCAGACCGCATACGCTTACGCCTACGCCTAGTCCATCGGAACGATGCGGCGCCGTTGTCGAGATGCGCTCTAGTGCCGATCGAGCTCGGGATCGTCCGGATCGGCATCGCGATGCACGCACGGATCGTTGTCCGGATCGTGACCGCACGCGAGCACGCCCGGCGACGGATCGTCGTGCTCGACGCCCTTGTGCAACCCCTCGTCGCCATCGACGAACAAGCTGCCGGCCGCGATCGTCGCGCGCAGCTCCTCGTCGACGTTCGGCACCAGGTTCTCGCGCGCGAGGTACGTCACGTAGTACGCGTCTTCGCGCCGCGCCTCGAGCTCGTTGCGCCCGATCGCGGCTTCGAGCATCCGCTTGAGATCGCCGATCAACCGCGACGGTGCGATCCGGAACGCGTCCATGATCGCGGTGCCCACACCACCTGGCAGCGGCGGCAACCGCGAGTCCGCCTCGACGAGCCGTTCGACCCGATCCGACAGCGCCGAGATCTGCTCGAGCAGCGACTTGCGCCGGCCCGGCCGCTTCGACGTGATGTCGGCGCGCGATAGATCCAACAGGTCGGTGATGTGCGGCCCCATCTCGCGATGAAACCGGCGCACCGCTGAATCGGTCCACTGCTCGCTGTACTGGTTCGTGCGCAGGTGATGCTTCACGAGGAAGCGAATCTGCTGGCGCTCGTCGCGCGCGAACGCGAACCGCGTGTGGATCTTGTCGAACATCCGCGCGCCGACCTCGGCGTGCCCATGAAAGTGCACGCCCTCGTCGGTGAACGTCCGCGTCGGGACCTTGCCGATATCGTGGAGCAGCGCGGCCCACCGGACGAGCGGCCGCCGCACGGTCTGCTTCACGACCTGCTTGGTGTGCGCCCACACGTCCTTGTGCTGGCGCCCGGTCTCCTGCACCAGATCGACGGTGGCCTCGAGCTCGGGAAACAGCACGCGCACGATCCCGCACTGCTGCATCCACTCGAGCGCAGCATCGATGTCGTGACCCAGGAGCGCGACCTCGACGGCATTGCGCAGCCGGAGCTTGTCGACCTCCTCGAGCCGCTGGACGTGTTCCTGCGCGACTCGGGTGATGGCGTCGGGCGGGGACCGGCCTTCGGACGCAATCGCCCCAGCGATCTCGACGACTACGACGGGATCCGTCTCGACGAGACCGCGAATGCGGTCCGCTGCGGTCTGCTCGGACGACACGAAGGCGACACTCCTAACACAGACTACCCGACGATGAGAGGTTGGTACCGATCGTGCTGAAGGTCGCCGCGCCGTGCAGGGTCGTATTACCGAGCACCAGCTTCCTGAAGCCGAGCAATCGATGCCCGGAATCACGAGGTTCTACGCCGGGCTTTCCACCAAGCCCGCGACCTTCCTTGACCTTTTGTGGGCGTTCGAAGGTCGTAAGACCTGTCGGTCCGCACCGAAAAGCTCTCGGAAGCGTTTGCGTCGCTGAGGCGTTTTCTTCGCGACGTGCGAAAGGTCATGGCAAGTTGACTTGCCGGCTGTGACAGTGCGTCGCAATCCGGACACGCAATGGGGCACGAGGCGACGACAACTTCTATAGCAGTGACGAAGCGTCACCCGATCGGTGTGTTCGATTCGGGCGTGGGTGGACTCACCGTGGTGAGAGCCCTTCGTAGAGCGCTGCCGGGTGAGGACATCGTCTACCTCGGCGACACGGCGCGCGTGCCGTACGGCAACAAGAGCCCGCGCACCGTCGAGAAGTACTCGCTCGGCTGCCAACAGTTCTTGCTCGATCGCGGCGTCAAGATGGTGCTGATCGCGTGCAACACGGCGTCGGCGAATGCGCTGCCCGCACTGCAAGCCGCGACGCGCGTGCCCGTGATCGGCGCGGTCGAGCCCGGTGCGACGAGCGCCCTCGCAGCGACGCGCCACGGGCACGTCGGCGTGATCGGCACGCTCGGCACCGTGCGCGCGCTCGCGTACGACAAAGCGATCGCCGCGCGCGATCCGAGCATCGTACTGACCACGCTCGCATGCCCGCTGCTCGTGCCGCTCGCCGAAGAAGGCTGGGTCGACGACGACATCGCGCGGCTGATCGCGCGGCGTTACCTCGTGCAGTTGTTCGCACGCGATCCGGCGATCGACACGCTCGTGCTCGGCTGTACGCACTATCCGCTGCTCGCGGACGTGCTTCACAGCGTCGCGAACGAGCTCGCGAAACACGAGGTCGCCGTCGTCGATTCGGCGAGCGCGATGGCGGAGACCGCACGCGAGGCGCTCGGCAGCGGTGGGAATCGGCGCAGCGACGCCGGCCGTCTCGATTGCTTCGCGACGGACACTTCGCGGCTCGACGAGCTCGCTCCGAGATTTTTGGGTGAAGCGCTGACTGGCTTCGAGCTCGTAGATCTCTAAGCCGAGACGCCCTTGGCGCGCACTTCTTCGGCACGGGCACGCTTCATCGTTTCGATGATCGTGGCCGACCGCTTCAGCTTGTCGCCAATGGTCTTCTCGTCGACAGGATAGTCCGTGCGGAACACGAGCCCATCGTCGACGAGAGCCTCGCGCGCTTCCTCGTTGTCGAGGTAGATCGCGAGCTTCTTGCCTTTGTAGCTCGACGTCTTGAGCGTGCCGACCTTGGACTCTAACCAGGTCATCAGCTCGCCCATGAACTGCTTACAAAGTGCAAGGTTCTCGTCGAGGTTGTCGAACAGCTCGGGGAAACGATCGCGAAACGCGTCTTCGTCTTCACCCTTGCCGAGCGCTTTTTGGAAAACCAAACGCAAGAGCACCGCGTCATCCGCGAAGCTCACGACTGCGTCGTTTTTGTCTTTGACCGAGTCCTTGGGGGACACGATATACATTGCGACGCCGGTAGCCAGCTCACGCGAGGGGCGTGGCAGGTTCTCGTCGTCCATAGCGTCGAACGCGATCTTCAGGTCATGAGGAAGAGAAACAAGCCACGACCGGACAAGCTCGACGAACTGGGACTCCGCATTGATAGCCACGAGATATCTCACCCCGCAAAGCGGGGTCCTCCAAAATAGACTTCTTGATTGAAGCCCGAACTTGCTGAGTACCAACCTCGACGTGGAATTACAAGCCCGAGCCGACCGTGCTACCCTCTGGACCCGGTGGCCAAGCGCTCACCCATCCTCGGGTACAACCATAACGTCCGGTACCGAGGTCTGGTTTTTCACGTCCAGACCGAGGACTCGGGCGTGATGTCCCCGCATTTGTTCACGCACCTCTTTCACGAGGGTGTGATCGTCTCGACGCGCAAGCTCGTTTACGACGCCAGCGCGTCCGAGGAGGCGATCAAGTCGTTGATGCAGGCTCAGCACAAGGCGGTGCTGAAGGACCTGAAGATCCACACGTTCGACGACAAGATCGACGCCTACCTCGGCGCGACGCCCGGCCTCGAGCCCCGCGCGAGCGTCGGCCGTGGTCCGCTGCTCAGCGAGCCCGAGATCTCGATCGAGGCCGGGCCCGTCGAGGCACGCGCCGAGACCGAGCTGAGCCTGCCGCCGACCGAGCTCCCGCCGGCCGAGCCGGTCAAGGCCGCGCGGGCGAAGCGCAAGAGCACGGTCCCGCCGCCGAAACAATCGGTGCCGGCCACGGTGCCGGTGCCGGTCTCGGTGCTCGACGAGCCGTCGAAGCCGCGGACCAAGACGGCCGAGCGCACGAGCCGCGGCTCGCAGTTCCGGAGCATTCCGCCGCCGGAGCCGGCCGAGGAGTCGATCCCCGAGGACATTCAGGCGGGGCTGACGGTGCCGACGACCTCGCGCGTCCCGACCCCGGCGCGCCCTCCCCGCGCGGCCACGCCGCCGCCGATTCCGCAACGCGCGGATGCGAGCAAGACCGCGATCACGCTCGATTCGTCGCCGGAGATCGAGATCATCAGTCAGGAAGAGAGCGGCCGGACCCGCGGTCCGCGCGACACCGCCGTCGACAATTCGTTCGAAGACGCGATCCCGTCGGCGATCAACGCCGACGCCACGATCCCGAGTGACGGCATCCCGCCACGCCCGGTCGAGCCGCGCGCCAACACCGCGTCGCGTCCGCCGGGAGCCGCGCAAGGCGCCGCGCTGCTGCCGGCGATGCGCCAACCATCGCGCCCCGCGATCACGCCACCCTCGGTGGTCTCGCGCCCGCTGCCTCCCGATCCGAATCGGGTCGGCCGCGGCGACAGCGAGGCGATCGAGATCTACGCGCCGGCGCCCCCGTCGGTCGAGCCCCCGCCGGGCGAGCGCACCGAACGCCCCGGTCAGTACTCGATGAATCGTCGCCGCGACATCGCCTCGCAAGAGATCCCGCCGATGCGCGATCACCGGGTCGCCGTACCCGCCGGTCTCGCGCGGCCTCGCACGGCGAATCAGTCGGGCGCGTCGCCGATCGTGCGCTCGGGATCGCCGTCGTCGCAGCCGACTCCCACGCCGAGCAGCGGACGACTCACGCCGCCGAGTCAGGCCGATGGCGTCGTGAGGAGCTCGACGCACCCGCCGTCCGACGGCGTGCCGGTCGAAGCGCGTCCGGTGGCGCAACGCACGCCCCACATCACCGCGCCGATCGCGAGTCGGACCGGGACCGGCTCGTCGAGCTCAGGCAACGTGATCACCACGCGTCCGGCGGTGATCGTCGGAGCGCCGCCGCGACCGCCGGGCACGCCGAACCCGCAGCGCGTGCGCAAGGCGCGCGAGGACGAGGGCCGCGGCTTCGGCCAAGGGCTGATCTCCGAGAAGAGCCTCGACGAAGTGATCCTCGCGTATCTGTCCGAAGACGCCGACGAGAAATAATCACGTGCCACGTGCACGTGATCAGAGGTCGTCGATCGGATCCGGCTCGGGCTCGTCGACATCCGGGTGCTGCGCTCGATACTGCTCCATCCACGCGGCGAGCTTCGGCATCGAGATGTCCAGGCGCTGCGAGCCCTCGCGATCCTTCGAGTGGCGCCACGAGAACCGCGCATCGTCGTGTTCGCCCTTGTAGGCGTAGGCCCACGCGCACAACAGGAGGAGATCCGCACCGGCGGTCATCGACAGCCCTTTGCGCATCCGATCGTGAAGCTCGCCGTCGTCGAGATCGAGCCGGGTCGGTGGTTCGGCGACCCACAGGTGCATCTGCGCGATCCAGTACGACAGCTTCAGCACTTCGCCGGTCGGCACACCACCGCGCGCTTCGAGCACCGCGCGCGCTTCCTTGGTCCGGCCGAGCGCGGTGAGGAGATTGATCTCCGTGTAGTACGAGAACTGGTGCTGGATCAGGCGCGGCGACAGCTTCGAGCGCGCGTGGCGCACGCGGTCGAGGGCTTTCTCGCCGTGACCCTCGAGCGCATCCGCGATCGCGACGCGGAGCTCGGCGAGCGCACGCACGCGACTCGGCGCCCACCACGCGCGCGTCACCGGCTCGGCGAGCGCGCGGCCCGTGACCGAATCGCCCCTGGACAACGCGACGCTCGCCTCGTTGACGCGCTTGACCGCGCGCACGGTGCCGAGGAAGCGACCGCCGAGCGCGAGGTAGAAGGGTACGAGCACGGGGAACGAGGTCGCCGCCAACGCGACGCCCGCGGCGGTAATTCCACCGAACGTGACGTACGCGGCGATCTGGCGCTTCTGCACCGTGGCCGGGTCCTTGACCTCGCCGTCGCGGCCGACATAGACGAGCTGGCCTTTGCCCGCGCGATCGAGATCGGTCGCGATCATCGGACGCGCGAGCGCGGCCTCGCCGTCCCGGATGACCAACGCGGTCGAGAGCTTCTTGTTGTCGTCGGCCATCAGTCCTTGACCGACCAATCGGTGCCACCGCTGCCATCGTGGAGCGCGACGCCGAGCGCCGCGAGCTCGTCGCGAATCGCATCGCCGCGCGCGAAGTCTTTGCCGGCGCGGGCGGCGCTGCGCTCGGAGATCTTGGTGAGCACCTGCGCGACGTCGATCTTGCGCGCCTTGACGAGCCGCGCTCGGCGCTCCGCGAGGTAGACCGCGGGCGTTTGCCCGAACACACCGAGCGCCGCACCGACCGCGCGGAGATCGCGCCCGAGCCGCGCCAGCGTGCGCCGGCGGACCTGCTTGTCGATGCCCTTGCCCTCGTCGAGCAAGCGATTCGCGAGCTGCTGCGCGCCATGCAGCGACGCCATCGTGATCGGCGTGTTGAAGTCATCGGCGAGCGCGGCCCGCGCCTCGGGCACGAGCTTCTCGGCCTCGGGAGCCACCGCGCCGGCACCGGCATCACCGCCGTTCGCGATGAACGCGTCGATCCGCGCGAGCGTCTCGTAGAACCGCGCGAGGTTGCGATCCGCTGCCTCGAGGCTGTGGAACTGGACCTTGCTGGCTCCGTCCTCGGAGGTGACCTGCACTTCGAAATCGACCGGGGATCGGTAGTGGTGCGAGACGCAGAACAACCGCAGCGCTTCGCCACCGACCGCGGCTGCGATCTGATCGCAGTCGAAGACGTTGCCGAGCGACTTCGACATCTTCACGCCTTCGAAGTTGAGAAAGCCGTTGTGCAGCCAGAACCGCGCGAACGTGCCGACGCCGTCGGCGCCTTGCGACTGCGCGATCTCGTTCTCGTGATGCGGGAAGATCAGGTCCTTGCCTCCCGCGTGGAGGTCGAACGTCTCGCCGAGATGCGTGACCGTCATCGCGGAGCACTCGATGTGCCAGCCAGGGCGTCCTTTGCCCCACGGCGAGTCCCACCACGGCTCGCCCGGCTTCGCCGACTTCCACAGCGCGAAGTCGGCGGGTGCGCGCTTGCGTTCGTCGACGGAGATCCGCGCGCCCTCTTCGAGCTCGGACAGCTTCATGCCACTGAGCTCGCCGTATGGCTTGAACTTCGCCACCTCGTAGTAGACGTCGCCTTCGACCGCGTACGCGTGGCCATTGGCCACCAGCTTCTCGATCACCTGGATGATCTGCGGGATGTGGCCCGTGACCTTCGGCTCGATCGTCGGCGCGCGGACATTGAATCGCGCCATGTCGCGGTTGTAGTCCGCGGTAAACCGCGCCGACATCACGAACGGATCTTCGCCGGTCTCGTTCGCGCGCTTGATGATCTTGTCGTCGATATCGGTGACGTTGCGCACGTACGTGACGTCCCAGCCGAGGAACTCGAGGCACCGCCGCACGGTATCGAACGCGATCGCGGAGTACGCGTGGCCGATGTGAGCGGGGGCATAGGTCGTCGGGCCGCAGACGTACATCCCGACCTTGCCGGGGACGAGCGGTTCGAACGGCACCTTCTGGCGGCGCAGCGAGTCGTGCAGACGGAACGGAGTCACCGAAATGGTTGTAGCACTAGTGGAACCAATCGAGCCCAGCCGGACCGGCTGTAGCGATCGTCGCGTTGGTCAGCGTCTCGATCCAGGCGACGGTCGCTTCGGGGGTCTGCGGCAACCCGAGCGGCCAGATCAACAGCTTGCCGGTCGTCACCGCGAGGAGGCGCCGGCCGTCGGGGGCGATCGCGACGCTCTGCACATACGCGTGATGGGTCTGCACCGAATTCGGAGCGTCCGGATCGTGGGGCTGGGCGAGCGTCCAGCGTTCACCGACCGCCGGATCGAACACCTCGACCGCGCCGCTCGTCGCGAGCGAACCGACGAGCGAGCCGTCCGCGGTGAACGAAGCGTTGGCGAGCGGAAGCGCGAGTGTGACCGGATCGTTCGGGTGCTCGAGCTCGGCGATCTGCGCGCTGCCGTCGTGGGCGATCGCGATCACGCGACCATCGCCGATCAGCGACAGCGACGCGATCGTCCGGCCGAGGTGCGCCACCGCACGGGTCTTGCCCTCGGTGGGCCACACCCGAAGCTCGCTGCCGGCACCGAACACCACGTCGCCGTTCGGCAGGATCGCGAGCGCCTCGCGCGCGGGCGCGAGATCGACCACGGTCGTCGTCGTGGCATGCGATTCGAGGTTGGTCCGCCAGATCGTGCGGTCGTCGAACGCCGCCACGATCCAGCCGCCGTGCGCGGGCGACGTCGCGAGCGCGACGATCGGATGCTTGCGCACGATCAGCTCCGCGTGCCCGAGCATGACCGCACCCGCCGAGGTCGCGAGCACCAGCCGCTGATCGTCGAGGAACGCTGCGTGATCGAGGTCATCGCCGAGATCGATCGGCTCGCCGATCGGCGAGAACATCCGACCGTGGTGCGTGCCATCGATCACCACCGCACGATGGCCATCCGGCGCCGGTGCGAGCTGCGTGATGCCGACGATCGGTCCCAACGAGGTCGCCTTGTTGGTGTGCAGATCGATCCATTGCGCCGGGCTATCGGCGTACGCGACCACGAGCTGATCGCCGGTCACGAATCTCGCCGCGGTGATCGCCTCGCCGGCGAGCGAGCGCGGGATCAGCGCATCGAGATCCCACACCAGCAACTTGCCGTCCGCCGCCGCGACGACGAACGAACCGCGCGGGGAGGTCTCGATCCGCGACAGCCGCGCCGGGCTCGAGATCGTGCGGTCGCCGTCTTCGGTCAGCACCGTCAAGCCGGTGGGCCGTCCCGCGACCATCACGTCGTTGCGCGCGAGCCTCAGCCCGAGCGTGAAGTCGAGCCCGTTGACCCGCGGGACCGGGTTGTCGCGCTGCTGGACCGTCACGCCGGTCGGCCCGGTCGCGTACATGCGATCGTTCGCGATCGCGACCGCGTAGTGCGTGCCGGCGATGTAGCGATGCTCGAGCTCGGGCGCCGTATCGACCGCGTAGGCGAGGACTTCGTCGTCGGTGAGCGCGGCGAACTGCTTGGCATCGGACTGCCACGCCATGTCGCGCACGATGCCGTCGGTCAGCACCGTCGGTGGCTTTGCGGCCGTGCGCTCGATCATCAACAGGTGCTGCGCGCCTGCGAGCGCGATCCAGCGACCATCCGGCGACGGCATGATGTCATCGACCGGTTCGTCGACGGCGATCTTGCTCGGCGCGCCACCCGCGAGATCGAGCTTCCACAGCTGTTTCTGCGGATCGAGGTAGTACGCGATCGGACCGGCGACCTCGAGCTTGACGACCGGAGTCGGCGTCTCGAGATCGCGATGCGCACCCGACGCGACGTCGACGAGCGTGACGTGCGTATCGTGAAACAGCACGACCGTGTGCTCGGCGTCGCCGAACCGCGCGGGCGTCGCAGCGTGCGAGTTGAACAGCTCGCGCACCGGCTCTTTGCGGGTCAGGTCGTACAGCCGGATGATGCCGTCGTCACCGGCGGCGAGCGCGCGCTGGCCATCGCGGCTGAGCTCGAGCGAGATCGTGTGCGGCGATGCCAACAACGCGAACGCGATGCCGTTCGCACGCGCGGCGGCGGCGACATCACGCGCCGCGCGCCAGCGCAGCGGCAACGCCGCGAGCGGCTTGACCATCGCGACGGCGCGCGTCGGCTCGTCGTTCGCCTTCGTCCGTGCGTCGGCGATCGTGAGGCGGTTCAAGTTATCGATCGCGACCAAGGTCTGTTGTTCGGCGACGACCTCGGCGGCGCGCGCCGCATCCGCCTGGGCGTCGGCACGATCGCGCGCGGCGACGATCCGGCTGATCGCGAACGTCGCGATGATGATCAGCACCGCGACCGCCGCCGAGGTCACGCCGACGAGGGCGCGGTTCTTGTGGACCCAGCGCAGCAGCTTCTCGCGATTCGAATAGTGGTGCGAAGCGACGAGCTGGCCGGTGAGGAAGCGCTGGAGCTCGTCGGCGAGGGCCCGCGCATCGCGATAGCGCGCGTTGCGATCGAACGCGAGCGCGGTGTCGATGATCGTCGCGAGCTCCGGCGAGACGCCGGGCACGAGCTCGCGCAACGGCTGCGGCGGCCCCTCGACGGCGGCGCTCATCATGTCGGCACCGTGCTTCGCGTAGTGCGGCGGGCGGCGCGCGAGCAGGTGATACAGCGTCGCGCCGAGCGCGTAGACATCGCAGCGCTCGTCGGGCGGCGCGCCACGGAGTTGCTCGGGCGCCATGAAGCCCGGCGTGCCGAACACGATGCCGGCGCGGGTCTTGATCAGATCCGCGTCGTCGGTCTCGACGATGCTGTCCGCTCGGCGTTGATCCTCGGGCTCGTCGATCGCCTTCGCGAGACCCCAGTCGATCACCATCGTCTCGCCGAGCTTGCCGGCGAGGATGTTCGACGGCTTGATGTCGCGATGCACGACGCCGCGCTCGTGTGCGTGCGCGATCGCGTTCGCCGCGGCGACGATGTGCGGCAGGAGCGCGAGCCGATCGACGAGCTCCGGTGCCTGCGCGACGAGCTCCTCGAGCGGGCGTCCGCCGATCTTGCGCATCACGTAGAACGGTGCCCCGTTGTCGGCGATGCCGGCGTCGTGGACCGGCACGATCGAGGGATGCTCGAGCCGCGCGGTGATCCGCGTCTCGCGGTGGAACCGGCGCACCGACTCCGGATCGAGCGCGAGCGCTTCCTTGAGCGCGACGATTCGGCCGAGCACGGTATCGGTCGCCTCGACGACGCGGCCCATTCCGCCACGCGCGATCTCGGCGCCGTATTCGTAGCGATGCTCGGCGGGCATCACCGGCGGCAGGCTGATCGGGACCTCGCCGGCGTCGGGCACGAGCGTGGTTCCGATCGGTGCGACGTTCGGCTCGGTATCGAGCGTCACCTGCAACGTCGCCGGCTCGGTCACAGAAGGTTTGCCCTTCTCGTCACCCACGGGCGGAGTATGTCACGCCCGCGTCGGCAACAGATCGCGCTTGACCGCGCGGACCAACGCCCACGCGAACACCAAGCCGATCGCCAGCAGCCCGATCTCGATCGGTAGGACGTACCAGTAATCCTCGGGCCGCTCGTCGGTGATCAACGCGTACGCGCCGTTTGGAATTTCTCGCGCGACGTACAGGCCGACCAGGTCGATCTGCGGATCGGGGATCGTCGCGCCGTCGACGACGAACCCGGCCGGCGAGCTGCCGCGCAGCTTCGCCCACGTGGTCTCGTAGTGGTGCGTCATCGGCTCGAGCCGAGCGGGCGCCCACAGGTTCGCCGCCTGGAGCTTGCTCGTGATCGTGGCGCTATCGCCCGTCACGTCGAACCGGATCGTGTAGTCGTTCGCGTCGTGCTGGGTGGTGATCACGATGCCGGCCTTGCCGAGCGCGGTCGCCCACACCGCCGCGGTCGGCAATCGCTCGCCGAACGTCGCGACGATGATCATCGTGTTCGGATCGACGGTATCGAACGCGACGCGATCGCCATCCTGGATCTCGACGGTATCGCCGGTGACCGACGTGGCCTTGCTCGTGCCGAACGCGGTGCGCACCGCCTGCGTGGTCGCGAACACCGGTCGCGGATGCTGCTTCGCGTACGACACGATCGATGGTGCGAACGGCAGATCGCGCAGCTTGCGCAGCCGGCCCGAGTACGCGCCGAGCTGCGGTTTTTCCCAGCCATCGCCGCTCATCGCGACCCACAACTGCTCGCCCGTGCCGCGGACCGGCGCGACGCGCAAGCCGAGGCCGGCCTTGTTCGTCGACGCGCGGATCGCGTGCGACATCACGAGCTCGGTCGCTTCGAGCTTGACGAACTTGTCGGAGCCGATCTTATCGGCGACGATGTCCGCGATCCCGACCCGCTCGGGCTCCGCGCCGGCGCCCGCGAACCTGCGATCGGCGTTGAGGCGAACGAGGAAGTACCCGCACAGGAACACGAGCCCTGCGGCGGTCACGACGCCGATCTTCGCGCGGGTCCGCGAGAGACGAATGAGCGCGGGGTCGATCGCGTCCTTCGCGATCGGCGCTCCGTCGTCCGTTGATTCGGCCATTCCGATCGGCATCCTACCGTTCCTAACGACACCACGCCACACCACCCGGTTGCGACGAAGATGGGCTACGGTCGATCCGTGGACCCGGCCGCCAACAGCCGCGAGAAGCCCTACGGCGTGGCGGACGTCGTGCGGCTCGCCGGTCGCACGCTCGATCAACTGGGCTTGATCTGGCTCGAAGGCGAGGTGACGCAGGTGTCCCAGCCGCCGTCCGGTCACCTGTACTTCGCGCTGCGCGATCGCGATGCGGTGTTGCCGGCGGTGATGTGGGGGCGCGACCTCGCGAAGCTGCGATTTCGGATCGAGCCGGGCCAGCACCTGCGCGTGCGCGGCCGGCTCAACATCTACGAGCGCGACGGCAAGATGCAGCTCTACGCCGATTTTGCCGAGCCCGCGGGCCTCGGCGCCGAGGCGCTCGCGCTGTATCAATTGAAGCAGCGGCTCGCGGCCGAGGGCATGTTCGCGCCCGAGAACAAGCGGCCACTGCCGCGGTTTCCGAAGCGGATCGGCGTCGTGACGTCGAAGAACGGCGCCGCGGTGCGCGACATCATCTCGACGATCCACCGCCGGATGCCGACGCCGATCCTGATCGCCGATGCGTCGGTGCAGGGGCCGAACGCACCGGCGCAACTCGTCAACGGCCTCGCGATGGTCGTGCGCGCCGGCGTCGACGTCATCATCATCGGTCGCGGCGGTGGCGCGGTCACCGATCTGACGGCGTTCAACAACGAGCGGTTGGTGCGCACGATCTCGCGCTGTCCGGTGCCGGTGATCAGCGCGGTCGGTCACGAGATCGATCTGTCGCTCGCCGACCTGGCGGCCGATGCGCGCGCGTCGACACCGACCGCCGCGGCGGAGCTGTGCGTTCCCGACGGCCGCGTGATGCGCGATCAACTCGTGAAGGGGCGCGCGCGGCTCGATCGCGAGCTCGGTCACGTGCTCGCTCGCGCGCGTCAGGATCTCGATCGCTGCACGGTCGCGCTGACCTCGCGCACGGAGAAGGCGATCGCGAAGGGTCGTCACGAGCTCCACGAGCTCGCGCACCGGCTCGCCGGACTGCATCCGCACGCGCGGATCCTCGCGCATCGCTCCGAGCTGAGCGCGCTCGAGCGCCGCTTGGTCGCGCTGCATCCCGGACCGCGACTCGCGCGCGGTCGCCAGCAGCTCGACGCACTCGCGGCGCGGCGTGACACGGCGATGCGGGCGCAGCTCGAGCAGCGCCATCGCGAGCTCGGCACGCTCGGCGGACAGATCCACGCGCTGTCGCCGCTCGCCGTGCTCGATCGCGGCTATGCGATGGTCGCGCGGGACGGCGAGATCATCCGCGACCCCGCCCAGGTCGCGGTAGGTGATACGCTGAACGTCCGACTCGCTCGGGGTGTGCTCGAGGTCGTGGTGAAGGCGCGGAACAATTAGATGAGCGCGGGAAGCGCGGGAATCAGATGAGCGCGGGAAGCGCGGAAACTAGATGAGCGCGGGAAGCGCGGAAATCAGATGAGCCGAGCGAAGACCAAGCGTCCGGGCACGCGCTCGGGGAAGCAACGCGCCGAGAGCATCGGGTCGACCGATGCATTCAAGAAGGCGAACCTGATTCCCGACGATCTCGCCGATGCGGCCGAGGCCGCGCTCGACGATCTGTTGGCGGGTGGCTCGCCGGATCGCTCCGCGAGCTTCTCGATCGATCTCGAGGACACGGCCTACGATCCGACCGATCAGCTCGCCGCGCCACCGGCGCCGAAGCGGCCCACTCCGCCGGCACCACCGCCGTCGAAGAAACCGCCGCGGGCCGCGACGGCTCGCCCTCGCGCGAAGACCCAACCGCCGAGCTCGAACGCTGTCGAAGACGGCGTGTTCGAGGAGACCGGCCTCGCGGAGCTGCCGCAACTGCGGTTCGCGGTGTACGAGCAGGGCGATCATCTCGCGTCGTGCATGGGAGCGATCGCCGCCGCCGGGCACGTCGTGGTCGTCGGCGCGTCCGGGACGTCGGGGCTCTCGAAGGTCGCCGACGAGATCGTGAATGGTATCGACGTCGTGGTGGTGGCGCTGCCCGGTGGCGAACCGGTGATCGACATCGCGCTCGCTCAAGATCCGCGCCGGCCGATCGTGATCGCGGCGGTGTCGGGCAAGGTCAGCGACGGCTGTGCGCGTGCGGTCGCCGCGGGCGCGGACCTCGCGACGAATCGCCCGCACGACCTCGAGCGGATGGCGCCGATGATGCTCGCGGCCGCGCGGCTGTACGAGGAGCGCCGGCTCGCGCGCAACGCTCGCGGCAACGAGGCCGTGCTGCGCGCGAAGATCGAAGAGCTCTCGGATCCGGACATTCGCGGGCTGCAACCGTTCGAGACGTTCCAGCGCGTGCTCGAGATCGAGTTCAAGCGCGCGAAGCGATTCGAGTACCCGCTGTCGGTCGCGCTGTTCGCCGTCGAGGTCACGCCACCACCGCCGCCGGCGGGCATTCGCGGCATCTTGCGCGCGCGCGCCGGCAACGCGTTGGTCCAGACGATCCGCGATATCGATCTCGCGACCCAGCTCGATCACGAGCGCTTCCTCGTGCTCCTGCCGTACACCGATCTCACGGGTGCCACCGGCCTCGGTCGCCGCGTGATCGCCGCGGTCGCGAAGGGCGATCCGGTGATCTCCGGCGGACGGTCGTTCCCACCGCGCGTCGTCGGTGCGGTCGCCGGCGCACGCCCGGGTCAGGAGCTCAGCTTCTCGCGCTTGATGAAGGAAGCGACCCAAGCGCTCGCACAGGCCCGCAAAGACGGCGCCGAGCTCGCCGTCCAGCCCTCGATCTGATCATGACGAAACGGATCGCGGTGGTGATCGGCTGGCCGGTCGAGCATTCGAAGAGCCCGGCGATGATGAACGCCGCCTTCGCCGCGACCGGCATCGATGCCGAGATGATCCGCGTCGCCGTGCCGCCCGCTCAATTCGCCGCGAAGCTCGCCGCGCTGCGCTCGCTGCCGATGCTCGGTGCGAGCGTGACGATCCCGCACAAGCTCGCGGCGCACGATCGCTGCGACGATCTCAGCCCGGCGGCACGCGCGATCGGTGCCGTCAATTGTCTCGCGCTCGATCGCGGCAAGCTGATCGGCCACAACACCGACGCGCCGGGGTTCGTCGCCGCCGCGAGCGCCGCCGGCATCGCGCTCGTGGATGCCAACGTGATCCTGCTCGGCGCCGGTGGTGCGGCACGCGCGGTCGCGCACGGCTGTCGCGAAGCGGGCGCACACGTCACCGTCGTCGCGCGCGCGCCGGAGACCGTCACGTGGATCGCGGCGCAGCCGTGGAGCTCGCTGGCAGCCCTGTTCCCCACGGCCACGTTGCTGATCGATTGTACGTCGGCGGGGCTCGATCGCTCGCGCGATGAGGAGCTCGCGCTGACGTTGCCGCTCGGCCTGCTCGCGCGGGATGCGACGGTAGCGACCCTGATCTATGCGAGGACGATCTTGCTCGAACGCGCGAGCGAGCAAGGCCATTCCACGCTCGACGGACGCGCGATGCTCGTCCATCAGGGTGCGCGCGCGTTCACGATCTGGACGGGAGTCCCGGCTCCGCTCGACGTGATGGCCGCCGCACTCTGAGCATGGCTCGTGCACCGCTCTCGTGCACGAACAACTCGTGGCGAGGTCAGCGTGAGCAAGTCTTCGATAGTTCGCGGGTTCGGCGTCTCCGTCGTGTGCCTTGGCTTCACAGGAGGCCATGTCGCATGGGCGGACGACGCCCAGTTCACGCCTCAGGACGATCAGCCCCGCGCCGGCGGCGATGCACAACTCGCCCATCCTGACCTGTACGTCGAGGATCCTTACGCGCCGCACAACACCACCGGCTCGGAAGCTCGGCTCGGCACGATCGTCGGCTTCGTCTACGCCGGCACGCCCCAGGATGTCGTGGCCCTCGGGCTTTCTGCCGCAGCCGGCTATCGGTTCGGGCGCCTCGCGCTGGAGTCCGAGCTCGATGCCTACGAGCTGCGCACGCGGGGCGAGATCGTGACGCCGCTCGGCGTCGGTGAGGGTGACGTCAACATCGGCCACGGCGAGCGGTTGTCGGCGATGGCGCGGCTCGATGTCATTCGCCTCGACTCCCACGTCGTCGGTCAGAACTCGCTGCTCTCGCTGTACGTCGAAGCCGGCCTGGGCATCGAATGGAATTCCTGGTCGAAGCCGGACTCCAACGAGATCTCGCGCGTCGTTCCGGACGACACCAAGCGCACGATCGGCCAGTTCGGTTTCGGCATCGCGCTCGATCATCGCCTCCAAGAACCGATCGGCTTTCCGCATCGCATCGCGTGGCTGCTCGGTTGGCGCATGGCGGTGTCGCAGCACGCACCGGTGACCGGCACCGAGTGCCGCGGCCTCAGTTGTCAGACCGTGACGATGGAGGACGACTCGTCGAGCTACGTCGATCGCTCGACGCTGTTCCAGTCGAGCCTGGCGTTCACGTTCTGATCAGTCGCCGAACAAGAACATCCACTCGAGCAACACCGAGCTGTCGATGCCGCCGGTGTTGCTGAGGTTCGTATCGGGAACGTCGCAACCGGTCGTGCTCCGACAGCTCGACATCGGATCGCTGCCGCGCGGCGCGAGCGCGAAGCGCAGGCCGAGCTGGAACCCGTTGCGCATCGGCTCGATCTGGTTGTCGACCTCCATGCCGACCGAGAAATGAACTTCCGGTTGGTGACCCGACGCGGGCGCGATGTGGCTCGCGTCGAGCTCCCACTGACCGAAGCGCTCCCCGGCGCCGGCTTCGACCCACAGCGATTGCGCGCGCGTGCAACCGCCGCGGAACAAGCAGCGCGTCGCGTAGGTGCGCAGCACGTCGGCGCGCAGCGACACGCCGATCCGATGCACGCCACCGTCGGTGGTATCCGGATCGAAGAAGCTCAAGTACGCCCACTCGACTTCGCCGACGAACGGTCCGGCACGCAGACCGAGTCCGACGATCGGACCGATCTCGAACTTTCCGGGCGCACCTTGATCGTCGACCGCACCGGTGAGACCGAATCGTACGGTCGGGCCGGCCGCCGCGATCGTCGAGAGCAAGAGGATCGGAGCGACGACGGCGACCTTCCACATGCTCCAAGCATACAGATCGTGTTACGACCCGGCTATGCGGATTCTCGTGGCCTCGCTCTTCGTCACCGCCGGCATCATCGCGTGTGGTGCGCCACCTAAAAAAGATACCGGGATCGTGCAGGAGGGCTCCGATACGGCCCCCACCTGTTGCTGCAAGACCATCCCCGTCACCGACGACAAAGAGATCGTGCCGCAATACGCCATGGCCGCTCGCATGGAGTGTTCCACGTCGAACGGCACGTGCGTCGACGACGTCCAGTGCAACGGTGCGCACGGTGGTACGGCGGCCGGTCCGGACACCAACTCGAACGGCGTACCACCGCCGCCCACGCTCGGTTCGGATACCAGCTCGCCGATCAACTGATCGCGGCACCTGATCGCGGTGTCGACCTCTCGCCGACTGTCGCAGGGAAACGAGCTCGTAGGCGTAGGCGGTCAGCGTAAGCGTAAGCGCGATTTGGAGCGAGCGAAGCGAGCGGTCTCGGCGCAAGCGGGAACATAGGTGGCGTTTCTGACCGGCAACATAGGTGGCGGTTCGGGACCCGGTGCAAGCGGCGCCGACAACGAATGCTCGCGCGCGCTTCGCAACCGTTCGGCCTCCCTCGGTAGCGAACCCTGACACGCGCCCCAGACCGCTTACGCTTACGCTCGCCGCTTACGCTTACGACTCGACCATCGGAACTCTGCACCAGGTCGCCGGCCCGAACGTTGGACCGGGTCGCGACGCAGTTCGAACTAGCTGTGCGGCGCGACCTCGACCCACACTTCATTGCGCCGCAGGAACGGGAGTGTCGTCGGCGGATCGAAGCCGGCGAACATCGGTGCGCTCGTCGCTTGGAGGCCCGCGGCCTTCACGAGATCCATCAGCTCGCGCTCGTGTTGCTCGATCTCCGCGCCGCGGTAGCGCCCGCGAAAGCTCAACACGGCGACGCGACGTTCGGGCACTTCGCCGAGCTCGACCGCGCTGTCGTTCGGCGTCGGCAACGATGCGAGGGCGCGCCCGCTCGGCATCACGAACGACATCTCGTACCCGTGCGAGCTCTGCGACGTGATCACGGGCGAGGTCATCTCGAGCTTCTCGTGACCCGCGGCGTGGATCGGCGTCGTCATCGCGAGCTTCTCGCCGTTGAAGTTGTCGCCGAAGACGTACTTCGCGAGCCGGCGAAAGCCCTGTTGCAGCGCGGCGTCGTAGCTCAGGACGTCGACGCGCGTGTGCGCCGTGATCTGCGGAAAATACCGACGGATCTCGAGCGGCCCGAGGTTGTCCTCGACCTCGTAGTCGGGTTCCTCGGTGAACAGTCGTGCGAGTTGCCAACGAACGCCGAGCATCGCGAGTGCGGTGAGCCCACCCGCCACACCTCCGGCTAGCGTCGAGCGCTTCGCCTTGCCGACGAGCGCCCCGATTCCCGCCGGAATGAGGGCCATCCCCGCGTAGTACGCGATTCTGCGAGTTTTGATCTTCGTCATGCTCGTGGCGTACGCAACCCACGTGCCTAGACCGCGCGCCACGCCGCGGTCAGCACGCCGATGATCGCGCCGAGCCACGTCGTGCCCGCGGCGATCGTCGCCATCGTCAGCACGATCGGTGACAACACCGCGCTGTCCTCGGGTTTCCAGAAGCTCAACACCAGCAGCACCGCCGCGGACATCAGGATGCCGAGCGCGATCCAGTGCTCCTTGACGTCGAACCAGCGCGCCGCTTGCGCCGCACGCTTCACGAGGTCCGCGGTCGTGGTCGCCTTCCGCGGTTCGCCGTGCTGCTTCGCGACGAGCTCCGACAGTGCGCTGTCGCGCGTCATCTGCTCGCTCGTCACCGCGGTCTGGTTCTCGAGATACGCGGCGCGGACCTCGACCTTGTAGGTCGGGTACATCGTGCTGCCGAGCACGAACGCCGCGAGCTGCAGTCCGAAAAACCACCACGCGAACTTCAGCACCGCGCGGCGGCTGCCGGAGCCGCGCAGATAGCGGCGCAGCCAGATCACGAGGTGCGTGCCCGCGCCGACCGCCGCGACACCGATCGCGGTGTGCAGCACGAGCAGCAGCCGAGCCGCACCGAAGGTCAGCACTACAGCGTGATCGTCTCGCCGATCTTCATCACGGTCAGCTTCGCGCCGGGCGCGGTCTTCTTGAGCGCCTTGCCGAACGCCTCGGGCGTGCCGGTCAGCACCGGGAACGTCCCGAAGTGCATCGGCACGACCTGCTTGGCCTTGACGAGCTTGACGGCCTCGGCGGCGCGATCCGGTCCCATCGTGAAGTGATCGCCGATGCAGCTCAGCATCAGATCGACCTTCCAGTGGCTACCGATCAGCGCCATGTCGCCGAACAGGTCGGTGTCGCCGGTGTGATAGATCGTCGGGCCGTTCTTGACGACGATCACGAAGCCACCAGGGTTACCGCCGTAGCCGGCCTTCGCCGGATCCGTGCCGATCGCGGAGCTGTGGATCGCCGGGACGAACGAGATCTGCGCCTCGCCGCCGAGCACGTCGAGCGTGCCGCCGAAGTTGCCGCCGGTGTCGAAGCCGTAGAGCTGTTTCGGATAGCCACCGGCGACGATCGCGTTACCGAGATCGAACGTCGCGACGAGGTGCGCCTTCGTGCGCTTCGCGATCTCGGTCGCGTCGCCGATGTGATCGAAGTGACCGTGCGTGATCAGGATGAGGTCCGCTTTGACGGTCTTGACGTCGTCCTTGCCGGTCGGGTTCGACGGGTTCGTGATCCACGGATCGATCAGGATCGTCTTGCCACTCGGCAGATCGATCTCGAACGCGGCGTGTCCGAACCACTTCACCTTGGTCTTGGTGTCGGCGCTGGCGGTCGCGGTCAAGCCGACGAGCGCGAGGAGCAGGACGAGCTTGTTCATGCGCGCAGCCTACTCCGAAACGAAAGTGGGCCCCTGCACGGGGCCCTGGGAGGATCAAAAGCTAGGCGAAAACTGTGTTGCTTAACTGATGTTCGTCGCGCTGTGACGGCGGATGAAGGTCGGCACGTCGAGCTCGCTCTCGGTATCGATCTCGCCGGTCAGCACGGCCTTCATGCTCGGCCGCGACTGCGCACGCTTGCGCGGCTCGATGAGCGGCGAACCGTCGACGGGCGTCGCCGGCCCCGAGCCATGCGCCATCCGCGCCGAGTACTCGTGATCGGGTGCCGAATCGCCGAGCGCATCGAGCGCTTGGTCGACGTCGTGGCCGGCCCACGCGATGTGGATATCGGGCTCGTCGGCGAGGACCGCCTGCGGCTTCGCGGGGCTGCGCGGCGGCAGCGGTGCCGGATACTCCTTCGTCGTCTGCGACGACACGTCGTACGCCATCGCGATCTGGTGCGGCTTCGGCTTGCCGGTGTTGAGCGGCGCCGAGTCGACGATCATCTGCGTCTTCGCAGCGCGATCGAAGCCGGTCGCGATCACGGTGATGCGGACCTCGTCGGAGAGGTTCGGATCGATCACCGAGCCGAAGATGATGTTCGCATCTTCGTGCGCGGCGTTCTGGATCAGCGTCGAGGCCTCGTTGACCTCGTGGAGCGTGAGATCCGGGCCACCCGTGATGTTGATCAGGATGCCGGTCGCGCCTTCGATCGAGACGTCCTCGAGGAGCGGCGAGCTGATCGCCATCTCGGCCGCTTCGGTCGCGCGGCGCTTGCCCTCGCCGATGCCGGTGCCCATGAGCGCGCGGCCCATGTTCGACATGATCGTGCGCACGTCGGCGAAGTCGACGTTGATGAGACCCGGGACCGTCATCAGATCGCTGATGCCTTGGACCGCGTTGAGCAGCACCGAGTCGGCCTTGCGGAATGCCTCGACCATCGAGGTCTGCATGCCCACGAGCGCGAGCAGGCGGTTATTCGGGATCACGATCAGCGTGTCGACCGCGGCGCCGAGGCGCTCGATGCCTTCGACCGCTTGCTTCGACCGCTTCTTGCCTTCGAAGCCGAACGGCTTGGTGACGACACCGACGGTGAGTGCACCGCAGTCCCGCGCGATCTGCGCGATCACCGGCGCAGCGCCCGTGCCCGTGCCGCCGCCCATGCCGGCGGTGACGAAGACCATGTCGGCGCCGCTGATCAAGTCAGCGATGCTCTGCATGCTCTCCTCGGCGGAGCGCCGCCCGATATCGGGATTCGCGCCGGCTCCGAGACCTTTGGTCAGAGCATTGCCGAGCTGGATCTTGTGCGGCGCCATGTTGGCCTCGAGGGCCTGCATGTCGGTGTTCGCGACCACGAACTCGACGCCGTCGAGGTTGCCGCTGATCATGGTGTTGACGGCGTTGCCGCCACCGCCACCGACGCCAATGACAAGGATCTTTGCGTGATTGACGTCGTCGAATTCGATGAGTGCCATTGCGTTGCGATGCCCCCTGGTAAGCCCATATGAAAGTGGACGATCCATGAGGGCAACTTTTT
>JBDTJY010000119.1:0-23840 GCA_039935615.1 Kofleriaceae bacterium
ACGCCGCGCAAAGGCCGCGACAAGATCCTCGTCCAGTTCTGTCACGGCGCACCCGGCATGATCCTCGGCCTCGCGCGCCTGCCCCACTCTGCCGACGTCGACGCACTGTTCACGGCAGGCGCCGAAACGATCTGGCGCGCCGGTCCCCTCGCGAAAGGCTCGGGGCTGTGTCACGGCACCGCGGGCAACGGCGTCGCCCTGCTCGCGATGTTCGAGCGCAGCGGCGACGAGCGCTGGCTCGATCGCGCTCGCCGCTTCGCGATCCACGCTCTTCATCAAGTGCGCGCGCGCGCCGACACCGGCCGCCACTCGCTGTGGACCGGTGATCCGGGCGTCGCGCTGTTCTTGCAGGACTGCATCGACGGAACTGCCCGGTTGCCCGGCCTCGACGCGCTATGATCGAGCGAGTGCGTGCTCGTCGTGCTCGGATCTCCGGCCGGCCGTGAAGCCGGATCGATCGTACCTTGCAAGCGTCCCGCTCCCTCGCTCATGACTGACCCCATGCCCGACTCCACGACCCGAGTGCGCTGGGCGGCCGAGATCACGGCCCGCGCGCAGGCGTACTGGACCGCCGAGCGCACCGCGCAGCTCCTCGGTGACAAGCACCTGCCGATCCGCCCCGCCGAAGGTGCGGTGCTCCTGCGCGGGCTCGGGCTCATGCGCGACGACGGATCGATCCCACCTGCGCAAGCGCGCAAGTACTTCCAGATCAATCACATGGTCGCGCTCCTCGGTCCGGCGCTCGAAGCACTGCGCGCGCGCCACCCGACGATCCGGTTGCTCGACGTCGGTTGCGGTCGCTCGTACCTGACACTCCTCCTCGCGTGGTGTGCGCGCGAGGTCTGGCATCACCCGCTCGAGGTGATCGGCATCGATCGCAACGCCGACGTGATCGCCGAGGCGCGCCGGCGCGCGGAGCTCACCGATCTTGCGGCCGTGGTCACGTTCGAGGTCGGCGATGCGGCCGCGATCGCACCGCGCGAGATCCACGGCGTGGTCGCGCTCCACGCGTGCGATACCGCGACCTGCGATGCGCTCGCGCTCGGGATCCAGCTCGCCGCCGACATGATCGCGGTCGCGCCGTGTTGCCAAGCCGAGCTCGCACGCGGCTGGACGGCGCTCGCCGAGCATGGTGCCACCGGCGTGTTCGCGCCGATCTGGCGCGTGCCGCACCTCCGGCGCGAGGCCGCTGCGGATCTCACCGACGCGATGCGGGTGGAGCTGTTGCGCGCCGCCGGCTATGATGTGCTCGCGCTCGAGTTCGTGCCGGCGGCGCACACGCGCAAGAACACGCTGATCCGCGCGATCCGCACCGGCATCCCCGATCCGGCCGCGTTCGCCGCCTACGAGGCGCTGCGCGATGCCACCGGCGGAGTCCCGATCACGCTCCAGTCCGCGTTCGCCGGCCGCTGACGAGTGAAGGAACATCCTCAGCGCGTCGGCTGCGTAGCTTCGTGCATGAACCCTCTACTACGCGATGTGGCGTCAGCAGATCGGCGAGCGCTGAGCTGCCGGCAGCGTTACAATCGAGTCATGAGTGAATCCTACGAGCAGCTGCTCGCGGTCTTGCGCGATCGTACCGCGCTCGTCTGGCTCGACGTTCAGCCCCCGCGCGACGCGCCGACCAAGAGCTTCGTCGCGTTCCTGTTCGAGCCGGCCGCGGACGACGAGGGCCGGTTGCGCCCCCAAGGCCAGTCGACGCGCGTTGCGGTCACGCCCGAGCAAGCGCGCGAGCTGCTGGGCGCAGGCGCCGAGTGGAAGGGCCCGACGCACATGCGCGCCGACGTGTTCCCGGACTAATCGACGTTTGACGTGTACTGGATCGGCGGAGCGCCGGCAGGTCGGTGACCGGAGGGTGGTCGTGATTTGCTACGCTTCCACCCATGGCGAACGAGCACGACGCGCAGGTGGCGACGACGACGACGGTGACGCCGGACGGGCAGTCGGCCGCTCCGGTTCAGAATGCCGATCAGATGATGGCGCAGGTCGGCAACAACCCCGAGGCTGCAGCGGATCTGATCCGCAAGAATCCCGCGATACGCGACTCGTTGCTCGCCGCGATGCACGCGCGGCTTGGCAATGCGTACGTGCAGCAGGTGATGCATGCACTCGGTCATCCGGCCACCGGTAGCGCGAATGAAACCGCCGAGGTCGACGCGATCAGCGCGGACTGTATGCAAGAGAAGACGCAGCTGTTGACCGCGCTCGCGGCGAGCAAGACCACGATCAGCAACGCGATCGCACGCGGCACGTCGAACGATCTCAAGACCGCCGCCGATGCCGCGGCAGCTGCGCTCGCGCGCGCCGAAACGACGCTGACGGTGAGTCGCGCGGAGCTCGACGGTTCGGCCGACGAAACCAAGAAGGCCGCGAACTTCAACACCGCCGATGCCGCCTACAAGGCGCTGAACGACGCGGTGAACAACCAAGCGACGAGCGTGCTGAACGCGATGACCATTCCGGGGGCAGCTCTCCACATCACCTCCACCGGCGATTCGCTCGAGCTCGCGGTGAAGGCGCGCGCTACCAACGTCGCGGTCGAGATCGATCGGATCATGCAGCTCGTGCAAACGTCACAAGCAGCGGCCAGCCAACCCGGTCCCGCGAAGCTCGCCGCCGCGGATGGAGTGCGTGGCTCGTTGCTCGGAATGAGCGGCACGGAGCGCGGCTACGTCGTCGGTGTGATGAAGGTCAACGGCGTCGCGAGCGACATCGTCGACTACTATCAAGGCAAGTCTGCCGAGCTACGCAAGCAAGGTGGACCTCAGAGCTACGGCAGCGGCAGCAACAGCGGCGCGGATGCGAACGCACAAGGCGGCTTCTCGCACGGCGCGGCGATTCCAAAGCTCGGCGCCGACGGCAAGCCGCTATCGGTCGCCGGTCACGACGTGCCGGGGAGCATCAAGAGCGTCACCGCGGATCCGTCGACGGGTAACCTCGGCGTCGGCGTTGGCGGCAAGAACGTCGCGGGAAGTGTCGGCGGTGACTTCCGCGCCGACGACGGCACCGCGCGGATGGAGGGGTTCAAGGGCGACCTCGGCTTCAGCAAGGCCGGCAGCGACGGGAAAGTCGGTGCCACCGCGACGAAGATCAACGGTGGTTTCACGCAGACCACGTCGCCACCCTCGTTCGACGGCGTGCATTGGACGTTGGCGTGGAGCGTGTCGGCTTCGGCCGGTGTGTCGCGCAGCACGACGAAGGTCGAGAACGCCAGCGCCGGAGCGACCGGCAACGTCGACGTGAAAGGCTCGGGCTCGCTCGTCAAGAGCGGGACGACCGTGTATCCGGATCAAGCGGCCGCGCAGAAGGCCTACGAAGACGGCGCGTTCGAGATCCAAGTTGGCGAGCTCGCGTCGCTGAACACGCTGCCCGATCTCGGCAAGGCCGGTGCACTGAAGGAAGGCGAATCGGTCGACATCTCCGCGCAGGTCGATGCGGGAGGTGGAGTCTCCGGCGGGGCCTCGAACATCTCGGTCAGCGCCAGCGTCACCGGTGGCGGCTCGACCGACGTGAAGGTCACGAAGATCGAAGGCAACAAGATCCGCGCGACGATCCGCGGAGCGCTCAACGACTCCGCGAGTGGGAGTGTCGGCACGGTGGGCGTCACGGGCGGCGCCGGACACGGCGGTTCGTCGGCTTCCTCGACGACGTTCGACTTCGATCTGTCGAACAAGCCAGGTCAGGACGCGTACGCACAGTGGCTGAAGCTCCCGCACTTGCCACCGAATCCCGGCACGCTGGGCGTACATCGCGTGAGCTCGGGTGTGGGAAGTTTCTCGTCGAACAACATCGGCATCGGTCTCGGTGTCGGTCCGGTCAACGGCACGGGCACGAATACGTCGACGACCGGCGAATTCACCGAGAGCAGCGAGGATGGCCACCACGTACGGCAGACGATCGTGGGATCGCAGACCGATGCCGTGAAGGGCTTCAATCCGATCACGCCCGACAAGACCACTCGCACCGACTCGCTCGAGATCACGAACGACCGCGACAACGGCAAGGGCGCGCCGCCGCAGTACATGATCAAGACGTCGATCCAGGCGCAGAGCAACGCCGATGCGACGAGCCAAGAGCTCGGCAAGCTGATGGGCGAGCCGAACGCGAATGGCAAGCTGCAAGGCAAGGCGTCCGGGACGACGGGCAAGTGGGCCGTCGAAGGTTCGTACACCGACGATCAGATGAAGAAGTTCGAGCAGGACGTGGTGAGCGGTAAGGCGAGCTTGACCTCGCACGGCACCGAGCTCGGCGATCCGGCTGCAGACCTCAAAAAGATCCTCGCCGATCCGAGCAAGTCGGAGCACGACAAGCAAGTCGCCCTGTCGGTGTGGTTCTCGAAGCGCGGACCGGAAGCCAGTGCGGATCTGCGCGCGACCCTCGGGCCGCCGCAGATGAACATCTCGCTCGACGGTGACAAGTATCTGACCGGCTCGACGGGACAGGGCGTGTTCGAGGGAAAACGTCAGTCGATCGAGGACCGTTTGCTCGATCCCGAGATGAAGGGCGACAAGGTCAAGGACCTGTTGCGAGAGGTCCAAGCGCTGTACACCGAGCAGCTCGAGAAGCGCGATCACATCGCGAATCCCGAGAACTACCCCGAGCTGCCGAACGGGCTGCGTCACGAGCTCGTCAAACAAGTCGAGGGCAACTACCAGAAGATCGCGTTGCTGCGCGATCGCGTCGCCTCGCGCGCCAAAGAAGAAGGTCTCGGTGATGTCAGCAGCAATCCAACCTTGAACGCGAAGATGCAGACCGTGAATCGCGCGCGCCAGGCAGCACGAGAAGCGCGTGGACACGCGGTCGACGGTCGCGCGAAGCACAACGGTGCGCTCTCCGCGGGCCACGAGGTTCCGCGCGCCGAGCTCGATCGCGTGTCGTCGTCGACGGTCTCCGATCAGGTGTTCGGCGGCAAGAAGTCGGGCAACACTCAGGTTCGAGAGCTGTACACGAAGAGCGACGCGTCGTGGGCCCAGGCGCAAACCGAGATGGCGAAGGCCGAGGACGCCGAGCGCAAGATGTTTCAAGAAGACGCCCTGTCTCCGGCGAGCCAAGGCGCGGCGATCGCCGCCGCGATCGCCGCGGCCGAGGCGTACACCCAGGCCAACGTCGATTATCAGATCGTGGCGAAGGAGCTGATCCAGATCACCAAGATCAGCAAGGACGTCGTCAACTGGGACGGCTACGACAAGCAGTTCTACGGCACGTTGGACTGAACGAGGCCGTGCGCGGCGCTGGCGTTTGAACTCGGAGACGCCTCCGTGGACGGCGCCAACCGCGGTGCCGTTGATGCCGCCGATGATCGTGCCCGCGGCAAATCCGCCCGCCGTGCCGAGGCCCGTAACGATCGATCCTGCCACCATCGATCGTGTAGCTCCAGCGTGCGCGACGCGCGTCGATCCCCACGCCACCAAGCTCGATTTGGTCGTGTCCCTATAGTTGTGTGAAAGCCGTTTGGTTGGGCCGTCCCATAGGACGAGAGAGCTTCCGGGTTGCAAGACCAAGGAGCTCAACTCGTGAAGCGACCCAAACGATCCCTTCGACTCGACGCTATCGATTCATGATCCCGACGCAAGAAGACCTCCACTTCGACCTCGAGTCGCGCGTGCGTAGCGCGGTGCACGCGACCATCCAGGCCGTGCTCGAGGAGGAGCTCGAGAGGCTCGTCGGAGCCGGTCCGTACGAGCGCAGCGACGAGCGCGTCGACGTCCGGAACGGCCACTACCCACCGCCGGCGAGGTGTTCGTTCGCGTCGGTCGCCCCCATGACGGCGGCGCGGCGACCGCACCGGATCGTGCGGGTTCGACCTATTTCTTCCTGCGCATCATCGGGAATTGCGACATTGCCTCGTCCATCGCTGCGTGGAGCTCGGCATCCTGCGCGCAGACGGTCTCGAGGGGCTTCAGCCGCGCCGAGCTCGCCTTCATCCGCGGCGCGTACGTGGCAGCGAACCACTCGCCGGCAGCCGGATCGCCCTTCGCCGCTTTCATCGCCTCGGTGAGCTTGTCCCCGCGTGGCGCGAGCGGCAGGATCAGATCCTTCGTGTCGCGCTGGACGGCGGCGAGCACGGCCTTGCAGTCGTTGCCCGCATGCTCGATGTCTGCGGTCAGCTTCTCGAACGCGACGACATAGAGCTCGAAGGTCTCCGCCATCTCGCTCGTGACGATCGCAGGACGGCCGCTGGCGGACCCGCTGCCGGCCGCGCTGCCTGCGATTGGCGCCTCCTGCGCACCGTCCTTCTTGCTCCCACAGCCAAACGCGATGGTGACAAGTACGAGCACTCGAAGTAGGTGGTTGATGATCACGTGATCTCATACCAACGCGGTCACCTGAGCGCTATCGGACATCGCGCCGGATCGGAAACCCGAGAGGCTGGCGCGCTTGTACGGTGCCGGTCACTCCATCGAGGAAGATCAAGTCCTGTGAGGTCACGGCAACGATGGTCTCGTTCGCGCACGCGTACAAGCCGAGCCATTCGGCGGGATCGGAAACGAGCGCGGTGCGATACAGCGTCCGGGGTGTCGATGCCAACTCGACGCCCACGATCTCGCCCGCGGCCGTCGCGACGACGCCGCGCGTTGCGTCACGCGAGAACACGAATGCCCGGAGATCGGGCGCCATCAGCCATGGCATGCGGCGCGGCTCGAACGCGAGCCGGCACAGGGGAGTGAGCCCCTCGAAGATCGTGATGTCGCCACGCTGTGCGCGCGTCGGCTGCTCGGTGGCGCGGACCACGGCCACGCGGTGACCGCCGATCGCCCACACGATCGCGGACGCTGCGGCATCGGGGCCGCGATGGGAGGCGACCAACGTGCCGGTCGCCGTGTCGACGAAGCCGACGGTTCCGGCGCCGGCACCCACGAGGATCGTGGCATCAGCGCTGAATCCATACGCGGACTGAGAGTTACCGGGCAGTGCACTCGAGCTGTACAGCACGGTTCCCCGCGTTGGATCGAGCGCGGTGACTGCCTCCGTGCTGGCCCCGATCACGCGGCCGTCACTTCGCGCCGCGACGCACTCGAAGGGGAACGATTTGAATGCCAGCCAACGTATTGCGGGAGAGTCATAGTCGAACGAACCGCGTGCGGGTGCGATCGCGACGCCCTCCTCGCCGGTCGTCAACAGCGCGGTTTCGCCCGGTAGCAGGAACCTGCCTGGCGCACCGTCGTCGACGCTGAGCCTGAGGTGGCCGAGCTCGCGTAGATCGCTTGTCGAGGCGTCGAGCGTCATCACCTCATTCGTGTTCACACCCACCGTCAACAGCGCGCCGGACGGGCTAAACCGCAACAGTCCACTGCCCTCCAACCCGATGCCCCCCGGCGCGATCGTTCGACGGCGCACCGGGGCCCGCTTCGCGACATCCCACACGGCGAGTGGACCGCCGGCGTCGTAGTCGTCGACGTCGGCGCCGGCGCCGATCGCGAGCCAGCGACCGTCTGGAGACAAACCCGCGGCGAGGTCGTAGAACATGTGGCTCCGGTGCAGTGTGGCGCCGCTGGTCGTCGCCGGGGTTACCGGCCGAGCGAATGGTCGTCGCGCTTGGCACGCGGCCACGATCGCGGCCGCGCCACCGACAAGGAAGTCGCGGCGACCGATCGTGCTAGCAGCCATCTGCCATGCCTAACATGCTGCCGGCCGCACCTCCCGCGCTTCCGCGCGCGGTGGTTGCGGCAAAGCACGGCAGCTCGTTGTCACGAGTCGAGCACGATCATACCGTCGCTCGAGTGGGCATGCGTCTTGTCGTCGGCGGGACCGACCACGTCTACGCGATCGATGTGCGCCGCGGCTCGGTCCTGTGGCAACACGAGCTCGCGCAACCACGCGCGATCGTGCGCCACGATGACTCGGCGATCATCGGGGGCTCCGGGGGGCTGTCGGACCGGCGCGGAGCGTTGGAGGTCGAACGAAGGGCTCGGCGAGCAGTGGTCTGCGTTGTACGCGACCGATTGGTACGTTCTACGGTTGTCGGGGCACGCCACAGATGTTCAGCGCGTCGACGGCGTGCGGATCTCGAACGTCGGGCTCGGCGAGTACCCGCACCTATCCGCGGAAGTCAGGGGCTGTGGCGACAGACTCGTTGGCACGGGCTGGGACCTGGCCTTTGCACTGTCGGTCGATTTACCGGAGTGCGTCTTGTGGCTCAGCGGCTGCCCGAGTTTCCGCGCTCGCCCCGTCTGGTCGACGAGGAAAATTGGACTCCATTTTTAGATCCTTCCTGGCGGCGAAGTCACCACTGGGCGTCGAGCCGCAACCTCCGATCAACGTCCAGGAACGATCGCGAGGAACCTCAACGGGACACGAACATCAAGGTGTCGAACGGCATCGTCTACGAACCCGGGTGGTGATCCAACGACAAGTTCGCGCAGCTCATCATCGTGACGTCGACGATCCTCTCGGTGCTCGATTCGAATCTCGCGCTCATGCCGCCGGGCGAGACGACGCCTGTGATCGAGCAACGTCGCGTCGACCCGGCCTGACCGATCCTGCGCTGAGTACCGATCACTCCATCGAGTACACGAACGTGATCGCGGTACATACCGGAACCGCGCTTCCCGCGACGACATAGGGCTTGTAAGCCCAGTTGGCCATCTCGCGCATGATCTTCTGGTCGTAGGCGTCGTAACCGCTCGGCTTGATCACGGTGATGCCGTGCGGGGCGCCCTTATCGTCGAGGCACAGCTTGAACGATGCGATGACTCGCCTGGATGCGGTCTCTGCGATCTTCGTCTTCGTCGGGGCATCCGGAAGGATCACCTTCGAGCCACGAATGCGTAGCGGCTCGAGCAGCCTCGACTCGATGCTTCCGGCTGCGATCGCCACCTGGACCGGCTGGTCGAGCGCCGCCGCCGAGGAGCCGACGATGTACGTCGCGCACGCGAGCTGCGGCTTGCCGTCGAGCTTGAAAGGCTCGACCGTCCAGCTGCGCGCGGCGTCCGCGACGTCCTGCTCGTAGGGCTTCAGTGCCGGATCCGCGACCGTCGCGACCGGGACCGTCGCGCCGGTCTCGTCGACGCACAGCGACAACTCGGCCTGGACGCTCTCGGCGCCGCGAGAGTCGAGCGTGCGCTTGGTGGTCGCCGACGGCGTGATCACGCGCGAGAACTTCGCGACATGCGACGCGAACGTCGAAGGCTCGATGCGCAGTGGTTTCGAGCCGGGCTCGGACGCTGACGTCAGCGCGCTGACCTTGTCATCGGCGTCGAACCCGATGACGAGCGGAAACCCCGGGCCGTAGATGGCGTCGACCTTGGCGTCACCGCCCGCGGTCACCGCCGTGACTCTCTGGCTCGCAATGCAGTCGACGAAAGCAGGTAGCTCCGTGCTGTGGACGAGCACGGCGACGCCCCAGAACTTGCGGCACGGCTCGCCCGTGAACCGCATCTTCTCGGACCGCAGCGGAAGCGCGACGAGGGACTCGACGGTCTTCGCGTCGCGCTTGTTGATCGCCTCGATCAGCTGCGCGCGCATGTGGGTTCGATCGGCGGCGTGTGCCGCACTCACTCCGACGACAACTGCCACGACCGCGACGCGCCAGGAGTGCATGGCCTCGGGTATCACGGGCTGGCACGGGCTGCACGTCCCGAGTCTTAGAACTGGAAGCCGAGCCAGCCGTGAGCGGTCAGCCAGAGCGTCAGCCCATTCGCAGCGACGAAGTCCTGCGCTACATGCGCACCCAGTTGCTCAGGCGACGTTAGCGCGTGGCGAACCATTAGATCGATCCCGGATTCGTTCACTGCGGACGGGCTTCGGTCTCGTAGCGACGAACGTACAAACCGATCCGTGCGTCGAGCACCGAGATCAGACTCCGCGCGCCTTCGTCGGTACTACCCGCGGCGACGGCACCGTTTGCATCGAGCACGTGCAATCCGGTGTCGTCCTCCACACGCTTCGGCCGGTAGCTCTCTCCGAGATCCGCGATGCCGGCGCGCGCCGCGGCCACCGCGTCGGTCGGTGCGTGGAGCTCCATCGCGCCGCGTGCGAGCGCGAGCCACGCCTGTGCGCTCGCGACCTCGAGACGTGGCGCGGGCGTCGTTGCCGACGGGACCACCGCGATGACGATCGCCGCCTTCGCAGAGCGCGCACCTTGCGTCCGCGTGACTTCGAGCAGCCACTCGTTCGCCGCGCGAGCTGTTACCACGGGGGCCGGCTGATCGGCGTGAGGTGCAGTGGACATCGTGTTGTTCGTGCTCGGAGCCGGGCTGGCGTGGCCGCAAAGCGGCCAAGAGTGCAGCGAGCAGAAGCAGGCGGTCGAAATGCGCGCACGTCGTCCGACGGAGATCGCGAGTGATCACGAGCCGCGCGTTAGATTCCGTCCGGCTCTTCGAGCGCGCGCACGTCGATCTCGAGTGTACCGCCCAGGATTTCGGCGTAGCGACGACACTCCGCGATCACCACATCGATCGACGGCAACTGCATCACGGAGAAACCGCCGATCAGCTCCTTCGATTCGGCGAACGGTCCGTCGACGACGCGCAGATCGTTGTTCGTGTACACGAGCCGCTTGGCCTTCGCGCTCGGCTCGAGCTGTTCGGCGTTGACCAGCACGCCGGCCTTCTTCATCTCGGTCTTCAGACGAGTGAGGTCGGACTTCAGCTTCGCAGTTTGCGTCCCGGCCTCGCTTGCTGCGTCGGCCTTCACGAGCAGCAGCATGCGTAGCGGCGGATCGGCAGGCTTCGCCACGAGCCCGAGGTCCCACGGCTCGTTGACCGGCGCGACCTCGATCTCTCCATCGCCGAGGAGCTTGCCGTAACGCTCCGCCCAACCGATCGCTTCGTCGCGCGTGCGGACGCTGACGAGCAGCACCGACGTCGGGAGCTCGTGCTCTCCTTTGTAGGGGCCGTGCTTGATCGTGGACCCACCGTCGCGGAACGTGACACGCGTGCGGGTCGAGCTCCCGTTGAGGCCTTGGCCGTCGAGGAACGTGCCGCGTTGGACGTGCTCGCCGATGTACGCGCCCATCTTTGCCATGAGCTCGGGGGGCGGGCGCTCGCCGGCCTCGGTGTGCGGATCGTTCTTGTGCATGAGCATGAAACGCATGTGGAGCTCCTTTTACTTGGATGCAGTGACGAGGAATGCGCGCAGCTGCGGGCGGCGCATCAAGAGGCCGGCCCAGACGAAGACGCCGCAGAGGACGGGAAAGTAGGACGCCTGACCGGCGTGTACCATCGTCGCGGTCGCGCCGCCGAGGTACGCGGTCACGAACAGCGCGCCGAGCACCGCGGTACGCGGCCACGCGTAGAGCAGCGTGGCCAGCATCAGCACGGCGCCGATCGGGCGCACGTCGCTCCCTGCGAAGCCGAGCCGAGTGCTTGCCTCGACGACCGGTGTGATCGCGGCGAGCTTCATCGCGGCGTCGAAGACGAAGAACGCGATGGTCAGCCCGGAGATGATCCGGCCGGTCCAGACGAGGCGGTTGTTCGGGAAGGAGGTTGGTAACGCGAGTGTGTTGTCCATGCGTCTGCGTCGAAGCAACGTGCGCGCGATCGACATGTGGTCGATCTTTTTTCAAGTCATCGAGATCATGGCGACCTTGTGCGCCGCCGCCGCACGACCACGAGCCCGATGACGAACGCATCGTCGTAACCCTCGTTGCCGTCGCTGTAGGTGGCGTCACCGGTAGCTATCGGGTGCGTTGCTCTCGAACGACGCTTGATCGATCTGTCGCATCGCCTCGGGATGCGTGGTGTCGAAGCTCGTCACCAACGTGCGCGGCTTCGTACCGCAGCCATAGCGATCCGGCCACGGATTCGACAGAACGGATCGCCACGGCACTGATCATTCAGTGGGTGCTCACGCTCAAAAAGACCAGGGGCCGATCGAGCGCGAAGTTAGTCGGAGGATGTGTGATGGATCTGCCGCGACTGACGGATCTCCACCACTCGGAGGACGCAACTTCACGCGGTTAGACTCGGGCAACGTTCTTGCTGATTGGTCGAACCATGATGCGAGCGCTCCTGTTGATGACCGCGTTGTCCGCCTGCACGACCAGCGATGCCCCGACCGTTACGGTTGCAGTGACCGATGCACAGAGCGTGTCGATCTCGCTCGAACGCTCGCCCGAGCACTCGTTCGGCGCGCTCGTCGCCACCGTGAACGGCGTCGATGCCGGCGCGGCCGAGATCGACCCCGGCCACGTCCCAGCGCCGAACACCAGCCCGTTCGCCGATCAGTCGTCGCCCTCGTTCGCGACCTTCCTCGTGCCGATCGCGTCGCTCCATGGACCCGCGGTGCACGTCGAGCTCACCGAGGACAGCGACCACTTCGTGATCGACGTGCCCGAGTTCCTCGCACCGCGCGCGATTCAGATCGTGACGCCGCCGAATACGCAGTTCCACGCGAACGATCAAATCGAAGTGAGCTCCGGCGTCGCGAGCGACACACTCGGCGGCGGCTTCGAGGCGCTGGAGGGCGACGCGGACTGTTTCACGAGCTGGGCGACGATCGTCGGTCCGACGACGGTCGCGTACACGATGCCACCAGACCTCACCCAGTTCTGGGGCTGCAGCGTCGTGCAGCCTGCTCCTCCCCCGGGCGGCACGCTGCCGACGACACTCGACCTCGACGTGTCGGTGGTGACGCCGGTCGCGCAGTGTGAGGGGCCCGATCTCACGTGCGCGCCGGCGACGGCCCCGACGCTGACCGCGAAGGTGCCCGTGACGCTCGCGTTCTGAGCTAATTCTCCCACACGTTCCTCGTGCCGAAGAACAGCTGCGGAACGCGCTCGTCGTCGAACACGATCGGCCGCATCCGCGCGATACACGACCTGTCGAGCGGCGCGTGCGGGTTCGCGACGAAGCTGCCCATCATGTCCAGGCCGCATTGCTCCACGTCATCCCCATCGACAGGCGATTGATAGCCCCCGGCATGCGGCGATAGCGGGAGCTCGACGAACGACTGATGCGGCCCCCATGGTAGTGGTCGTGCGCGACGAGGGCGGTCGGTAGCGGCGTCTCGATATCGAGGGTGCCGTTCATCATGAGCATCGGAATGCCGATGCGCGGCCAGTCCGGGTTGCGATGGTCGTCGGGGTCCGAGGTTGCAACCGGAGAACCTCCGCTAGATACGGTCTTCGAGCGTAGCGAGTGCATCTAGAAGGGTTGGCGAATCGTTCGTAATTTGCGGCGACCCCGACGGGGCGAGTCGCAATCGGGACCATACAAATCAGCTTTCTCGTACGTCGCCGTCGTCTGGTACATTGAGATCAATGGCCGCGCCTGATGTGTTGACCGAAATTCTTCGACTGCCCGTCGAAGATCGTGCACGTCTCGCACTCGAGCTACTCAAGAGCCTTGATGGAGAACCCGATCCCGACGCGCCTGCTGCGTGGGATGTCGAGATCGATCGTCGTGGCGCTGAAGTCGAGAACGGAACCGCCGAGACAATGACGCTCTCCGAGTATCGCGCGCACGTCCTCGCGCGTCGCGCCGCTCGCGTTCCACGATGAATCTGCGGATCCATCGCCTCGACGTTGCCGAAATCGACCACGAGGTCGACTACTACGAGTCTCGTCGAGTCGGGCTCGGTGCCCTACTCGAGGACGAGTTGGATGCAGTGTTCGAACTGATACAGCGTTTCCCGCTTGCCGCACCACCGTGGAAGCGTAAGACAGACCGCCGAGTAATCGTGCTCGATCGCTTCCCGTTCACGGTCCCGTATCAGATCGCTGGCCGAAGAAATCGTTGTCCTCGCCCTCGAAACCCGGCTATTGGGTCAGGTGGTAGCCGAAAAAGGAGAGGCCGCAAACCCGACACGGGTTAGCGACCCCTTGAGCGACCCCGACGGGATTCGAACCCGTGTTACCTGCGTGAAAGGCGGGTGTCCTAGGCCTCTGGACGACGGGGTCTTAAATTTTCAACTTCGGTGAGCCCAGTCGGATTTGAACCGACGACCCTCGGCTTAAAAGGCCGGTGCTCTACCACCTGAGCTATAGGCCCTCACTGGGTCGAGGAATCTGCCGTAATCCTCGAAGGAACGCAAGCTCCGACGGAAGGTTGAACGTTTATGCGGCGATCGCCGTGGCCGTGCCGGCGATCGGCAGGCGGATCGTGAACGTGGTGCCCACCCCGACCGTGCTGGCGACCTCGAGGCGGCCCCGGTGCTTGTCGACGATCACCGAGCGCGCGATGGCCAGGCCCTGCCCGCTGCCCCGCCCGATCTCCTTGGTCGTGAAGAACGGGTCGAAGATCTTCTCGAGGATCTCGGGGGGGATGCCGCAGCCGTCATCGGAGATGGTGATCACGGCGTCGTTGCGGTCGACCCCGGTGCTGACGCTGATGCAGCCGCGACGCCGGGTGCCGCGATTCTTGTCGTCGATCGCATGCGCGGCGTTGACGATGATGTTGAGGATGGCCTGGTTGAACTCGCCGACGTGGCACATGACCGCGGGCAGAGGACCGAGCGAGACCTTGGTGTCGGCGACGTATTTGTATTCGTTGCAGGTGACGAGCAGCGTGTTCTCGATCGCGCGATTGAGATCGCCCGGCGTCTGCGCGCGCTGATCGGCGTACGCGAACTCTTTCATCGCGCGCACGATGCCGTTGACGCGGTCGAGTCCTTCCTGGACGAGCTTGCGGGCCGCGGGAACGCTCTCGATCAAATCGTCGACGTCCTGGAGCTCGTCGGCAGCACGCATGTGCTCGACCAGCTCGGCCATCGTGAGCTCACCGCGCGCCGCGCGCGCGAGGAGATCGCGGCGCAGCAGGACGAGCTCGATCATCGCTTGGTTCGCTTCGTCGAGGAACGTGCAGCTGTGGCTGACGTACTGGACGGGGCTGTTGATCTCGTGCGCGATGCCGGCGGCGAGCCGGCCGACCGATTCGAGCTTCTGCGCCTGGCGGAGCTCGAGCTCGACCGCGGCACGGCGTTGCATCTCGGCCTCGAGCTGCGCGGTGCGATCGACGACGCGCTGCTCGAGCTCGTGATTCGCGACCGCGAGATTGTCTTCGGCGGCGCGAAGATCGTGGACGGTCTCGGTCAAGCGCGCGCGATCGGCGCGAAGCTGGGCGAGCATCTCGTTGAAGGCGTCGGCGAAGACCCGGATCTCGTCGTTGCCGGAATCGACGACGGTGACCGAGAGATCGCTGGTCGCGGCGGTGGCGACGTTGCCGATCGCGCGGAGCCGGCGCGTGAGCCGGCGCGCGATCAACCAGGCCGAGAGTACGCCGAACGCGAGCGCGATCGCCGCGAAGGCGATCGTGGTCTCGAGCGAGCGCCGCTGCAGCGCGAGGCGACGCTCGGCGGAGATCTCGAGGACCAGCGCGCCGCGAGGTCCTTCGAGCGAGACCACCGGCACGACCGCGACCGAGCGATCGTGGGTGTGGACGAGGCGTTCCGCGACCGTGCCGTGCCGGACTTGCTCGATCCACTTCGATGGTTTGCCGGCGTGGAACAGCACGTCTCCATCCGCACCGAACAACGTGATCGCGGCGACGTCGGGGTCGAGCATGATCGGATCGAGCACTTCGGTCGCGGTCGCACGATCGCCGAACGCGACGACCGAGCGCACCGAGAGTGCACACTGCTCGCCGTACACGATCGTGCCCGAGTCCTCGATCTCGGCGAGGTCGCGCAGTTGAGTCGTGGTGAAGTACGAAGCGAACGTCACCACGATCGCGACGATCGGAATCGCGATGAAGACAATCAGCCTCGTCCGGATCGACACCCAACCACGTCGCACCTCTGATGGATCGGCCAAAAGCTGATCTGTTCAGTCCCGATCTACGGCCGATTCATCACGTATGTGGCGGTTCGTCGTCGTGATCGGAGCGTTGCTGTCGGGTGCTGTGGGATGCAGCGACAGCGACGATACCGACACGCCATTTCTCGGGCCACCACCGCCGCCGAGCCCGGCCACGATCGCGCACGCCGACCTCAATCCACGGATGCTGCGGCGGTTTCGCGCGCTCCACGCGCCCCCGGTCGAGAACAGCGATCAGGTGACGCTCGGCAAGATGCTGTACTTCGATCCGCGGCTATCGCGGACGCTGGAGATCTCCTGCAACACCTGTCACCCGCTCGATCATCACGGCGTCGAAGACCGCGCGACCTCGATCGGTAGCTCCGGCAAGCCCGGCAAGCGCAACGCACCGACGGTGTTCAACGCCGCGACCCACATCGCGCAGTTCTGGGATGGCCGCGCCGCGGATCTCGAGGGCCAGGCCCTCGGGCCGATCCTCGACGCGGACGAGATGGCGATGGTCGAGCCCCACAGGGTCTCGCAGAGGCTGCAACACATCCCCGGGTACGTCGCGGCGTTCGGGCGCGCGTTCCCCGGCGAGCCGATCAACCTCGACCACGTCGCGCGCGCGATCGCGGCGTTCGAGCGCACGCTCGTGACGCCGTCGCGCTGGGATCGGTTCCTCACGGGCGACTCCAACGCGATCTCGCGCAGCGAGCGCGAGGGCCTCAAGCGCTTCACCAATCTCGGCTGCGTGCAGTGCCACACCGGGGAGTTGGTCGGCGGCTCGATGTTTCAGAAGGTCGGGGTCATCGAGCCATGGCCGAATCAAGCCGACCAAGGTCGCTACGCGATCACCCACCTCGACGCCGACAAGATGGTGTTCAAGGTCCCGAGTCTGCGCAACGTCACGCAGACCGCCCCGTACTTCCACGATGGCTCCGTTGCGACGCTGGCGACCGCGATCCAGATGATGGGAAGACACCAGCTCGGCGTCGAGCTCAGCCCCGAGGAAGTGACCTCGATCGAGACCTGGCTCGCGGTGCTCGACGGCGAGTCGGGGCCGATTGCAGCGCCAACACTCCCGTAATTACAGTTGCTTTGGCTGACGTGCGCCAGTAACCTTCCTTTGCCTACATGGACAAACGGGAAGCGGTACGGGTCCCCGTCCACGTCCGAGCCGCGTTGCGCTCGGATGCTGGATTGGTCATCGATGGTCTCGTCGAGGACGTGTCCAAGAGCGGGCTGTTCATGCGTGTCGATCTGACCCTCGATGAAGGGTCCGAAGCGTCGCTCGATCTCGATCTCCCCGGCGAGGAGACCCTGCACCTCCAAGTTCATGTGGTGCGCGTCGAGGGCGAGCCCTCGAATCGCGGGATGGCGTTGAAGTTCGCCGGCGCCGCCGATGCGCAGCGCGCGCGGATGCCGCTCGCGAACTTCATCATGAAGCAACACCAAGACCGGCATTAGTTTCGACGGCTTGCGCCCTTGATCGGGCGTGTCGTGCCGTTATGCTGTCGCCGCGATACCTTGCTGGCGCACGTGTCCTCCTCTGATGTTCCCGCGGCCAAGCCCGCGTTGCGCCGAGTCATGCTGGCGCGTCGCGATGCACTCGCGTCCCACGATCGCGAGCTCGCGAGCATGCGGATCGCGGAGCGCGTCAACGAACTGTTGTCGATGACGAACTCTCGCACGGTGGCGCTCTACGCCCCGAAAGGCAGCGAGGTCGAGACGTGGTTGATCGACGAGCACGTGCGTGCGACCGGTGGTCGGATCGCGTATCCGCGGATCATCGGCAGCGACCGCGTCCTCGAGCTCCACGAGGTCGTGCCCGAACAACTCGTCGTCGGTCGGTTCGGGTTGCGCGAGCCAAAACCAGATTGGCGCAACATCGTCGGCGTCGTCGAGATCGATGCGTTCATCGTGCCGGGGCTGGCGTTCGATCGCCGCGGCGGACGCATCGGCTGGGGCAAGGGGCACTACGATGCGACGCTCGCTAGCGCGTCGCCGAAAGCGCTGCGCATCGGCATCGCGTTCGACACTCAATTGATCGACGCGGTCGCGCGCGATCCGCACGATATCGATCTCAGCCACGTCGTCACGGAAAGTGCGACGTACGAGGTATCTCGCTGATGGAAGTGATCACTCTGGTGATCGCGCTCGTTCTCGGTCTCGGCGCCGGCGTGTTCTTCGGTACCCGCATGGGGAAGGCCAAGGGTGGCGCCCCCGGCGACACCGGCGCTTCCGAAGCGGAAGCCGCGAAAGTTCGCGCCGCTGCCAAGGCTGAAGTCGAGGCGATCAAACAAGCCGCCGACGTCGAGGGTAAGGAAGCCGCGCGCAAGCGCAAGTCCGAGCTCGACGACGAATTGAAGCAACGCCGCTCCGAGCTGCACAAGCGTGAAGAAGCGCTCGGGCAGAAGGAGCGCGAGCTCGAGAAGCAACGCAAGGATGCGGAGCGCCGCGCCGGCGAGCTCGACAAGAAAGAGAAGAGCGTCGACGGCAAGATCCGCTCGGCGGATGTCAGCGTCGAGAAAGCCGAGGCCGCGCAGGCCGAAGCGCGCAAGCAACTCGAGCAGATCGCCGGGCTGTCGGCAGACGACGCGCGGAAGAAGCTCGAGGAAGCCGTGCGCGGCCAAGCGCTGCAATCGGCGGCCGTCGAGATCAAGCGGATCGAGGACGACGCGACGAGAGAAGCGACCGCGCGCGCGAAGACGATCGTCGCGACCGCGATCCAGCGGTTCGCGAGCGAGTTCGTGCACGAGCGCACGGTCGCGGTGATTCCGCTGCCGTCGGATGACTTGAAGGGCCGGTTGATCGGCCGCGAGGGGCGCACCGTGCGCGCCCTCGAGGCCGCGACCGGCATCGACCTGATCATCGACGACACCGCGGAGTCGATCACGATCTCGTGCTTCAACCCGGTGCGCCGCGAGATCGCCCGGATCGCGATCACGGCGCTCGTCGCCGACGGCCGGATTCATCCGACGCGGATCGAAGAGGTCGTGCGCAAGGCCGAGAAGGAAGTCGACAAGGTCTGCAAGGAAGCCGGCGAGGCCGCCGTGTTCGATCTCGGCTTGCATCGCGTGCATCCCGAGCTCGTGAAGCACCTCGGGCGGTTGAAGTTCCGCCAGTCGTACGCGCAGAACGTGCTGTTGCACTCGATCGAGGTCGGCTACCTCGCGGGCCTGATCGCGGCGGAGCTCGACTTCAACGTCAAGCTCGCGCGCCGCGCCGGGTTGCTCCACGACATCGGCAAAGCGGTCGACCACGAACAAGAAGGTGGTCACGGCGAGGTCGGCGCGCAGCTCGCGCGCAAGCACGGCGAATCGCCGAAGGTGTGTCAGGCGATCGCGGCGCATCACGGCGACGACACCGGCGTGAAGCCGGCGGCGTTGCTCGATCACATCGTCGCCGCGGCGAACTCGCTGTCGGCGGCGCGTCCCGGTGCGCGGCGCGAGCAGCTCGCGTCGTACATCAAGCGGCTCGATGATCTGGAAGCGATCTGTCGCCGGTTCACCGGCGTCGAGCGAGCGTACGCACTGCAAGCGGGTCGCGAGATCCGCGTGATGGTGTTGAACGACCAGGTCGACGACGCGCAGGCGATCGTGATGTCCAAAGAGATCGCCCGCACCATCGAGACCGAAGCCACCTACCCCGGCCAGGTCCGGGTCGTCGTGGTTCGAGAAACTCGCGCGTCCGATTACGCTCGCTGATACGCTGGAGGGGTGCGACTCGACCCCACCGTCACGCACGCACGGGTGTTCCCGCTGATCGACGTCAGCCGGGATCAACTCGCCGCGGTCGTCGGTGGGCGGATCATCAGCGCCGAGCCGGTCGATGGTGGGCTGACCAACACGATCCACAAGGTGATCACCGAGGCGAACGAGACGTTCGGCGTCAAGCACTACGCCGGCGGCCGCGATTGGTTCGAGACCGAGCTGATGACGCTGACGCTGTTGCACCGCACGTTGCCGGTGCCCGAGGTCGTCCACGTCGACGACGAGCGGTTCGTGATCGTCTATCGCTGGATCGAGGGCGTGACGCTGCACGATCTACGGCGCAAGGGCCACAACGAGGCGTTCGCGTCGCTGGCCGAACCGTTGGGCACGGCGCTCGCGCTGCTCGCGAAGACCGACGCGACCGAGCCGTTCGACCTGACGAGCGCACTCGAGGCGAACTACGTGCGGCTCACCGACGGGCGGGCGCGCCAGCGCCTGGGCGCACCGCTCGCCGATGCGATCAAGCGCGAGCTCGAGGCGGCCGAGCCGATGATGGCGTGGGGCGCGGTGTGTCTCTCGCACGGTGACCTGAGTCATCGCAACGTGCTCGTCGCGAAGCGCGGCTCGACGTGGCGGATCAACGGCATCATCGATTGGGAGACCGCGACGACCAGCTCGCCGCTGTTCGATATCGGAAGTCTGTTTCGCTACAGCGAGCGCCACGACGCGGCGTTCTTGGAGCACTTCGAGCGCGGCTACCGTGAAGCCGGCGGCGCGCTGCCGGAGGGCTGGAACCGGTGGTCGCGTCTGCTCGACAGCCTCGATCTGATCGAGCTGCTCGACGAGGAACACGGCCTCGACGTGTTGTTCAGCGACTGTCGCGTCCTGATCGCAAAGTTGGTCGCCGATTGCGCGCGGTGACGGCTTCGCCTGCTACGTTCGAGCCATGTTTCTCGACGAGCTAGAGGCTCGCGGCCTGTTTCAAGACTGCACCGATCGCGCCGGCCTCGGCGACCTGCTCCGCACGTCCGCTCCGATCTCGGTGTACGCCGGCTACGACCCGACCTCGTCGAGCCTGCACGTCGGCAACCTCGTGCCGACGATCATGTTGAAGCGCATGCAGCTCGCCGGGCATCGTCCGATCATCGTCGTCGGCGGGGCCACCGGCATGATCGGCGATCCGTCGGGCCGCAGCGACGAGCGCAACTTGCTCGACGATGCGACGCTGCAGACCAACGTCGATGGAATTCACGCACAGCTCGCGCGGCTGCTCGAGTTCGACGCGGCGTCGCCGACCGGCGCGATGATCGTCAACAACGCCGAGTGGACGCGCGGCATCACCTACCTCGAGTTCCTGCGCGACGTCGGCAAGTTCCTCACGGTCAATTACATGACCGCGAAGGACTCGGTGAAGAGCCGGCTCGAGGGCGGCGACGGCATCTCGTACACCGAGTTCTCGTACATGCTGTTGCAGGCGTACGACTTCGTCCAGCTGTCGCGTGCGCACGACTGCCGGCTGCAGGTCGGCGGCAGCGATCAATACGGCAACATCACCGCGGGGACCGAGCTCTCGCGCAAGATGGGCGGGCGCCAGTTGTTCGGGCTGGTCGCGCCGCTGATGCTCGATTCGGCTGGCCACAAGATGGGCAAGACCTCGACCGGCGAGCGGATCTGGCTCGACGCCGCGCGCACCCCGCCGTTCGCGTTCTACCAGTACTGGCTCAACCGCTCGGACGAGGAGGCGCCGCGGTTCTTGCGGATGTTCTCGCTCGAGCCGCTCGCGCGGATCGAGGAGCAACTGCGCGAGCACGATGCCGATCGCAGCAAGCGCGTCGCGCAGCGGGAGCTCGCGCGCGCGATGACCGCGTGGGTCCACGGTGGCGGTTCGATCGCGGCGATCGAGGGCTCGGCCAACGAGATGTTCGGCGGCGACGTCACGAAGCTGAGCGATCAGCAGCTCGCCGCGATGGTCGACCTGACGACCGACATCCCGCGCGCCGACCTCGAGGCCGGGATCGCGCTCGTCGACCTGTTCGTCAGGGTCGGGCTCGAGACCTCGAAGGGCAAGGTGCGCTCGTTGATCGAGCAAGGCGGGGCATATCTCAACGATGTCGTCGTGAAGGACGTCGCGAAGAAGCTCACGCTCGCCGATCTGATGACCGAGACCCGGCTCGTGCTGCGCAAGGGCAAGAAGAGCCAGCGCATCGTTCACGTCGTTTGAGGGCGAAAACCTCGAAGCGAACCTGCTCGCAGCGCTCGTTCGCCGAGCCGCCGGGTGAAATTACGCTGCGCGCGGCCGAGACTCGGCCAGATCTGGCCTCAGCGATCGTTCGCCGGGTCCCGTGACGCTACTTCGCGGGACGGTTTGGCTGAAACTCGAAAGTCGACGGCGTGACCTTGTGCTTCACGGCCGGGATCTGATGGACGTATTTCGCGACCGCGTGCAGGTCGGCATCGGTGATCTGGCTCCAACCGGCCTGGAGCATCAACATCGGCGGCGCGATCAGCTTGCCGTTCGGGCGCACCATCGTCTTTAGCGTCGTGAACAGCTGGTCCTCCGTGTACGCCCCGATCCCGGTGTCCTTGTCGCTCGTGATGTTCGGCGCGTAGAGCTTGCCGGTGCCCATCGCCGGGATCGTCAGATCCAGCCCCCCGGTGAACATGTGGTCAGGGCCCTCGCCCGGGGTCGCGTGGCAGTGCCCGCACAGCATGAGCGTCGCGAGATACTCGCCGTGGTTGAGCGGATCCCCGGCGACATCGGGCGGGTTCGCGGGTTTCGGCAGCACCGGCTGCGGGAATTTCAGATTCTTGTTCGGCGCGACGACGCGCTCGACCGGCTTGAGCGTGTGCAGGTACGCGACGATCGCGCCGACATCGTCGTCGGTCATCCGGTTGTACATGCCGTACGGCATGATCGCGTAGAGCTGCGTCCCATCCGGGCGCGTGCCTTCGCGAATCGCGCGAGCGATCTGGTCGTCGGTCCAGCGCATTCGAGTGCGGGCGCGATCGACGCGACGTTCGGAAGCGTGATCTGGCATTCGAGTGCCGGCGCGACCTTCGAGAAGGCCGATCGGACATTCGAGTCACACGTCGTGAAACGGCGGCCCGCCTCGGCCGCTACGCGATCGCGTGCGCCCGATGACCACGCGCTCGGCGGTCCGCGGACTTCGACCCGCGGCGGGTGCATCACGAATGTGGCACCCCAGGATCGTTGCCACCGGCTGCCGCAAAGGTTCGCGCGCCCGAGTCTCGGCGATCGCGGGCACGACCCTGGCACTAGCGACCGAGTATGTCGGTCAGCCATCTTCGAATCGCTGTGATCGCGTTCGTCCCCGCGTGCGTCGGTGGGATGAGCACTGGCCTGATGGTCCCGGTCGGCCACTCCGCGCTCCCCAGCCAGCAGCCGCTCGGAGCGAGTGCCGCCGTCGCGACCGCCGACAACTCGACGCCGACCGGGGTCGAGCTCCACCTGTTCTCGGCGACCAAGCTCGAAGGCTTCCTGCCGAACGCGGTCGGGTACTCGATCCGCCAGATCGGCGACGAGCACGTCGAACAGGAGTACCAGGTCGGATGGGCCGGAGCTCTGCCCGCCGGCCCCGGCTTCCTGTTCGGACGCGCGATGTTCGACGTCCTGTCGTGGCAGCAGCGCGCCGATGGAGATCGTCAGCTCTCCGCGTTCTCGCCCACTCTCGAGGTCGGCTACGCACCGGGAACGCTGCACGAGCTCGGCTGGTGCATCTCCGGCGAGGTCGCGCGCGACATTCACCTCAACGAGCCGGACCGAACGTTGGTCGGTGCGTTCATCGGCCTGTGCTCCCGCGGCAAATAGGCGGAACCGCCGAAAAAGAGAAGAGGGCCCGATCTTTCGATCGAGCCCTCAAAACCCCGGCAGCGTCCTACTCTCCCACAGGGTTGCCCCTGCAGTACCATCGGCCCTGGAGAGCTTAACTTCCGTGTTCGGGATGGGAACGGGTGTGACCTCTTCGGTATAGCCGCCAGGAAAAACCTGGCCGAAGTGTGAAGCAGCGCGTTCCGCATGCGGGACGACGCTTTGAATCATGTTGACCGTGCACTCGCAAAACAAGTCGCTCGACTGGAATCACTACGATGACATCGACAGTTCCTGACGACTTACACCTTCTCCCGGCGCGCCTCGAATCTGCAGCGTGGTGCTGCAGGGCGCCGACGTCTCGCGTTTGACCGCGCGACGTTGGAAAAATAGGTGGTCAAGCCGCACGACCGATTAGTACTGGTAAGCTCCAGACATTGCTGCCTTTCTACATCCAGCCTATCAACCACGTGGTCTACATGGGGTCTTCAGGTGTCTTACGACACGGGATACCTAATCTCGAGGGGGGCTTCCCGCTTAGATGCTTTCAGCGGTTATCCCTTCCGAACATAGCTACCCGGCTATACCACTGGCGTGATAACCGGTCCACCAGAGGTTCGTT
>JBDTJY010000120.1:0-27435 GCA_039935615.1 Kofleriaceae bacterium
CGCAACGCGTCAGGGCCGCGCTCATTCGGGCGAAAACTCCGGTAGCGCATCGAACTGCGCGCGGACATCGGGAGCCGCTCCACGTGGGGCCTGCTTGGTCGCGAACGGCGGCTTCGGCGGCGTCCACTGACCGTCGCCGTTCGAGTCGATCCAGATCGGATTCGTGATCGCGTACGGCGTCGAGTAGTGCAACTGCCGCGGCTTGAGCGGCGACGTCAGCGGCAGCGACGACAGGTTCAACCCCGACGACAGCGACGTGATGATCGCGCCGACGTCGAGCGGCGGAAATTCGGTCGGCGAGTTGACCGGGAACATGTTGCTCGTGCCGCGGACCTCGGCGACGACCCACGCATCGCCGGTCGGCGTGAACATCACGTTGGTCGTGAAGTCGGTGCCGGTCGTGATCGGCTGATCCGAGATCACCTTGCTGTTCGAGTAGACGATCAGGTGATTGACCGGCGCCCACGACGGCGCGCGCACGTGGATCGCGACGGTGACCTGCCCCGTCATCGTGACGTCGTCACCGGGCATCGCCGTGCCGACCTTGATGTCGATGAACGGCGCGTTCGTGACGAGCGCGTGATGCGCGCGGATCGCCGCGATCACGTCGTCGCGCGAGTACTGCCCCGGCTGGTCCTTGCCGTCGCCGACGTAGAGCAGCGTGCGCGCGTATCCCGGCTCGTCGCCGAGCAGGTGATGGCTGTCCGAGGTCCCCATGCCGGTCATCCGCTTGCCGCGATCGAGCATCGCGAACCAGTCTCGACGGTGCCTGGAAACAGCGCGTGGCCATCTTTGCCGACCACGACCGTGCCGCTCACCGGTTGCGGATCCGGAAACGGTCCCGGCGGCAGCGGCGTCGGCGCGACGTACGTGTGGACGTCTTCGATCCGGCGGCCGGTCAGGAGCTCGATCGCATCGGCATCGAGCGAGAAGTTCGCGGCCGCGAACTCGTCGCCGTACGGCGCGAAGATGCCCATGATGCCGGTCGGCACATAGGGCTGCGCGGTGTCGGCGTCGACGAAGAACTGGGCGAAGTAGCCGAGCACCTGCTGGCGCGGGTGATTGATCTGCACGATCGAATTCGTCGGATCGATCGCGAGCTGGCGCAGTTGGTCGAACAATTTCTGCGGCGGTTGCTTCGCCCAGACGAACTCGCCGCCGCGGGTCGATCCCGGATCGACCTTCAGTGGATAGCCGTTGAAGTGGCCCATCTCGAACGTCGTGAGCTCCATACCCGGAATGCCGAGCAGCCACTGGTCGAGCTTCTGCGCCGCGATCACGGGCGCGTAGTCGGTGATGTAGTTGTGATCGGTCGCGACCGCGACATCGAGGCCCTCGGCCGCGCAGCTCGTGACGCGATCCGCGATCGGCAACCCCGAGTCGGTCGACGGCCCCGAGTGGACGTGAAAGTCGCCGGAGATCCACCCGGGCGTCGAGTAGCTGCGCTGCAGCGACAACTGGGCCGTCGCGAATTGACCCGCGCCGATCGTCACGGTTTGCGTCGCGATCTCGTACTCCGGGCCGCGCGTCACGACGACGTCGTACGTACCGGGCCGGACCTGCGCCTCGAGCCGGCCGTTGACGGTCCACCACGCATTCTCGACGTAGCGATCGGTACCGTCGAACGCGGTGACGCGCACGCGCTCGCCCAGGCCGAGCGAATAGAGAAGATTGCGCCCGTCGATCGGCCCCGACGCCGGGTTGATCCGCGCGTCGTGCCCGATCAACTGGATCTTCACCGGGGCCTGGCGGCCGAGCTCGTCGGTGACTTGCACCGCGATCGTCGACGGCGAATGCATCTGCACGAACACCCCGGTCGGCACGCCCGCGGTGATCGCGAACGGCTGCGGCGTCGACGCGATCGCACCGTTGCCATCGATCGCCGCGGCGAGCCGATCGTCGGTCGAGACCAGGTAGCGATACATCCCGGCCGGGAGATGGCCGAGGAACGTGCCGTCCGCCGCCGTATCGATCTCGTCGACGTACTTCGTGCCGGTCGCATCGAATACGATCACGCGCGCACCCGCGACCGGCGCGCTCGACAGCTCGTCGACGACGCGGCCACCGAACGTGCCGCTCGGCGTGTTGCGGAGCTCGAGCACGGAGTCGTAGATCGACGCGACATCGCCGCGCCCGACGAGGAAGTACGACGTGTACGTGCGTTGCTCGCCGGCCTCGAGCTGCGCCGGCGGTTTGAACATGTAGGCGCCGGTCACGCCGGCGTACTCGAACGGCAACAGCATCGAGTGCGCGGTGACGTCCTGCCCGGGATAGCCGCTCGCATAGCTCATCGCGTAGTTGTCGGGCGAGTCGGTGAGCGCGAGCCCGTACGACACCCCCGGTCCGCGACTGCCGAGAAAGTCGACGACGCGACCGGGGAACGCGGGGAAGCCGCCGGCGGTCTTGTAGCTGCCTTCGATCGAGAACCGCACGTCGAAGCCGGCGTCGCCGGGCGCGAACAGATTCTGCTCGCCGCCCATCAGCGGGAACTGGCCGAGCGGTGCCGATAGCTGGATCGCCGGGATGCCCGGGATGTTGCTGCCGAGCAGGTTATCGAGCTGCGTCGGATCGAGATACGGAAACGGATGCGCGCCGGTCGAGGTGTTCTTGATCGTCGTCTCGATCGTGAGGTAGCTCTTGCCGGGCTCGAGCTTGTAGAGCTGGAACATCTCGAGCTGCGACGGGAACACCAGACCGGTGTTGAGCAGCGCGACCATCTCGAACAGGTCACCGCCGATGCCGTGGACCAGGATCTCGGCGGGCCGACCGTCGCTGCCATCGGCGAGCGCTTGATCGGGCGCGGTCGGGCACACGCCCGCGAGCGTCGGCACGCAGACCTCGGTCGGATCGATCACGGTGAACACGAACGCCGGCAGCAGCTCGGCCATCTCGTCGTTGCCCTTCGCATCGGCCTGACTGCCGACGCGCTGGAGGTCGGCATCGACGAGCGTGCCGCCGAACGTGGTGTTGACGCGTCCGACGCCCTTGTCGGCGATCACGAACCGCACCTTGCCGTTCTCGATCAACCAATCGCCGACCTGACCGATCGCGTGCGGTCCGCCGATCGCTTGTTCGAGCTTGCCGATGCGTTGTGCACGCGAGTGCGGTGCGTTGGTCCCGGTGCAGGTCGCGAGCAGCAGCGCGAGCGCGCATGCCGCGAGCGTCCTCACAACGAGACCTCGCCGGCGACCTGGATCCGATCGTTCGCGAGGTCGCGCGCGGCTTGCTCCGTGACGTGGACGACCTGGAGCTGGAACCGCATGCGATACGATGGCACGCCGAGCACGGCGCCGACGGTGTGCTCGATCACGCGATCGGTGACGATCAGGCTCGATGGGTCGAGGACGCCGAACCGATAGCCGATCGCGAACGGCAGCGCGGCCGGGATCGTGATCATCGCCTGCGCGTGACCGCCGTACGCATCTTGCGACGGGCCACCGGTCGAATCGAACGTCGTGTGCACGAGCACGAGGCCGCCACCGAGCGACACCGGGCCGGCGGTGACGTGGAGGCCGAGCGTGCCCTCGTAGTCGGACTCGTCTCGGCGAAACGGCAGATCGCCGACCGAGCGCTGGTTCCACCGCCCCGAGGCCAGCAGCCACGTGTCGTGGGGCATGCGGAGCACGGCCGCGAGCGAGACCGCCGGCAGATCGTTGTCGTTGTTCGAGGCGTACTCGTCCGCGCCGTTTTGCACCGCGAGCTCGATGCCGAGCGCGGGACCCTCGACCTTGATTGGCTCGCCGAGCAGGTAGTCCGGATCGAGGTGGATCGCGACGCCGAGCGAGCGGCCCGGCGGGAGGCCCGGCGTTTGATAGCCCTCGGTCGCGCGCATGCCGCGACTCTCGATCGGATGATCGATCAGCTCGCGCGCGGTCTCCGGCACGAGCGCTTCCGGATCGACCCACGGTTGGAAATAGCCGGCGCGTGCGACCGCAGCGCCCGACAGCACGACGTCGCCGTACGCATCTTTCAAGCCGACCTTGAGCTTGCCGTCGGGCGAGTTGACCTGCGCGCGCTCGTCGACCGCGCCATCGAGGTCGACCGTGATCGCGGCCTTGTCGGCGAGCCGGCCGACGAAGCCGACGCGCGCGTTCTGGAGCTCGAAGCCATCGTCGCGGCCGACGAACGCGACGTTCGGATCGTCCTGGACCGCGATGTACTGCAGCCGCACGAACCCGAACGGCTTCCACACGAACGCCGGCTCGGTGGCGTTGCGGGTCTCGGGCATCCGCTGCTCCGGTTCGAGGACGTGGGACGGTGGCTCGATCGGAGCGCCCTCGGTCTTCACCTTCGCGGCCGGATCCCCATCGCCGGTGTTCGTCGCACTGGGCGCTGGATCATCGGCGTGCGCCGTTACCGGAATCGCCAGCGCAGCCACCACAACGACACGTGACCACGTGCACCGGAGATGCATGAAACCGTAGGTATCACATGTGTGTCTGCGGAGGCGTCTCGCGCCCCTCGCGATCCGCGCGCGCTGTGCCCTACAATATCTAGGTTGGTGGCGCACAAGACGAAGGGGCTGCGGATCGCCACGCGTTGCACGACGATGGATCAATTCGTCGCGGCGTTTCACCGCTTCGTGAATGCGCAGACGGTGTTCATCTCGACCCTGAATCCGCGGTCGGTCGGGCTCGAGACCGCGTTCTCGATCGACCTCGCGGACAACACGCCCGCGCTGCGCGGCATCGGCGTGGTGATCGAGTCGTGGACGACGCCGCAAAATCCCTACGGCCGGCCGGGACTTCAGCTCGGGATTCGCCGCCTCACGGTCGATAGCGAACCGGTGTTCGATCGGTTGTTGTTCGCGCGCGAGGCGACCGCAGCCATACCGACCTCGAGCTCGTCGATCATGCAAGTGATCGTCACCAAGCCCGGCGTCGCTCGACCGTTGTCGAAGACCCAACCCGCGCCCCTCGGCGTCAAGGTCGTGTCGACGCCACCCGGCGATCCGCCGGTTTCCGACGTGCAGTTGCCGCTCCCCGACGACACCCGCACCCCCGGCTCGGACCTCGTGCTGCCGGCGAATCCGTTGATGAATATCGACGACAAGTCGCTCGAGGGCTTCGTCGATTGCACGCTGTACGAAGAGACCGGCAACTTCTTCGGCGAGCAGCCGGTGGTCGAGGATCCGGACGATCCGGTCGCCGCACCGCCGCTGCTCGCGCCGCGCCGCTCTCCGACCGCACCGATCCCGATCGCGCAGCCCGACGTGCCGTCGCTCCCGTCGCTCGCGAAACAGGCGATCGGCACCAAGCCGATTCCGGTGATCAACAAGCTGACGCCGCCGATGGGCGCGTCGGCGAACGCCACGCCTTCGCATTTCACGCTGCCGATGTTCGGCAACGGCGTCGCGCCGGCGAATCGCGTGATTCCGATCGAGATGCTCAACACGGCGAACCAGATCGCGCAGCAGATGTCGGCGATCACGGCGGCGCCGCCGCCGGGGCCACCGCCGCTTCCCGACAAGCCGTGGGTCTCGGCGGAGACCGCCGAGATGCTCGATCTCGAGCCCGACCCGTCGGTGGTGTCACCGCTTCCCCACCCGCAGCAGGCGCCCCAGCAGCCGCCCCAGCAGCCAATCGAGTACAGCGAGCAGACGTATCCGTCGTACGATCAGCGGGCGCACGCGGGTTCGTACGATGCGTCACCGCCGCCGCAACACATCGCGCATGCGTACCCGGCGCCGAGCTATCGCCCACCCGCACCGCAGCCGTTCCTCAGCAGGCGGCGCGCGGTGATCGGTGTGTCCGCCGTGGCGACCGCGACGATCGCGATCGCGTTGATCATGGCGTCGCACTCCTCGACCAAACCCGCCGCTGCCGCCGCCGCGCCGCTGCCCACGCTGGTCGCATCGAACGTCAACCACGCGCGCGTCGCCGCGCCCGAGCACCATCCCGATCAACCGGTCGGTGATGCGACCGGACCCGCGACCGATGATCCGACGATCGTCGAGTCGACCGACTCGACGATCGTCGGCAAGGGCCCGTGCAAGATCGCGATCTCGACGACGCCGGCGGGCTCGCTGATCAGCATCGACGGGCAACCAGTCGGCCCCTCCCCGCTCACGGTCGCCGGTCCGTGCGAGAAGCGGCGGATCGATATCGCGCATCCGCGCTACGCGCCGGTCGAGCGCATCGTGATGCCCAAGCCGAGCGATGCCGGCGAGCCGGTCGACGTCACGCTGATGCGCCCGACCCACAACCTGTTCGTCGAGACCCAGCCGCCCGGTGCGATCGTCTCGATCGACGGTCACCGCGCCGGCACGAGCCCGACGATGGTGAAGGTCATGGGCTTCACCACGCTCACGCTCACGATCGAGAAGCCGGGATGGAGACCGGCGACCAAGAAGCTCTACTCCAAGACCGCGGTCGACCGGATGTCCGTCAAGCTCGGCCGCTAACTCACTAGTAGTTCGTCGCGATCGTCATCGCGAGCGAGCCCGACGTGAAGTGGAACTTGCAGTCCGCATACGAGGGAGCCGAGAACCGCGCCTTCGCATTGTTGGAGAAGCCGTAGCCCTCCTGCGGGATCCCGATCGCGTTCTTCTGAAACACGTTGTCGTTGTTCTCGTCGTGGAGGATCACGATCGCGTAGTCGCGATCGGGCGCGACGCCTTCGAACGTGCACGTCGCCGCGTGCGCGGCCGGAAGTCCGACCGCCTTCGCGATCACGTGGGTCGCCGAGTCAGGAAAATCGGTGCCGTCGTCGTACAGGAAGCAGCGCACGGTGCCATCGTTGTTGCGCAGCTCGTTGACGGTGACGACGACCTCGTCGACCGCCGCGCCCGAACCCTTGCCGACCGCGGCGACGTACGGCTGGGGCGGCCCCGACGGCGTACCGCAGCTCGCGAGCACCAGCCACAGCGTGTACTTCATAGCCGGTAGTGCGCTTGGAGCAACGCATAGGCGCCGGTCGGCGGCGCACCGTTGTCGTTGGGTTGCGTGCGGCCCTGATTGATCAACTCGAGGCGCGTCGTCAGCAGCAGCTCGAAGTGCGAGGTCGTCAGCCAGTGGAGGTTCGCGTCGAGGGCGTCGCGATCGAGCCCCGCGATCCGGAGATCCTCGTCGTAGTGGCCGAGCCCGACGTCGAGCCACATGCCCATCGGCAGGAACTTCGTCGCGGTGACCTCGCCGACGAGCTGCTGGAGCTCGGCACCATAGGCGTGCGAGATCCGTTGGTCGACGACCTGGCCCTCGAACATGAACAGGAGATCGGGGCCCTTCAGGTAGTACTTCGCGGTCACGCCGCCGCGGAACTTGCGATCGTCGTCGGACCGCGTGGCCATGCCCTCGACGCCGATCGAGACGTTCGGCTGCAGGCGGTACTCGGTGTACAGCGCCACGCCGTTGTCATGCGCGACCGGATCGATGATCGGATCCTTGAGGAAACCGGTGAGGTGCGCTTCGTACTTGTCGTCGACGTATTCGACCGCGGCGCCGTACGTCTCGGTGTACAGCGCGGTTCCGCCGTACTGCCGCGTGTACGTCGGATGCTCGGCGTAGCGCAGCCCGAAGATCGGCATGAACCGGCCGATCCGGACGAACCATCCCTTCACGCCGTCCGGGTCCTGCGACCACAGCAGGTAGTGCTCGCGCGACCACACATAGGTCGCGGCCTCGTTGCCGACCTCGGGCGGCCGATAGCCCGCGGTCACCGTGAACCGGAAGTGGTTCGCGAACTTCGCGCTCGCGTAGAGGTCGAGCTGCATCGGAAACCCGACGAGGTATTGCTGCGGCGTGCGGTCGTACCCGTAGGCCGCCCGCAGATCACCGCCGAGCGTCAGCCAGCTCGGCAGCTTGAGCTTGTCGTAGAAGAACGCGCTGTTCTGGCCGAACTGCGAGCTGTTCTCCGCGAACACGTTGCCGTTCTCGCCGAGCAGGCCACCGCCCTCGGGCCCGAGGTGACACGCCGAGCACGTCTGATCGCGGCTGAGCTGGAACTGCGGATACGCGAATGCGCGCCCCTCGCCGATCGTGAACGACGCGACGATCGCGAACGCGGTGACGACGATGAAGCGCTTCACAGGCAGAGCCCCGCCGTGCAGCCGTTCGGGCACTGCTGGATCAACGTGGTGGCGTTCCAATCGTCCCCGCACGCGTAGAGCTTGTCGTTGATGCACGCCTGGCCGTGCGTGAAGCCTTTCGGGCGTGGATCGCATTGCGCGCCGCGCGCCGGGTTCTCGAAGATCACGCACTGGCCCGCCGTCGAGCCGAGCGGGATGTGGCAGGTGTCGCCCGGCGTGGTGCAGTCGGCGTTGGTCGTGCAGGTCGTGCCCTGACGAATCGACGGCACGCCGCGGATCCATTCCTTCAGCAGGCTGATGTCCTCGAACGGCATCGGTGCGTCGAGCGGCATCCGGCCGATGCCCCTGCCGAGCGGATCGTTCTTGGTCAGCCACACGATCAGCTGTGCGCTGTCGGGATCCAGCGGGTCGTACTGCTGGCTGTCGATGAGGACGAGGCCGTTCTTGATCACCGACGCGCGCATGCCGACGACCGTGTCGAACACATCCATCTTCTTTTGGGCGAACGTCGAGTGACACTCGGTCTTGCCGCAGGTCGGAGCGAGGATCGCCGCGGTCACGAACTGCGCGTCGAGCGAACGGTCATCGACGTTCGTGCCACATGCAGCGATGGCGAACGCGACCAGCGCGCTCCCTACAAATCGAGCCATGGCGCGGACGATACATGACCGCGCGATGAGGTGCGCGTTGAACCGTGAATTCCCCGGCGGGGGAATCGAAGCGTTACTTCGTGCTGCGAGCGCGAGCGCGATGCAGTGCCGAGCCCGAACCGCTGCGCACGACGCGCGCGGGTTGCGTCGGCCGGCGGACCCGACGCGAGATCGGCGGCGGCTCCGCGCGATACGCCATCGCATCGCGGTTCGAACCGCGCAGCACGAGACGCATGCCGGCGAACTCGCCCATCGAACAGATCTTGTTGTCGACCATGCCGACCGCGAGCGCGATCCGGCGCACGACTTCTTCGGTCACGTCGGCGCCGCGCTTCTTCTTCGGGAACGCGACCCAGAATCCGCCGGCCGGATGGAGCCGCGCGGCGATATCCGCGAAGCGACGCTCGAGATCGGCGACGCGATCGACGAACAGCACGCAGATGTCGACCAGCGGCTGGCGCAGGTCCTCCGAGATCCGAACTTCATCGTTCGGCGGCGTCAGAGTCCGCACGATGCGGCGTGGCGCATCGAGCAAACAGACCCTGTGGCCTGCCTTGATCCCCAGCTTCTTCGGCAGTGGCTTTCCTGCGTACCCGGCCATGACCCAGCGATAATGCAGCCCGCGCGTTTAAGGTCAAACAGGATGCCCGTTCCTTCTTTTAACTTCGCACAGGGACTAGAGTTTCTTGTGATCGCTCGACTCCGGATATTTTGTACGATCGAGCACCAAACCCAGCCAACGTCGGAGCGTTTTCCCGGGGTTGTGAAATGACTCGCGTGGAGCCGGCCGATTTCTTGACTTTGCAGATCGGGTAGCCTCACGAGGTTCCCTTGACCGGCCTTCTACTGATCAATCTCGGCACGCCAGACGCGCCGACCACCCCCGCGGTGCGCCGCTACCTGCGCGAGTTTCTCTCCGACCCGCGGGTGATCGACATCCACCCGATCGGGCGCGCGTTGCTGCTCAACCTCGTGATCCTGCCGTTCCGCCCCGCGCGATCCGCCGCGGCGTATCGCAAGGTCTGGGACGCGACCACCGGCTCGCCGCTGCTCATGCATTCGCGTGCGCTCGCCGCCGGCGTGCAGGCCACGCTCGGCGCGGAGTGGCACGTCGAGCTCGCGATGCGCTACGGCAGTCCGTCGATCGCGAGCGCGCTCGAGAACCTGCGCGCGTGCTCGCGGCTCGTCGTGCTGCCGCTGTTCCCGCAGTACGCGGCGTCGTCGACCGCCACCGCCGTCGCGCGCGTGATGGAGCTCGCGACCCAGAGCTGGGACGTCAAGCCGATCGACGTCGTGCCCGCGTTTCACGCCGAGCCGAGGTTCCTCGATGCGTTCGCGACCGTCGCGCGCCCGGTGCTCGCCGAGGCCACGCCCGATCACGTGCTGTTCTCGTTTCACGGCTTGCCCGAGCGCCAGATTCGCAAGAGCGGTGACGCCAAGTGCCTCGCCTCGCCGACCTGCTGCGATCGCGCCGCCGGTCCCGACGGGCCGCCGCCGACCTGTTACCGCGCGGCGTGCTTCGCGACCGCCCGCGGGCTCGCCGAGCGGCTCGCGATCACCGACTACACGGTGTGCTTTCAATCGCGGCTCGGTCGCACGCCGTGGATCACGCCCCACACCGATGTCGTCATCGAGGACATCGCGAAGGCCGGCAAGCAGCGGCTCGCGGTGTTCTGCCCGGCGTTCGTCGCCGATTGTCTCGAGACGCTCGAGGAGATCGGGATCCGGCTGACCGAGCAATGGAAAGCCGCCGGCGGCGAAGCGCTGACGCTCGTGCCCTCGCTGAATGCGACGCCCGCGTGGATCGATGCCGTGTGCGCGCTCGCGCAGCGCTCGTGATCTAGTAAAACCGCGGCATGAATCCGCTGCGCGATGTCTACGGCGACCTGCTCGTCGTCCGACCGCCCGTCCCTGCCACCGTCAACAAAGCCGGCGCGAACTACAAGAGCGAGGTCACGCACCTCACGTACTCGCCGCGCCGCGCGTACGACGAGTGGTTGTCGATCCTCGACGCGATCCTCGCGTGCGGCGGCGACGCGATCTACCAGTTCGAGGCTGCCGACGATCCGTTCCTCGATCGCGGTGACCTCCACGTCGACGGAGATGGCGCGATCACGCCGGAGGGCTCGCGCGAGCAACTCGGCCGGATCGACGACGTCATGACCGGGCGCGTGTTCGCCGCGAACGGACCGTGGGTGAAGAAAGCGGAGCGTCAGCTCTCGGCGGTGATGCCGAACATGCTCGCGCACCGCCGGACCGAGGCGCCGTACTACCGCGACCTCCTCGGTGCGCTCGCCGATGCGGCGCAGCTCGAGCTGTCGATCGCCGATAATCCGCATCGCTGGGAGGGCATGGCGGACGTCGCCACCGTCGGCGATCGCGTCGTGCTCACCTACGCCGTGCCCGGCCACTACGATCGCGACACCACTCCGAAGAGCTCGCGCAGCGTGCGCGCCGGCGTCGCGTTCGCCGCGGACTACGTCGGCGTTCCCGAGGACGCGCGGATCTACGCGGAGCTCGTGTACCCGCACTTTCACGGCGATACCGTGCATTTCGGCGCGCGCCCGACGAGCGGAGAGCCCGTGCTCGTCGAGTACGGCGGCGGCCTCTACGGCACCGGCGCCGTCGACGTCGCGCAGGCGCTTGGCTCCGAGCGGATCGTCGCGATCGAGCGCCACGATGCCGTCGAGCAATACGCGGGAAACTCGCGGCAGGTCGCGCGCGGCGTGCTGGTCCCCGACGGAGTCTCTAGCGAATTCGTCACATCGATCGAAGCGCTCGGCCTGACCGCCCATCGCGTGCCGTTGTTCGAGCTTTTCGGCAAGGCCGGAGGGGGGCCGGCGTGTGCCACCCTTTACCTACCGCGTACCCTGGACGTACCGCCGAACCTGCCCCTTCGGTACTCCAGCACCCTAAAGGACGTGCAAGGACGGCGAGATCGGCTCCCGAACCGCCTGACGGTCGACCCCGCATTCTTCGACGGCAAGAGCCGCGGATGAGGGGTGATCGCCCCTCACGTTGTCACTAAAGTGCCGCAAAGCCTGGAAATCACCCGAGGGCAGCGTTAAAAGCGATACGTAAACCCTAGGGAGACTCCGAATGAATCGCCTGTTCCGCCCCTCCATCGTCGCAGCCCTCTTGGCTGCCGGCGGGATCGCAACGTCGACTTCGGTCGCGGATGCGAACGTCGAGATCGGTGGTACCGCCGGTATCCACGTCTTTAGCACCACCAACGAGCTCGGCGTGCCCGACGTCAAGGACGCACCCTCGGAGCGCAACAGCGCGCTCTTCGGGCTGCGCCTCGGCATCATGTTCAACGACATCTTCGGTGTCGAAGGTGAGTTCGGGGTGATCCCGACGGAGTCCCGGTCGCTCGTCTTCGACATCTGGGACATCGCCTATCGTGGTCACCTGATCGCGCAGTTCGGCGCGAGCGATCCGAATCGCAAGCTGATCCCGTTCGTTCTGTTCGGCGGCGGCGCGATGCAGGTCGTGTCCTCGAAGAACGAGAACGTCATCGCGAAGGATACCGACGCTGAGCTGTACGCGGGCATCGGCGCGAAGTACCGCGTCGACAACGGCTGGGGCCTCCGCATCGACGGCCGCATCCTGTTCCCGCCGAGCTCGGACTCGAACGGTCCGACGGTGGACTTCGAAGCGCTGCTCTCGATCTACAAAGAATTCGGCCGCAAGACGGCGGAGAAGCCTGTCGTGGGTCCGAAGGACACCGATGGCGACGGCCTGACGGACGACGTGGACAAGTGTCCGAACGAGCCCGGTCCGAAGGAAAACGACGGCTGCCCGGACAAGGACACCGACGGCGACGGCATCATCGATCGTCTCGACAAGTGCCCGAACGAGCCCGAGGACAAGGACGGCTTCGAGGATCAGGACGGCTGCCCGGATCTCGACAACGACAAAGACGGCGTCCCGGATAAGGACGACAAGTGCCCGAACGAGGCCGGCCCGGTAGAGAACCAGGGATGCCCCGACAAGGACACCGATGGTGATGGCATCATCGACCGCCTCGACAAGTGCCCCGACCAGCCGGAGACCAAGAACGGCTATCAGGACGAAGACGGTTGCCCGGATGAGATCCCGGCGAAGATCAAGCAGTTCACCGGTGTCATCCAAGGCATCAACTTCAAGGTGAGCTCGGCGGATCTGCTCCCGAGCTCGAACGGCCAGCTCAACAAGGCGGTCGCGGTCCTCAAGGAGTTCCCGGAGCTCAAGATGGAGATCCAGGGTCACACCGATGACCAGAAGTTCATCAAGGGCACGAACGGCAAGTTCAACGACAACATGGAGCTGTCGCAAGGTCGCGCAGAGTCCGTGAAGGCATACTTCGTGAAGAACGGCATCGACGAGAGCCGTCTCACCGCGAAGGGCTACGGCCAGACGCTGCCCATCGAGAACCCTGAGGGTCTCAAGGGTGGCAAGCTGAACGCCGCGCGTGCGAAGAATCGCCGCGTCGAGTTCAAGCTCGTCAGCGCGATGACCGACCAGTCCGCGCCTGCGACGCCGGTTCCGGGCCCCGCCCCGGAGACGCCGCCGGCGCCGGCGCCCACGAAGTAATCCACTTCGTCGCTCGGCTATCAGCCTCCCACTCGGGAGGCTGTTTTGTTTTCGGGCTAAGCTGCGTTTCGTGACCGTCGACTGGCGCTGCCCCAAATCGCACGAGCCCTTAGTGCACTTCCCCAAAGGCGAGTCCAACCAGGACGACGCGCAGGCCTTTTACCTGTGCCCGGCGTCTCGCCTGCGATATCGCGTAGATCAGGGGATTCCGGTGTTTCTGGTCGACGAAGCGACGGCGGTGTCGCAGGCCGAAGTTGACCGATTGGTGCAGCGAGCCCGAGAGCTTGGGCTTTCGCATTGACCTGAAGCTCAAACAACAGTAGATCGTCGTCTCCTCCGGGAGCCTCCACCGTGCTGAAGTCATTATCGATCTTCACGGGAAATGCCAACCGCGCACTCGCAGAAGAGATCTGCAAGTTCGTGGAGATTCCGCTTGGCCGGTGCGATGTGACGCATTTCTCCGATGGCGAGATCTACGTCGAGGTCGGCGAGAACGTTCGCGGCGTGAATTGCTTCGTCGTCCAGTCGACGTGCTCGCCCCCGAACCAGTCGCTGATGGAGCTGCTGATCATGATCGACGCGTTGAAGCGCGCGTCGGCGGCCTCGATCGTCGCGATCGTTCCGTACTTTGGCTACGCACGTCAGGATCGCAAAGCGAAGCCGCGGACGCCGATCACCGCGAAGCTCGTCGCGAATCTCATCACCGCCGCGGGCGCCGATCGCGCGCTCGCGATGGATCTCCACGCCGGTCAGATCCAGGGCTTCTTCGACATTCCGTTCGATCACTTGTTCGCGATGCCGGTGTTGATCGAGGAGCTTCGCGTCCTCGGCTTCGGTGGCGATCAGTGCGTCGTCGTGTCACCGGATGCCGGCGGCGTCGAGCGCGCGCGTGCGTTCTCGAAGCGGCTCGGTGCGAGCCTCGCGATCATCGACAAGCGCCGTCCCGCGCCGAACGTCTCCGAAGTGATGAACATCGTCGGTGACGTGCGCGGCAAGAAGGCCGTGATCGTCGACGACATCATCGACACCGGCGGAACGCTCACGAGCGCCGCCATCGCGATCATGGCCGCCGGCGCCTCGAGCGTCTCGTCGTGTGCGAGCCACGCGGTGTTCTCCGGCAAGTCCGTCCAGCGGATCACCGATTCCCCGCTTCAACACGTGATCGTGACCAACACGATCCCGTTGTCGGAAGCCGGTCAGCAATGTGCGAAGGTTCGCGTGAAGAGCGTCGGGCGGTTGCTCGGCGAGGCGATCAAGCGCATCCACCACGGAGACTCGATCAGCTCGCTGTTCGTGTAGATCGTCAAGAGAAGAGAGAATGAACATGGAAGTCGGAAAGCTCACCGTCACGCTTCGCAACACCTCGGGTAAGGGCAACGCCACCAAGCTGCGCCTGAAGGGGCTCGTCCCCGGCATCTGCTACGGCGCTTCGCCGGACGGCAAGATCGAGCCCGTGCTGATCAGCGTCAACGTCAAGGCGTTGCGCGCCGCACTCGATCCGGTTCGCAAGGCGAACACCGTGCTCGACCTGACGATCGAAGGCGGCGCAAAGGAGCAGAAGCTCCACGCGCTGGTGAAGGATTATCAGATCGACACGCTGCGCCGCGACATCACGCACGTCGACCTCCTCGCGATCGATCCGAACAAGGAAGTCGTCGCGGAAGTGCCGCTCGACTTCGTCGGCAAGCCCGCGGGTATCATCGATGGCGGTCAGCTCCGCATCGTGATGCGCGACCTCACGGTCCGCTCGAAGCCGAACGACATCCCGGTGAAGCTCACCGTCGACGTCTCGGCACTCGGCATCGGCGACGTGATCCACGTCTCTGCGATCGCGCTCCCCGCCGGCGTCATCAGCATCACGAACCGCGACCTCGCGGTGGTGACCTGCGCGAAGCCGGAAGAGGAGAAGGTCGAACTGGCTGCCGACGGTACGCCGGTGGTCGCGGGTGCAGTTGTGGCCGCAGGTGCAGCTCCGGCTGCAGGCGCGGCTCCAGCCGCCGGCGCGAAGCCGGGCGATGCGAAGGCTGCAGCGGCTCCGGCCGCCGGTGCCAAGGGCGCTGCCGCCCCGGCCGCTGCCAAAAAGAAATAAGTGGCCGAGCCGGTCCGGAGAAGCGCAGGCGCGGCCGAAGGTGGCGCCGAGCGAGGACCGAAAGCGAGGCTGTAGATGTCGTGGCTGGTTGCGGGGCTGGGCAATCCCGGTTCGAAGTACGCAGCCAACCGCCACAACATCGGGTTCCGTGTCGTCGAAGAGCTCGCTCGCAAGGCGGGCTCTTCGTCGTGGAAGAGCGGCGCGGTCAAAGGCGCCGAGACCACGACCGCGATGCTCGGCCGCGCACGCTGCGTGCTGGTCAAGCCGCTCGAGTTCATGAACCTCTCGGGGTTCGCCGTGCAGCGCGCGATGGCGTTCCACACCATCGCGATCGAGCGGCTGCTGGTCGTCCATGACGAGATCGATCTCGATTTCGGCATCGTCCGGCTCAAGCACGGTGGCGGTCACGGCGGCCACAACGGGCTGCGCTCGATCATGGAGCAGCTCGGCGCCAAAGAAGGGAATGTCTTCTCGCGGCTGCGCATGGGCGTGGGCCGCGATCCGAACAAGCAGCCCGGCTCGGGCGACGCGGCGGCCTGGGTCCTGGGCGATTTCCCGAAGGTCCACGAAGCGATCGTAGCCGCCATGATCTCGGCCGGTTGCGAGGACATCGAGACCGTCATCGACAAGGGCATCGTGCCGGCGATGAATCAGCACAACGCCCGTTCCAGTTTGGCCCCTGCGTGATATAGAGCGCGGCGCGCATAACGCGTTGCACCCCTCGCTGCCTCAGATCTGGGCCCCAGCTCTGGGTCAGCTTTACACCCACGAGGATTTCGAAATGGCACGACTACTGTCCCTCAAGGACACGCCCGATACATCGCGCGAATACGAGACGATCTACATCCTTCGCCCCAACACGCCGAACGAAGGCGTCGCCGAGGTCAACACCCGCATCAAGGGCGTGATCGAGTCGATGGGTGGCAAGGTGCTCAAGGTCGACAACTGGGGCAAGCGTCGCCTCGCGTACGAAGTCGCGAAGGAGCGCAAGGGCATCTATCTGTACTGGCTCTACCTCGCCAAGTCCGGCGTGGTCGAAGAGGCCGAGCGCAACCTGCGCATGCTCGACAACGTGATCCGTTATCTCACCGTCAAGGTCGACGAGAACGTGGTCGTCGATGCGCGTCCGTCGGAGATCGACGACACGTCGTACGAGAAGGCGGCACAGACCGCGGCCGACGAAGAGGACCTGTTCCTCTCGCGCGGCGGCGACGACCTGTCGGCGTCGGATGACGACGACGGCGACGTCTACAGCGATGACTACCCGGCCGAGGATTTCGGCGGCAAGCCGAAGGCGCCGAAGGCCGAAGCGGCGGCACCTGCTGCTGCCGAGCCCGAGGCACCGGCTGAAGAGCCCAAGGACAAGGAGTAAGCCATGACCACTCGTATGGATGCTGGCGCAGATGATGGTCTCGATCGCGATGGCGACGACCGCCGTGGTGGCAAAGGCCGTGGCGGCGCGACGCGCAAGAAGCTGCTCTCGGACGAGATCTTTCAGAAAGTCGATTACAAGAACCCGCAGGTGATGCGGTCGTTCGTTACCGACCGCGGCAAGATGATCCCGCGCCGCATCAGCGGTGCGTCGGCTCGTCAGCAGCGCGTCATCTCCACCGCGATCCGCCGCGCACGCATGCTCGCGTTGCTGCCGTTCACGGTCACGGGAGACTAGTCATGCCGATGCAAGTCATTCTCACGCAAGACGTCGACAACCTCGGCAAGGCTGGCGAGCTCGTCTCGGTCCGCCCGGGCTACGGTCGCAACTACCTCGTGCCGCGCGGCTTTGCCGTGAGCGCGACGGTGACGAACAAGAACCGCCTCGATCACGACAAAGCCGTGATCGAGAAGCGTGTCGCGAAGGAGCGTGCAAACGCGACCGAGATCGCGGGACGCATGAACGGCATGACGCTCCAGTTCGAGCGCATCGTCGGCGAAGACGAGAAGTTGTTCGGCTCGGTGACGCCGCGCGACATCGCGGATCAGCTGAAGCGCGCGAACGTCGAGATCGACCATCGCTGGATCCAGTTGGACCAGCCGGTCAAGGCGCTCGGCAAGTACGAAGTGCCCGTGCGCCTCGCGGCGGGCGTCATCGCGACGTTGAAGTTCTGGGTCGTCGGCAAAGACAAGTAGTCCCCTGCACGCCCGGCGCGCTGCTGATATCGTGATCGGGATGAGAGTCCTGATCGTGATGCCCGTGTTGTTGGCGGCGTGTCTGCCAGGTTGTCTGACCGACCCGCCGTATCGTCCGTATTCGACGCAGCAGCGCGCGCAGCAAGGCGGACCGACGGCGCAAGGGCCGTATCAGGATCCGAATTCTCCGTCGGGCTATTCCAACCATCCGACGTATCAGACCAACCTGAATGGCCCGCCTCCGGGCCCGCAGCCGCCGCCGTACGTGCCACCGGCCAACGCGCAAGGTGGGGTTGCGGTCGGGCCGTCGGCGCCCGGTGCGCCGCCGCAGCCAATGGGGGGTCCGGCGATCGGTGGTCCGGTCGGGCCGGCCACGGGCGCGCCGCCGCCGATCAATGCATCGCCGACGATCGCCGGTCGGTATCAGTGCTGGGTCGCGGGCGCGGGCATGTACGCGCAATCGAACCTCGGCCTGATCACGCTCGACTTCAACAACTCGTATTCGTCCACGCAGAACACCTCGACCGGCACGTATCGCGTCGATGGCATGCGCGTGCTGTTCACCGGCGGCCCGCTCGCGGGCTACGTCGGCGCGCTCGAGAGCAACTCCAACGGCCCGCTCGTGCGATTTCGCGCCGAGCTGCCGAGTGATCCCGGAGCGCAACTGCGCGTCGGCGATCACGTCTGTTATCTCACCCGATAACGCGGTCCGGATTATCAGACGCAGCGTGTAAGGTGTGCCGATGGCGCGCGACCGCAGAGTGCTGCCGCACAACATCGACTCCGAGGCGTCGATCCTCGGCGGTGTGATCCTACGCAATGACGTGCTGCTCCATCTCGAGCAGCTCGAGACCGCGGACTTTTACGATCACCGCCACAAGGTGATCTGGGATGCGATCCGCAACCTCGAAGCGGGTGCGCGGCCGATCGATGTCGTCACGCTCGAGGTCGAGATCGAGAAGGCCGGCAAGCTCGAGGCGATCGGGGGCATCGCGTATCTCGGCGAGCTCGCGCTGCGCGTTCCGACCGCGGATAACATCGTCGCGTACGCCGACATCGTTCGCGATCACAGCCAAGCGCGAAAGTTGATCCTCGCCGCCGGCGAGATCGTCGAGGCCGGGTTCGAAGACGGCCTCGAGGTGAAGGACTACCTCGACGACGCCGAGGGCAAGATCTTCGAGGTCACGCAGCGCAAGGACAAGGCCGGCCCCGAGCACTTGAAGGGCCTCGTCAAGCGGGTGTTCAGCTCGCTCGACGAGCGCTTCAAGTCGGCCGGTGGCATCACCGGCGTGCCGACCGGCTTCACCGATCTCGATACCAAGACCGCCGGCCTCCAGCCGACCGAGCTGATCATCCTCGCGGCCCGTCCCGCGATGGGCAAGACCGCCTTCGCGATGTCGCTCGCGCAGAACGCGGCGACCACCGGCGGCTGGCCGGTGCTGGTGTTCTCGCTCGAGATGAGCTCGACCCAGCTCGCCGAACGTATGCTGTGCAGCGAAGCGAAGGTCGACTCGTCGGCGCTGCGCCGCGGCCAACTGCAGCGCCAGGACATGACGAACCTGACGTACGCCGCCGCCACGTTGTCGAAGGCGCCGATCCTGATCGACGACTCGCCGGCGCTCTCGATCCGCGAGGTCCGCGCGCGCTCGCGGCGGTTCCGCAGCGACCCGACGCTGTTCCCGCGCGATGGCACCGGCAAGAAGTGCGGCCTCGTCGTGATCGACTACCTCCAGCTCATGCGGGGTTCGGCGCAGGCGGCGAAGGCCTCGCGCGAGCAAGAGATCAGCGAGATCTCGCGCGGCCTGAAGAGCCTGGCGAAGGAGATCGGGTGCCCGGTGCTCGCGCTGTCGCAGCTCAACCGCTCGCTCGAGCAGCGCACCGACAAGCGCCCGCAGCTCTCGGACCTTCGTGAGTGCGTGACCGGCGACACGCTCGTGGCCCTCGCGGATGGTCGACACGTTCCGATCGCGTCGTTGGTGGGCACGACGCCCGAGGTGCTCGCGATGGATGCCTCGGAGCGGTTGGTCACGACGAAGAGTGACAAGGTGTGGAGCGTCGGAAAGCGCCCGGTGTTCGAGGTCAAGCTCGCGAGTGGCCGCACGATTCGCTGCACCGCCAAGCATCGCCTGTACGGTGCGACGGGATGGCGAAGGCTCGAGGAGCTCGTCGTTGGGGACCGCCTCGCGATCGCTCGCACTCTCCCCGAGCCGGCGGTGACGACCAGCTGGAACGACCAGCGGGTCGCCCTGCTCGGCCAGATGATCGGTGACGGCAGCTATCTCAAGCATCAGCCGATGCGATACACGACCGAGTCCGAGCCCAACGCCGAGGCGGTCACGGCCGGTGCCGGAGACCTCGGGTCGACGGTCAAGCGCTACGCCGGCCGGAACAATTGGTTCCAGCTACTGATCAGTGGCAACGGAAACCGCTGGCATGCGACCGGCGTCAACCGCTGGCTGCGCGAGCTGGAGATCTTCAACCAGCGCTCTCACCAGAAGCGAGTTCCTACCGAAGTGTTCACGTTGAACAACGCGCAAATCGCGCTGTTCCTTCGCCACTTGTGGGCGACCGATGGCTGCATCTTTACCTCGAAGATCGAAAACCGCGCCCGCGTCTATTTCGCGAGTAACAGTCGCGGGCTCGCCGACGATGTCGCGCGTCTGCTACTGCGGTTCGGGATCGTCGGACGCATCAAGACGGTCGCGCAGGGCGCGTACAAGCCGATGTTCCCTGTCGACATCTCGGGGGTCGAGCACCAGCGTCGATTCATCGATCTGATCGGCGCCTACGGCCACCGCATCAGCCAGGCCGAGACCCTGGCGTCGTTACTGTCGACGAAGGTCTCGAACACGAACGTCGATACCCTGCCCCTCGAAGTGTTCGAACGGATGCAGGTTGCGATGGGCGAGCGTGGGATGACGCGCCACCAACTGGCGCAAGCACGTCACGTCATGACGGGTGCGACGACGTCGGGTGGCCAGGTGTTCAGGAAGGCGCCCGCGCGATCCACGCTCGCGAGCTACGCGGAGATCCTGGATAGCGATGAGCTCCGAATGCTCTCGACGAGCGACGTGTTCTGGGACCGTATTACCGAGATCGCTCCGGCGGGTGAAGAAGACGTCTACGACCTGACGGTTCCTGGCCCCGAGTCGTGGATCGCCAACGGATCGATCGTTTCGCATAATAGCGGCGCGATCGAGCAAGACGCCGACGTGATCCTCTTCATCTATCGCGACGTCGTCTACAACAAGGACAGCGAGAACCCGAACGTCGCCGAGGTCATCCTCGGCAAGAACCGCCATGGCGCGACCGGCACCGTCGAGACCCACTTCGAGGGTCGATACACGCGGTTCGAGAACCTCTCGCAGCGCAGCGATACGCCGCCGTATTCGCAGTAGAATAGAGCCGTGGCGAACCCGACCCCGGGAACGATCCTCGGTGCGTACCGCATCGAGGGCCAGCTCGGCGCGGGGTCGATGGGCGAAGTGTTCAAGGCCGTCGATACCGGCCTCGATCGCAAGGTCGCGATCAAGTTGCTGTCCGAGAAGCACCGCGATAGCCCCGAGCTCCGCAAGCGGTTCGTGCGCGAAGGCCGCGCGGTCGCCGCGATCAGCCACCCGAATGTCGTGCAGGTGTTCGCGACCGGCAGCTTCGACGATCGGCCGTACATCGCGATGGAGCTGCTCGACGGCACGGATCTCGGATCGGTGATCGAGAAGACCGGCCCGTTGAGCTCGGCCGAGGCGGCGCACGCGGTGCTCGACGCGGCGCAGGGTTTGTCGGCCGCGGCGAAGGCGGGCCTGATCCATCGTGACGTCAAGCCGTCGAACCTCGTGCGTCTCGGCGACGGCAAGGTCAAGGTCACCGACTTCGGTCTCGCGAAGCCGGTCGATCCGGGCAGCGAGCCGGCGCTGACCGCGATGGGCGTCGTCGTCGGCACGCCCGACTACATCGCGCCGGAGCAGGCGCGTGGCGAGCCGATCGACGAGCGCGTCGACATCTACGCGCTCGGCGGAACGCTGTACTTCTTGCTCACCGGCATCCCGCCGTTCCGCACCGGCAAGCCGGCCGAGGACAAGTATCTCAAGGTCGTCGCGCGCCACCTGCGCAACCCGGCGCCCGATGCACTCGAGCGCAACCCCGCGATCGATCGCGAGCTCGCGTCGGTCGCGATGCACTTGATGGCGAAGAAGGCCGGCGAGCGCCCGAGCTATGTCGAGCTCACGCAGCGGCTGTCCGGAATCCTCGCGCGCCTCGATCCCGGCTCGGTGCCGGAGTTGATCGCGGTGTCGCGCGAGCGCAGCCGGCCGAACCTGATGCCGAGCGGCGCGAGTGCAGCGCTCGGGGGGCGCGGTGCCGACGACGGCGCGACGCTCAGCGACGGTGGGATCGGTGACGCGCAGCGCGCCGGCTTGCCGCCGTGGCTCGTCGTGGTGACGCTCGCCAGCCTCGCGCTGTTCGTCGCGGGCCTGGTCGCGTTCATGACGCGCGGTGATCCGCCGGCCAAGCCGACCGCGACCGTCAGTGGCTCGGGCTCGAGCGGTGGCTTCGCCGTCGTCGACAAGACGATCGATGGCGGCCTCGAGAGCTCGAGGATGGTGCTGGTCAACCATCCCGACGGCAAGCCGTGGTTCAGGGTCGACGAGGTCACCGTGCGCGCGACGGACTTCAAGAAGCTGTTCAGCACGCACGACCAACCCGGGGATCCGAACGGCGCGGTCGTGCAGGTCAGCTACGACGGCGCGCGGTCGTACGCGAGTACGCGCGGCGGACGGCTGTTGCGCAGCGACGAGTGGGATGCCGCGTCGGTCACGCCGGGCGTGGTCGTCACCGATGGCTTGTTCGAGTGGGTGGAGTCACCTGAAGGCAAGCGCACGGTGCGGCAGCACGGCAAGACGCTCGTGCGCCCCGACAAGGAACAGAAGGACGTGACGTTTCGGGTCGCGAAGGATCTGTGAAGCCCTATCTGATCTGGGTATGGGTGCTCTTGATCGCGGCGTGCGCGAGTCGCGGCGGTGGACCGGAGACCCAGCCGGTGGTCCCGACCGCGGTGTTCGAGAGCAGGGGCTCGGCGAGCACGACGGATGCGACGACCAACTATCGGCTCGGGCCGGCCGGATTTCCGGTACCGAAAGATGCGGCGACCGTCGAGGACACGCCGCCCGACCACACGTTTCAGATCGAGCGCAAGCAGCCCGAGATCGTGGCCGAGCTCAAGGTCAACCTCGCGCAGATGGGCTTCGAGATCGTCGACGAGTACGTCGAGGATAGCTCGCACACGCACTGGTACATCACGAAGGAAGCGGCGACCTACAAGGTCACGGTCGCCGGTGATGCGAATGATCGCACGATGATCATCCTCACCGTCGAGTAACGAGCGGCGACCTCGCGGGGTGGTCGCGTGGTCGCGTGGTCGCGTGGTCGCGTGGCGTTCGGCGCTCGGCGCTCGGCACTCGGCGCTCGGCGCTCGGCGCTCGGCGCTTGGCGCTCCGTGGTCGCGTGGTCGCGTGGTCGCGCGGTCGCGCGGTCGCGCGATCACGCGATCACGCGACCGAATCCAGCAGCTCCCGGATTTTTGCCGCCACGGCGCCACGGCGCGAGAGGGCCAGAGCAGAGGGTTTGTACGCGGGCCGCTCGTCGTGAGCTCGATCAGCTCGATCTATCCGTCGTCGGACTCTCTGTCGCCACGGATTGGTCGAGGCGCCAGATCCGGATCCAGATCCGTTCGGGACCAAGCTGTACGGCTTCTCGTGGCCCGGATCCGGATCCGGATCCGGATCCGGATCCGGATCCGGATCCGGATCCGACGGCGCCTCGACCCAATCCATGGCGACTGAGATGTCGATGACGTCGCGGTGGCGCGATTACGGAGACAACGTACGGCCCGCGATCACACCTCTGCTCCGGCCCTCTCGCGCCGTGGCGCCGTGGCGGTTAGAATCTGGGAACATTGGTCGCTCGCACTAGACCGATGCCCGAGCGCCGAGCGCCAAGCGCCGAGCAGCAAGCGCCGCGCAGCAAGCGCCGCGCAGCAAGCGCCGCGCGCCGAGCGTCGAGCGTCGCTTCGACGGTACCGTCGCCTCCCAGCCACCGAGCCCAATCGCGCCCCACGGGAGTCATTTTCGGCCCACTCGTACTATAGTGCGGCGGCCATGTCGGACGTCGAACGTCTCGTCGAGCTGATCACCCAGCGCGTGCAAGAGCGCATGCAGGGCCAGCCCCGCACCAAGCTCAACGTGCTGCCGCGCGACCGCGGCCCGTGCGACGACGACTCTGCCCCCGGCGAGGACTGCGCGAGCTGTGGCTCGTGCGTCGTGCGCCGACCGTGGTCGGTCCGCGCCGCCGAAGAGGTCGGGATGGTGCGCGTCGGCGCGGCACCGGGCGTCGGCGAAGTTCCCGCCGACCTCGCGAAGCTGATCGATCACACGCTGCTCAAGGCCGAGGCCACGCGCGACGAGATCGTCAAGCTGTGCGACGAAGCGCGCAAATATCACTTCGCATCGGTGTGCGTGAACACGACGTGGGTGCCGCTGTGCAAGTCGCTGCTCGCAGGCTCGGGCGTGATGGTGTGCACCGTCGTCGGCTTCCCACTCGGCGCGATGATGCCGACCGCGAAGGCCTACGAAGCGCGCGATGCCGTGCGCGCGGGCGCGCAAGAAGTCGACATGGTGATCAACATCGGCGCGCTCAAGTCGAAGGACTACGAGACCGTGTTCGAGGACATCTGTCGCGTCGTCAAGGCATCGGCCCCGGCGGCGGTCAAGGTCATCCTCGAGACCAGCGCGCTCACGCAGGAAGAGAAGATCATCGCCTCGTCGCTGTCGAAGCTCGGCGGCGCGGCGTTCGTGAAGACCTCGACCGGCTTCGGCAAGGGCGGCGCCACCGTCGAGGATGTCCAGTTGATGCGGTCGATCGTCGGCCGCGAGCTCGGCGTCAAAGCCTCCGGCGGCGTGCGCAACGCCGAGGACGCGATCAAGATGGCGCAAGCCGGCGCGACCCGCCTCGGGACCTCGGCCTCGATCGCGATCGTGACCAACAAGACCGACGGCAAGTCGAAGGGCTACTGAGTGACGATTCCCTGGTGGGCGCTCGCGCTGCTCGTGATTCCGGCGCTCGCCGGATTCGGCGGCCTCGTCGCGACAGCGATGGGGCTCAACAAGCCGCCGGAGCGCCGCAAGAAGTTCTTCCTCACCGGCGCGGCGCTGACGATCGTGGCAGCCGCGATGTTCCTGGTCATCCTCGGAATTCTCGCGTAGATGCTCCCGGTTCAGGTCATCCGCAAGAAGCGGGACGGTGGCGTCCTCGACGACGACGAGATCCGGTTCTTCGTCGCCGGCATCACCGACGGCTCGATCCCGGACTACCAGGTCTCGGCGATGACGATGGCGATCTTCTTCAAGGGGCTCGGCGATCGCGAGCTCGCGACGTGGGCCGATGCGATGACGCGGTCCGGAGACGTGATCGATCTGTCGGCGATCAAGCGCGCGAAGGTCGACAAGCACTCGACCGGTGGCGTCGGCGACAAGATCTCGATCCCGCTCGCACCGGCGGTGGCGGCGTGCGGCGTCGCGGTGCCGATGGTCTCGGGCCGCGGGCTCGGTCACACCGGCGGCACGCTCGACAAGCTCGAATCGATCCCCGGCTTCCGCGTCGACCTGCCCGTCGACAAGTTCATCGAGCTGGTCGACAAGCTCGGCGTGTGCCTGATCGGCCAGACCTCTCGGATCGCACCCGCCGACAAGCGGCTGTACGCGCTGCGCGATGTCACCGCGACCGTCGAGTCGCTGCCGCTGATCGCCTCGTCGATCATGTCGAAGAAGCTCGCCGAGGGCATCGATGGCCTCGTGATCGACTGCAAGGTCGGTCGCGGCGCGTTCATGAAGACCATCGAGAACGCGCGCGCGCTGTGCGCGTTGATGAAGACGATCGGCGAGCGCGCCGGCAAGCACGTGACGTGCGTGCTGACCGATATGGAAGCGCCGATCGGTCGCACGATCGGCAACTCGCTCGAGATCCGCGAGTCGATCGAGGTGCTGCGCGGCGGTGGCCCGATCGATACGCGCGAACTGGTCGGTGTGCTCGGCGGCGAGATGCTGGTGCTCGGCGGCGTCGCCGCGAATCCGCTCGAGGGTCGCAAGCAGATCGAAGCCGCGCTCGCCGATGGCTCGGCGCTCGAGGTGTTTCGCAAGGTCGTCGAAGCGCAGGGCGGCGATCCGCGGGTCTGCGACTCGCCCGGCTCGGTGCTCCCGAAGCCGAAGCATCGCGACGAGCTCGGCCTGCCGCCCGGGCGAATCACCTCGATCGACAGCGAGGCGCTCGGCATCGCGGCCTTGATCCTCGGCGCCGGCCGGCGCACCAAGGACGACGTGATCGATCCCTCGGCCGGGCTCGTCGTCGACGCGTACCTCGGCGAGATCGTCGAGCATGACGCACCGCCCCAGATCACGCTGCATCACAGCCTCGCGCCGGAAGATGGCAGGGTCGCCGAAGCGCGTGCGATGATCGAACGCGCTTTCGTGATCCAGCCCGCCGATCAATCCTTGTTGCCACCGCGCACTACACGCATCCTCGAGGTCATTCGGTGAGCCTCCCGATGGCCCTCTACGATCGTGTGCAAGAGGCCGCCGCCGCCGTCCGGGCGCGGGTCGCGCAGCCGCCGCAGATCGGGCTGATCCTCGGCTCGGGCCTCGGCGCGTACGCCGACAAGCTCGCCGGCGCGGTCTCGATCGACTATCCGGAGATTCCGCATTTTCCGCACTCGCACGTCGCCGGCCACGCCGGCAAGTTGATCTCGGGCACGCGCAACGGCGCGCGTTGCGTCGCGATGCAGGGCCGCGTGCACATGTACGAAGGTCACGATGCGGCGACCGTCGCGTTCCCCGCGCGCGTGTTGATCGCGCTCGGCGCGAAGGTGTTGATCGTCACGAACGCCGCCGGCGGGCTCGAGCCGAGCTGGCCGCCCGGCACGCTGATGCTGATCCGCGATCACATCGACATGCTGCGCGATCACGCGCTCCGCGGTCCGAACGATGATCGCCTCGGCACGCGGTTCCCCGACATGACCCGCGCGTATGCGCCGGAGCTCCGCGTGCTCGCGCGCGCCGCGGCGGCGAAGGCGAAGATCGCGCTCGCCGAGGGTGTCTACGTCGCGATGCCCGGCCCGACCTACGAGACGCCCGCCGAGGTCCACATGCTGCAAAAGCTCGGCGCACAGGCGACCGGCATGTCGACCGTGCCCGAGGTCGTCGTCGCGGCGCACATGAGCGCGCGCGTGATCGGCATCTCGTGCATCACGAATCACGCCGCCGGCATCACCGGCGAGGCGCTGTCGCACACCGAGGTCACCGACACCGCTACGCGGGTGCGCACCACGTTCGAGACGCTGCTCGACGGCATCATCGATCAGCTCGTCGTGAACCGAGAGCTCGCGTGACCACCAAGCTCGAGACCGCAGCGCTCGCGGCACGCGCCCACGCGTACGCCCCGTATTCGAAGTTCCTCGTCGGCGCCGCGGTGCAGATGAGCGGTCACGTGTTCACCGGCGTCAACGTCGAGAACGCGTCGTATCCGTTGTCGGTGTGCGCCGAGCGCAACGCGATCGCCGCGGCCGTGATGGGCGGCGCCGGCGAGCTCGAAGCGGTCGCCGTCGCGACCGATGCGTCACCGCCGGCCGCACCGTGCGGCGGCTGCCGCCAGGTGTTGCGCGAATTCGCCGCCGATCCGGACAAGGTCGTGATCACCGCGGTCAATCCCAAGGGCGAGCGCCGCGAGTGGACGCTCGCGCAACTGCTCCCCGATTCGTTCACGGGCAAAGAGCTGCCGTGACCGAGACGGTGTTTCGAGGAGGGACGATCCTGACGCTCGCGAGCCCGGGCGACCCCGCATCGCCATATGGCGGTGCGGGGTCGATCGACCCCACTCACCGTGTGCTGGCGGGGGACGTCGCGATCGTCGACGGTGTGATCGTC
>JBDTJY010000121.1:0-96526 GCA_039935615.1 Kofleriaceae bacterium
TGATACTCGACGCGCAACCACGCACGGCGAAGCTCGTCGCGAACATGCGCGGCGACGTCGGTGTACGGTTGCGGGCTCGCTTCAGCAACCATGCGCTCCAAGTATAGACGCTAATGCGCGCGGTCGCGCGGCTCAGCCAAGCTTGACCTGGAGACTGCAGCAGTCCGGCTCGCTCACGATCACGACATCGCCATCGCGCAGCTCGGCGTGCGTGATCCGCCCACGCGTAACGTCGTTGACGTAGGTGCCGTTCGTCGTGCCCTGATCGATCGCGACGAGCTTGCCGTTCTCGATGCCGATCCACACGTGCTTGCCCGACGCGCGGTGGTCGTTGACCAGGATGTGCGCGACCCCCGGCTGGCGCCCGACGATGATGCCGGTCGCGTTGAGCGCGAAGCGTTGGCCGTTGAGCTGACCACGCACGCAGGTCAAGTTGCCGATGCTGAGCGTCCCGAAAGCGGTCGGTGCGATGCCGCCGGAGCTCCCGGGTGCTTGGCCGACCGCCATCGTCTTGGCCACCTGCTGGGCGGCCGCCGGTTGCGGCGCGCGTCCGTACATCTGTTGCTGCGGCGGTGCGAAGCCTTGTTGCTGGGGCGGTGGGAAGCCTTGCGGCGAGAACGGCGGCTGCGGCGGGAAGCCATGCGGCGGACCGAACCCCGGCGGCGGCATGCCGGGACGCATGTGGCCGCGCTTGCCGCGCCGCATGATCATCACCGCGCCGGCGAGCAACACGATCCCACCGATCACGAGCCCGACGACGAGCCCGGTGTTCGACTCCTTCTTCTTCTCTTTGCCGTCCTTCTTCGCCTGGTTCGCGTTCTTGATGAAGCCCGCGGCCTCCGAGTGGGTCGGGAACAGCAGTTGGACCTCTTCGAAGTCGTGGATCGCGTCGGTGTATTCGTCGGCCCAGTAGTGCTCGAGGCCGGAGTCCCACGCCTTGTTCGTATCGCTCGGCTTGGGTTCGATCTTCGCCTTCTTGACGAGCTCCATCAGCGTGCTCGACGCGACGAGGAAGTTGAAGCCCTGGATGTCGCCCTCGTTGCCGAACGTCGCGAGCCCGACGACGTTACCGTGCTGATCGATCGCCGGCCCGCCGGAATTACCGTGCGTGATCGGCGCGGAGATCTGGAGGATCTGCTCGCCGGTCGACGCTTTCTTGAGCGACGAGATTGCACCGTCGGTGACCGAGGCCTGGAGCTGCGACTTGTCGTCGAGCAAGTCGGCGAAATCGGCGACGCCGGGATAGCCGATCACGACGATGTGGTCCTCGACCTGCGACTTCGCGGAGTCGCCGATCGGCAACGTCGGTGCGTTCTCGATCTTGACCTTGATGATCGCGCAGTCGTTGCCGGTGCCGGGCTTGCCGTACTCCTTGATGTCGTAGTCGAGCTTGGTGCCGTCGGGCATCACGACGTAGTGCCGCGCTTCGATGCTGACCAGCTTGATGCTGCGCTCGATGATATCGAGCTGCGCGGGCGTCATCTTCGCGAGCTCGGAGCCGTATTGCTTCTGGATGTCTTTGTAGAGCTGTTGCAGCAGCGCCGCCTTCGCGACGTCCTCGCCATTCTTGATATCGGCGACGACGTGCGCGTTGGTCGCGATGTAGCCATCCGGCGTCATGAACCAGCCGGTGCCGGTACCGCCGATGCCGGTGGTGAGCTTCGAGCCCGCGAGATCGAACGTGCCGATGTACGCGCCCCACACGCGCACGACCGACGGCTTGGACGTCATCGCGATCTTCTGCTGCTGGCTCGGGTCTTCGGCGCGCGCGCTCGCGGTCGCCCCGATTATCACCAGCGTGCACAGAAAGGCGTGCCGTCGTCCCATCGCCCGGCATCGTACCGTATCCTCGGCGTGTGGGCTTTGGCATCGACCGTCGAGCGCGCAGCCGAAAAGGCAAAGGCCTGTTCCGGCGGGCGCCCGATCCGAAACAGATCGGACAGCGGCTGGCGTTCTTGCTGCTGCGGATGAAAGGCGCCTCGAGCAAGCAGGTCCAAAAAGCCGATCGCTTCGTCGCCGAGGTGACGTTTCACCCGAAGGCGCCGCCGGCGCGGCTCGTCGTCAATGCCGAGGCAGAGCTCTCGGTCAAGGCGCAGACCTCGACGCTCGGGCCGGGCTACCACGCGATGGTCCTCGCGAAGCTCGAGCCGGTGCTCGACGAGCTCGACTATGTCTGGGCCGAGCCCGAGCCCGACCCGGGGGAGGGGATGTGCACGTGGCTCGCGAGCGAGCTCGCCACCGACGACCAGGTGATCATCGGGCTGTCCGAAGCACGCACGTTCGTCTGCGATGCCCCGGTGATGACCGCGCTCGGTCCGCGCGACGAGGCCTGGCGGGCCGCGGTGCTCGCCGATCCGATGGTCGCCGCCGACGCGTTCCCGTGGTGGATGCCGGGCGCGGGCTACGGCGAGCTCGCGAACGCGCTGCTCGCGATGTGGCAGGAAGTGCCGTGGCGCGAGCCGCTCGACCACGCCGAGACCGACCTCATGGAGCGCGTCGAGGCGCAGCTCGCGGCGGCGCAGGCCGGCGGGGTCACCGAGCTCCCGTATCCCGAGTGGGCCGAGCTCCTCGGCTGGCTCGGCCGCGACGACAAAGCCGCGATGGAGATCATGAGGCTCGCGGGCGAGCGCAAGGCCACGATCGGCTATCGCCGGCTCGACATGGAGATCGCGCTGTCGGGCGGCTGGGTGATCCAGGTGCCTGCGGCGTTCGCGGGGCGCTGGGACGATGAAGACGCGCGCTACCTCGCGAGCGACGGCCACCGCGCGCTCGAGTTCACCAGCCTGACCGCCGAGGACGAGACCGATTCGCAGAGGTTGCTCGACGTGGCGCCCGCAGCGCACCCGGTGATCGATCGGTTCGCCGACGGTGCTCGAGTCGGTCGTGCCGAGGCCTCCGACGAGGATGACTTTCATCTCGTGCACGGCCTGGTCGCGCACGCGCCGCACGTCGCGATCCTGACGCTCAAGGGCCGCAAGGCCGACGAGCCGTGGGCGCTGAAGACCTGGCGCTCGCTGCGCCGCGAAGACTAGGCTACGGAACGAGGACGACCTTCGCCGTGTCGTGATCCGCCGGCTTCGAGAGCGCGAGCGGCGTCGCCCACACCGCCTCGGTCACGCACGCGCGGTCCGCCGGATCATCGGTCGCGACCGCGACCTCGACAATCTCGGCGAGCGTGAGCTCGAGCGAAACCTCGACGCGCGCTTTGACATGACACGCCTTGGTCGCGCGCGTGATCTGGTCGTCGAGCGAGCCGCGGCGTTCTGTCGAGACCGTGCCGCGGCCTCCGCCGATCGTGTCGCTCGAACCTCCGCAGCCACAGCCGAAGCTGCCGTAGACATCCGTCGCGAGCTCGTCGCCGTAGCCATCGCTGCCGCCCCACGTCCCGATCAGCGACCACTGCGCGTTGACCGCTCGAGCCGCGAGCTCGATCTCGGCCTTCGCGTCGTCGAGCGACACCGCGAATCCGGTCAAGATCCGAGCGAGGGTCCGAGGTTGTGCCGTGGGTGTGATCACCCGCGTGACCTTGTGGTTCCACAACAGGCCCTCGAGCTTGAACGTCGTCGCACCGTTCGTGGTTTCACCCCACAACACGCACGCGTCGCCTTCGGCGAGGTCACTCGTACCGTCGGTCGAGCACGCCGTCACCCGCTCGACCGGCGTCGCCGCCCAGCCATCGTCGTGCAGCGTCACGCGCTCGAGCGCGAGCGGGCGCAGCAGCTCGAGCGAGTTGAACTGGCCGTTGTCGTCGCCCATCGCGCGCATCGCGAGCCCCTCGCTGTCGATCGCGATCTGGCCGAGCACGATGCCGTCGTCGCGCAGCAGGGTCTTCGCGCTCGTCGTGCCACCGTCGAGCGCGATCACGTGGACGAGCGTGTTCGCGGGCAGGGCATCGCGCAGCACCTTCGGTTGGATCCCGGCCACGCGCTCGCCGAGGAGCTCGTCGGTGAACACGATCACGCGCCGCGTTCCGGTCGCATGTTCGAGCCATGCGTTCGCCTCGACGAGCCCGGCATCGACGTTCGAGCCGTTGCCGGTCGCGAGCGTCGCGAGCGCGCGCTCGAGCCGCGGCTCCGCGTACGACGCGACCATCCAGCCGGGCAGCAGCGCTCGCGCCTTGCGCGCGTACGCCACGACCTGGATCTGACTCTGCGGCGCGAGCCGAGCATACGACTCGATGATCTTCGCCTGCGCCTCGAGCTCGCGGTCGCTCAGCGATCGCGAGGCGTCGATCACGAACACCGTCATCAGATCCGGCGGGATCTGCGAGATCTGACCCGCGAGGTCGACCTCGACGCGCGCGAAGTGACCGTGCTCGACGTCGAGGCGATTGGCGATCGTCGCGATCCGGCGCTCGCCGTACGGCTGCGACGAGACCTCGCTGGTCGGCATCTCGATCCAGATCTTCGCTCCGCGATCGTCGTCATCGAATGCTGCCGTATCACACGGCGAGCGAGTCGGCGGATCGGGCACGTCGACGGTCGCGATCTTCAGCGACCGATCGATCGATCCGCGCCAGGTGTCGTCGACCGAGATCAACCGCCGGTCCTTGCGGAAGCAGGTCGGCACGTCGACCTCGAGGTCGAGCGTCGTCATCGCGGCACGCGGCGCCGCGATCGAGACATCGAGATCGGTGCCCAGCGTGATCTCGGCAGCCCATCGCCGGTGCGGTCCGGCGGGCGCAGTGGTGAGATCGGCGAACACCTGCGCGGCGTGCGCGCTCGCATCGAGGGTCAACCGATGCTGGACGCCATCGATCGTGAGCGTCGCCGCGGTCGCGACGCCACCAACCGGCAGCGCGATCTGGAAGTCGTTCTCGCGATCCGGGCCGGCGACCTCGAGGTGGAAGCGCATGCCGAGCTTCGCGGTGACGCCGTCGAGCTTGCCGTGCAGCCAGTACGGATGCGCCACGCGCGGCATCCGATCCGCGTCGTCGGTCGTGTCGGCGTATGCCGCGCGAGCGACCAGGAACACTGCGAGGATCGCCACGCGCCGCATGAGGTTGGGACACCACGGCGGCCGTTCGGTTCCGGCGATCCGATGTACCGTCGCAGCATGGATGACTACGGGGTCTCGCCGCTCACGATCGTGCGCATGTTCGGGCCGATGATCGTGATCGGGCCATTCATGATGTGGTTGCTGGTGTCAGGACCGTTCGTGCTCTACCCGCTCGCGCGCTGGCGGGATCGTGCGGGCGCGACGCCGGATGGCCAGCTCGGACTGAAGTTCGTGCTCGAGTACTTCCGCATGTTGGCGTTTCAGCTCGCGCTGTTCGGCATCGTGATCGTGCTGTTCATGCTGTTCGCGAAGATGCCATCCGACGACAAAGGCCTCGGCTATCGCTTCGGCTTCGGCTTTCTGATCCCGGCGGCGCTGTTATTCGCGGGGCACATGGTGATGCTCGAGAAGACCAACCAACGTGAGTTCCGAGCGCAGCGCCGGTTGTTCGCCGGTTACAACCTCGTGATCACCGGACTCGTCGGCATGACCTCGTTCGTGCTCGTGTTCCAGGCGCTGTTCTCGAAGGGCAGCTCCGGCGACCTGGGCCGGTTCGCGGCCGCGTCGCTGATCACGTACGGCGGTGCGTGGGGCGCGTGTGGGATCCGGTTCCTCCGGCTCGTGCAGGACGACTCGATCGCACCACCCGCGCCGCCGATCGTGCGCGACGTGGCACCGCCGGCGCCTCCGCCGCAAGCCGGCTTGCCGTCACTCGGCGGCGGTGCGTTCCCGCCCATCGAGCGCTAGCGGCTCGATCGCGAGCCCGGTCACGACCGGCAGGACGACCTTCACGGCTCCGCACTGCCTCGTCAAACGCGACAATCGGCTGACAATCGTGGGTTCTACGCCAACGGGTCGCGAGTGGTAGCCTGCGCACCATGACGAAGGTCGCGGTGCTCGGTTCGGGTGCAGTCGGTGAAACGTTGTCCAATGGATTCCTCGCGCACGGCTACACGGTGATGCGCGGCTCGCGCGATCCGGCCAAGCTCGCGGCGTGGAAAGCCGGCGCGAAAGGGGACGCCTCGACCGGTACGTTCGAGGACGCCGCCCGGTTCGCCGACCTGGTCGTGCTCGCGGTCGCGGGGAGCGCTGCGGGCGCGGTGATCGAGGCGATCAAGCCCCAGATCACCGGCAAGCCGGTGCTCGACACGACGAATCCGATCGGCGGTCCGCCGCAGAACGGCGTGCTGACGTATTTCACCGCGCAGAACGATTCGCTGATGGAACAACTCCAGCGCGCCGCGCCCGAGGCTCAGTTCGTGAAGGCGTTCAACTCGGTCGGCAACGCGATGATGGTGAACCCGAAGCTGTCGGCGACGCCGACGATGTTCATCTGCGGCAACCACGCCGGCGCGAAGGCGACCGCGACCGAGATCCTCACGCAGTTCGGTTGGGAGACGCTCGACTGCGGCGGCGTCGAAGCGGCGCGACCGCTCGAGTCGCTGTGCGTGCTGTGGTGCATTCCAGGGTTCGCGAAGAACGACTGGACGCACGCGTTCAAGATGCTCTGGAAGTGACCTACGCCTTGGGCGTGGGCTCGGGCGCGTCGGTCGACGGCGGCGGCATCACGATCTTGTCGTTCTGGCGCTCGCCGATCACGCGATAGCCCTCTTGCTGCCGCAGCTTGACGACACGCAGGGCGTGCTCGACGAGCGCAGCCGCGTCCGGAAACTCTTGCTCGAGGCGGGTCTGCACTTCGCCGTGGCCGCCGTGGATGATCAGCTTGTTGTCGAGCAGCGTCAGCGTCAGTTCGATTTCGGCGCGCTGCATGACGATCTGGTGCCGGACCATTTGCCGAGGAGGTAACACATTTTCCGATTTAGGCAGTCGGGGCGTCGGGCAAATTGTGTCGCCTTCGTTGAGATGCGTAACCTGGGAATTCTGTTCGAGTAGTATCCTCCGGGGCAATGAACCTTCGCTGGCTTGGCACCGCGCTGCTCGTCGCGTGTGGCAATTCGCCGGCACAACCCACGATCGACGCGCCGACCTCGGCGTGGTCGACCGGGCCGGTGATTCCGGTGCCGCGGCTCGAATCTGGCGTCACCGCGCTCGGGCAGAGCGTCGTCGTCGTCGGTGGGTTCGACACCGATCAGCAGGCCGGGCTCGACGTCACCACGCGCGTCGACGTGTTCGATACGTTCGCGCAGACGTGGTCGCAGTTGCCGGATGCACCGGTCGCGCGTCACCACGTCCAGGTCGCCGTGATCGGTACCACGCTGTACTTGCTGGGCGGCCTCGACGGCGCCGCCGATGCGAGCCTGACGTTTCCGGCGCGCGGCGACAGCTACGCGCTCGACACCGGCGATGCGAATCCGCAGTGGCGCCAGATCGCATCGATGCCCGCCGGCGACGAGCGCGGATCGGCGGCGGTCGTCGTCGCCGCGCCGCGGATCTACCTGTTCGGCGGCGCTTCGACGACCGACGCGATCGCGAGCAACATCTTCTACGACACCGTCGCCGATGGCTGGTGCCCGGGCACCGCGTGCGCGCCGCAAGCGGAGCTGCCGCCGCTCCCCGCCGCGCGCTCGCATCCCGCGGCCGTGCGTCGCGTCGATGGCACGTTCGCGGTGATCGGTGGCCTCGCGGGTCTCGCGAGCGACACCGCCGCGGCAGATGTCTACGTGTTGCCGGTCGATCAGCAGATGGCGAGCGGCGCGTGGACCGCGGGGCTCGCGATGCCGGTGCAACGCGGCGGCTGCGCGTTCGGCGTGATCGGCGGCAAGATGATCTGCGCCGGTGGCGAAGCCGGCACCTCGGCGCTGACCTACACGCAGGGCTACGACCCGATCGAGAACACGTGGACCGACTACGAGTTGATGCCGATGGCGACCGCGGGCACGCTCGGCGCGGCGATCGGCCAGCGCTTGTACGTCCCCGGCGGCGCACGCGAGCTGATCTTCGAACCGACGGATACGCTCTACATCTTCTCGCCGCTCGACACCCCGGGCCCGCACGCGCTGTGATCTTGATCGAGGGCCGTGCGCGACGGCTTCGTGGCGGCGCACCTGCTTCATCGCGGAGCAGCCTGATATTATCCGGACGTGCGGATCCTGCTCGTGCGGCATGGCGAATCGCTCGGCAACGTCGATCCGGCGGTGCACGCGGTGACCGCCGATCACGCGGTGCCGCTGTCGCGGGCGGGCGTCGATCAGGCGCGCGAGGCCGGTCGCCGGATCGCCGCGTTCTACCAGGCGCAGCTCGGCGACGAGCGCCCGCACATCCGGCTGTGGGTCAGCCCGTATCAACGCACGCGCCAGACCGCCGATGCGGTGATGGAGACCGCGGCACCGTGGATCTCCGATCGGGTCGAGCACATCCTCCTGTGCGAGCAACAGTTCGGGTTGTTCGATGGCGTCCCCGACGAGGATCTCCCGAAGCGGTTTCCGAACGAGCACGGCTACTACCAGATGCAGTGCCGGTTCGGCGGCAAGTTCTGGGCGCGCATGCCGCAGGGCGAGAGCCGGTTCGATGTCGCGAAGCGGATCCACCAGGCGTTCGGGACGTTTCATCGCGATGCGCTCGAGCACGGCATTCGCGAGATCGTCGTGATCTGTCACGGCGTGACGCTGCGCGCGTTCGTGATGATGTGGTGTCACCTCTCGCCCGAGTGGTTCGAGGCCGAGAACAATCCGCACAATTGCGCGATCCGGATGATCGATGCCGGTAACGACGCCGGCTTCCTGTTCGAAGGGTTCGCGAGGAGCTAGCCTTGGGGATGTGCCCGCGCTGTGGAACGGAGGTCGCGAGCAAGAAGCGCCGCGCGTGGTGTCCCGACTGCGAGCGCGCGTACGATAGCTGGGTTCGCCAACACGCGAGCGACATCGTGTGGGTCGTCCTCGGCGGTGGCGTCGTCCTCGGCGCCGCGGCGTTGATGCCCGTGATGGGGCTCGCGCCTGTGTTCGCGCTGTGCGGCGGCTTCCTCGGCTGGGGAACGATCTTGACCGCGAGCCGGCTCAACGCACGGCGTCGTCGCCTGCAATTCTTGCGTGGTGGTGACCTTCCACGCGCTTACTTGCCGGCGCCGAAGTAAACTCTCTGCATGCTCGGGATCCCGGTGGGCCTCGCAGTGTTCGGCGCCGGCGAATGGGCCCTACACAAGTACGTGTTGCACGGACTCGGTCGCGACAAGGCGAGCCGGTTCGCGTTTCACTATCACGATCATCATCAAGCGGTGCGCAAGCACGGTGGCTACGACCCCGCGTACGAGGGGCCGGTGTGGAGCACGCCGACGCAGGCGCGCGAAGCGATCGGACTCGCCGTGATCGCCGCGGTGCACGTGCCGTTGCTTCCGATCGCGCCGTTCTATACGGCGACGGTCTGGTACTGCCTGCGCCGGTACCGGCGAGATCATCGCCGCGCGCATCTCGATCCGGCGTGGGGACGCGATCATCTGACGTGGCACTACGAGCACCACATGGGCGATCAGGACAAGAACTTCGGCGTCGTGTGGGCGTGGTTCGATCTGATCGCCGGGACGCGAGACGTGTTCGTCGGCACCGACAAGGAGCGGTTCGCACACGCGAAGGCGGCCGCGCGTGTCGAGACGGCACAGGCGGGCGCGACCTTGCGAGCGCAGAGGCGGAGTCCGCTACTGCGCTTGGTCCGTAGGCTCGCTGCCGCTCGTTGAGCTACGACGTTTACGATTCACCTGGACCGACGCGCGTGACTTCGAAGGGCGTCGTCCCCGATTGCACCGTGTTCTTACCCGGCATGATCACCTGGACCTCGCCCGACGGCACGTTCGGCGCGGGCACCGGCGCCCGATAGTCGCGCCACCACGCGAACGCGCGCTGCGGCGTCCACGCGTACTCGGCCGGGATCTCGATCCTGCGCAACGCCGTGCCGAGCACGCGCGCACTCGTCGGGCGCCCGGCCGGATCCTTCTCGAGGCACGACGTGATCAACGCCTCGAGCTCCGGTGGACACCACGTCGTCATCGCCGCCGACAGCGACGGCGCCGGATCGTAGATGTGCTTGTGCAGCAGCTTCTGCTCGGCCGCGCGCGCGAACACCTCTTGGCCGGTCAGCATCCAAAACGCGACGCAGCCGAGCGCGTAGAGATCCGCGCGGCCGTCGAGCTGCATGCCGAGGATCTGCTCCGGTGCCATGAAGCCGGGCGTGCCCAGCATCGCGCCGACCTGGGTCAACTTCGGGGTCTCGATGATCGGCTTCGACGATCGGAGGGGTCGGAGGGGCGGCGACGCGGGCGCTTCATCGAACCTCTGGACGATGCCGAAGTCGAGGAGCTTGCAGATGTCGACCTCGTCGGCCGCGCGGCACGCGAACAGGTTCGGCGGCTTGATATCGCGGTGGAGGAGGTTCGCATCGTGCGCCTCGGCGAGCGACGCGCACGCCTGCGACAGCAACTGGATCACGCGAGCCGCGGGTTGCGGTCCGTAGCGCACGACGAGCGATTCGAGATCGAGCCCGTCGAGCAGCTCCATCACGTAATAGAAGACGCCGGCCTCGGTGACGCCGTAGTCGAAGATGTCGATCGTGTGGCGCGACTTCATCGACGCCAGCACCTGCGCCTCGCGGCGGAACCGCTCGCGGACCTCCTCGATGCCATCGGGGCTCTGCAGGACCTCGGCGCGAATCAGCTTGATCGCGGCCTCGCGCGCGAGCAGGCGATGCTCGGCGCGCCAGACCTCGCCCATCCCGCCGGCGCCGAGCCGCGCGACGAGACGATAGCTGCCGAGCTCGCGCGCACGCGCCTCGGCGCTGCGTGCGGCGGAGCGAGCGGTCGCGACCTGGCGGCGCATGCGCACCACGTTCCACGCGAGCACGAGTCCGAGCATCACGGCGATCGCGAGCGCGCCCGCACTCGCGATCACGCCGCCGCGCTCGAGGCGATGCGTCGGGCCGAGCAACGTGCGCGCCGGCACCACGGTCGCGACGTACCAATCGAGCGGCACCAGCACCCCGGCGCGCTTGCCGCCGATCGCGGCGACCGACGCGAGATACGTGCCGTCGCGCGTCGCGAGCTCGCGCATCCCGGTCGGTCCGGGCGCCGCGAACAGCGCATCGATCGCCGGATCGTGAAGGTCCGCGCCCTGCAGCAACTTGTCGCCGGTGATCGGTAGCTTGGTCGCGAGCGGCGACGCGAGGATCGCGCCATCGCGGGTGTAGACCGCCGAGCGCGCTTGATCGAGCGCCGGCCGCGCGATGAAGGCCGACAGCGCACCGACGTCGAAGTCGACGGTGATCACCGCGGCGAGCGCCTTGCTCGCGTCGAACACCGGCTCGGTGCACGTGATGCCGGTCTCGTGACTCTTGAAGAACGTGTACGGCGCGGTCCACGCGCGCGAGCCCTGCGCGGCGAGCTGATAGAACGCGCGGGTCCGCGGATCGTAGTGGGTGTGCTCGCTGCGCTTCGGGACGATCAGATCGTCGTCGACCTCGAACCACGTCACCGTGCCGGTCTCGGCGTGGCTCTCCTGGACCTCGATCTTCGTTCCGGTCAGTTGCGCGCCGCGAAACGTGCCGTCGGGAAAGCTGATGCTGACGAACGCGACGCCGGGCCGGCCGATCATCAAGTCGTGCAAGCGCACGAGCACCTCGTCGGTCGAGCGCGTACGATCGGCGAGCACGCGCAGCCGTCCGAGCAGCGGATCGGCCTGGTCGAGTGCGAACGCGACATCGTTCTGCACCGCGTTCGCTTGCTCGGCGAGCTGGTGGCGCGCCATCGACAGCGACGCGTCGCGCGTGGTCGAGCGGCCGAGCAGGATGATCGCGAGCCCGACCGCGATCACGAGCAGCGGGATCGTGAGCAACACCCCGAGCGGCGACGCCAACATCGCCGCGATCCGGACCGGTGCTCGCCGATCGGTCGCCAGCGTGCGGTTAGCCACGCGACTCGTACACGCGTTGCGCCGGCAGCTCGAACGCGGTGAGGAATCCACCCTTGCCGCAGGCCGTATCGAGCCCGATGCACGACGGACCGGCCCACAGATCGGTCGGATCGTCGGGGGTGTACGTCGACAGCTCGTTCGGCAGCGTGCGCGTCGTGGTGTGCCCGAACACGACGAGCTTGCCGCGGTAGTTCTCGAAGAAATCGCGATCGCGCAGCCACAGCAACGCGCGGGGCGGCTCGACATCGGCGGGATGCGGGAAGTGATCGCCGTCGCGCTTGATCCCGGCGTGGACGTAGATCGCGTGATCGTCCTCGTAGAACCACTTCAGCGACTTCATCCACTCGACGACGTCGCGCGGGAAGAAGCTGCCATCGAACATCGCCTGCATCTCTTCGAACGTCGGCAGTTGCTCGAGCTCCGGCACCGCGAGGCCCTTGAACGAGCGATACGACTCGAGGCAGCCGTTGCCGCGCGGCATGATGAACTCGGGCCACCCGGTGTCGATGATCTGCAGCCACGCGTCCTCGTGGTTACCGCGCAGGAACACGACCTTCGCGGCGGTCGACTCGGCGAACTCGCGCAGCCACGTCACGACGCCCGCAGAATCCGGACCACGGTCGATGTAGTCGCCGAGGAACACCATCGTGTCGCCCGCCACGAGCTGTGGCAATCGAGCGAACACCGTCTGCAAGGCCGCGAGATCACCGTGGATGTCGCCAATCGCGAAGGTGCGGCCCGGCACGGCGACATCTTAGTGTAGGAACCGGCCACGTTCTGTAGGTTCTGGCGACGATCGCACTTGTTGATTTTCGGCTGCTTGGAGTGGCACGGACCGTGGAAGAATGCCGGACATGGGTGGACGCACGCTGCTGGTCGCTATGTTCTTGGTCGGGTCGAGCTCGATCGCGCTCGCGCAAGTTCCCGGCGACTACAACGGCGACGAAGGCTACGGCGCACCGGGCATGGTGCAGCCGCAAGCGCAGCCGGTGCTCGTGGTGACGAACCCGTGCCAGTGCCTCGACGTGATGCAGAATCGCTGGGCGGTCGGCCTGTCGGCCGGATCGATCTCGACGACGCCCAAGGGCGGCGACTACGCGACCGCCTACAACGTCGGCGAGCTGTCGCTGCGGTTCCGCGCGACGCCGCACTTCGAGCTCGAGCTCGCGGTCGCCGGCGGTGAAGATGATCAGCAGACCGGCCAGCAGATCAGTACGGTCGCGCTCGACGCGCGCTATCGGTTCGCGGCGTACAGCCACTGGAACTGGTGGTTGATGGGTGGCCTCGGCGCGCTGACGATGGCGTACGACGGTGCGAGCAAGGACACGCTCGACGCGAACCAGCGTCCGATGGTGCAGCTCGGCATCGGCCTCGAGCACCGCTGGAGCCAGTTCGCGCTGCAGGCCGAGCTCCGGCTCGGTTCGGTCGGTCCGGCGAAGAACGGCCAGATGGCCGTGCCGGTCGCGGCAGATGGCGGCTCGATCTCGACGCCACCAGCGCAGAGCTCGTCCGACGACACCTACACCGCCGGATCGTTCACGATCGGCGCGGGTTACTACTTCTAATTTCTAGTTTCCGACCGTCGCTTCGATCGCGAGCTGCACGACCTTCGCGAAGCGTGCCTTGGTCGCGTCGTCGAAGTCGGTCGTGTACGGCAGATGGATGAAGCCGGCGCGGCCGTGGCCCTGCGCTTCGATCGCCGCGAGATCCGCGAACATGACGTTGTTGCAGATGTAGCGGCCGGGGTCGGTGCTGTCCTGCGGCGCCTCGCCGGCGGCGGCGAGCGCGGTGGCGATCGCATCGAGCGGGAGCAGCGTCGGGCGGGTCGCCGGTGCCGCGGGATCGATCGCGACGGCGGCGCGCACGATGCCGCGGTTGTCGGGGACCCCACCCGCGACTTCACCGGTGTCCTGAAGGTTGTACGCGGTGTGCTCGAGCGCGATCGCATCGCCGCCCTGACCGAACGAGATCACGAGATCGGGATGGCAACGCGCGATCGCATCGCCGACCTCGGCCGCGGCGCGATCGTATTCGACCGGTAGGATGATCCGCATGACCTGCGCGCCGTGCACGGCGGAGAGATCCAGCGCGCTGACCGCGACGCCCGAGACGTTGTCGTGGAAGTCGTCGGCGGGGAACGGCTGGAACCCGGTGATCAGGACTTTGGGCGCCGAGGCGTCGCCGGTGAACGAGCACGCGGGGACCGACCGGCGCAGTTGTAGGCGCGAGGTCTCGGTCGTCGTGTGGACCTCGAGCTCGGCGACATCGCCGCGCATCGGTGCGAGGTCACCGGCGGCGACGTCGATCAAGGTGCGAAACGTCGTCGTGGTCTTCGTCGCGGTGTGCGCGGTGAGCAGCGCGTTGTACGCGGCGGTGATGTCGACGCCATCGAGCTCGACCTGCGTGATCTTCTTCGACGCCGGGAGCTCGAACGTCAGGTGATCGGTCTCGGCGATCACGCCGGAGCCCGGAGCGAGCACGAGGCCGAAGCGCTGCGGAAACACCTCGACGTAGTCGAGATCGATCGTCGTGCCGGCGGCGGGCGCGATGCGAAATTGCACCGCGGCGCCGCTGCTCGACCACGCGACCGGCACGTCGATCCATTCGCCGGCGCGAAGCTGCGCGACCGTCAGCGTGGTGGTCGCGAGCGTGGTGCTGCCATCGAGGATCTCGAGCGTCGCGAGGTCGCCGCTCGGGGCATGCGAGCGAATCGCGAGGCGCGCATTCGCGACGAGGTCGCCGGCTTGTTCGCCACCCGTGATCGCGGAGGTGCACGCGGTCGACAGGCGGAGGGCGCCGTCGGTGACGTCACCGGCGCTCGCGCAGATCGTCTCGCCTTCATCGATCCGCGCGTTGAGCGGATGGCCGGCGCTGTCGTACTTGCCGTCGAGAAAGTCGCGCAGCAGACCCGCGTTCGGATCCGCCGCGGTCGTGGTCGTCGGCTCTGTGAGCTCTGTGGCGCAGCCTCCCCCGAACAGCGAGGCGATCACGACCGCCGCGAGGCCGGCGACGGCCGCGGTGGTCCAACCGACGAAGTGAGGCATGGGGTCCGAGCGCATGTGACGCGGTCGGTAAGAGCACCAGTCATGCCATTTCGAGCCACGTGCCCACGGCCAGTTGCACGCGCTGGCAGGTCGAGTTGCCGGCCAGCGAGCCTTTAGACGTCAAAAACGCCGGCGCCGAGCTCGACGACGTTTCCCGACACGTAGATTCCCCGGTCCTCTTCGATCCGCAAGCCGAGCAGCGACGGGCGGCCGACCGCCTCGCCCTGCGACAGCGTCGCGGCGAACGGCAGCGCGGCTCCGGTCGCGAGCAGGTAGCCGCCGAGGTTCGCGCACGCCGAGCCAGTCGCCGGATCTTCGATCACCGCGCCGTGTTGCGTGAAGAAGAACCGCACGAGGATCCGATCGGCGCTCTCCCGCGCCCACACGTACGCCATCTCCTCGTGGGTGCCGCGCGCGTAGTGCGCGAATAACGCGGCGATCGGCGTCGCGCGCCGCACGTCGTCGGGCGTCGCGAGCGGAATCACCAGCTGCTCCGCGCCGGTGTTGACCCACCGCGGCTCGCCGGTGATCGCCACTTCGGCGAGGCCGAGCATCTGCGCGAGCTGCGCGTGCGTCGCCGTCACCGCGCGGGTCGCCGGAGCCTTGGCCGCGCGCAGCGTCCAGCGATCGCCCTCGCTCGTCACCGGCACGATGCCGACGTTCTCCTCGAGCGTGATCGCGTCACCACCGTGCAGCGCGCGCACGACCTGCGCCGTGCCGAGCGTCGGGTGTCCCGCGAACGGCATCTCGAACCCAGGCGTGAAGATCCGCACGCGCGCGGTCGCGACCGTCGACGGCAGGATGAACGTGGTCTCCGAGAGGTTGAGCTGACGGGCGAGCGCCTGCATCTGTGCCGTCGAGAGTGCCGAGCCATCCTCGAACACGCACAACGGATTTCCGGACAGCCGGTCGCCCGCGACGGTGAACACGTTGAGGATCCGATAGGGCAGGCGCATCGTCCGATCCTCCCCGGCCTGGCTCGTCGTCGCAAGACACACATCGGCGACGAACACGCCAATACACCACAGCCGGCCGTGGCCGATTCGGCCTCCGTGCTGCGTGTTTCGTTCCTGTTGGTGCTGGTTGCCTGTCATCCCTACGCGACGGGCGGCGTCGAGATGTCGACGAAGATCTCCGGTCCGCTCGCGAACCTGCGCGGCCAGCCGGTCGCGTCGGCGCGCCCGGTCACCGCGCTCAGCGCCGGCGAGACCGCGCCGGTCGACACCACGCCGAGCGTGCCGCACACGTACTCGGTCGCGATCGGCACCGCGCCGGTGCGCGACTTTCACATCGAGCTCGGCTTCCACGCGCACGACCTCTCGAGCGATGCGCTCGACATGTCGGGCGGCAGCTCGCCGAGCTACCTCGCGTCGCCGCGCTACCTGACCGAGACCACCTCGCTCGACTTTCAGTGGATCTTTCTGCGGATCCACGGTGTCACCTCGTACATCCACGTCGGACCTGCCGCCGGCGTCGTGGTCGACAAGAGCGATGGCGCGACCACGTTCGGCCAGGCGCTCCGGTTCGGTGGCGGCATCGCGTACGACGTCTCGATCGTGCGGGTCTACGTCGACGCCTCGCAGACCGAGCTGTTGATGACGGGTGGTCCCGCAGCGGGTGTCAACCAGCTATCGGGGATCACCGTCGGCGTCGGCCTGCACTAGCGGTGAACTAGCGCCTTGTCGATCAACGCGGGGAGGCCGGCGCCGTCCCCATCGACGCGGCCGAGCTCGGTACCCGCGGCGTCGAACAGGACCGTCGTGTACGAGTCGCGGACGCCGAAGCGGTGGAACCATGCGTTGCCTCGATCGATGCCGATCGGCAGCGTGGCACCCAAGCGCTTGCGGTACTCGCGGATGTCGTCGTCGCCGGTCCACACGGGAAACGCGACCGTGATCCAGGTCAGCTCCGGATGCGCGCGGTGGACCTCCTCGATCTTGTGAGCGTGGGCGGCGCACGCCGCGCCGATCTCCGGGCGACTCTCGGCGATGTACGAATCGCAGAACAGCGTCGCGAAGGTCAGCGCGAGCGGCGCGTGCGGACGCGACGCGAAGTCGAACTTCGAGCCGTTGTCGAGTGCGAGCGGGGGCAGCCCGGGTGGCGCGGCAACCGCTGGTGTTGCGGGCGCGGGCGCGCGCGTGGGATCGACGAGGTCCGCGATCGCGCGCTCGAGCTCCGGCGTGATCGCGTGGCCGACGTAGCGCACCACGCCGGCACGATCGATCAGGACGTGTTGCGGCGTCACGTTGAGATCGAACTGCTCCGCGACGCTGCCATCGCGATCGATCGCGACCGGCACCGTCAGGTGCTTCTGAGCGACGAACTTGCGCACGTTCTCGATCGGGTCATTGATCGCGACATCGACGGCGTACACCGCGAGCTGGTCGCCGTGATCGCGAAACGTCGCCTCGAGGTGCGGCATCTGCTCGCGGCACGGCACGCACCAGGTCGCCCAGAACTTGAGATAGATCGGCCGCTGCCCGATCAGCTTCGCGAGCTCGACGTGCGTGCCGTCGAGCAGCTCGAGCGTCACGGCGGGCGCGCGATGACCGACCAGCGCGTCGTGCGGCGCCCGCACGAAGGCTTCGGCCGCGCCCTCGCCGCTGCCGGCACCTGTCGCTGGGGCGGGCTTACTGCATCCCGAGACGACGAGCGCGGTCGCGAGGATGTGCCTCAACATCGCCAAAGCGTACTCCCTTGCCGAGCTGTTTACGGCCCCAACGGGCACTCCTGCGACCCGCAGACTCTCTCTCGATCGATCATCCCGACACCACCCTCTGTCGATGATCAAGCGACGCTCCAACGCACGAGTACGTCATGCCGGCCGGCGCGCCTCGCAAGCTCTCGCTCGAATGCCGCCGGCTGGCCGGTGTCGTGATGCGTTCGCCCGCGACGAAGGCATCGAGACATCCGCCGATCACCGAGCGCCGGCGTGACGATCGAGATCGGCCGACGGTTCGTCGATCTATCCGTCCTTGCCTAACCGCAATCGAAGTTGGACGGCGGGACGATCCGTTCGTGCTCGCGCAGCGGCATCTCGGCCGTAGAGCTTCGCGATTCGTTCGTGAGATAGCTCCTCATCGTACGAAACGTCGTAGACCTGCGTGTCTCTGGCCTGGAATCTCCAGTGCTCTCCGCGATCGAGACCGATCGTGTGACTGTAGGTACTGGTGGCGGCGGTCGAAAGGACGCTCCACGCCCAATCGGTCGGTGAACCGACGATCGGAACCTGTACGAGATCGGGCCGGCCGTGATGATGAGCTTCGAGAAGGTGTGGTGGACGATCGCCGCGTACGGTCGCGTGACCGACACCGACCACGAGCTAACGCCGGGCGAAGTCTACGGGAAAGTCTGGTTCCGCACGATGATCGGTTACAATCTACAATAGAGCCGTGCCGGCAACTGTCGTCGATGCGGTGAAGTCCCCGTTTCCGTGCGCGTGCCAGTGCTACGAGCGACTCTCGCTCGACGACCGCGCCGCCGGGATCGAGGCGTTGTATCGGTTCGACGATGCGATGCGCGGCTGGGGCCAGACCGTGATCTGGGATCTCGCGGCGCCGACTCTCTGGGATCTGCAGAAGCAGCTCGGCGACGTGAAGTGGGTCGCGGTCCGCGAGAGCGGGTGCATCCACACGCGCCTGCTCGGGTTCTGCGTCCACGAGTTGATCCACGCGATCAACGGCGATCCGACCGCGCCGAACTACGGCACGCCGGTCGGCCTGCCGTACGGAGTGCCCGAGCACGTGAGGCACGAGGACGAAGCGACGTTCCTGCATCCGTTCAACCAGAACGAAGCGCGCGCGTGGGTCGGCCTCGACGTGGTCGCGTATCGCCTGTTCGACATCGAGTGGGAGCTGTTGCCGGCGCGCGATGTCGGCACGTATGGCCTGCCCGGTGGCAACGCGCTCGTCGACGTACCACCCGGCTATCGCAAGGTGTCGCACTACGACAGCGTGCATCACGCCAGGCGCTATCGCGCGCTCGCGAATCAGCTCCAGGAAGAAGCGGCGAGCTGGTTCACGATCGCGAAGCTCGAGGAGATCGCGACGAGGTTTACCGAGGCAGAGGTCCGCGGTCGCGCGCTGCGCCCGACGACGTATCCGAACCCGCGCGAGGTCGCGCGATTGAAGCCGCGGCAGCCCGGGCGCAACGATCTGTGTATCTGCGGATCGATGCGCAAGTGGAAGCACTGTTGTGGCGCACAGGTCACGCCGTAACGAGCTATCGTGCCGCCCATGTGGCGATTGCTCGCGTTGGCCGCGCTCGTAGGTTGTCCGGCTCCGCAGGCTCCCGCGAAGCCGATTCCGCCGCCGCCGCCGCTGATGGTGGTGGTGCCGACGCCGGTCGCGCCGATTCCACCGGCTCCCGGCGACGTCGCTCCGAAGCTACGCTTGCCGCGGCTGTTCGTGCCGGCGAGCTACGCGGCGCGGCTCGCGATCGATCCAGACAAACCGACGTTCGCGGGTCACATCGAGATCACCGGCGAGCTGTCGACCACGAGCTCGGTGATCTGGTTGCACGGCCGGCACCTCGCGGTGAAGCACGCGACCGCGGTCGGTAGTGCGCTCCCGATCGAGCTCCACGTCACGCCGCGCGGCGACGACCTGCTCGAGCTGACGAGCGAAGCGGCGCTACCGCCGGGCTCGTACAAGCTCGCGCTCGACTACACCGGCGAGATCGACAACCTCAACACGACCGGCGCGTTCGTCGAGAGCATGGACAAGCTGAAGTACGTGTTCAGCCAGTTCGAGGCGATCTACGCGCGGCGCGTGTTCCCGTGCCTCGACGAGCCCGATTCCAAGGTGCCGTGGCAGCTCACGCTCGACGTGCCGAAGGGGCAGCTCGCGGTCTCGAACACCGCGGTCGCCCACGAGAGCGAAGCCGGCGGTCATCACGTGTTCGAGTTCGAGACCACGAAGCCGCTGCCGGCGTATCTCGTCGCGTTCGGCGTCGGGCCGTTCGAGTTCGTTCCCGGCGGATCGACGAAGAGCGGCGTGCCGGTCCGGATCGTGACGTTCAAGGGGCACGGCGGCGAAGCGGCGTACGCGGCGAAGACCACCGCGCACGTGCTCGATCTGCTCGAGGCGAAATTTCAGATCCCGTACCCGTATCCGAAGCTCGACATCCTGACGATCCCGCTCACCGCCGGCTTCGGGGCGATGGAGAACGCGGGGCTCGTGACCGCGGCGGCGCGCTACGTGCTGATGGAGGCGAAGCCGTCGTGGGAACGTCGGGCGACGTGGATCGCCGGCGCCGCGCACGAGCTCGCGCATCAATGGTTCGGCGATCTCGTCACGACCGCGTGGTGGGACGACATCTGGTTGAACGAGGGCTTTGCGAACTGGATGGAGCACAAGATCACCGCCGAGTTCGATCCCGCGTGGCACTACGAAGCAGCGGAGCTCGCGACGCGAGACGTCGCACTTCGCGCCGATTCCCTCACGCACGCGCGGCGAATTCGCCAGCCGATCGCCGAGGCCGGCGACATCCTCAACGTGTTCGATCGCATCACGTACGACAAGGGCGCTTCGATCCTCAACATGTTCGAGACCTACGTCGGCTCCGACGTGTTTCAGCGCGGCGTCACGCAGTACTTGAAGGATCGCTCGTACGGCAACGCGACCTCGAGCGACTTCATCGCCGCGATCAGCAAGGCGTCGGGCAGGGACCTCGCGCCGGCGTTCGCGACGTTCCTCGATCAACCGGGCGAGCCCGAGATCGCGGCGACGCTGGTGTGCGGTACATCACCGAGAGTCGAGCTGGTCCAACGTCGCTACGTGCCGGCGGGATCCGCCACGGCCGACGCGACCAAGCCGTGGATCATTCCGGTGTGCATCGCGTTCGAGCAGGACGGCAAGCGCGTCGAGACGTGCACGATGCTCGACGCCCCGACCGGCACGCTCGCGCTGACCGCGAAGAGCTGCCCGCGCTGGATCATGCCGAACGTCAACGGCCGCGGGTACTACCGCGTGCACTACACGACGAAGCAAGCGACGTCGCTGCGCGACGAAGCGTGGCCGCTGCTCTCGAACACCGAACGCCGTGCGGTGTTCGGCGACGTGTCGGCGTCGGCTGCGACCGCGCCGCGACCGGGCTTTCTCGACGCGAAGCCCGAGAAGTTGCCGCTGGTCCTCGCGCTGTCGTTCGTTCCCAAGATGCTGCAGGGCGGCGACGCGTTCGCGCTCGAGGCGGTGACCGGCCTGCCGGGTCGGTTCGACAACCTCGTCGCCGACGATCAACGCGCGAAGCAACAAGCCTGGTACCGCGTGACGTTCGGGCCGGCGGTGGTCAAGCTCGGCCTGGTTCCCAAGGACAGCGACGACTTCGAGGCCGAGAAGGCGCGGTCGGAGCTGATGGGGACCGCGGCCGTGATCGCGCGAGACCCCGAGCTCGTCAAGCAAGCGCAGGTGCTCGCCGAGCACTGGCGCGATCTGCCGGACGCGAGTCGGACGACCGTGCTGCGGATCGCGATCGACGGTGATCCGGAGCGCGTCGGCCACGCGATCGCAGAGTTGCGCGCGGTCCCGAAGCGGGAGGATCGCACCGTGTTGATCAACACGCTCGCGGCGCTGCGCGATCCGAAGAGCTTCGCCGCCGCGCTGGAGGTCACACTCGATCCGGCGCTCGATCTACGCGAGACCGAGCGCATCCTGTCGCGCTCGAGCACCGAGGCGACCCGCGCGATCGCCGAAGCGTTCTTTCGTGCGCACGCCGAAGCGCTCGAGAAGCGACTCCCGAAAGACGAGGTCGCGGGCACGCTGTACGGCATCATTCACGTGTTCACGAACGCGTGCGATCCGAAACGTCGCGACGAGCTCGCCGGCGAGGTGACGAAGCGGTTCGGTTCGCGGCCGGGTGGCGCGCAGGTCGTCGCCGAAGCGATCGAACAGATGGATCAATGCATCGCGACGCGCGCGGCGCTCGAGCCGGAGGTCCGGGGCTGGCTCGGCGGCGTGAAGATCCAGAAGCCGACGCCGCCCAAGGCCGAGAAGCATGTCGAGAAGAACAAGAAGGCGGGCGGCCGCTAGTCGGTCTATTCCAGGTTTGTTCGAGCGCCCCGACGCAGCGAGAATCATCGCGGCGACGGCCGGTTACGCGTGATGTAACCGAAACGCGCGAGGCGATCACAGTCCTAGCAGAACGCTTTTCGACGCGACGTCGCGTCGTGCGAGGACCGCCATGCCACGCCTGGTATTTGCTCTGCCATGTCTGCTCGTCTCGGTTGCCGCGCACGCGCAGCCCGCCCAGCTCGACGAGTTCCATCCCGCCGTCGATTCACGCGGCTATCTCTCGCTCAACGGCTCGACCGTGCTCGGTCACGAGGAGCTGTCGTTCGGTCTCGGATCGCTCGAGTGGGGCCATCACCTGAGCGGCACCGTCGACAACGTCGTCGCGGCGACGCTGGTCGCGGCGATGGGCATACAGCTCGGACCGGTGCCGCTCGAGATCGGTGCCTCGATGCCGTTCGTGATCACGAGCGGCGAGGGCGACACCCAAGGCATCGGCGATGCCGGACTCCACGCGAAGGTCCACATCGTTCATCACCTCGCGGTGATCGCGAGCGCATACTTCCCGACCGGCCCGGGAGATCACGGCGTGACGCCGCAAGCGCTCGCGGTGATCGACACGCACGTCGGACGCTGGGGCTTCGCCGCGAACGCCGGCGTGCGGCTCGCGGCGGGGATGGACGAGATGGCGGCGACGACGCAGGTGCCGCTCGGCATCGCGGCGGCGTATGCGCTCGTGCCCGAGAAGTTCGAGCTGGTCGGCGAGGTCTACGGCGCGCTGCAACCGAGCGACCACAAGTTTCACCAGCTCGAAGCGCTCGGCGGCGTGAAGCTGTATCTCGCGAAGAACTCGTATCTGTCGCTCGGTGCGGGCCGCGGGCTCGTCGAGGAGACCGGCAATCCAGATTTTCGCGCGCTGATCGGGATCGTGTTCGAGCCGAAGGCCGCGATGCGCGCGACCACGTACGTGCCCGAGACGGACGACTGGTCGCCGCCGGCGCAGCGGGTCGCGACCAATGACTTTCCGGATCGCGACAACGATGGCATCCGCGACGACCTCGACAAGTGTCCCGACGATCCGGAGAACTACAACGGCTACCAAGATGAAGACGGCTGTCCCGATTCACCGGCCGATGGCGACCTGGTCGTCGATCGCGATCCGGGTTGCACGAAGGCCGGTCCGGTCGACGGCACGGATTGTCCGAACCGCGTGATCGTCGGCCAGACCACGATCGTGACGCTGACGTCGATCGAGTTCGAGTTCGACAAGGCGGTCATCCAGAACCATTCGCTCCCGATCCTCGACAACGTCGCCCAGGCGCTGAAGGACAACCCCGACATCGAGCTCGTCGAGGTCCAGGGCCACACCGACGAGCGCGGCGACGACGAGTACAACCTCGATCTGTCAAACCGCCGCGCCGCCGCGGTCGTGACGTACCTGAAGCAACAGGGGATCGACGAGGATCGCCTGACGTCGCAGGGCTACGGTGAGACCGTGCCGCTCCTCGAGGAGCACAACGAGCGCGCGTGGAAGATCAACCGGCGGGTCGAGTTCCACATTCGCAAGCGCGCCGGCGAAATCCTCTCGCAATAGCGCTAGATTGACGTGGGTGCGTTGGCTCGCAGCGATCGTGATGGTCCTCGGCGTCGCCGACGCGGCGCCGAAGCCCGACGTTCCCGCACCCGCGACGTTCGACGATCCGACGCACTCGCTCGACGCGATCCGCGCGGCGTTCACGGCGCACGATCACGCGGCGCGGATCTCGTGGTTCGGCGATAGCGTCACCGCCGACGATCAGATCACGCACGGCCTGCGCAAACGCCTGCAGGCGAAGTTCGGTGATGGTGGTCCCGGCTTCGTGTTCGCGGCGCCACCGCATCCGTACTGCGAACATCGCGCGCTCACCCGGGTGGTCTCCGACGAGTGGACGGTCCACGGGATCTCGACGACGATTCCGCCGGATCGCCTGCTCGGCCTCGGCGGCAGCACCGAGACCGAGAGCGGCGGCACGATCAAGCTCGTCCCCGCGGCGCCGATCACGCGCGTCGACATTCACTACCTCGCTCAGCCGCACGGCGGCTCGCTCGAGCTCGTCGCGGATGGCACGTCGGTCGCGAAGGTCGAGACCGCGTTCGCCGACAAGCAGGGCAGGTTCCTGTTCACCGAGCTCCCCGACGGCGCGAAGAAGCTCGAGCTCCGCGCACGCGGTCGCGTCCGGATGTTCGGCGTCACGCTCGAGAATGCGACCGGCGCGGTCGTCGACAACCTCGGGGTCGTCAACGCGACCGCGAAGGCGATGCGCAACCACAACATGGACGAGCACTGGCGCAACCAGCTCGCGCATCGCGCGCCCGATCTCGTCGTCGTGATGTACGGCACGAACGAAGCCGAGTGGCTCGCGCCGAACGGCACCGGCATGGCCGAGCACGAGAAGATCTTCGGCGAGCTGCTCGCGACGATCCGCCTCGCGGTGCCGAAGGCGTCGTGCCTCGTCGTGTCGCCGCTCGATCAACTCGACTGGCGCGACGACAAGATGCCCGCGCGGGCATCGATCCCGGCGATGGTCGAGGCCCAGCATCGCGCGGCGCTCGCGAACGGCTGCGCGTTCTGGGACACCTATGCGTGGATGGGCGGCAAGGGCAGCTCGGCCGGTTGGTACAAGCGCGGCCTGATCGTCAAAGACTTCCAGCACCCGACGAGCGAAGGCGCCGACCGGATCGCCGCGGCCGTGGTCGCCGGCCTCATCAACTAAAAACGCGGCGCCTGGTCAAAGGCGCCGCGCTTCGAACCAGGAACGAACAGCTACTGCAGCGCGCCCTCGACCATCACGTAGCCCTCTTGGCCGGTGACCGAGAGGTCCTTCATCTGGATGCCTTCGATGGCGGGGAGCGGGATGCCGCCGAGCAGCGCGGTGACCGAAGCGATCTGGCTGCCGAGCGTGAGCTGGACGGCCTTCGACAGGTCGTCGTCCGCGAAGCGGGTCTCGTTCGCGATGTCGTGGAGCACGTCGACGTTGATGTTCGGCGTGCCGAGCTGGATCGCGATGCCGAGGCCGTTCGCCGACGGTTGAATCTGGAGGTCGACCGTCGCGTTGATGGCGGCCATGCCGACCGGCGTGCCGGCGTTGGTGAACGTCGTCATCATGTCGGGGAGCACGAGGATCATCTTGCCGTCGGCCGGGCTCGCCGAGATCATCGGCGGTGAGGTCATCGCGATCGCGGTCGCATCGAACGTGCCGCCCGGGGCCGGCATCGAGAGGTTCATGAGGCCGAGCGCGACCGCTTGCGACAGCATCGAGTTCGCGAGGTCGTCGGCGATGCCGAGCTGCATCCCGGTGCCGGGGTCCATGTCGGGCTGACCGTTGTCGGTGAAGATGAACTTGCCGGCTTCGGCGCCGGCGATCGACATCGTCATGTCGAGCGTGACGAGCGCGCTGCTCGGGCTGAACACGATGGCGGTCGGCGAGACCTGAACCGTGAGGTGCTTGCCGAGGACGTCGAGCGTCTTGGGGCCGGCGAGCGCGCCGAGCGCCTGGTTCATCATCGGCTTCATGACCATGCCCGCGACCTTGGGCAGGATGTATTGGATCGCGCTGTCGAGCGGGAGGATGCTGAGGATGTCGCCGGGAACGCCGCCCGAGCTGATGTCGAGACCGGTGAGCTGGATCTGCGGGTTCGTGAGATCGGTGTTGAAGCCGTTCATCCCGTCGGGCGTGACGTCGAGGATGCCGCTGATCACGACCTTCGTCGCCTTGATGTCGGTGGCGTCGGTGCCGCCGAGACACGCGACCTTGTAGCTCATGTGACCGGGAACATCGAGGCCGTCGATCTCGGCCGAGAACTGCAAGCCGCCGGCGACCGGCGCCATCGAGATGATCACGTTCTGCATCGTGACGTTGTCGATGAAGAGCTGACCGTAGAGACAGTCGGGGCCGTTCTCGTCGCCCTTGTGCACCATCGGCTGCATCGGCGCGAGCATCGGCCTCAGATCGATGCCCTTGATGATCGGGCCGGCCGCCGAGCTGATCTTCGCGAACGCTGCTTTCGACAGCGCGGTGGTCACCGCGTTCGAGATGTTGGAGTTGGGAGCGAGCAACTGCCCGGCTTCGACCGAGCGCGTGTCGGTGGCCAAGCCGCCGTTCGCGTCGAGCGCTTCGGTGTGGAGCAGCATCGCGCCCGGCTTCACCGTGACGTCGATCGAGAAGCCACCGTCGGCACCGACCGTCGCGACCACGTTGTTGACGCTGACCTTGGTCACCGGCACGCCCTCGGCGTTCGGAGCCACGCTGCCGGTCACGGTCACCTTGCCGGCGCCGTTCTGGATCAGGCTGCGCATCGGCGACGTCACCGTCAGCACCGGCGGGTTCGGGAGCTCGGAGGGCGCGCTGCTACAAGCCGCAAGGAGGGAGGCAACGAGGATGGTCCGCATGGCTGACGACCTATTCAGCAAGTCGCCTGCCAACCCACATGTCCACGGACGACGCATTGATCCGGCGGGTTACGAGCGACGCGGCGCGTCGAAGTCAGCGAAACTGCAACTGGATCTTCCGCTATGGGTGGCGAAGCTAGTCCCCTGGCTAGGCGATCAGCCGCCTGAAATCGTGATCTTACGAACGCCGAGCTTGGTCAGCACGTCGGGCAGTCGCTGGCGAAAATCGCCCTGCAACACGATCGCGTCGCCCTCGACCGTGCCTCCGCAGCCGAGCGTCTGCTTGAGCTGCTTGCACCAGCTCTCGAGCTCGTTGGTTTGTAGTCCAAGCTTTTCGACCACGGTGACTTCTTTGCCGCGGCGCTGCTTCTTCTCGAGCCGCACGACCGCACGCGCGGGCCCCTTGATCTCGGGTGTTGGTTTCGGGACAGAGATCTCTCCAACCGGGAGTTGATCTCGGAGGTTCTCGAGCGCAGCGAACGGCGTTTCGCGCTTCGTCGTCATCGGCGCAAAAGCATACATCGTCGTCGCAAAACCACAGCTGGAATGCAGGAGAGAAAGCTTGTGCGTAGCGCTGCCCACCGATCACCATGGAGCCAATGGGGCCGTCTTCGACGCGAGAGGCTGTGGTCAAGACGGGAGACATCGTCGAGGGTCGCTATCGGATCATCCGCACGCTCGGCGAGGGTGGCATGGGCACCGTGTTCCTCGCGGAGCACACCCTGATCAAGCGCCGCGTCGCGATCAAGATCCTCCATCCCGAGCTCGCGACCGACGCGAACGTCGTCGAGCGCTTCATGAACGAAGCGCGTGCCGCCGGCACGCTGGGTCATCCGAACATCGTCGAGTCGACGGACATGGGGTTCACCCACCACCACGTCCCTTACATCGTCTTCGAATTCCTCGAGGGCGCGTTGTTGACCGACGAGATCTATCGCCTCGGTGGTTTGCCGGTCCGCCGCGCGGTGCGGATCGCGGCGCAGATCGCGTCCGCGCTGCACGCCGCGCACAACGCCGGCGTCGTGCATCGCGATCTCAAGTCCGACAACGTGTTCCTGACCGACAAGGACGACCTGTTCGATCACGTGAAGGTGCTCGACTTCGGCATCTCGCGCTTCCTGATGCTCGACGATCAGCAGAAGGGCATGGTGATGGGCACGCCGCAGTTCATGGCGCCCGAACAGATCACCGATCCCGAGCACGTCGATCGCCGCGCCGACATCTACGCGCTCGGCGTGATCCTCTACGAGATGGTGACCGCGCGCCGCCCGTTCGCGAGCGAGGACGATCCGCGGCAGTTGCTCCATCGCATCGTGCACGACGAGCCGCCGCCGTTGCTGCGCACCGAGGTGCCGGACGGCCTCGCCGAGACGATCCTCGGCAGGATGCTCGCGAAGAACCCCGACGACCGTTATCAGACGATGAGCGACGTCGAGGCCGTGCTCGAGTCGTTCATCACGCGCAGCGATGGCACACCGGTACCGTCGCGCCGCAGCCAACCGCTTCCGTTGCTCGACGGCGAGTCCGATCTCGGCGCGCGGACGATTCCACGTCCGGACACGCTGACGCCGGTGGCGATGAAGCACGTGCTGCGGACCAAGCCGCCCTACGTGCCGTACGCGATCGCCGGCGTCGGTGTCGTCGTCGGGGTGGTCGGCGTGATGTTCGGCATGAGCAAGCGAGACAACGTCGCACAAACGCCACCCGCGAAGCAGTCACCCGGCGCTACGACGCCGACTCCGAGACCCGCGCAGACGATCTCGGTGCAGCTCGACGCGGATGTGGCGAGCGCGCATGTCGCGTTCCGCCACCACCTCACGGGCACGCCGACCTCGACGCAGATCAACGCGACCGATGTCGTCGAGCTCGTCGAAGTCTCGGCGCCCGGTTACAAGACGGCGCGCTACTGGGTGACGTTCGATCGTCCGACCCACCTGAAGGCGCACCTCGTGAAGGGCAACGGGCTCGCCGAAGCGACCGAAGAAGAGACGCTCGTCGCGCTCGGCGAGCTGTCGCCGCCGGTGGTCGAGAAGCCCCACCGCGAAGCCATGGCGAAGCTCAGCAAGGCGGAGCCGACGCCTGCGACGCCTGCGACGCCTGCGACGCCTGCGACGAACGAGGCGAAACCCGTGGCGCCCGCCGAGGCGCACGCCGACGTCGAGAAGTGCTTCACCGACGGCAAGAAGACGAACACCAGCCTGAAGAAGGGCACGCTCAGCGTGCAGCTCGACGTCGACGCCGCGGGCAACGTGCATCACGTGGCGATCCAGTCCACGTTGGAGGACCCGCTCGTGGCGGCCTGCGTCGAGAAGTCGGCGAGTGCCTGGCGATTCCCGGCGCACGCGGCGACGGTCTCGTATCCGTTCTCGGTCGATTGAGACGAGTGCTAGAGTGCGGCCCGATGATGAGGGTCAGGGCCAGGGCCGCACTCGCACTCGGGTTGTTGTTCGCCGGGTGCGGCGACGACGCGCCGGCGCCGCTGCCCGAAGTCACGCGTGCCACGCCATGGGTCGATCCGCGGATCGGCACCGGTGGGCTTGGCTACGCGTACGGCAGTTGCTTCGTCGGTGCGGCCGCGCCCCACGGCTTCGCGAAGCCCGGTCCCGACACCAACGGGTTGTTCGGTACGGTCGCGTTCCAGCACTACTCCGGCTACTACGCCGAGGACAATCGGATCCAGGGCTTCGCGTCGACCCACCTCCACGGCACGGGGGCGACCGACTACGGCGTGCTCTCGGTGATGCCGACGCTCGCGTTCGATCCGTCGCAGACCAGCGTCGTCAACTACGAAGCGCTGTTCGACAAGGCCGACGAGCACGCGAGCGCGGGCTACTACGAGGTCAAGCTCGCGAGTGGGATCGACGTCGAGCTCACCGCCACGCAGCGCGTCGCCGTCGAGCGCTTCACGATGCCCTCGCCGGGGACGATCCTGATCGATCTCTCGAAGACGCTGTCGAGCGGCACGATCGACGCGGCCGACATTCACGTCGACGATGCGGCCGGCGAGATCATCGGATCGCTGCATCACCTCGGCGGCATGAGCGCGGGGTTCGGCGGCTACACGTTGTACTTCGTCGCGCACGGCGCGTGGACCTCGTCGACGACGTGGGCGAACGGCGCCGCGCTCGACGTCCCCGCCGGTGCGAGCACGATCGCGATCGGCCTGTCGCTGGTGTCGCTCGAGGGCGCGCGCCTCAACCTCACGACCGAGGTGCCGACCGTCGACTTCGACGCGATCCACGACGCCTCGACCGAGGCCTGGGAAGCCAAGCTCGGCACGGTCGAGCTGACGGCGGAGACCGAGGTCCAGCTCCGGACGTTCTACACGAGCCTCTATCACGCGTTCCTGATGCCGAGCGTGATCGGCGACGTCGACGGCACGTACCAGCTCGCGCATCAGACCGCGGTCCAGGCGCAGGGTTGGGATCAGATGTCGGATCTCTCGCTGTGGGACACGTATCGCTCGGTGTCGCCGTTGTACGCGTGGCTCGCGCCGGAGAGCGCGCACGATGTGGCGCGTTCGCTGGTCGGCTTCGACGACGGCCTCGGCGCGTATCCGAAGTGGCCTCTCGCGATCGGCGAGACCGGCACGATGCTCGGCGCGAGTGCCGAGATCGCGATCGCCGACGCGGTGATGCGCGGCGTCCCCGACGCCGGTGGTGCGACGGCGTGGCCGGCCCTGCGCGCGGCGGCGATGGATCCGAGCGCGCCCGCGAGTGGTCGCGGTGGCCGCAGCGACGTCGAGGCGTACATGCAGTATGGCTACGTGCCGAACACGACCGGGCGGTCGGTCAGCACCACGACGGAGTACGCGCACGACGACTTCGCGCTCGCGAACCTCGCCGCGTCGCTCGGCGACACCGCCGACCACGATGCGTTGATCGCGCGCAGTCACGGCTGGCGCCTGCTGTTCGATCCGGCGACCGGATTCCTGCGCGGCCGCGGCACCGACGGTGCGCTGTCGACCGCGGCGTTCGACGAGTTCGCGTGGGCCGACGACTACGCCGAGGCCGACGCGTGGCAATCGCTGTGGATGGCGGGCGTGCACGATCCCGACGGCATGGTCGCGATCTTCGGTAGCAACGATGCAGCGATCGCGAAGCTCACCGAGTTCTTCACGCAGGCGAAGCACGACTGGGAGACCAGCGATCCGTCGGCGGCGAACTTTCCGCGCAAGTGGTACTGGGCCGGCAACGAGCCCGATCTCAACGCGCCGTTCCTGTTCGGCCAGCTCGGTCGCCCCGATCTCACCGCGCAGTGGGTGCGCTGGATCGAGGACACGATCTACACCGATCAACCGACCGGCATCCCGGGCAACGACGACGGCGGCGCGATGGGCTCGTGGTACGTCGAGGCGACGCTCGGGCTGTTCCCCGTCGCCGGTAGTGACAAGTGGCTGATCGGCGCGCCGCGATTTCCGCAAGCGCGGGTGACGGTTGGTGGTCACGAGCTGTTGATCATCCGCCAGGGCAACGGCACGACGGTGAGCTCGGTGACGCTCGACGGCGCCGACGTCAGCGCGGGGCTGACCCAGGCGCAGCTCGTCGGCGGATCGAAGCTCGTGTTCGTGATGAACTAAGACGGGGCGGGACGCGTTCGGATCTCGGCTCGCAGGATGAATCGCTCCATGGCTCCTCCTTCACTCCCGCGGTGCGTACTTGCGCAGGCGGCGCTGCAACGAGCTGCGGTAGATGCCGAGCCGTCGCGCCGCCGCGGACACGTTGCCCTCGCAATCCGCGAGGACGCGCATGATGTGTTCCCACTCCGCGCGTGCGAGCGTCGGCGTGTCCTCGAGACTCACCGCCTCGGACTCGTTCTCCTCGAGGCGTTGCAGGACCTCGCGAAACGTGATCGGCTTGAACGCGATGATATCGGCGCCGGCGCGGACCGCGGCGACCGTGACATCGATCGAGAGATAACCACTGCACAGCGCGATCGGGAGCTCCGGCGAGTGATCGCGCAGCACGCGCACGATATCGATGCCGGAGGTCGCGCCGATCCGCAGGTCGACGATCGCGAGATCGAACTCGTGGTTCTCGATCTGCGCGACGACGCCGGCTTCGTCGATCGCGCTGTGCACGGTGCGATCGGGACCTGCGCCGCGGCGCCAGGAGGCAATGATGGCCTCGTCATCGTCGACAACCAGCACTGTCCGGATAGGTCGAGACTTCCCCATCGCGTGCTCCGGAAATGTATCACTCCCATCGCTTTTGGCGACGCAGCGACGGGTGCAGCAAAACGCTGCACCGTTCCGCACGTTACGCGTCACGTGAGAGCGCTTGCTTCCTCGGCGTGTTCCTGATCAAGTGGCTGCGATCAGCGAACGTGCGGCGCTGCGAGAGCGCGTCGCAGCTGGCCTCGTCGCCGTGTCGCCAGCGTTGGAGCACTTCTCGCGGGAGCTGAACGGCTCCAGTGACCGTGTGCGCCAAACGAGTGACGCTCGGTGTAGGGTGAATTCATGCAGGTCCTCTATCTCCCTGGATTCGCATCGGGGCCGAAATCGACCAAGGCCATCGCGTACATCGATCACTTCGCCGAGCGGGGCGTCGCCGTCGAGGCGTTGGATCTGCGCCGGCCGTCGTTCGAGCACCTTCGCGTGTCGGCGATGATCCAGCACGTGCGCGATTCGATGACCGGCGCGACGATCCTGATCGGCTCGAGCCTCGGTGGGTTGACCGCCGCGCGCGTCGCCGAAACGGACGATCGGGTCAAAGCGCTGGTCTTGCTCGCGCCGGCGTTTCGCCTCGCGACTCGCTGGCAGGCGCAGCTCGGTCCCGAGTGGGACGAGTGGCAGCGCACCGGTTGGCGCGAGGTCTTCGACTACACGACGAACGCCTCGGCGAAGGTCGACTTCGGGTTCATCGAGGACATCCTGACGTTCAACCGCGACCACCCGAAAGTGACGGTGCCCGCGCTCGTCATGCACGGCACCCACGACGACACCGTGCCGATCGCGTATTCGCGCGAGCTCGCGCGGGACCACTCGAACGTCGAGCTGATCGAGCTCGACGACGGGCACCAGTTGACCGACTCGATCCCACGGCTGCTCGTCGAGACCGACCGCTTCATGGCGCCGTACCTCAAATAGTGTTACGATGACACTATGAGGCTCGAACGCGCTCACCTGGCCCTCGAAGGTTTGTCGGTCGCGGATGCGCTCGGCGAGCAGTTGCTGCACGCCGGTCCAGCCGCGCGCGACCTCGCGCTCGGCACGCGCACGTCCCCCAAGAACAAGCGCTGGATGTGGACCGACGACACCGCGATGGCCGTGTCGATCGTCGAGACGCTCGCGGTGTGCGACGGCATCGATCCCGAGCTACTCGCGCAGCGGTTCGCGAGGCGCTACGTCGCCGAGCCGGCGCGCGGCTACGGTCGCGGTGCGCACACCGTGCTCGCCGAGATCGCGCAGGGCACCGACTACGAGCTCGCCGCGCAGCAACTGTTCGACGGGCAGGGCTCGTGCGGCAACGGCGGCGGCATGCGGGCGGCGCCGATCGGTGCGTACTTTTGCGATGATCTAGCGAAGGTCGTCGAGCACGCCGCGCACTCGGCCGCGCCGACCCACGCGCATCCCGATGGCATCGCCGGTGCGGTCGCGGTCGCGGTCGCGGCGGCACGCGTGTTCGCCGGCGAGCGCGATCCGCGTGCGCTGATCGAAGCCGTGGTCGCACACACGCCGAAGGGCGCGACCTGCGATGGCGTGCGCCGGTCGATCGCGCTCCTGCGCGCCGAGGCGATCACGGTCGCCGCCGAGCTCGGCAACGGCAGCCGCGTGCTCGCCGCCGATACGATTCCGTTCGCGATCTGGTGCGCGGCGACCCACCTGACCGACTACGCCGGTGCGTTGTGGGACTGTGCCAGCGTCGGCGGCGACATCGATACGACCTGTGCGATGGCCGGCGGAATCATCGTCGGGGCGGTCGGGCGCGCGGGGATCCCACCCGAATGGCTGGCCGCTCGCGAACCGCTTCCGTGATAAGAAGCGCTCGTCGTGAGCGACGAGGATCTCAAGTTTGCGGTGGTGGCGTTGAGCGCGATCTTCTTCGTGATCGATCCGCTCGCGACCGTGCCGGTGTTCCTCTCGATCACGACCGAGCACACCGTCGAGCAGCGCCGCAAGATCGCGTTGCGCGCTGCGTTCGCGACGTGGGTGATCCTGTCGTTCTTCGCGGTCGCAGGTGGCCTCGTGTTCAAGGCGTTCGGCATCTCGCTCGGTGCGTTCAAGGTCGCCGGCGGCATCATGCTGCTGCTGATGTCGATCGACATGATGCGCGCGCAACCGTCGCCGACGCGCTCGACCAAAGAAGAGCGCGAGGACAGCAGCGCACGCGATGACATCGCGATCTTCCCGATGGCGATTCCGATGCTCGCCGGTCCCGGCGCGATCGCGACCGTGATGGTGTTGATGTCGCGCGCCGCGTGGCATCCGACGCGCGTCCCGGCGGTGTTCATCGCGATCACGGTCACGTGCTTGATCGCTTGGCTGTTGATGCGCAGCGCTTCGAATGCCGAGCGCTTCCTGCCGAAAGCGCTGCTCCGCGCGTTCGAGCGGGTGATGGGCCTGTTGCTCGCCGCCGTCGCCGTCGAGTTCATCGCGAGCGGTGTGCGCGACCTGGTCCATAACGCCACGTAGCCGTGTCATGCTTCCGCGATGCATCGTGTGATGTGCGTCTGGTTGGTGGTTGCTGCAGCGTGTGGCGGTAGCTCGAAGTCCGCCCAGACCATGCCGTCGAACGGCGCGACCTCGGAGGGCCCGAGCTGCGACACGATGGCGGGTCACGTGATGGACCTGCTCGTGAAAGGCACGCCCGACGCACCGCCGGAGCTCGTGAAGAAGCTCCACGACACGCTCCAGCGCCACTGCGATCAGGACGCCTGGACCGCGACGTCGCGCTCGTGCTTCGCGACGATGCAGACCCAGGACGAGGGCAAGAAGTGCGAGGACGGCCTGACCGGGCCCCAGCAGAAATCGCTCAACTCCGAGGACATGGGAGAAGCGCCGCCGCAGAAGCCGCCCGGGGACCCCGCCTCGACCGGTACGCGCGGCACGCCCAAGAAGGGCGGCGACCCCTGCGATGGCGGCGAATAACTTGGGAATTGATTGCTGGGTCGCCGTCGGCGCGCGTGGTAATCGATCGCTCCCGTGACGGCTGTTCCGCGTCCTCTGTTCTCGCATCGCCCGCACTGGGCGCATCGCTTCGGTATCGCGCCGTATCTACCGACGACGCGCGCCGAGATGGACGAGCTCGGGTGGGATAGCTGCGACATCGTGATGGTGACGGGCGATGCGTACATCGATCACCCGAGCTTCGGCATGGCGCTGATCGGGCGGCTGCTCGAATCGCACGGGTTTCGCGTCGGCATCCTCGATCAGCCGGACTGGAAGTCGCCCCGCGGGGAGGGCGATGCGTTCAAGGAGCTCGGCCGGCCGAACGTGATGTGGGGCGTGACCGCCGGCAACATGGACTCGATGGTCAATCGCTACACCTCCGACAAGAAGGTCCGCAGCGACGACGCGTACTCGCCGGATGGCGCGGCGGGGCTGCGACCGGATCGCAGCGTCACGGTCTACGCGCAGCGCTGCCGCGAAGCGTTCGGCGACGTGCCGCTGATCATCGGCGGCATCGAAGCGAGTCTGCGGCGGATCGCGCACTACGATTACTGGAGCGACAAGGTGCGGCGCTCGGTGCTCGCGGATACCCGCGCCGACCTGCTCGTGTACGGCAACGCCGAGCGCGCGATCGTCGAGATCGCCCATCGCCTCGCGGCCGGCGAAGCGCCGTCGACGATCACCGATCTGCGCGGCACCGCGTTCTTCGGCCTCCGCGAAGGGTTCCAGCAGGTCGATTCGACGTCGCTCGACAAGCCCGGCAAGCTCGAGCCGCCGATCGATCCGTACGCGATGGAAGCGCGGGCCGCCGCCGAAGGTGCCGCGTGTGCGACCGGCGAAGCCGCGCCGGCGAACCTGATCCAGCTCAAGCCGAAGAAGGTCGCGCGCGAGCTCCAGGTCGTCCGGATGCCGAGCTTCGAGCAGGTCACCGCAGATCCGGTGCTGTACGCGCACGCTTCGCGGATCCTCCACCTCGAGCAAAACCCGGGCAACGCGAGGGCGCTCGTCCAGCGGCACGGCACCAGCGACGTGTGGATCAACCCGCCGCCGATCCCGCTGACCACGCCGGAGATGGACGCCTTGTACGAGCTGCCGTTCACGCGGCTGCCGCACCCGCGCCACCAGCAGACCAAGCTGCCGGCGTACGAGATGATCAAGTTCTCGGTGACGATCCTGCGCGGCTGCTTCGGCGGGTGCAGCTTCTGCTCGATCACCGAGCACGAGGGCCGGATCATCCAGAGCCGCAGCGAAGGCTCGATCCTGCGCGAGGTCGAGCGGATCCGCGATGTCGTGCCTGGCTTCACCGGCAACATCTCGGATCTCGGTGGGCCGACCGCGAACATGTATCGCATGGCGTGCAAGAGCCGCAAGATCGAAGCGGCGTGCCGCAAGCCGTCGTGCGTGTATCCCGAGATCTGCGACAACCTCGGCACCGATCACGGGCCGCTCGTCGCGCTGTATCGCAAGGCGCGCGCGATCAAAGGCGTCAAGCGGATCTTCGTCGCCTCGGGCGTGCGCTACGACCTCGCGGTTCGTTCGCCGGAGTGGATCAAGGAGCTCGCGCAGCACCACACCGGCGGCTACTTGAAGATCGCGCCCGAGCACACCGAGGACGGTCCGCTCCAGCACATGATGAAGCCGGGCATTGGCGCGTACGATCGATTCAAGGAGCTGTTCGATCGCTACTCGGCGGAGGCGGGCAAGGAGCAGTACCTGATCCCGTACTTCATCGCCGCGCATCCCGGCACCACCGATGAAGACATGCTGAACCTCGCGCTGTGGTTGAAGCGCAACGGCTTCCGCCCCGATCAGGTCCAGGCGTTCTTGCCGTCGCCGATGGCGACCGCGACCGCGATGTATCACACGGGCTATTCGCCGCTGCGCTCGCTCGTCGCGAAGGATCGCGTCCACGTCGTGAAGGGACTCGAGCGCCGCCGCCTGCACAAGGCGTTCTTGCGCTATCACGATCCGCACAACTGGCCAGTGCTGCGCGAGGCGTTGCACCGCATGGGGCGCGGCGATCTGATCGGCGGCGGCAAGACGTGCCTCGTGCCGTCGTGGCAGCCGGCGATGGCGCAGCGCGGGCGCGTGCCGTCGGGGAGGCGCATTCAGCCGGGAGTCGCGCTCACCCAGCACACCGGTTTGCCACCTGCGCCGCACATGAAGAAAAAGCGCCCTCGTTAGGCGCACATCGGCTCCTGTTTCGCGCTGCGGTAGCGCGGTATCATCATGGCGTTCGAGATGGGTCCCACACCTGACGATTCGGGCGTCGTTCCGATTGGAGCGATGCTCGATGGTCGCTATCGCGTCGACGGCGTGCTCGGCAAGGGCGGCATGGGGCGAGTGTACCGGGGCGAGCACACCGGTATCGGTCGCGCGGTCGCGATCAAGGTGCTGCATCCGGATCTCGGCAAGAACAAAGAAGCGTCGCAGCGGTTCCAGCGCGAGGCGATCGCATCGGGGCGGCTCGATCATCCGAACATCGTCGGCGTTTCGGATTTCGGCGTGCTCGAAGATGGCTGCCCGTACCTCGTCATGGAGGTGCTCGAGGGCGAGGAGCTCGGCAAGCGGCTCGAGCGCGAGAAGCGGATCCCGTGGCCCGATGCGATCGAGATCATGCGCGGCTTGCTCGCCGGCCTGCGCCACGCGCACGAGAAGAGCGTCGTCCATCGCGACATCAAGCCCGACAATATTTTTCTCGCGCGCAAGGATGGCGAGGTCATCGTCAAGATCCTCGATTTCGGGATCGCGAAGCTGGTCGCCAATAACGGTGATGACCCGGCGACGACGCGCGCGGGGCTGACCGTCGGCACGCCGGCGTATCTGTCGCCGGAGCAAGCGGTCGGCGGCGAGATCAAGCACGCGACCGATCTGTATTCGGCGAGCGTGGTGTTCTACGAGATGTTGGCGGGGCGGCCGCCGTTCGAGGACACCGATCCGCTCGCGATCATGACTGCCCACGTGTCGCGCGACCCGCCGACGTTCGCCCAGGTCGCGCCCGATCTGAAACTCCCCGCGGGGCTCGAAGCCGTCGTGCGTCACGGGCTCGAGAAGGTTTCGGCCGAACGCACCCAGAGCTCGAACGAATATCTCGCAGCGATCGATACCGTGCTCCACAACGCGGGGTACGCGATGTTGCAACCCCGCGCGTCGGGGCAGGTCGCGATCGCCTCGGCGCTTCCGACCCCGCCACCCGGCTCGATCACGCGGCCCGCTGCGCTGACGCCCCCTGCCTTGACGGCGGCGATGGCGACGCCGGGCGCGCCGTTCCCGGTGCGCGCGGCGACCCAGTCGACCGAACCGGTGACGATCCACGAGCCGCTGCCCAAGAAGTGGCTGGTGATCGCGGGCATCGTGTTCTTCGCGGTGATCGTGATCGCGATCGCGCTCAAGCTCGGGAGCTCGAGCAAGAAGTCCGAGGCGCCGAAGCCCGAGCCCAAGAAACACGCCGACCACGCCGAAGCCGACGAACCTGCGCCGTCGCCGGCCGCGGTCGCCGCGCGCACGGCACCGTTGATGTCGATCACGTCGGCGACCGTCGATCGCGAGACCGTGATGAAGGCGGCGCTGCACGATCTCGAGAGCTCCGCGACGTGCACCGATCGCAAGGCGGCGATTCCGACCTTGGTCACGCTCGGCGATCCGCGCGCGATCGGTCCGTTGAAGACGGCGCGCTTCCGGATGCGCGGCGGCATCCTCGGGATCAACGACAGCAATACGAATCAGTGCCTGAAGTCCGAGGCCGAAGACGCGATCAAAGCGCTCGGCGGCACGCTCAAGTAGGCTTCGCTCTCCAGTCCTTCTGCGAGATCGCGTCGAAGTCGATCACGAAGCAGATCGGTTTGTCGTGCGCGTCGACCGCCCAGTACGCCGCGAACTCGCCTTTGCCCGACGGAATCGCGAGCGCACGCCGGCCATCGGTCAGCGCCACCTCGACGGGCTGATTCGATGCCGGTGGTACCGCGAGCACACCGGGCGAGCCGCCGTTCGCATCCATCAGCGCGATCCATCCGGTGCTCGCGATCCGCGGCAGCTCGTCGGCGGACTTCGGCTTCTTCTGACCCTTCCAGTGCGCGACGGTCCACCGCGCGATCGGCGGTCGGCCGGTGTGGATCACGATCGCGGCGACCTTGTCCTTCGCGGCATCATTGTTCGGGGCCTTCAACATCGACAACATGATCCGGAACTGACCGGTGCCGGTCGGACGATCGAACACCTTCCAGCTCTTCTTGTCGGTGGGATCGAACATCGCGATCGACCCTGACGTGATCGGCAACTGTGCCGGGACGGTCGTGGTCGGCGCGTTCCACATCCGCACGTCGATCCGGTTCGGACCGAACTGCTCGCCGTAGCGGATCAGTCGGGCAACATCGCGAGGCGCTGCGAGCTCGTCACGCACCGCGGGCGGTGGCGGCGGTGGTGGTGGTAGGTCGGCGGGCCGCGTGACCTTCGTCGATTTCGGCGGCTTTGCCGACTTCGTTGCTTTCGCCGGTTTGGCCGGTTTTACGGCCTTGTTCGCCGCCGCCTTGGTCTTCACCTTCGCCACGCGCGAAACCTAACATGCACCGCCGTTAGATCGCTTCGATCCCATGCGCGTTACCAGGCCCATGAGCAAACCGCATTGGACGTTCGCCGTGCTCGCGGCCTTGGGTGGTTCCGCAGCGGCCGATCCAACCCAGCTCGATGCCACCTCCGCCGACGAGAGCGTGCACATCACGGGCGCGTCATCGCTGCGCAACATCGCGAAGAACGTGTTGGTCGCGCCGGAGGGCGGCGAGCTCAGCGCCTCGATGAAGTTCATCATGTCGGACCCGTCGCTCGGCGGCGAGCCGCTGAGGTTCACCGATGTCGGCATGTTCAACCTGACCGGCCGCTGGGCGATCTATTCGAAGCTCGAGCTCGCGGCAAATGTCGATCTGCTCGCGAAGCAACCGTCGTTCACCGACGAGAAACCGTGGCAGAGCGCCGGCGGATCGGCGCGCGTTCCACTCGGCAACGAGTCCGCGATCTCGGTGTACGGCGGCGGCGGTCACCTGATCGATCACGTCGGTGCGTGGTCGCGCGAAGGCCTCGCCTTCGAATGGAAGAAACCGATCGAGCGCGAATTTCTCTCGTTCGACATCGTCGGCGGGCTCGATGGTGTGACGCTGTCGGCGCCGAATGCGCGCGGCGCGTTTCTCGCGGAGGCGTCGCTCCAGACCACCGCGCTGTTTCACGATCCCGATGGCCACTTCGGCGCGTGGATCGGCATCGGCTACGCGATCCCACTGCAGTCGAGCGGCCTCGACCCGACCACCAACATGAAGCTCGACCCGCAGTCGCGCCTCGACTTCCATCTCGGCACGGTGGTCGCGGTCGACAAGCGCTGGGACCTGTTCGCCGACTTCATCGTGATCGATCGCGGCGACATGGAGAACCCGGCGACCCGACTCCCGATCCTCGATGGCGGCTTCGATCAGAAGCAGATCGTGTTCGGCGTCAGCCGTCACTTCTCGCCGCCGCGCCGCCCGGTCTCCTACGACGACAGTAGCCTGGAGTAAATTAATACCCGGGGTGAGTATCACCCAACCCACGAAATCGAGGTTAACCATATGGAATTACAAGAAGAAGAAGTTGGATCGCCATGTGTAATTAGACCTGTTCGTGATGAACTTCGCCGGACCCAAGCAGCCTGCTCGCGACGCCCTGATCCGGGACCATGCCGATGCGGCTCGTCGCATCGCGCTGCGGATGGCGCGCCGGTGCCCGGACTGGATCCAGCGCGACGACATCGTGTCGGCCGGCATGCTCGGCCTGATCGAAGCCGCCGATCGCTACGACGACACCCGCCAGGAACCGTTCCTCGCGTTCGCCGAACACCGGATCCGCGGTGCCGTTCTCGACGAGCTGCGCCGTGGCGACATCATGCCGCGCCGCGTGCGCCAACTCGCGCGCAAGGTCTCGGCCGCGATTCGCGAGCTCGAGAAGGACGGCGAGACGCCGACCGACCAGCGGATCTCGGACGCGCTCGGTGTGACGCTCGAGGTCTATCGCGCGGGCCTGTCGGAGCTCGTGCATGTCGAGATCGGTCCGATCGATGGCGGCGAGGCACAGCACCTCGCGTCGACCACGGTCGCTCCCGACATCGAAGCCGGTCATCGCCTGACGCTCGCGCGCGTTCGCGAAGCGCTCTCGCACCTCGAACAGCGCGACGCCACGATCCTCGGCCTGCACTATGTCGAGGACCTCACCTATCAGGAGATCGCGGACACGCTTCGCATCACGCCGTCGCGCGTGTGCCAGTTGCTGTGGCGCGCGGTCGAGCGGCTCCGCGACCACCTCGGCACGGAGACCGAAGAGCTGAGGGCGGCGTGAGTATCCGCGTCCTGATCGCGGACGACGATCCGATGGTGCGCCGCACGTTGTCGACGGCGCTCGCGCGGGTCGGCTTCGATGTCTGCACGTCGCCGGATGGCCATGCGGCGCTTCGCCTCGCGGAGATCGCGCCACCGGATATCGCGCTCGTCGATCTCAACATGCCGATGGGTGGCGCCGAGTTGGTCGGAAAACTCAAGGCGATGCACCAAGGATCGATCTACGTCGCGGTGCTTTCCGGCGACGACTTCGAAGAAGTTTACAAGATCTGCAAGAGCGCAGGCGCCGACGAAGTGCTCGTGAAGCCGATCTCTCCGAGCGAGCTGCGACGCCGCCTCATGGCCGCGGTTCCAGCCGGTAAGACACTGCCCGTCGCTTCGTGAACCGATGGATTTCCGCCGCCGCAAGGTCTAGCCTCATCCCCTTCGTGGGGGATGAAGCGACTCCGTTCAAGGTGATGGTCGTCGAGGACGACGAGGACGTCGCCCGCGTCATCGTCCGCAAGCTCGGTGCAGATGGCCACGAGATCGAGGTCGCGCGCGAACCGCAGAGCGTGATGGCGCGACTCGACAACGACCTCGCCGACTGGGACGTCGTGATCCTCGATGTCGGCTTGCCCGGGATGAGCGGCATCGACGTGCTCAAGCACTTTCGCGACGTCGGCTCGAAGGCCTCGGTGATCATGCTGACCGGCGATCGCACCGCGGCGACCGCGACGACGTGCATGCGCGCGGGCGCGTTCTATTACATCACCAAGCCGTTCGAGCCGTACGAGCTGTCGGCGATCGTGCTCTCGGCGGCGCGGCACTCCGCGCTGCGCAAGGAGCTCGCCGGCGTCCGCGGTCGCGAGAGCGACAATCCGATCGAGCAGATCTTGATCGGCATGAGCGCACCGATCCGCAAGATGAAGGCGGCGCTCGATCGCCTCGCCGAGCAAGATGTCTCGATCTTGGTGTCGGGCGAGAGCGGCACCGGCAAGGAGCTCGTCGCGCGCGCGCTACACGAGCGGGGCGGGCGGCGGCGCAAGCGGTTCGTCGCGCTCAACTGCGGTGCGATTCCGGAGAACCTGATCGACAGCGAGCTGTTCGGTCACGTCAAGGGCGCGTTCACCGGCGCGACGACGGATCGCGCGGGCGTGTTCGTCGAAGCCGAAGGCGGGACGTTGTTCCTCGACGAGATCGGTGACATGCCGCTCGGCGTCCAAGCGCGGCTGTTGCGTGTGCTCCAGGAGAGCGAGGTCCGGCCGGTCGGCGGCAGCGGCGTCAAGAAGGTCGACGTCCGCGTGATCGCCGCGACCAACGTCGACCTCGGCGCGGCGGTCGAGCACCAGAAGTTTCGCCAGGATCTGTTCTACCGCCTGAACGTGGTCGCGCTGCGCGTGCCGCCGTTGCGCGAACGGCTCGACGACCTGCCGATCCTCGCAGCTCACTTCTTGAAGAAGCACGGCGGTGCGAAGCCGCCGACGCTCGCGCCCGAGGCGCTCGACGCGATGGGCGACTACCACTGGCCGGGCAACGTGCGCGAGCTCGAGAACGCGATCCTCCACGCGCTCGCGCTCCACCGCGGCGAGACGATCGTGCCCGACGCATTGCCACCGGCGATCACCGGCCGCGGTAAGTCGAACGGGAGCGTGACCTCCGAGGACGAAGACGAGCTGACGCCGCTGACCGAGGCGAAGCGGCGCGCGAGCTCGGCCTACGAGAAGCGCTATCTCGTTCGCGTGATGGAGCGCTCGAAGGGCTCGGTGTCCGAAGCCGCTCGGCTCGCCGGGCTCGATCGCACGAACTTCCGCCGCTTGCTCCAGCGCCACGGCGTCGACGCGACCACGTTCAAGTAGCGCGGCGACGGCGACGCCAGCACAGCACGGCGACGAGCAACACCGCCGCGCCGCGTGGATCGGTCGTGCGGCAGCCGCAGCCGGTCGCCGCCGGCGTGCCCTTCGCGTAGATGTGGCTCGTGACCACGATCGGTTGGTTGATGTCGTTGATCAACTGCACGCGATAGCGCGCCAGCGCCGCGGTGGGATCGCGGTCGAACGTCGTCGTGAAGTCCGCGCCGGTGACCGGGCGCTGCTCGTCCTTGACGCCGTCCTTCCACAGCTGAATGTACGTGCCGTCGCCGCCGGTGATGTGGACCGTGAAGGCGAGGTGGGTCGCGTCGTCGACCTCGTCGCCGATCTCGTGGGTGTCGAGCTTGAAGTCCACGGTCGGCGCGTCGGGGCCCTGGAGGTCGACCATCGTGCGGCCGTGCTGGACCGCGTCGATGATCGCGGCCTCGCTGAGGTTGTCGGCGAGCACGAGCGTGGTCGGGCTGCCGATCGGCGAGCCGGTCGAGCTCTCGTTCATGCCGGCGGTGTGATCGTCGCTGCCGCCGATCGCGGCGATCTTGTTGCCGGCGTCGAGCTCCATGTCCCACAGCGCGATCGCGCGCGGATAGAACGCGTTGATCCCGATGTCGAAGTTGCCGGTCAGGACCTCGAGGCCGGTGACCTCGTCCCACGGCGTATCGTCGACGTGCTTCCACTCGCAACCGATGCAAGCGGTGCCGAGATCGAGCACCGGGTGATTGACGATGAAGATGCCGCCCTGGGCTTTGACGTCATCGATGATGTCCTTGACCGTGCGGCCGTTGTAGCCGAGGCGGTGATCGACGTACTTCGAGATGCCGACGGCGTTGCCGTGACCGCTGTACGTCGTGATCTCGGCGCCGCGCAGGAACAGAAAATCGGGATGGTCGGGCTGGATCGCGGCGAGCAGCGCGTGCTGCGCGACGGTGTTGTGATCGCTGATGTTCGCGAAGTCGAGGCCGCGGCTGGTCGCGAGGTCGACGATCTGATCGAACGTCGCCGAGGCGTCACCGCTCTGGATCGAGTGGACGTGAAAGTCGCCCTTGTACCAGCGGCGCTCCGGCGACAGCACGACCGGGTTGTAGTCGGCCTTCGGCAGCGACGCGATCGTCGCGGCATCGCGGCAGGTGACATCGATCGAGTAGTGGCCGCCGCCGACATCGAGCTTCGCCTTGCCGATCGCGATCGTCCACGTGCCGGCGGGAATCGCGCCCGGCAGGTAACACCGCGACGACTGATCGACGCCGATGATCGCGTCGTCGGTGAGGCCACCGCCCCAGCCGCGGAAGCCGTCGGGTCCCCACGCGCCCCAATCGAGGATCGTGTAGTCCGAGCCATCGGTGTGCGCGATCTCGATCTCGACCGTGCCGGCCGGCACGGTGATCGCGACGTCTTGATAGTCGCCGCCGTCGGCGGGCACGTCGCCCTCGTAGTGCATCGTCGAGAGCACCGCAGCGACCGCGATCCAGCTCATGCGACCAGCTTACTACGCTGGCAAGCCCGTCCACTCGGCAGATCGTGTCCACAACTGGGTCGCGAGCGCGGTGTCGCTGGCGAGGGCAGAGGGGCGTTTCTCCCTGCCCTCGGAGTCGTAGTAGCGGCCGGTCTCGGTCGCGAGCTCGGGGGCGGTCGCCGTGCGCAGCGACGACTGCGCGCCTTGCTCCGGCGTGATCATGAATTTCTTGATCACGCAGCGGACCGGCGCGGGGACCTTGCGCCATGCATCGGTCGCGACCACACCGGGGTGAACCGCGTAGGTCGTGACGCCGCTGCCCTCGAGCCGGCGCGCGAGCTCCTTCGTGAACAGGACGTTCGACAGCTTCGACACCGAGTATTCGCGCAGGCCCGTCGTGGTGTGGGTCGGCTCGCGCAGCGCGGTCCAATCGATCTTCTTCGCGTCGTAGTGCGATCGGCTCGCCACGTTGACGATCCGCGCGCCCTTGGTCTGTTTGATCCGATCGAGCAGCAGCCTCGTCAACAGGTAGTGCCCGAGGTGGTTCGTCCCGAACGTCAGCTCGAAGCCATCTTTGGTGGCGCCGCGCTGACCGGCGAGCCCGGCGTTGTTGATCAGCGCGTGGATCGGAACGTTCTTCGCGAGGATCTCCTCGGCCGCCTTGCGCACCGAGGCGAGGTCCGAGAGATCGAGCTCGACCAGCTCCGGCGTGTTGCCGGTCACTCTCGCGATCTCGGCGATCACCGGCTGGGACTTCGCGCGCGAGCGATTCGCCATGATCACGTGGGCGCCTCGACGAGCGAGCTCGGTCGCTGTGACCTTGCCGATGCCGGAGCTCGCGCCGGTAATGATGTAGTTCTTGCCTGCGAGATCCTGGGCCATCCCGCAGGAGTAAGGCTCGCTGCGTCGCCGTCAAGGGCGAGCCCAGTGTTAACAAGCAACTGAAGGAGACTAGGGAACCGTAGTTGACGGGCTTCGCGGCCCGGGATATCCCGTGCTCGAAAGGCCATCGCTACCGAGCAGACGATAACGACAGCTCCGACGGATGCAGGGAAGCCAGTGAGACACTGGCACAGCCCCCGCTACTGTGACCGGGGACGATGCGGCAGGGCAATCTGCCAGCCACTGGGAAACTGGGAAGGCGCCGCAAAGGACGAACCGGAAGTCAGGACACCTCTCCGTCGCGCCTCGGGGTGAAGGAACGCGCGTCGTGTGCGCCGTCATCCCGCGTTACGTGGGGTGACATGCATCGCATCAACTTCGTCCTGATGTTCGTGTCGTCGGTGGCCTTCGCCGACGACGAGACCATCGTCGTGATCGGCAAAGCGCCGGATCGCGAAGCGGTGCGCGATCGCGATCGCGCGCTGGGCGATGCGCCGTTCGTCACCGTGATCCATCCGGACGATCAGCCGGCGACGGCGTCGGTCGCGGATGCGGTCGGCGCGGCGGTCGGTGCGCAGATGCGCTCGCTCGGTGGGCTCGGTGCCTACGAATCGGTGTCGGTGCGCGGCGCGGCGCCCGGTCACACCGAGGTGCTGATCGATGGCGTGCCGCTCGCGCGGATCGCGGCGGTGACGCAAGACCTCGGGCGGTTCGCGCTCGATGCATTCGGGCAGGTCGAGCTCTACCGCGGCGCGGTGCCGGTCGAGCTCGGCGGCGCCGGTGTCGGGGGTGCGTTGAACCTCGTGACGCGGTTGGGCCGTGGCGAGCACGGCGAACGATTCACGGCGTCGCTCGGCGGCGGTTCGTTCGGTGCGCGCCATCTGCGCGTGCACTACGGCGACGAGCACGGGGCGTGGTTGTCGTCGACGACGCTCGGCTATCAAGGCGCGACCGGCGACTACACGTACTTCTCCGACAACGGCACGCAGTTGGTCACCGCCGACGATTCGTACAAGACCCGCACGAACGACCAGTTCGACCAGTTCGATCTGGCGTCGCGGATCGGCAAACAGGGTGACGCGTACGGGCTGCGGATCGCCGGCAAGGATCAAGGACTGCCGGGGAGCGCGGCGCAGCCGACGATGAAGGCCTCGCTCTCGACGCTCGACGTGATCGGCGACGCGCATCACGACGTCACGGTCGGCCCGGTGCTCGGCAAGCAGGTCGGGTACCTGTTGGTCGAGCGCCAGGAGCTCCGCGATCCGCTCGCCGAGCTCGGACTCGGAGCGGAGGCGCGCGACTATCTCACGCTGTCGGGAGGCGCGACCTCGACGTGGATCGCGCCGGTCGGGAGGCATCGTGCCACCGCGGGTGTCGAGGTTCGCGGCGATCGCTTCACCGACCGCGACGCGGATGCACGACGCCCGGCGCTGATCGGTGATCGCCTCGGCGGCGCGGTGCTCGGCGCGTTCGATGCGGTCGTCGATCCGGACGCGAGGATCGTCGTGACCCCGGCGGTGCGCCTGGATCTGGTGCGCACGGCGCCCGGAGACCTCGAGGTCGCCGCGCGCGATGACGTCGTGACGTCGCCGCGGCTGTCGGCACGCGCGGCGATCACCGACGATGTCGCGGTCAAGGCGAGTGCGGGTCGTTACGTGCGGTTGCCGACCCTGATCGAGCTGTTTGGAGATCGCGGCACCGTGACCGGCTCGCCTGCATTGCTGCCGGAGCGCGGGACCTCGGCGGATGCGGGCGTGGTGTGGGCGCCGGCGACCGCCATGAAGCTTCCGAACGGAGGCTTGCCCGACATCGTGATCGACCGTGTGCTCGTCGAAGCCGCGGGCTTCGCGACGCGCGCGCACGACACGATCGCATTGGTTCCGTACGCGGGCTCGGCCGCATTTCACGCCGAGAACATCGCCGACGCGCTGACCTACGGTACCGAGCTCGTCGGCGCGGCGCGGATCGCACGCACCGTTTCGGTGACCGCGAACTACACGCACTTGGTCACGCAGCAACTGCTCGAGAATCCGATCTACTCGAACAAGTCGTTGCCCCGGCAACCCGGAGACGCGCTCTACGCGCGGCTCGACGCGGTGCGCGGTCCGGTCGCGCTGTGGATCGACGGCAGCTGGCAAGACGAGGCGTTTCTCGACCAGGCGAACCTGCAAGCGATTCCCGCGCGCTGGTTGGTCGGCGTCGGTGCGCGCATCGAGATCGCCGCGCACGTCGGCGTGTCGTTCACGATCGCGAACCTCGCGAACGTTCGCACCGAGCAACTCGCGCTCGATCCTGCACCACGTCCCGATCTCACGTCGGTGGCGACGCCGCTCGCCGACTACTTTGGGTTTCCGCTTCCCGGTCGTAGCTACTACCTCGCCCTTGATTGGAGTCATCGATGAAGTCTTGCCTCGCGCTGCTCGTGATCCTCGCCGCCTGCGGCGACAACCTCGCTCACACCACCGATGCCTCGCCGGGCCTCGACGCCACGGTGCCAACCGACACCATCCCGGCGGTCTCCCACGCGGTCGCCGTGGCGGGGGATTTTACCGCGCCTCCGGGCGTGATCTCGTCGCTCGATCTGTCGACGCTCGCGATGCACGCGAACGTCGCGGCGGGGCTCGTCACCGACGATCCGCTGATCCACAAGATCGATAGCTACCTCTACATCATCAATCGCGACTCCAACAACGTCACCGTCGTCAACGCGGCGACGTTCGCGCTCGTCACGCAGATCGGCACCGGCGCGAGCTCCAACCCGCAAGATGTCGCGGTGGTCGGTCAAAAGGTCTACGTGCCGTCGCTCGGCACGGCCGGCGTCGTGGTCGGTCATCTCGATTCGACCGCGACCTCGACGATCGATCTCAACGCGGCGACCGGTGAGACCGACGGCAAGCCGAACTGTGAAGCGGCGTTCGCGGTCGGCACCGATGTCTACGTCGCGTGCGGCATCCTCGACAACACGGATCTCAACCTGCCGGCGAAGACCAACGGCGTGCTCGTCGTGATCGACTCGACGACCGATACGGTGCGCACGCACATCACGATGCCGGTGAAGAACCCCGAGGGCTTCTTCCGCAAACACGGCAGCGATCTGGTGATCGCGACCTACGACGCGGCGAACGGCTGTACGATCAAGATCACCCCGGGCACCACGCCGACCGCGACCTGCCTCGTGATGAACAGCGAGCTCGGTGGCACCGCGAACAGCATCGATATCGCCGGCGACAAGCTGTGGTTCGCGTACTCGAGCGCCGACTTCAGCCACTCGTGGGCACGCTCGTACGATCTGACGACCTCGATGTTCGCCGACAACCTGACGCCCGATGCCCAGTCGATCCACGACGTCGCGGCGTGCCCGGACGGCAAGATCGCGGTGACCGAAGGCGCGTTCGGCGACGCGGGTGGGATCCGGATCTACAACAGCGGCGCCGAGGTCACGACCGGTGCGATCGCGATCGGCATCGCGCCGGTGTACAGCAACGGCCTCGTCTGTTACTGAGCGCCTCGTCTGTTATGACGCGAGCGTCGCGATGATCCGCGAGTCCCAGCTGAGCGGCTCCGGTAGCTCGACCACTTCACCGAGCAGCCGCGCGACGACGGCGTCGGTCATCGCGAGGGTCTCGAGGCCCTGCACGCTGGTGGTAGGAATCGCGGCGTGCGCACGCTTCAGTGCCGCATGCGCCGGTTTCGGCTCGTGGGCCTGCGCGGCGAGCAGCGCGATCCACATCTCGACCCAGCCGTGCATCTCGGCCCAGTTGCCTCGCGTCGCGTCGACCATCGCCTGCTTGTAGTAGCGCTCGGCGATCGCGCGCTTGCCCGTCAACTGCGCCGCGATCCCACGCCGGTGGCGCACGGCGGCGAGGCCCTGGTAGTTGTGGATCGCCTCGAGCGGCGTGATCGCCTCGACCAGCCACGCGTCGGCCTCTGCGAAGTTGCCTTCGCCGATCGCCGCATCGGCGAGCCCCATCAGTTGCATGCCCTCGTTGTACTTGTTGCCGACCTCGCGATGGATCTCGACGGCCTCTTCGCAGCACACGCGGACCTTCGCCCACTCGCCGAGATCGAGCGCGACGCGGCTGATGTTGCCGAGCGTGATGCCGAGCTCGCGCTGGCGACCGCCGGAGCGAAAGATCGCGATCGCGAGCTCGAGCAGCTCGAGGGCGCGCGCATGCTGGTTCTTGCGCTGCCACAGCTCGCCGAGCAGGGACAGCGCCTGGCCTTGGCCACCGGGGTGCTCGTGCTTCTCGAACAGCGCGAGCGCCGTGGTCGCGGCTTCGATCGATTCGTCGACGCGATCCGCGCCGTTGAGGATCGCGCCGAGGTTGTAGTACGTCGAGCCGAGGCCGACCGAGCCGTCGCCCTTCAGCGCGATCGCCTCGCGCAGCATCTTCTCGGCGCCGGCGTAGTCCGCTCGAACCCAGTAGGCGCTCGATAGCTCGCTCAGCACGATGCCCTGGCTCGACGTGTCGTTTAGCTCGACGTAGATCGCGAGTGCCTTGCGATACAGCTCCTCGGCCGCGACGAAGTTGCTGCGCGTGAGCTCGACGTTGCCGCGCTGACGCAGGGCCCACGCTTGTTGCGATGGGCTGTTGCTGTCGCGGTAGTGCGCCTCGACACGCTCGAGCATCGGCGCGGCGGCCGCCGCATCGCCGCGCCGCATCCGCAGCGTCGCGATCTGGCCGCTCGCGCGCGTCTCCGCACTCGTGTTGCCGAACCAGCGCGCCTCGCGGAGCGCCTGCCAGCACCAGGTCTCGGCTTCGTAGAGCTCGTCGGCGCCATCGCACGCGAGCGCGAGCACGAGCTCCAGCTCGGTGTTGAACGCCGCGATCTCGAAGGACAACCTGCCGTCGGCCTCGGCGATCAGCGCGCGCAGAGCATCGCGCTTCGCAGGGTAGGCGAGGTGGTTCGCGAGACGCCCGCGTTCGATCGCAGCGTCGCCGGGTTCGACGAGCGCGGCGGCCACGGTCGCCTTGTGGAAGCGCTTGACGACATCGTCGGGCTTGTTCGACCTCGCTGCTCGCCGAGCACGCTCGAGCAGCATCGGAGGTACCTCGCGATCGCTGAGCGGGAGCTCGCCGGTACGTTGTGGCCGTACGACGAGCTTCGCGGTCTCGAGACGCTTGAGCTCGGCGGACGGGATCAGATTGCGCCGCACGTCGACCCGCATGCGCTTCGCGAGCGGTTTGAGGGCGCGAGCCCCGGCAGCGGTCAACGTGCCACCGTCGAGCACCAAGGTCTGCAACCGCTGCACGGTCGGCTGGACCGCGAGCCGCTGTGCGAGCGCATCCGTGTTCCGGGTCCCGCCAAGACCGAGGAGACGCAGGTTTGGAAACCGAGCGAGCATCGAGAGGTCGGCGATGTCCGGCGTCCATACGACGAGCTCCTCGATCGCCGGCCAGTCGAACCTTCCGAGCGTCGCGAGATCGAACGTGGTCGCGCGGATCTCGAGGCGGCGCAGCGACGGCGGCGGCGCGTTCCAACCGAGCTCGACCAACTGACCGTGGACCGCGAGTGACTCGAGCTGATGGGGTGGCAGCCGCGCGAGATCGATCGGCCAACCGTGCATCGCGAGCAAGTCATCGCCGATGTGGAGTCGGCGCAGCGCCGCGGGCCAGGCGCCGAACAGCGCGGGCACCTGCTGCTCGAGGGACTTTCCAACCAGCCGGAGCTCGGCGAGCGTCGATCCGACTCGCGGCGCAGCGAGCAGGCTGGTCAACGCGCGCGCGTCCGTACATCGAGCGCGATGCACGAAGCCCCACCGCCAGCGCACGAGCAACTGCTTGCGCTGTTCGACCTCGATCGGCAGCCACGTCGCGAGGTTCGCGATCAACGCCTCGCCCTCGCGCTTGCGCAGCTCCGCCGCCTCGCGCGGCGCCGCGGTGTCGAGCGCGTGCTGCGTGACGATCAGATCGCCGCGCGGATCACCGCGCTGTTGCCACACGTCGGCGAGCACGAGGTACGCCGCGACGGCATCCGGCGCCGTTGCGATCTGCGCGAACAGCTCGGCGTCGCTCACCTGGTCACTCGCGCGGACGCACGCAGTAGACCTCGGCGACGATCTCGATCGTCGTCGTCGGGGAGGTGTTCCTGTAGTCGCAGCGCCAGCTCGCCGCGCTCGACGAATCGACCATGCCGACCGGGCGCGTCGCGATCAGTTGCGCGAGCCACTGCGGATCGGCGTAGCAGCCGCCGGTGACGAGGAGATCTTGCGCGCGCTCGCAGCTCGCCACGACGGTCGCGACCAAGCCACCACCGACCGAGACCCGCGATTCCTTGCGCGCGACATCGGACTTTTGTCCGTACGCACCGGCCGGTCCCGTCGGACCTTTCGGTCCCTGCGCGCCCTGCTGGCCCTGCAGCCCCTGCGCACCTTGCAGCCCTTGAATGCCCTGCGAACCTTCCGGTCCCGGCGGCCCCGGATCACCTTTGGCGCCGCGACCACCTTCGGGACCCGTGGGTCCCACGCCACCCGGGCCGATCGGACCGGCAGGCCCCTCCCGTCCAGGCGGACCGACTGGCCCCGGCGGCCCCAGGGCGCCCTTCGCGAGCAGTGCGGCGGCAACTTTTTCTGTATCGACCGCTCCGCGGCGCTCGAGGTTCGCGATCCGGAGGTCGTGATCGTCGGCGCGCGCAGCCAGTTTGTCGACGTGCTCGGTGTCGTTCGAGCGGCACGCGGCCGCGGCGCAAACGAGCATCAACACGGTGCGTCGCACGCCTTCACTCTACACGTGATCTCCGCTGTTTTTTTGCCACCACCGATCAGGTGGGCGTAGCTGGACACCATGATCGAGCTGGTCGACGTTCGTCTCGACCACCCCCGAGGTGGCACACCGTTGGTGTCCGACGGCAACCTCAGAGTCGCGCGCGGCGACGTCGCGCTGGTGGTCGGCGCCGCGGGCGTCGGCACCTCGCGCATGGTCGCGGCGGCGCTCGGCGAATACCCGACGAGCGCGGGCCGGATCGAGGTGCTCGGTCACGACGTCGCGAAGCTGCGCCGCTCGTCGCTGCGCCTGCTGCGCCGCAAGGTCGGCATCGTGCCGCAGGATCTCTGCCTGCTCGACGATCGCAGCGCGCAGATCAACGTCGCGTTGCCCCTCGAGATCGACGGCATCCCGCGCTCGATCTCGATCATGCGGTCGATCGAGATCCTCGCGACGCTCGGGCTCGAGGACGAAGCGTCGCTGCCGATCGATTGTCTCTCGATCGCCGCGCGGCAACGCGTCGCGGTCGCGCGCGCGCTCGTCCGCGAGCCCGAGCTCGTGATCGCGGATCACCCGACGATGTGGCAGGACGCGGCCGGCGCCGAGCTCGTGTGCGCCGCGCTCGCCGGCATCGCCGCGACCGGGACGGCGGTGCTCGTGTTCGGCCGCGACCACGCGCTGCGCACGATCGCGGAGCGCCGGCACTGGCGCCAGCTCGCGCTGATCGACGGCACGCTCAAGCCGCTCGGCGAGGTGCTGCTCGACGGCCGCTCGATCGAAGAGCTGCTGCTCGGCATGGAATCGGTGCCGCAGAAGCCGCAGGCCCAGCACGAATCGATCCCGAACCTCGTGCCGTTCCCGCTGTCGGCGCGGACCGCGGGGGTCGCATGAAGATGCGCACGCTGCGGCGGTTGAAGACGCTCGCGCCGCGCACGTTGCGGATCACGACGGAGATCAGCGACGAACCGGATCCGGGGCCCGCGCCGGAGCGGATCTTCGATCGCACGACCGGGCCGTTCGATCGCCGGCGCTCGATCGCGATGCCGGGCGCTGCCGACGAGGAAACGTGAACGCACTCCGCCGAACGTTCAACCTCTTGATCGCTCGCCCGCGCACCGCCGCATGGACGCTCGTCGCGATCGTGTGCGCGCTGACCGTGGCCGCGATCGCCTTGGTCGTCGTCGACAACATCGACGGCTGGACCGCCGCGCCGCGGACCGGCGGTGGCAGCATGGTCGTCTACCTCGGCGAAGGCGTCAGCGAACCGAACGCGCAGCTCCTCGCGAGCCAGCTCTCGCACGTCGCCGGCGTCGAGCACGCAGAGCTCGTCGCACCGGCCGATGCCGCGAAGCGACTCGAGCGCGCCCTCGGCGCCGATGCCGCGCTGCTCGATGGCGTCGATCTCGCGAGCTTGCCACCGACGGTCGAGGTCACCCTCGCACCCGGCGTCCGCGACGTGATCTCGATGAGCCCGATGTTGCGCGCCCTCCGCGGCACGCCCGGCGTCGACGACGTGATCGTCGAGGACGGCGGTGGCGAGGCCGAGCCGCACTCGTTCGCAGGCATGCGGGCGTTCCTGATCTCGGGTGCCGCGTTGCTCGCGGGGCTGGCGCTCGTGGTCGTGCTCGCCGCGATTCGCGTGCGCCTCGAACGCGATCGCCGGGACCACGCGGTGCTCCACTTGCTCGGCGCGTCGCCGGCGTTCAGCGCGGTACCGGCGGCGCTCGCCGGTGCGCTGCTCGGGCTGTGCGCGTCGCTCGCGGCCTCGCTGTTGGTGTGGCTCGGCGTCCAGGTGTTCGGCGACCAGCTCGCGAGCGCGCTCTCGGTCCAAACGGTCTCGGTCCCGGCGCTCGGTGCGATCGCCCTGTTCGTCGCGACCAGCGCGGGCATCGGGCTCGTCGGTGGCGGCCTGGCCGGAGTGGCGCGTGTCGCGCGCTAGCCGGCTCCACATCGCGCTGCTCTCCGCGCTCGCGATCGCGTCGAGCACCAGCGCCGCGCCGGCACCGGTCGCGAAGGCCGATCCGCACGACGCCCTCGCGAAGCAGATCGCCGCCGAGCAGGCGACGATCGCGACCACGATCGGCACGGTCGACGACAAGCTCCACGCCGCCGACACCGTGCGCCTGCATCGCATCCACGCCGCGATCCGTGTGCTCCACGCGCCGCTCCCCGACGGCGCCACCGCCGACGAGCGGATGGCCGTCGCGCGCCGTCGCGCCGCCGCACGCCTGCTGCTCGAGCGCGATCACGACGAGCGCGAGATCCTCGCCGACGAGACCGCGCATCTCCAGGTCGCCGAGACCACGGTCGCCGATGCCGCGAAGCGCGTCGCCGCGATCCATCTCCCCGACGGCATCACGTCGCCGGCGAAGGGCAGCATCGCGCGCCACTTCGGCGAGTATCAACACGAGCGCTCGAAGGCGACGCTGTCGCGCCGCGGCGTCGATCTCGAGGTCGACGACCACGCTCCGGCGGTCGCTCCCGCCGACGGCATCGTCCGCTACGCCGGCCCGATCCGCGGCCTCGATCACGGCGTCATCCTCGACCATGGGGACTACCTCACGGTGATCGCGAAGCTCGGCGAGCTGACGTTGCCGATCGGCACGCACGTCGCTCGCGGCGACCGACTCGGCCGCGCGGCGCACCACCGCGTGTACCTCGAGGTTCGCGCGAAGATCGGCCCGGGTGGGCTGCCGATCGATCCCGAGCCGCTGCTCAAGCGGTAACGACGTGCCCGTGCCACGTCCACGTGCACGTGATCATACTAAGCTTCGCGGATGTCACGCCTCGCCGCGTTCGTCGCAGGAGCCATCCTCGCCACGGCCACGCTCGCCGTCGCGGTGCCGAAAGACACCACGCGGTTTCGCACGTTCGATGCATTCGCGCAGTCGCTGTCGTTGATCGAAGCGAACTACGTCGACAACGTCGACGAGCAAGCACTGCTGCGCGACGCCCAGCGCGGCATGCTGCACAACCTCGACGTCCACTCGACGTACTTGCCGCCGAATCGCTACCAGAAGATGCGGCAGGACACCGAGGGCGAGTTCGGCGGCATCGGCGTCGTGCTCGCGCCGGGCTTCATCGACGACGCGCGCCCGAGCGTGCCGCCGTATCCGATCGTCGACGAGATCTCCGAGAACTCACCGGCCTCGGTCGCCGGGATCCAGCTCGACGATCGGGTCGTCGCGATCGACAACGCGCCGACCGCGGCCGCCGGCAAGGAGCTCAAGGAAGCGGGCGCGTGGGAAGCGAAGTTGCGCGGCGCCTCGGGCACGCGCGTCGCGATCTCCGTCGTGCGCGTCGGCTGGAAGGATCCGCGCACGTTCACGCTCGTGCGCGCGCAGGTCAAGCAAGCGACCGTGCACTCGAAGCTGCTCGAGCCGCGCATCGGCTATCTCCAGATCTCGCGATTCTCCGAGGCGACCTCGGACGATGTCGCGGCGGCGCTCGCGTCGTTGCGCAAGCAAAACGCGCTCGGGGTGCTGGTCCTCGATCTACGCGGCGATCCGGGCGGGCTCGTCGATCAAGCGGTGCTGGTCGCCGATCAATTTCTCGACGAGGGCACGATCGTCACGATCCGCGGGCGCAAGGGGTCGATCGAGACCCAGACCGCACACAAGGGTGGCCCCGGGGTCGGCGTCCCGATCATCGCGATCGTCGACGGCGGCACCGCCTCGGCGGCGGAGATCCTGACGGCCGCCTTGCGCGACCACGACCGCGCGAAGGTGATCGGTCTGCCCACCTACGGCAAAGGCACCGTCCAGACGTTCTACGATCTCGATGACGGGTCCGGGCTCAAGCTGACGACCGCCCGGTATTTCACGCCGAAGGGCAACTCTTTGGAATCCAAAGGGATCGTCCCGGACGTCCGGGTAGAAGCGTTTACTCCCGAAGAGATCGTTGCGGGGGGTGGCAGTGGGAGCGGAACTGGTGCCACAATTAATGACGGAGGGCCGGACGATCCGCAGCTCACTACCGCTGTTCAGCACGCTCGTGCTGCACTGCATGGTGGGAACAAGTAGTCCGCCCAACGGTTGTTTAGGCAAAGCTTGGACTGGTACAACCAATCATGTGACGTTGGACTCTAGGTCCGACGTCCACACGGGGCACATCGCACGATGTTCAAGTTGGTGATCCAGGACGACGAGGGGAAGACAACGGTCGTTCCTCTGATCCGTGACGAGATCACGATCGGTCGCAAAGAAGGCAACACGATCCGTCTCACTGAACGGAACGTGTCGCGCCGTCATGCGCGGATCTTACGAAGCAACAACGAAGTCCAGATCGAGGACCTCGGCAGCTACAACGGGATCCGCGTCAACAACGCGCGGATCGCCGAGCGCGTGTCGTTGCGGATCTCGGACCAGGTCCAGATCGGCGACTACAAGCTCTATCTCAAGGCCGAAGGTGTCGAACAGGTCGACGACGCCCGCACGATGCCGATCGAGCGGATCGAGAGTGTCGGCCCGACCGAGGTGATGCCGGTGGTGGCGACGACGCCGACCGGACCGCTCACCACGCCGCCGCCGCCCGCGCGCACGCTGGGGGTCGCCGATACCGATCCCGCGGGTCGCCCGGTCGCCACGGCCGCGCAGATCACCGCGCTCAACCCGCCCTCGGGCTACGGCAAGCTCGTCGTGTTGTCGTCGAACTTCGCCGGCAAAGAGTTCGAGCTCACGCGCCCGCAGATGATCGTCGGTCGCACCGACGAGAACGACCTCGTCGTCAACCATCGCTCGATCAGTCGCAACCACGCGAAGGTCACGCGCGACACCGATACCCAGCGCTACACGATCAGCGACCTCCAGTCGTCGAACGGCGTCCGGGTCAACGGTCAGGACTACGGCAAGGTCGAGCTCCGCCGCGGCGACGTGGTCGACCTCGGTCACGTCCGGCTGCGCTTCGTCGAGCCCGGCGAAGACTTCGTGTTCGCGCGCGACGCCGTGATCGCCGATGTCGAAGGGACCGGCCCGAAGAAGGGGATGATGCTCGCGATCATCCTCGCGGTCGTCGTGATCGGCGCGGTCGGCGCGTTCTTCCTCTTGAAGGGGAACAATGCGGGCAAGCAGAACGGCTCGAACGACGGTTCGGGCAGTGGCCTCCAGCTCGTCGGTAGCGGTGGCTCGGGACTCGTCGCCGAGAATCCGCTGATCGACGCCACGCAGGACACCGGCAGCAACAGCGCGACGGTCCCGACGGTCCCGACGGCCGACGAGGGCAAGAAGATCGCCGCCGAGTGCGACGCGATCGTGGCCGAGGGCTCGTGGGACACCCTCCGGATGTGCGCCGACAAGCTCAAGCCGTTCGATCCGACGAAGGCGAGCGAGCTCGACAAGCGCGCTCTCGCCGAGACCGGCTTCGAGAAGGACCGCGACGATCTGAGGAACGCGCTCCGCGACGGCAACCTCGCGAAGGCGCGCAAGCTCCTCGCTGGAATCCCCGACTCGTCGACCTACCACAAGAGCTCGCAGGACGAGTACGACACCGCCGATCAGAAGATGGCAGATGAGTGGAAGGCGAAGGCGCAAGGCCTCACCGGGCCCGGCCACTGCAAAGACATCGACGTGCTGATCGGCCAGGCAGCGTCGAAGAGCCCGAAGGTGGTCGAGGCCGTGCGCTCGTTCAAGTGCGCTCCGGTGGTGCCGGTGGCCGAGGACTGCTCGCAGAGCCTGCGCAACGCCGATTCGAAGGAGTGCAAGAAGCAGTTTTGCGCAGGTCACGCCGAGAACTCGCGGTGCCAGGCCGCTGTCGCTCAGCCGGCGTGTAACGCCGAGGCGCTGGTCGATGCGGGCACGCAGGCCGAGGGTCGTGGCGACCACGGCAGCGCGCTGGGCTCGTTCGAGGCGGCCTACCGCTGCAAGAAGGACGCGCACACCCTCGCGGTGACGTTCATGGCGGCCTGCAACGCGGGCAAGCCGGATGCGGCGCGGAAGTACTGGAAGGTGATGTCCTCGGACACCCAGAACCACCTCCTCCAGATCTGCCTGCACAATCACATCACTAAAGAAATCCTCGACGCCCAGTAAGTGGTCCGTAAGCGGACGGCCGCTTGTTTGACCCGGGTGATCGGATCGGTGTAACCAGAACGTAGTCTGGGTGCACTACCCCGGAGAACCCATGCGTCCAAATGTGGCTCGTCTTTCTGCTTTGTGGGTCGGTCTGTCGCTCACGCTCCTTTCTGGAGTCGTGGCGGCTCAGGCCAACCCGGGTGGAGACATCCCCCTCGATTACTTTCGGCCCGCGATCGATTCGCGCGGCTACCTGACGGTCAACGCGTCGCAGACGCTGGGCGACAAGGAGCTGTCATTCGGCCTCGGAGCGCTCGACTGGGGGCATCACCTGCTCTCGCTCGGCGACACGTCGAAGGGCTCGTTCTTCGGATCGAAGTGCGCAGGTGCGACCGCCGCTTGTTACTCGATCGACAACATCGTCACCGCGACGCTGATCGCGGCGTTCGGCATCCATGTCGGACCCGCCGAGCTCGAGTTCGGCGCCTCGGTGCCGTTCGTGATCATGGGCGGCGATCGCGGCCCCGATTTCAACGATGGCGACCCGAACACGGCCAACACGTTCAGCCTCTCGGGCCAGGGCATCGGCAACGTCGGCCTCCACTTCAAGACGCGCTTCATCAAGACCAGCCGGCCACCGCACGTCGGCCTCGGTCTGATCGCGAGCCTCTATCTCCCGACGCCCTCGACGTACCAGGGCAAGTTCCTCGGCTCCTCGAAGCTCAGCCCACAGATCATGGGCATCCTCGACAAGGAGTTCTTCGCCCAGGGTCGGCTCCGGATCGCGATCAACGGTGGCTTCCGGGTCCGCGACACCGTCACGTTCACCGACAGCGACACGACCAACGGCGCGATGGCGACCGGTGGCACGATCACCGCGAGCGGTGAAGTTCCGTACGGCCTCGGCATCTCGTACGGCATCTCGCCGCAGAAGTTCGACGTCGTCGGCGAGCTGTTCGGCAGCTTGCCCGCCGGGACGCACGACGACTACCAGCCGCTCGAGGCCGACCTCGGCATCAAGCTGTACCTCGCACGCAACTCGTTCTTCTCGCTCGGCGTGCGCAAGGGCCTGCAGCCCGACAAGGGCGCGAACCCCGACATCGGTGGGTTCATCGGCATCGTGTTCGAGCCGAACATCGGCGACCGCGACGGCGACGGCATCAAGGACGATGTCGATCAGTGCCCGGATGATCCGGAAGACTTCGATGGCTTCCAGGACGAAGACGGCTGCCCCGATCCGGATAACGATCGCGACGGCATCCCGGATGTGGACGACAAGTGCCCGAACATCCCCGAGGACAAAGACGGCTTCCAGGACGAAGACGGCTGTCCCGAAGGCAACAAGAACGATCGCGATGGCGACGGCATCCTCGACGACGTCGACAAGTGCCCGGACGATCCGGAGGACTTCGACGGCTTCCAGGATCAGGACGGCTGCCCCGATCCCGATAACGATCAGGACGGCATCCTCGACGTCGACGACCTCTGCCCGAACGATCCGGAAGACAAGGACGGCTTCGAAGACGAAGACGGCTGCCCCGATCCGGACAACGACAAGGATCGCATCCTCGACAAGGACGACAAGTGTCCGAACGAGCCCGAGACCTACAACGGCTACCAGGATGAAGACGGCTGTCCCGATCGCGGTCGCGTCGTCGTGACCGACACGTCGATCGAGATCCTCGACATGGTCTACTTCGAGTACGACAAGGCGATCATCAAGAAGGAGTCGTATCCGATCCTCGATGCCGTCGCCGCGACGATGCAGGGCAACCCGAGCATCAGCCTGATCGAGATTCAAGGTCACACCGACGAGCGTGGCGACGATGCCTACAACTTGGATCTGTCCGATCGACGAGCGCACTCCGTCCGCGAATACCTGATCGGCAAGGGCGTCGACGAGAAGCGGCTCACCGCACAGGGCTACGGCGAGACCCAACCCCTCGATCGCAATCACAACGAGGCCGCGTGGGCGAAGAACCGGCGTGTCGCATTCCTGATCTTGAAGCGCGCGACCGACTAGCGCGGTAGAACACGCGGGTGCTCAAGCTCATCGTCTACCTCGCGATCATCGGCGGCCTCGCGTACTGCGGTGCGACCGTGAAGCTCGGGAACAAGACGTTCTTCGAGCACGTGCGCGCGATCTGGCACACCGAAGAGGTCCAGGACCTCAAGAAGGGCGTCGAGGACGAGGCCGGCCCGACGGTCGACAAGCTCGAGAAGGGTGCGAAGGCCGGCTACAACGCGATGTCGGGCTCGGGCTCCGCGGCGGTGCACGGCGATGCCGGCGTGGATGCGGCCCGGTGAAGTTCGAGTTGACCGAGCAGCTGCTCGACGAAGCGCGCCGGTTCAACCTGCGATCCGCGTGCGGCGATTGCTTCTTCTGGCGCGGCACCGAGTGCGCGCATGGCTGGCCCGATGTAGGTCAGCGCCGGTGGCCGCTCGATGCACCGGATCCGGTGACCGGCGAGCGCCCGACCGAGGTCGCGTTCTGCAAAGAGTTCGAGCTCCGCTAGGCCCGTGGTCGCGGACATCCATAACGCTTATCATGGGGCGTGCAACTTCAGTACAGCGCCGAGGTCACGCGGGCGCGTGAGGAGAACAAGCCGATCGTCGCTCTCGAGTCGACGTTGGTCGCCCACGGCCTGCCGTATCCGGACAACTACGGGATCGCGATCGAGCTCGAGCAGATGGTGCGCACGCACGGCGCGGTGCCCGCGACGATCGCGATCGTCGACGGCAAGCCGTGCATCGGGCTCGAGCTCGCGCAACTCGAGATGCTCGCGAAAGGCGGTCGCGACATCGCGAAGGCCGGCGCCACCGATCTCGCGGTCCACCTCGCGCGCGGCACGACCGCGGCGACCACCGTCAGCGCGACGGCCCTGCTCGCTGCGCGCGCCGGGATTCGCGTGTTCGCGACCGGTGGCATCGGCGGCGTGCACCGCGGCGATACCGGCGATGTCTCGCACGACCTCGTCGCGCTGTCGCGGACGCCGATCGCGGTGATCTCCGCCGGGGCCAAGGCGATCTTGGATCTACCGAAAACGGTCGAGATGCTCGAGACGCTCGGCGTGTTGGTGATCGGCTTTCGCGCCGACGAGCTGCCCGCGTTCTACACGCCACGCACCGAGATCGAGCTCGAGCATCGCGTCGAGTCGGCGGCGGAGCTCGCGAAGATCTTGCATCTGCATTGGGACGAGCTCGACGGCAAGGGCGTGATCGTCGCGAACCCGATCCCCGCTGCGGCCGCGCTCGACGAGACGATGATCGGCAACGCGATCACCCAGGCGCTCGGCGATGCCGAGACCCGCGGCATCACGGGCAAGCGGTTGACGCCGTACTTGTTGCAGCGGCTCGCCTCGGTGACCGGTGGCCAATCGATCAAGGCGAATCGCGCGCTCGCGCTCGACGATGCGCGGGTCGGCGCCGAGCTCGCCGTTCAGTTGCTCTTGGCCAGCGGCGCCGCGTTGATCGTGTAGAACGTCAGCGCTTTGCCACCGCGATCGAAGCCTGCCGAGCGCTCGAGCAACCACACCTTGTCGTGGATCACGCCGAACCGGTAGCGCACGCCGGTCGCCAGGATCCGCATCATCCGCACGGCCTTGCCGTCGGCGCCGGCCTTGAAGATGTCGAGATACTCGGGGTCGGCCTTCTTGCGCGCGACCGCATCGGGGTTGACCGGGTCGACCTTGAGCGCGACCCACACCGTGCCGTCGGGCTCGATCTCGCCTTGCAGCGACTTCGGATCGTATTGCGCGAGCGCTTGATCGAGGGCCAACGGCAGCGCCTTGCCGGCGCGCCACGCGACGATGCCGGTGTTGTCCCAGCTCATCTTCACGAAATCGAGCGAGCCGTTCGCATCGGCGAGGACCTGGAACCGCTTGCGCTGCTCGAACAGGTCCTGGACCGGATGGCGATCGGTGAACTTCCCGGTCACGAGATCGTAGGTCGCCTCGACATCCGCGGTGCGCTGGTTCTCCGTGCGATCCCACTCGCCGCCCTTGATGCCGTACGCCTTCGTCCAGCCGTCGGACCAGTGGTTGAGTCGAAAGTCGAGCGCCTTGCCGTCGCTGTCGAACGCGCGGCCGGCGGCGACGCGCTTGCCGTTGTCGAGCGAGTCGAGCTCGACAACGTGACGCGTGCCGGTCACGCGATCGATCGCGATCCGCTGTGCGCCATCGCGCGTGATCACGGTGAGGTGGGTCGCCGGGCCGACCTTCCACGCGACCTTGCCCTTGTCGAGCATCGCGCCGATCTGTTCGTTATTGGCATCGAGGCCGACCACGAACGTGCGCGCGCCGAGCAACTTCAGCGCGAGCGGATGCAGCGTCACCGGCGCCAGGTCGGTCACGACCTCGGGCGTGTTCGGTTGTGCGACGTGCAGCTCGGACTTGGTCGAGCCATCCGCGACCACGTACGCCAAGCGGTGCTCGTCGAACGCGAGCGCGTCCTCGACAAACCCGATCGGTGCGCCGAACGACTGCACCTCGGTCGCACCGACCAGCGGCGCCGGCGGCTTCGCCGGCCGGGCACTTACGGGCGACGAGATCAAGGCCACAGCGAGGGCGATGCAGTGGCGGGTCACCATTCCTCTATCGGATCCCATGGACATCGGGATCGCGCAAGCCCGAACTCTTGCGGTAACTTCCCACCCCATGGGCACGATTGCCTTTACCCGTAACTACACCGATCACAGCAACGATACCGGCTACCAGTTCGAGTTCCATTGCGACAAGTGCGGCAATGGCTATCGCTCGACCTTCCACGCCAGCGCCCTCGGCGTCGGCGCGAAGTTGGCGAAGGGACTCGGTAGCTTGTTCGGAGGCGGCCAGCTCTGGGCAGCCGGGCAGGCCGGCGAGTACATGAAGGACGGCCTCCGCGGTCCGAACTGGGACCATGCGTTCCAGCAGGCGATCGAGGAGATCAGACCGAAGTTTCACCAGTGCTCGCGGTGCGGCACGTGGGTGTGCCCGGAGGTGTGTTGGAACGCGCAGCGCGGGATGTGCGAGAACTGCGCGCCCGACCTCGCCCAGGAAGCCGCGTCCGCGCAGGCTCACATCGCCGCGGATCAAGCGCGCACGAAGCTCGAGGCGGTCGATCAAGTCGCCGACTTCGATCCGAACGCGCAATACAGCGCCGGTTCGCAGTGCCAGAGCTGCCGCGCGACGCTCGCCGCCGGCGCGAAGTTCTGCGCGGGCTGCGGCAAGCCCGTCGTCGCGGCCGTCGCGGCGGCCCATGCGTTCTGCACCGGTTGTGGTACGCAGCTCGCACCCGGCGCGAAGTTCTGCAGCGGCTGCGGCACGTCCGCGGTGTAGCTGGGCTACGTTCCCGGGATGAGACTCGCCAGCGTGCTCGCGCTTTCGCTGTTGCTCGGTGGCTGCGGCAACAAGCAGTCCGACTCGTCGGGAGCGGCCGGCTCGGCAGCTCCGGTCGCGCCGACCACGTGTCCGGCAGGCAGCGTCGTCAAGGACGGTGCGTGCGTCGTGGTGGTCACGCCCGACAAGGTGCTCGCGGTCGCGACGCAGAAGTCGCGGCTCGACGATCTCGCGGCGTTCCTCGACAAGCTCGATACGCTCGCGGCGCCGATCGACCTGTTGAATGGATTTCGCCAGACCGAGCAATTCAAGGCGCTCAAGGCGAGCATGCCGAAGCTCGAGACCGTCGACACCGTCGTCGCGACGCTCGCGGACGGCATCACGCAGTTGCGCGCGTTCAAGACCAGCCTCGGCGAGGCCTCGGTGAAGCTCGGCAACATCGGCGGCGAGCTCGACAAGTTGCTCAAGGATCCGGGCACGGCGAAGCAACTCGCCGATCTGCGCACGCAGATCTCGACCGAGCTGCGCGCCACGATCGTGCCGCTCGCGTTGCAGGTGCAGGACACGATCACCAAGGCGATCGCGCCGATCGAGGCGCAGTTGAGCGACACCGCCGACATGGTGATCGGCGCGTGCGCGATGGCGAAGCTGTCGGGCGGCGGCGACAAGCTCAAGGAGCTGTGCGGTCAAGCCAAGGACGTGTTCGGCAAGGCGACCGCGTACATGGCGGATCTCAAGACCAAGCCGGCCGCGCTGTTCGACGACGTGTCCAAGCAGCTCGAGACCCAGCTCGATCAGTTGGTCGATAGCGAGACCAAGGCGCTGATCGCCGACGCGCAAGCGAAGATCAATGCGGTGTTGCTGCTGCCGGCGCAGGGCAGCGGCTCTGGCTCTGGCTCTGGCTCGGCGCACCCGTAAGCACGGCGCATAGCTCCGATGGTCGAGTCGTACGCTCGCGTCTGCAACGTTCCCGGATCCTACCGCCACGGCGCCACGGCGCGAGAGGGCCGGATCCTGAGGTTCACGCGCGGCCCGCTGTTGCTTGATCGCAACGAGCACGGCGTCGAGCACGTGTGCTCTCTGTCGCCACGGATGGGTCGAGGCGCCACGCCGTTGCGCCGTGGCGGCTAAAATCTGGGATTGTTGCGCGCGCTCGAATGAATGCGCGCGTCGTCGAATGCGCCCGACCGCCGAGGTCGGTGTTACTCGTCGGGGATCGATGGATTCCTCGACGTGATGGGGTCCCCGACGAACCTTCGCGACGACGAGCGGCGAACGAGCCCCCGTGACCGCTAGCGCGACGTCGCGAGCCAGTGCTCGACCTGGTCGAGGTGCTCGCTCACGCTCGCGATGCCGCGGTCGTAGCGCGCGCGTTCGTCGGTGACGAGGAACTTCAACTCGTCGCGGCGGCCGTGGGTCGCGAGCTCGTCCGCGCGGGTGCGAACGTACGCGCCCATGCCGAGCAGCGTCGTCGGACCGGGTCGCCACGCGGGACCCGGTGGCACGGTCTGCTCGAACGGCGGTAGCCCGAGCTCGTCGTTCGCGAGTTGCGCGGTGCGAAACATGTTCGGCCAGCCGGGATACTCGGTGCGCAGGTCGCGCTGGAGACCGTGGACCCGCACGACGAGCGCGTCGAGCACCGGCTGGTGGAACACGGCGACCGCACTCGCTTCGTCGCGCAGCGCCGCGACGTCGTTCGACCGCGTGCACGCCGCGAGCAGCACCACGACGAGCAGCCTCACGGTGTCACCACGAACTGGATCGGAGCGAGCGGCGTCGTGTGATCGGCGGTGAGCACCACGGTCTGCGACGCGACGGTCGCGAGCGTGCCACTCGCGCCGAGCAGCGAGAACCGGAGCTCGTAGGTCGACGCGGCCAGCGTGCCGCTGACCGCAGAGCCGAGCGTGCAGGCGAACATGCTCGAGAACTGCGCGCCATTCGCCTGATTCGTGATCGTCGTCAGCATGCTGGTCGCGCCGGCTTGAGCGCACGTGATCGGTTGTGCGCCGCCATCGACGAGCGACCACGCGATCGCGAACTGACCGATGCCAGGGCCATCGGTGTGGGCGGCATCGGGGAAGCCGCCACCGGAGCCGCACGACGCGAGCATGGCGGCCACGAGCACTCTCACATCGACGAGACCGCGCACTCGACGTCGACGGTGGTGCCGAGCGCGGGCGGCGCGGTGCGCACGAAGTTCATCTCGTAACCGGTGTCGGGCGAGGGGCAGGTCGTCGTGTTCTTGTCGATCCACCAGCACGGTCGCGCACCACCGGCCGCCGGCGTGGTCGCGTCTTGCATCTGACACGCGGGCATCGCCGTGCTCGTGGCACCGGAGGTGTCGGTCGTGACGTTCTCGGTGACCGTGCACTGCAACTGCGTGCCGGGGTTGTTCGGATCGGCGTCGGCGGGGTCGACGTTGCCCTCGAGACACGGGCTGATCGCGTTGAACAGCGTCTGGCCGATATCGGTCAGCGCGGCCGAGTAGTCGCTCTGGCAGATCGAGTAGAACCGGCCGCGATCGCCGAAGTTGGACATGAACTCGGCGAGGCGTACGCCGGGCCGGCCGATCGCCGGGTTGCCATTGATCGTCGCCGAACACGACGGCATCAGCGCGAGGGGCTGGGTGACTCCGTTCAGCACCAGCGGACCGATCGTCACGTTCGGTGCATTCGAGGTCTGCGGCGGCGAGTCGTTCGTCATCAGGCCGGGCGGCGGACCGGCGATCGCCGCGACGACGATCTGCGCCGGATCTTTGATCGAGCTCAAGAAGCTGCTGTAGAAGCTCGGCGTCTGGAGGTACGAATCGGAGCGCGACGCGCAGTTGGTGTACGTGCCGCCGGCGCTCGACGACAGGGCCTGATCGCACTTGTAGGCGAACAGTGGCTGGACGCGATAGTCGTTGTGACCGCCGACCGTGGCGTCGGCCAGCGAGAACACCGCCGGATCTTTGGTCGACGCATCATCCTCGTCAGTCAGGAAGATCACCGCGAGGTACGCGCCGCTGCGAATGAACCCGGAGTTTTCGACCCGCGAGCCATCGAGCGCGCGCTTCATCGCCTCGAGCTGGGCCTCGAACCCGCAGCCAGTCGCGCCGACCTGCGCGATGCACGACAGCGCGGTGTCGAGCGTGCCCGCGTAGTTGGTCACGCGCGATCCGTCGGGCGCCTTGGTGTCGCTGATGAAGCGCCCGGTCGGTGGGGTGCATCCTGCGACGCGGGCCGTGTTCTGGAACAGGCCGTTGTCTCCCGGGTCGGGTGACGGACAACCGCCGGTGCCCATGCCATAGCCCGGTGCGCCGATGTCGACGGTCGAGTCGACGACCGCGATGTGAAGGTTCGGGCGACCGGTCGGGAACGCATCGAGCGCGGCGACAAACTTCGGGAAGTTCTGCGCGAAGATCGTTTGCTTGTCGGCGGTCGACGCCGAGTTGTCGATCACGAACAACACGTCGATGTCCGCGCTCACCGGGATCTCTTTCTTGAGCGCACCATTCTGCTGGATGTCGACCTTACTGATCGTGCGATCGGGACAGGCCGCGAGCGAGAGCAGGAGCGACGCAAAGACTGTGCGTTTCATAGGTGCCTAAACCGTACGTGCGCGCAGCCGACCGTTCCGTTAGGAAAATCGTTAGGTCTTGCGTGTGCGCGTACCCGCGCCCCACGAAGCGTGGGATCGCGCACGCATCCTGTTGCCACCTGCCACGGCGGATCTTGCAGCGGTGATCACTCGAGCTGCGCGGGGAAGTTTGCGACCTCGGCGATCACGCGCGCATGCTCGCGTTGCCACGCGGCGATCTGCGCTTCGTCGGTGTGCGCGCGCGGGTGCGCGACCTTGTAGTAGCCGCTGCTCGGTCGATCGAGTCCGGACCGCCAGACGATCGCGGGCAGCACCGGCAGCTTCGCGTGGCGGCACGCATTCGCGAGCTCGCCGAGCGCAGCGTGCAGCGCCGGCGACCGGGGGTGTAGATCACCGCAGCTCGCGGCGAGCTGGCGATACGTCATCGATGGATGTCCGGCGACGACGCGCTTCTTGAGGTGGCGATAGAGCTTCTGGGCGAGGGGCGACATGACGAGTCCTTTCGCGGTCAGGCGACCGCATCGAGAATGGGATCGGCGAGCGGATCGGTCGTGCGAAACTTGGCGGCGTCGACGAGGTGGCTCGTGCAGATCTCGTCGTGGCCGTCGAGGTCGGCCAGCGTGCGCGAGACTTTGATCAGTCGATCGATCGAGCGCGCGGTCAACGTCTTGCGCCGCTCGACGATCTCCGCGAGCATCGCCTCGTTGTGGCCGTCGAGCTTGCAGGTCGCGCGCATCACCGACGTGCTCATCTCGGCGTTGCAGTGGATGCCGAACGGCGCGAGCCGTGCGCGCTGGCGTTCGCGCGCCTCGACCACGCGCTCGCGCATGCGCGCCGACGGCTCGCCGGGGTCACTCGAGCGCAGCTCCGCGAGCGTGATCGGCTGGACCTGCACCTGAAGATCGATCCGATCGAGCAGCGGGCCCGACAGCCGCGAGCGATAGCGCTCGATCGCGTGGCGACTGCACGTACATTCACGCGCGATCGAGCCGAGCCAGCCACACGGGCACGGATTCGCCGCGGCGACGAGCAGGAACGAGGCGGGCAGGCGGAGCATGCCGCCGATCCGGATCACCGACACCGCGCGCTCCTCGAGCGGCTCGCGCAGACCCTCGATCGCAGCGCGCGAGAATTCCGGAAGCTCGTCGAGAAACAGCACGCCGTTGTGCGCGAGCGAGATCTCGCCGGCGCGTGGAGGCGAGCCACCGCCGAGCAGCGCCGCGCTGCTGATCGTGTGGTGCGGCGAGCGGAACGGGCGATCTTCGATCAGTCCGGCCCCATTCATGCCGAGCGACGAGTAGATCTTGGTGGTCGACAGCGCTTCGTCGCGCGTCATCGACGGCAGCACCGTCGGGATCCGGCGCGCGAGCATGGTCTTGCCCGTGCCCGGCGGCCCGGCGAGCAAGAGGTTATGACCTCCCGCGACGGCGATCTCGATCGCGTGACGCGCGGCCTGTTGGCCGCGGACCTCGGCCATGTCGACGACATCGAAGCCGTGCGTGACCCGGCGGCTCCGCACTCGCGCCGCGGATCCGAGCGGCAGCGCGGCCTTGCCGTCGAGCGCCTCGATGATCTGCGAGAGGTGACGCACGCCGTAGACCTCGATACCCTCGACGACGAGCGCCTCGGCCGCCACCTGCTCGGGCACGATCACGCCGCGCATCCCGCGATCGCGCGCGAGCATCGCCGACGCGAGCACGCCCTTGACCCTGCGCAGCTTGCCCTCGAGTCCGAGCTCGCCGAGCACCAACAGATTTGCGAGCGGCGCCGGATCGAACGTCTCGTTCGCGATCAGCGTCGACAGCGCGATCGGGAGATCGAGCGCGCTCGAGTGCTTGCGCAGATCCGCCGGCGCGAGGTTGATGACGACGCGCTTGAGCGGGAGATCGTGACCGACCGAGCGCAACGCGCTGCGGATCCGCACGCCACCTTCTTTGACCGCCGGCGCGGGCAAGCCGACGACGTTGTACGAAGGCAACTGACCTGCCGCGATCGAACATTCGACATCGATCGGAACGGCGTCGATGCCGATCAGGGTGCTGGAGCGAATGAGTGCGACCACGCGGCTCGCTTACTCACGAACCGGGCCACGTCGAAGTGCCCGAAACTGCGCGACCGGTTGTCCGGCGCGTCCGAGTGGCGGACGGGATTGTCCGACTTCCGCCGGACATCGGCGCTGCAAGGTTTCTTCACAGCTCGCCGCACGGTGCGGACACACGGCGTCGTCATTGTGGATCAGCAGAAAGGACATCCCATGATCTGCCTCGCACTCGGACTCGGCATTCTCGGTTTCGTCGCGGTTCGCCGCGCTCGCGGCTACCACCACTGCTCCTCGCACGGAGGCGGCTATGGCCCACCGTGGCAGCACTGGCACCACCACGGCGGCCGCCATCATCGCGGCCTCTACATGGTGTTCAACCGGCTCGACTGCTCGCCCGCGCAGGAGCGCGCGATCATCTCCGAGGTCGACCAACTGAAGCACAAGCTCCGCGATACCAAGTGGGGCATGCGCGACGCGCGCGGGGACCTCGCGGCGGCCCTGCGTGGCCCCACGCTCGATGACGCGGCGCTCGGCGCGGTGCTCGGCCGGGTCGATGCGGCCACCGGTGCGGCACGCGCGGCCGTCCTCGAGGCGATGCGCAACGTTCACGCGGTGCTCGATGACCGCCAGCGCGAACAACTCGCCGAGCTGCTCGACGGTGGCGACGGTGGCTGGTTCAAGCGTGGCGGCAGCCCCTACCGCGTGTGAGACAATAAGCCGTGCGCGTACTGCTGATCGACGACGACGCCCGCCTGGCGGAGCTGCTCGACGGATACTTCGATCCGCAAGGCGTGGCGGTCGTGCATGCGAGCTCCGGTCACGCCGGGCTCACGCAGCTCGTCGCCGGTGGCTTCGACGTGGTGCTGCTCGACGTGATGATGCCCGGGATGGATGGCCTCGCCGTGCTTCGCAAGATCCGCGACGCGGGCCATCGCACCCCGGTGATCATGTTGACCGCGCGCGGTGACGAGGCCGATCGCGTGGTCGGCCTCGAGCTCGGCGCCGACGACTACGTCGCGAAGCCGTTCTCGCCGCGCGAATTGCTCGCCCGGCTGCGCGCGGTCGTGCGGCGCGCGGATCCGGCCGCGGTCGCGGAGAAGCTGACCGCCGCCGGCATCACGGTGGATTCCTCGGCGCGCGAGGCGTGGGTCGACGGTAGATCGGTCGAGCTCACCGGGCTCGAGATCGATCTCTTGCTCGCCCTGTTGCGCCGCGCCGGTCGCGTCGTGCCGCGCAGCGCGCTGATGGATCTCGCGGGCCGCGGCGATGTCGCGGTCAACGAGCGCGCCGTCGATGTTCACATCTCTCGCCTCCGCAAGAAGCTCGGCGACGACGCCGCTCAACGGATTCGCACCGTGCGCGGTATCGGCTACACCCTCGCGAGATCGGCGGACGAGCATGAGTGATCCCTATCGCGATAGCCCTTCGATCGAGCGCGACGAGATCCGCGTCAAGCTCGGCAACGTCGAGCGCAAGGGCGTCTGGACGGTGCCGCAGGAGCTCGACGTCAACGTGTTCATGGGCAACTGCGAGCTCGACTTTCGCGACGCCAAGCTCCAGCCCGGCCTGACCACGATCACGTGCCACGTCCGGTTCGGCAACCTCGAGATCACCGTCCCCGAGACGATGGCGTGCGAGGTCAAGGTCGTGAGCATCGCGGGCAACGTGATGCAGCATCGCGAATCGACCGCGACGATCGATCCGGCGAAGCCGCGCCTGGTCGTGGTCGGCACGGTCAAGATGGGCAACTGCGAGGTGTTCTCGCTCGCGCCCGGCGAGACCCACGCCGACTCGCATCGCCGCAAAGTCCACGACCGCCGCGTGCACCATCACGAACACCACCGGCGGCACTGGCAGCAGATGAAGGCCGAGCGCGAGATGTGGGCGCGGACCACGGATCGCCAGCGCTGGATGCCGTGGTGGTTGATGTCGCGGATGCGGCGCCGGATGTTCGGCTGGTTCGCGATCATGTTCGGCGGCGGCGTGACCACCGGCTACTACCTGTGGCCGTTCGCGCACTGGTGGTACTTCGCGCTGTCGATCTTCATCGTGTCGTCGTTCTCGGGTGCGGTCGCGTTCCGGCTGACCCGCCCGCTGACGTTCGTGATCAAGGCGGCGACCGATATCGGCGACGGCAAGCTCGAGACCCGGATCGATCCGCTCGATCACAGCGGCGAGATGCGCGTGCTCGCGCGAGCGTTGAACGACATGGCGACGAAGATCCAGACCCAGCTGTCCGATCAGCGGCAGCTCCTCGCGGCGGTCTCGCACGAGCTGCGCACGCCGCTCGGCCACATGCGCGTGCTCGTCGAGACCGCGCGCGATACCGGCGACTTGAAATCGCTGAGCGAGCTCGAGCGCGAGGTGCTCGTGCTCGACGATCTCGTGGGCCGCTTGCTCGCGTCGTCGCGGTTGGAGTTCGGCACGCTCGATCGGCGCGAGGTCGATCTCGGCGAGCTCACCGCGGATGTCGCGACGGCCGCCGGCGTCGCGGTCGAGTGCATCGCCGCCGAAGGTGACGTCAAAGCGTCGGTCGATCCGACGTTGGTGCGGCGCGCGGTCGCGAACCTCGTCGAGAATGCCCGCGTGCACGGCGGCGGCGTGATCGCCGTGAAGATCGAGCGCCGCGGTGCGCAGATCGCCGTCGAGGTCGATGATGCCGGCCCGGGCGTGCCCGCCGACAAGCGCGAAGAAGCGTTTCGCGCGTTCTCGCCGTCGACTGGCGGCGGGCTCGGGTTGGGCCTGGCGTTGGTCTCGCGGATCGCCGTCGCGCACGGCGGTGGTGCCTGGATCTCCGACCGCCCCGGCGGCGGTGCGCGGATCGGCTTTACGGTCTCTCGCGTCGCCTAGGCGGTCGCAATCACGACGTGTGCCGAGAGCGGCGAGCGACACGGCGCGTCGCCGAACGTCTCGCGCAACGCCTCCGCGACTCGAACCTCGAAGCGATCGGCGTCGATGCCGCGCTCGACCAACTGATTCCACAGCGGGTTGCCGCGCACCAGCCCGATCGCGAGATCCGCGGCCGACGTGGCCACGCCGACGTGTTCGACGGTCTCGACCTGCACCGTCGCGAAGCCGGCCGCCTCGACGAGCGCCTGCAACGCGATCGGATCGGGCATCGAGAACGGCGCTCGCATGAACGTCGGTGGATCCGACGGCAGCTCCGCGAGCGCGAGGTCGTGGAGCATGGCGCTGGCGGTATTTCGCGCGAGGTCATCCCACGTGCTGAGCAGCAACAGGCCGCCGCGGCGGACCACGCGGCGCATCTCGCGCAGCGCGAGCGGTTTGTCGGGGACGAACATCAGCCCGAACTGACACGCGACGACGTCGAATGCGCCGTCGTCGAACGGCAAGGCCTGCGCATCGGCAGGCTGCCAGCGCAAGCGCGGGTCGGTGAGGCGGCGGCGGGCCTCGTCGAGCATCGGTGGGTTGAGATCGGTCGCGACGAGCTCGCTCTCGGCCGGCAGCGCCGCGAGCAGATGGCGGGTCACGCGCCCGGTGCCGGCGGCGATCTCGAGCAGCCGGCGGGTGGCCGGCGGGATCCGCGCGGCGAGGTCCCGCGCGTACGGCTCGAACAGGACGGGACCGAGGTGGCGATCGTAGAGCTCGGGAATCGGCCCGGCGAAGCGAACGGTCGAGCTCATGCGGGCTCCGGCTGCTGGCGCAGCCACGCGATCGACAGCGCGAAGCCGAGCAAGAAGCCGATCCAGCGACCTTGATCGAAGCCATGTGCTGCGGCGGGCGGGAGCGCGTAGCCGATCACCGCGGAGATCAGCGTGCCGGCGGTCAAGAAGATGCTGAGCACCCAGCCGAGCGTCGACGTCCGCGGGATCGCGAGACCGAACAGCACGAGCGCGAGATACGAGATGCTGAACTTGGTCGAGCTGATCACCGATTGCACGAGGATCTCGGTCGCCGACGGCAAGTGGCCGGCCTCCGCGCCGTCGAGCATCGCCACGATGTGGTGGTCCTCGATGATGTCGAGCAGCGCGGTCGCGAGCATCAGGCCGAGGGCGAGCCGCACGAACGGCCGGCCCTGTTCGCCGAGGTACTTCGCGAGCGCCGCGAAGAAGCTCGTATAGAGGACGAGGAACGCGATATCGAGCGCGAACACGGCGCGCAACGCACCGGCGTGCTCGAGCAGCCCGACCGCATAGAGCTCGGGCAGCGCGAAATGTTCGTGCGGTTCCTGAGCCGCACCGGTCGCTAGGGAAATCACGGTCATCACGACCAAGATGCCGAGCGAGAACCCGGCGAGCGCCATCGCCAACCGCCGCGTCGATCCCTGTGCTGCCATGTACTCGACATATCACGAAAAATCGGCCCCAATACACGTGTCCACCGTGTGGTCCCGTCGAGGCTCCTTATTCGCAGCGTGCGAAACGTGTCTCTCACAGGCGGACATCTAGACGTGGCCTCTCGAACCGATGCGAGAGCCCGTCTGCTCTCCGACCTTGCGACCGGCCCCGCGAAGAAGGGCTATGCGGTCGCCTACGACCTCCTCGGCAACCGCGCGGAGGCCGAAGAAGCCGTGCAGGAGGCGCTCGCCCGCGCCTGCGAATCGATCGACGACCTGCGCGACTACGAGGCGGCGCCGGCGTGGTTCCTGCGGATCGTCACGACGATGTGTCTGCGGATGCTGCGACGGCGCAAGTTGCGGCGCGCGCTGCTCGGCTGGCTGCCGGGCGGGAAGGGCTCGCCCGAGCCGACCGCGGCGCCATCGACCGCGGCGGAGGTCGGCGCACCGCGCGAGGACATCGCCGAGCGCATGCACGGTGTCGCGAAGGAAGGCTCGCTGATGCAACTCGCAGCGCAAGAGGAGCTCGGCGCGCTGTTCGGCCGGCTCGAACAATTGTCGTCGCAGCAGCGCACCGCCCTGGTGCTGCGCTACGGCCACGACCTGCCGGTCGGCCAGATCGCCGACATGCTCGGCGTCGAGCTGGCCACGGCAAAGACTCATCTCGTACGCGGTCTCGCGAGGCTGCGCGATCTGATGGAGGAGCACCGATGAACCCGATCTGTAATGTGGTGGCCGAACGCGTCGCGCTCGGCGAGGAGCTCGGCGAGCACGAGGCGCATAGCAAGACCTGCGAGCGCTGCCAGCGCGTCGTCGCGTTGCCGAGCTCGCTCGTCGCGACAGGCCACGCCGCGGATCCCGGGATGGGGTTCGCGTCGCGGATGACGGCGGGCGCACAGCATCGGATCACCGTGCGGCGCCGCCAGCGCTACACGGCGGTCGCGAGCGTGGCGGCGGCGGCGGCGGCGATGATCGCGATGTTCGTGATGCACGAGCCCGCGCCGACCTCGGTCGCGTACGTCCCCGTCGAGCTGCTGCCTCATCTGCCGGCGATCAGCCCGGTCGTCGACAAAGACGATCCTTGGAAACACCACGAGCTCGATGAAGACGTTCGCACGCTCGTGCATCTCGCCGTGAACGCAGACCGTGCGCGGCACAGCTCGGCCCACTGGGGCCGCATCGAGAAGTCGCTTGCGCCGTATCGCGCGGTGCTCAAAGGAAACGAGCCATGAGTCGGATTTTTGCTTCCATCCTGGTGGGCGGTGTCCTGTTCGGCAGCGCGTTCAGCCAGGCCGATTCGGGTCAGCGCTACGCGAACTACTGGCCGTCGGGCGGTGCGACCGTCGTCGCGCAAGCCGATCCGCGCCCGGTGCCGCGTCCGGCTCCGCCGGCACCCCCGACGCCGCCCACGCCTCCGCGTCGCAGTGGTGGCGTGTCGGTGCAGATCCACGACGGCAAGGTCCAGATCGACGGCGTCAACGACCTCGTCGATGGCGCGATCCACGACGCTCAAGACGCGATCAAGACCTCGGGCCTGCCGGCCGACGTGCGCGACAAGCTGCAGAAGCGTCTCGACAAGGTCAAGGACGCCGTCAAGAACCGGCTCTCGCACCTCGACGCGAACAACCTCGATCAGCTCGGTGACGAGCTCAGCAAGATGGGCGACGACATCGGCAAGCAGATGGACGAGTTCGGCAAGGAGATGGAGAAGTACGGCAAGCAAGTCGGCAAAGACTCGATGAAGAACTTCGGCAAGGGCTGGTCCGGTCACGGCGGTCACTTCAGGTGGGACGGCAACAGCAACACCAAGGACAAGGACAAAGACGACGACGAGGACAACGACGAGAGCGACCTACCGTCGGCGCCCGATGTCGACGACACCGACGAGCTCGATGATGCGGTCAGGAGCCTGGGCGACCTCTCGCTCAAGCCGCCGCAGCGCGACCAGATCCAGAAGCTGCGCGCCGACAGCGATCGCCAGGTCGCGGCCGCGAAGAAGCAACTCGATCAAGCGAGCGACACGCTGCAGAAGCAGCTCGAGAACGCGGCCACGAGTGACGCCGACATCTCGCGCTCGATCGATGCGGTCACTCAGCAAGAGGCCGCGATCCGCAAGGCCCGGATCCTCGCGTGGCACGGTGCGCGGCGCGTCCTCGACGACGCCCAGCGCAAGAAGGTCGAAGACGTGAAGCCGAAGAGGGGCCACTAGTTTCGTGCTACAAGCCCGGCATGCGCTGGGTCGTCGTCGTCGCAGTTGCCGGTTGTTCCGGTAGCGCGAGCGCGCCCCCGCCCAAACCGGTCCCGATGGACGCACCGGCGCGGCCGCTCGGTCCGGTGCCGCTCGATCAAACGGTCGGCGTCCGCACCAACGATCCGCCTCGCCCCTCGACCACCAATCGCCCGGGCCGTCCGATCGACGTGATCCTTCGCTCGACCCCACAATTCGCGCAGGCCGCGGTCGATGGGGTCCTGCTCGGCCCGACGCCCGCCTACTGGAGTGGCATGGCCGACGGTCACGAGCACGAGTTCACGTTCGTGCTCCCCGGCCACGCAATCGCTCGCTACCGCTTCGTCCCGATCACGAGCGGCGTGATCCACGCGCGGCTCGAGCCGATCAGCGACGATCAAACTGACGCCGGCATCGCCGCCCCGCCGCCCGGCATCCCCGAGCTCGCGCCCGTCGCGCCACCGGCCACGGTGCTCGTCCCCGACGCGCCGCAGCCGCCGACGACGATCGATCCGTACGGCCCGCGCCCCTGAAGCCGAACTGGGGACGGTAACAAAAGACGAAACGTACCTTCTGGCAACTTCGCGAAACCACGAAGGCCGCGAGGGACGGTAACAAAACTGGACCTCGAACCCCGGTGCGGTGGCCTCGATCTCTCTCGCTTCGCACGTGCGCCGAGGGCCGGCCCCGTTACTTTGTAACCGTCCCTCGTCGAGCATGTGTAATCGAAGACTTGGACGGAGCTACGTTTCGTCTTTTGTTACCGTCCCTGATTGATCGTCCTGATTGATCGTCCCTGATTGATCCATCGTCAGCGCAGCGCTCCGACAGACAACATCACACGCGAACGGTTGCGCCCACCTACGCCTCGACGCGACAATACAATCCTTGGCGACCCGCCCTCGGCCCAAAGTCGGATTCGTGCTGTCGGGAGGTGGCTCTCGCGGCGCCTACGAAGCCGGGATCATTCACTACATCCGCACCGATCTGGCGAAGCAGCTCGGCCGGCAGGTGCCGATCGACATCGTCACCGGGACCAGCGTCGGTGCGATCAACGCCGCGTTCATGGCCGCGACGATGTCCGATCCGGCGTCGCAGGCGGAGCAGATCGTGTCGGCGTGGCGCTCGTTGCGGATCGAGGAGCTGATCGGTCTCCAAGCCGGCGATCTGTGGCGCGCCGGCAAGATGTTGCTCGGCGGCGATCCGCCACCGCCGCCGCCCGGCAGCTTTCGCTACGGCGGCCTGCTCGATACGAGCGGCCTCGAGCGGTTCGTGATCCGCACGATCCCGTGGCGCGGCATCGAGCGCAGCTTGCGCGGCGGTCACCTCCACGCGCTGTCGGTGTCGGCGACCCACGTCGCGACCGGCCACACGGTCGTGTTCCTATCGAGCGCCGAGCCGGTGCCGCGCGAGTGGAGCCGCGATCCGTTCGTGCGTCACACCGCAGCGCGGATCGGCCCGCGCCACGTGCTCGCGTCGGCGGCGATCCCGATGCTGTTCCCCGCCGTGAAGATCGGCGAGGAGTACTTCACCGACGGCGGTCTGCGCCAGAACACGCCGATGTCGCCGGCGATCCGGCTCGGCGCGGATCGCCTGCTGCTGGTCTCGCTCAAGCACATCTCGCGCGAGCCGAAGTCGCTGACGCCGGAGCTGCCGGCGGGCTATCCCAGGCCGCTGTTCCTCGCCGGCAAGGCGCTCAACGCGCTGCTGCTCGATCACACCGAGTACGACCTCATGCGCATGGAGCGGATCAACATGATCCTCGAGGCCGGGCGCGCGTCGTTCGGCGGACGGTTCGAAGAGATGATGAACCACGAGCTCGTGCGCCTGCGTGGTGCGCCGCTGCGCCGGATCCACGCGACGCACATCCGCCCGTCCGAGGACATCGGCAAGATCGCCGCCGAGTTCGTGCGCGCCGGTCGCATGAAGGTCAACGGCTTGATCGCGAAGCGCTTGCTCGGACGCTTGACGTCGGGCGAGGGCGCGAAAGAAAACGATCTGCTATCGTACCTGTTGTTCGACGGCGAATATTGCTCGCAGTTGATCGACCTCGGACGTCGCGATGCGGCGAAGAAATCCGAGGAGCTCGCCGCCTTGTTCGACCCGGTTCAGGCCTCTCCGGACGATCCGATCGGAGCGTAAAACCAGACGACGCGAGCGACCGAGGGTTGAGGGACGTGCCAATGTCCCGTCCATGAAGAGCATGCTCACGCTGTTCGCCGCCACGCTGCTCGCGTGCGGCGGTTCGAAGCCGCAGACGGTGGTAGCTCCGCCGCCGACGGGAACGACCGAAACGCCGCCGACGGGATCCACGCCCGCGCCGGTCGCTCCGGACCTGGCGCCGCTCGCACTCGCCGCGGATGTTCGTCAAGGCGTGTTGCCGAACGGCCTGACGTACATCATCCGCAAACACGGCAAGCCCGAGAAGCGCGCGCGGCTGTGGCTCGCGGTCAACGCCGGCGGCATGCTCGAGGACGACGACCAGAACGGCCTCGCTCACTTCGACGAGCACATGTCGTTCAACGGGACCAAGCGGTTCCCGAAGCAAGACATCATCAACTACCTCCAGTCGATCGGGATGCGGTTCGGCGCGGACCTCAACGCGTACACGAACCAGGACGAGACCGTGTATCAGCTCGAGGTCCCGACCGAGAACGAGTTCATCGGCAAGGGCCTCGACATTCTGCGCGACTGGGCGGGCGACGCGACCTACGACGACAAAGAAGTGAAGTCGGAGAGCGGCGTCGTCCTCGAAGAGTGGCGGCTCGGTCGCGGCGCGCAGGCGCGGCTCGCGGACAAGCACAACAAGGTGCTGTTGAAGGGCACGCGCTACGCGGTCCGCAATGTGATCGGCGATCCGGACATCCTCAAGAAGGCCGATCGCGCGGCGCTGTATCGCTACTACAAGGACTGGTATCGCCCCGACAACATGGCGGTGATCGCCGTCGGTGATTTCGACCCGGCGATGATCGAAAAAGAGATCAAGGCGCGGTTCGGCGATCTGAAGAATCCCACGATCGAGCGCAAGAAGTTGCAGGGCGGACTCCCGAAGGCCGAAGGCACGCGGATCTCGATCGAGAGCGACAAGGAGCTGCCGACCGCGACCGTCGTGATCCACAACTTCGTGCCGGTGCGGCCCAAGGCGTCGCTGCACGATCTCCAGCGCATCGTCACCGAGCAACTCTACGAGCACGTGATCAACGATCGGTTCGCCGTGCTGCACCGTCGCCCCGACGCGTCGTTCCAGGCGGCGTTCTCCGGCATGAACGGCGAGAACCGCGAGACCGATGACTTCGTGCGGTTCGCCGCGGTGAAGAACGGCAAGATCGAGGACGCGCTGCGCCAGTTGCTGACCGAGAGCCTCCGCGTCGAGCGCCACGGCATCACGCAGTCCGAGGTCGATCGCGCGAAGGTCGAGCTCGCTCGCGACTTCGACGCCGAGGTCGACAAGCACGCGACGCTCGACAGCCGGCAGATCGTCGCCGAGCTCGTGCGCCACTTCTTGACCGGCGAGTTCGTGATCTCGCCCGAGGACGAGCGCGACCTGTCGAAGAAGGCGCTCGCGAAGGTCACCGTCGACGACGTCAACGCCGACATCAAGACGTTCGGCGGCGCCGACAACCGCGCGATCTCGATCTCGGTCCCCGAGGGCCAGGCCGCGCCGACCCAGGACCGCGTCAAGGCGATCATCGCCGAGGTCGAGAAGTCCGACATCCCCGCATGGGAAGACAAGGCGATCCCGACCGCGCTGATGACGACGCCGCCGAAGCCGGGCTCGATCAAGAGCGAGAAGACGTTCGACAAGATCGGTGTGACGGTGTGGACGCTGTCGAACGGCGCGACCGTGATCATCAAGCCGAGTGACTTCGAGCACGACTCGGTGGTCATGGCGGCCGACTCGCCGGGTGGCCAGGCGATGGCCAGCGACGCGAACTACAACAACGCGAGGTTCGCGACCCAGGTCGCGGCGCTCGGCGGCGTCGCGGAGTTCGATGCCGACACGCTCGGCAAGATCCTCACCGGCAAGAAGGTCAGCGTGAACCCGACGATCCAGGAGACCGGTGAAGGCCTCAACGCCTCGGCGTCGCCGAAGGATCTCGAGACCCTGTTCCAGCTCACGTATCTGCGCATGACGGCGCCGCGCAAGGACGAGGAGCAGTTCAAGAACTGGCAGGTCAACAGCGCCGAGCAGCTCGCGAACCAGGCGCGCTCGCCGGAGTTCCAGTTCGCGAAGCAGTCGCTCGAGGCCGAGTGGAAGGGCAACCTTCGTCACTCGTTCCCGAAGCCCGAGGACTACGCGAAGGTCGACCTCGACAAGGCCCTCGCGTTCTACAAGGATCGCTTCGGCGACGTCGCCGATTGGAACTTCGTGATCGTCGGCGAGGTCGATCTCGCGAAGCTGCGCCCGATGGTCGAGACCTATCTCGCGAGCCTGCCGAGCAAGGGCCGTCACGAGAAGGAGAAGGATCTCGGCATTCGCAAGATCGGTGGCGTGGTCACCAAGCAGTTCGATCTCGGCGTCGAGCCGAAGGCGACCGTGCGCATCGACTATCACGGCGACGATTCGTGGTCGCAGGATAAGGAGCGCGACGTGTACACGCTCGGCCAGGTGCTCTCGAACTACCTGCGCGAGGATCTGCGCGAGGACAAGGGCGGCGTCTACGGCGTCGGCGCCGGCGGCTCGGTGTGGCGCTCGCCTCATCAGGAGCGCACGTTCTCGATCTCGTTCGGGTGCGATCCGACGCGCGTCGCCGAGCTGATCAAGGCGGCCAAGGACGACATCGCGAACGTCGCGAAGAACGGGATCGACGCCGACCACCTCGACAAGGTCAAACAGATCTACACGCGCAGCCGCGAGACCGACCTCCGCACGAACCGGTTCTGGTCGCAGCGCCTGATCAACGCGTTCCACTACAAGGACGACCCGAACGACATCCCGGATACTTCGAAGACGCTGGCTCGGATGACCAGCGCCAACGTCGAGGCGGCGGCCAAGCACTTCCTGACGGATAGCAGGGACGTCTACGAGGCGGTCCGTGTGCCGAAGACCGACACCGCAAAGCCCGCGAAGTAGGCATAGGATCGGTGAGGAAGGTGCGGGGCTACCTCCTTATCGGACTCGTGGCCTGCGGGTTCTCGCCACACGCCGGCAGCGGTGACGGCGGCGGCCCGATCGATGGCCCGATCGATGGCCCGATCGATGGCCCGATCGACGGCCCGATCGACGGCATCGACGTCGACGCGATGGTGCCGATCGATGCCGACCTCGGCGATGCGCCGCCGGTGTGTGCATCGTGGCACCCGGTGCACTTCATGCCGTGCCTGATCGGTTCGCCGATGCCCGGCGTGATGCTGACGACGGGCGCGAGCCCGTACAAGTACGACACGACGACCGACGGTGGCGTGCTCACCGACAAGAGCGGCACCGTGATCGTGAGCTCGCCGCTGACGATCCAGCAGAGCGACGGCTCGTACCTCGCGGTGCTGTCGGTCGCGACGTTCAGTGTCGGCCCGAACACGCTGGTCAACGTCGTCGGGCCCAAGCCGTTGCTGGTCGCCTCGTGGGGCATGCTCGACGTGATGGGCGAGATCGATGTCGGCAGTCACACGACCGAGACGGATGCGACCGGCCACATCCAACAGACCACGCAGCTCGGCGCGGGTGCGCAGTCCGCCCCGTGCGCCGCGGCGTCGTCGACGACCGGGCCGACCCTCGCGACGCCCGGCCAGATCGCGGTGCAGTCCGGCGGCTCCGGCGGTGGTGGCGGCGGTGCGTTCCACGGCAACGGCGGCGGCGGTGCGGTTGGCGACATGATGTGCACGCCGCCCGCGACGTGTCCGCGGTTGGGTGGCCTCGGCGGTACCGGCGGCGGGATGCCGGCACTCGTGCGTGGCGGTTGTCCCGGAGCCGACAGCGGTGCCGCCGGTCCGGGTGCGGTCGCGCCGGCGACCGCGACGACGGTCTCCAAGGGTGGCCTCGGTGGTGGCGCGATCGAGCTCGCCGCGATGGGCGACATCCACATCGCTGGAACGATCGTCGCCGGTGGTGCCGCGGGCGCGGGCTCGCCGCAAGGTGCCGCCGCCGGTGGTGGTGGCGGCGGCGCGGGTGGCTACATCGGCCTCGACAGTCACAACATGGTGATGACCGGCGGCACGCTCGCGGCGAATGGCGCCGGCGGTGGTGGCAGCGGACCGTTCGCGGAACACGGCAACGTCGGGCAGGACGGGCAACCGAGTGCGAACGCGGCGAACGGTGGCGCGGCCCACGGCGGCACGTGCGGACTCGCCGGTGCGACCGGCTCGACGACCGGCAATGGCACGACCGCGGTGGGCAACGATAGCTGTGGTGGCGGCGGTGGTGGTGGTGGCGAGGGTTGGGTGATCGCGTACACCACGAACCACACCGGCGCCGGCACGATCTCGCCGGCGCTCACCGTCGTCGTGAACTGACTACTTCGCCGGCTTCGGCTTCATCACGCCGATCACGAGGTGCTTCGGATCGAAGAACCGCTTCGCCGAGGCCTTGACGTGGTCGCTGGTCGCGCGAGCGAGCACCGCGTTGACATCGCTCGCGGTGGTGAAGTCATCGCCGTACCAGTACGCGTCGTGGATCTCGCCGACCCACCACGGGTTCTCTTTGACGTTGACCTCGTGCTCGCGGCGGATCTGCTCCTTGACCTTCGCGAGGTAGTCCTCGCCGATGCCATCCTTCGAGATCTTCGCGATCTCGCCGAGCGCCGCCGCCTCGAGCTTGTCGACGTTGTCCGGATCGCACGTGAAGCTGATCTCGAATTCGCGGCGCGGCTTGGGCTGGCGCTCGATCGCGGCGCCGACCCCGACGCCGTAGACGCCGCCCATGTCCTCGCGCAGCACCTCGCGAAACCGGATCTCGAGCACCTTCGACAGGATCGCCGCATCGCGCTCGCCGTCGAGCGACCACGTATCGGCCGCGGTCTCGGTGATCGCGACATGACTCTTCGGCTCGGTCCCCGCGACGACGATCTTCGTGATCGGCCCGCGCGCCCAGTGGACGTGGATGTCCCTCCACGAGGTCTTCTTGGCGCTACCCGGCAAGCTCGCGAGGTAGGTCTCGACGAGCGGCTTCAACACCTTCAGATCGAGGTTGCCGACGAACGAGAACGTGAAGCCGGAGGAATCGGCGAACTGCGACTTGTAGACCTCGAGCGCCTTGTCCGGATCGACGAGCGCGAGCATCGCCTCGGTCTGCGGCCGATGGCGAAAGTGATTGCCGGTCTGGATCGCCGCGAGCTGCTCCCAGAACTGGGTGTCTGGTTCGAGCGCGCGATGGCGCACGAACTCGAGTTGGTCGCGCTGCCACGCCGCGAATGCGCGCGCGTCCTTGCGCGGCGCCGTCATCCGCAGATACGCGAGCTGCAACATCGTCTCGAGATCCGCCGGCCGCGTCGATCCGTTGACCGTATCGGCGAGCTCGCTGTAGCCCGCGGCGACGTTGACGACGTGGCCCGACAGCACCTTCTCGAGCGCAGTCTGCGATAGCTCGCCGACGCCCATGCCGCTGATCAACCCGGACCAGCGCACCTGCGCGTAGTCGGTGTCGCTCAGCGTCGACGTGCCGCCCGGCTTCCAACCGTCGAACAGGATCTCGTCGTTCTGGAACGTCGTCGGCTTCACGATCACCTTCGCGCCGTTCGACAGCGTCCACACCGTCGCATCGAGCGCCGCGTCGTGGGTCTCCGCGGTGACCGTGCCCGGTTTTGGCACGTGCGGGAGCAACTCGAGATCCGCGCCGTCGTCCTTCCACGGCTCGAGCGGCGCGGTGCTCGCCGCCGCGTAGATCGCTTTGATCTCGGCCTGGGTGGGCAGCGCCGACGACGCCGGACCGGCCATCGCGATCACGCGGCCCCGGTCGCTGCCCCAGGTCTTCGCGAGGTGGTTGAGCTCGTCGAGCGTGATGCCGGGCATCATCTCGTTCGCGTAGGCGAGCTCGAGCGCACGGCCACCCATCTGCTCCTTTTCGTAGAAGTTGCGGGTGATCTCGTCGCAGAGATCCGGATCGGGAGTCTTGTCCCACTCCTTCGCCTCTTTCTCGTACTCCGCGATCACCGAGCGCTGCGCGCGATCGAGCTCGGACTTCACGAAGCCGAACTTCTCGACGCGCAGGATCTCCTTGACGAGTGCGGTGAGCGCTTCCTTGACCTTGCCCTCCTTGGCCTGCGCCTGGCGCTGGAACATGTCGGCGCCGCGGACCAGTCCACCGACGCCGCTACCGGCGAACATGAACGGCGCATCGGGATCGAGCGCGAGCTCGCCGAACCGCGCGTTCAGCATCGCGTGATAGAGACTCTCGACGACGAAGCGCCGGTAGTCCGCCTTGGTCAGCTCGGGGCGATGATCGAGCTTGTCGTAGATCGCGACCGACGTGATCGGCATCTCCGGATCGGTCGCGACCGTCGCCGCGGTCGGCTGATCGTGCGGCACCGCGACGGTCGTCCGCGACCGTTCCTTCGCCGGATTCGTGAGGTCACCGAACCGCTTCTGGATCTCCTTCTCCATCTCGGCCGGGTCGAAATCACCGACCGCGATCACCGCCATGTTGTCGGGGCGGTACCAGTCCTTGTAGAACCGCACGAGCAGGTCGCGCTTCGCCGTCTTCAAGGTCTCGGGCAAGCCGATCGGCAAGCGCTCGGCGTACTTCGATCCGGCGAACAACACCGGCCACTGCTGGTCCTCGATCCGCGCGAACGCGCCGCGCCCGAGCCGCCATTCCTCGAGGACGACGCCGCGCTCCTTGTCGAGCTCGCCGGCATCGAACGAGATGTCACCGGCCCAGTCGCGCAGGATATCGAGGCCCTTCATCAGCACGTCGCGCTGATCGGTCGGCACCGTCAGCTGGTACGTGGTGTCGTCGAACGACGTGCCGGCGTTGACGTCGGCGCCGAACTCCATGCCGACCTTCTCGATGTAGTTGACGATGTCCTGCTTCGGAAACCGCTTGGTCCCGTTGAACGCCATGTGCTCGACGAAGTGCGCGAGTCCGCGCTGATCGTCATCCTCGAGCACCGAGCCCGCGTTGACCGCGAGCCACAGCGACGCGCGGGTCTCCGGCTTGCGGTGCTTCATCACGTAGTACGTGAGGCCGTTCGCGAGGTGGCCGACCACGATCTGGGGATCGATCGGCGTGATCGCCTGCATCGGATCGGCGGGCGCGGCGACCGCCACCGGAGCGACAGGTGGCGGCGGCGGAGCGGTCGCGGGGACGTGCGAGCCGCACGCGAACAACGAGACGAGTACCAACCAGCGAGCGTTCATCGATCCTCCGGGGAACCCGGAGTGTATGCGCAGTTACGGCGTCGGATCGTCGGCCGGCGTCGGCATCGGCGGCATCGTGTCGTCGCCACCGCCGTTGCCGAGGAGCGAATCGATCGCGGGCACGATGATCGCGGACGCGATGCCGAGCGCCGCGGCCGGCACCATCAGGCCACCTTGACCGGCCGTGAAGTCGGCCGCGAACGGCGACCCGCTCGCGCCCGCCGCGATCGCCTTGGCCGGCTCGGTCGACTTGCCGTGCAGGATGTCGGCGCCGGGAATCGCGAGCACCTTCGCGATCACGTCGGGCGGGTTGGCCCACACGGTGCGAACGACGCCGCGCAACCGTACGCCCTTGTCGTCGACCTTGATGCCGACGCCGAGCTCGTTGACGAGCGAGATCGCATGCAACGCCGCGGCGCCGGCCGGTGGCACGTCGGCGGTGATCGGCGTGATGCCGGTGAGGTTGACCATCGTGCCGCGACCCCAGAACACCGCGGTCCAATCGCCGTGCGCGAGCTCCTCGCCGATCGGCGTCAGCGCGAGCACCGCACCGGCGCTCGGTGCATCGCGATGCGCGCCGAGGCGCAGCGCCTTGCCGGCTTCGTCGACCCACGCCTCGAGCTCGAGCACGCTCGCGCTCTGCATCTTGAAGCGGCACGCGTTCGCCGGCTGTTGATCGGCGAGATCGAGGAACTGTCCGAGGTCTTTGCAGTGTTCGAGCGCGGTCCTCGCCGGCGCGATGTCTTTGAGCGGCGCGGTGACCTGGATGTCGACGGTGCCGGCGGGGATCACGGCGCTGATCGGACCCGCGAGCGAGCCCGCGAGCGCATCGAACGTCACGCCGCCGGCGATCGGGATCGGTGGCAAGCCGCCGACGAGCTTGGAGAGGTCCGCCGCCACGAAGCCGGCAGCGTTCGCGATCATCGGCTTGGGCGCCACGATGCCGGTCATCGCACCGAGCGAGCCGGCGGGCTTGCCGGTCCACATCCCGCGCGCGGTGATCGCGCCGGGCGACAGCGCGAACGTGAGCGCGAGATCGCCGGGGCCACCGCCGAACAGCGGAAGCTGCGGCGCGTAGATCTCGACGTCTCCCGCGCCGCCGGCGAGCGCGGCCGCCTTGCCGCGCAGCGAGGCCTTGCCGAGCCGATCGAACAGCTTCTCGGTGGTCGCGCACACGTAGAGCTCGCGGATCGGTTTGCACGTGTTGCCGTTGAGCGTGTCGCTATCGCTGCCACTGCCGCGCGTGCCGTGCTTGGTCGCCATGAACTTGTCGCGATCGCCGACCGGCATCACGCCGAGCACGCCGTCGCTCGTGATGAACATCGCGAAGCCCTTGTCGGCCGACAGGCCGGCCGCCGCCGGCGTCGAGTCGGGCGTGCCGAGCAAGGCGCCGATCAGCGCGTTCGCCGTCGGCTTCATCGGTGCGAAGTCGGGCGTCGCGAACAGCTTCTGCGCCGCGGTCACACCGTCGAGCACGAGCCGGATCGCCTTGGGCGACGCGACGATCCCGACCTCGGTGCCATCGGGTGCGAGGTCCCACAGAGCATCGGTCCCGCCTTCGACGGAATCGAGCTTGGAGGCGTGGCTGCCGCAGGCGGCGAGTCCCAGGATGATCGGCCAGGTACGCATGCCGGGGGTTTTAATACGGAAGCGTTACAATGCCCGCAGTGAGCGGCGCCTATATCGACGGTCACGCCGGCCTGGGCGGCAAAGCCGGGCCGGTCCCGAAGGACAAGCGCAAGCTCGCGGTGCTATGGCGGCTGACCGCGCTGCTGCGACCGCACCGAGCGCGGTTCGTGCTCGCGGTGGTGACGCTGACCGCGGCCTCGGGCATCACGCTCGCGTACCCCCAGGCCGCGCGCTACGCGATCGACGTCGGGATGCACTCCAAGCAGACCCACGACCTCGACCTGATCGTGGTCGGCCTGCTCGGGCTGTTCGCCGCGAACGCGGTGCTCGTGTGGCTGCGCCACTACAGCATCAGTTGGCTCGGCGAGCGCGTCGTCGCCGACTTGCGGAGCCTGGTCGTCGATCGCCTGATCACGCTGCCGCTCGCGTGGTTCTACGAGCGCCGCAGCGGCGAGCTCGTCGGCCGGCTCGCCTCGGACGTCACCGTCGTCGAGGACGTCGTCGGCAGCGACCTCTCGATGGCGACGCGCAACGGAGTCCAGATGATCGGCGCGTTGATCATGCTGTTCGTGATCGACGTCAAGCTCACGCTGCTGATGCTCGCGATCGTTCCGCCGATCGTCCTGTCGACGATGGTGTTCGGCCGCAAGATCCGCACGATGACGCGCGGGGTCCAGGATCAGCTCGCGCAGGTCTCCGGCGAGGTCCAAGAATCGATCGGCGCGATCGCGACCGTGCAGGCGTTCGGCGCCGAGCGCCGCGAGGCCGCGAAGTATCGCAGCGGCGTCGAGAACGCGTTCGCGAAGACGCTCGACCTCGTGCGGTGGCGCGCGTGGTTCTTCTCGACCGCGATGACCGGCGGCTACGTCGGCATCGCCGCGGTCGTGTGGCTCGGCGGCCGCGCGTTGATCGCCGGGACGCTATCGGCGGGCGATCTGACCTCGTTCTTCCTCTACACGTTCATCGTCGCGGGTGCGGTCGCCGACCTCGCCGGGCTGTGGGCCTCGCTGCAGCGCGCGGCCGGCGCCACCGATCGGCTGTTCGCGGTGATCGACACCGAGCCGGAGATTCGCGATCCCGAGGTCACCACGCCCCTGCCCGCGGGCAAGGGCGCGATCACGCTCGAGGGCGTGAGCTTCAGCTATCCCGCGCGGCCTGAGGTCGCGGTGCTCGATCGCGTCGATCTCGTGATCCAACCGGGCGAGAGCATCGCCGTCGTCGGCACGTCGGGCGCCGGCAAGTCGACGATCCTGGCGTTGCTCTACCGGTTCTACGACGTCGACGCCGGGCGCGTGCTGTTCGAGGGCGTCGACGTGCGCGACCTCGCGCTCGCCGATCTGCGCGGTGCGCTCGCGATGGTCGCGCAGGAGCCCGTGCTGTTCTCCGGATCGATCCGCGACAACATCTCGTACGGCAAGCAGGGCGCGAGCGACGCCGAGATCGAACAGGCCGCGAAAGACGCGAACGCGCACGACTTCATCACGAGCTTCCCCGAGGGCTACGCCACGGTGATCGGCGAGCGCGGCACCAAGCTGTCCGGCGGTCAGAAGCAGCGCATCGCCCTCGCGCGCGCGCTGATCGCGAATCCCCGCGTGCTGATCCTCGACGAGGCGACCTCGAACCTCGACGCCGAGAGTGAAGCCGCCGTCCAGACCGCGCTCGCGCGGATCATGGCCGACCGAACGACGATCATCGTCGCGCACCGGCTGTCCACGGTGCGCGATGCCGATCGGATCATCGTGATCGAGGGTGCGCGGATCGTCGAGCAAGGCGCGCACGACGAGCTGATGGAGCGCCGCGGCATCTATCGCCGGCTCGTCGAGCACCAGCTCGTCGCCGAGCTGCCGATGAACTGATCGCGGCTGCCCGATGAACTGATCGCGTTCCGGAGTCTCACCGCCAAGGGCGGAAAGGATCCCAAGGGCAGATCGATCGACGCCGTTCGCGCGATCCGATCTGCCCCTTGGAGTCCGTGGCCCCTTGCCGGTAAAGCTCCGGTTCCGAGGCGAGAGCGTCGGGGTGCAAGCGGCGGATCGCCATGACGGGGCCCCAGATCCGCCTACGCTTACGCTGACCGCTTACGCTTACGCTTCGACCATCGGAACTGTGTGCGCCGTTTTGGAGATCTGTTCAGCTCGTAGGCGTAAGCGATGAGCGTAAGCGTAAGCGCGACTTGGAGCGAGCGAAGCGAGCGGTCTCGGGTGCTTGCACCGTTCGACCGTCGCGGTGCAAGCGACCAATTCGCCTGGCGGTGCAAGCGGGCACAGAGGTCGTCGTCGTCCCGGCGCTCACGCTTACGCTGACCGCTACGCTTCGACGATCCGGCGGAGCTCGCGCGGATCGTCGACGTGGAACACGACGTCGCCGGTGCGCACGAGCTCGTGATCGAGCAGGAGCTCCACGTGGTGAAACAGGCCCGTGGTCGCGCTTGGAATCGCGAGCGAGCTATTCGAGCGTGCAAGCAGGTCGGGAAGCGTCGTGCCGCTGTTGCGCCGGATCTGACTCAGCACGTCATGACCCATCGCCGCTGTGATCACGCGCACGCCTTCGTCGGCGGGACGAGCGGGCAGGGCGTCGAGATCGAGGAACCGGCCGCCGATCGGCGTGGCGTGCGGGGTGAAGCCGTCCGGGCCGAAGTCGGCGAGCGACACCAGCTCGCCGGTCCCGACCACGTCGACCTGGAGAATCTCTGAGAGTGCACCGAGCGTGGCGCGTGCCCGGCTGCCGACCGCGCTGAGGCAGCCGACTAACCGGAGCGACGTGATCCCGAGATGTCCCAGAGTGCCTCGATCGGCGAGCTCGCGCCAGAACGCGCGGACCCGTCCGATCTGCGAATCGATCGGCCGGCCGTGCAGCGTCACGAGGTGATCGCTGCCGGTCAGGCCGACCAGATCGATCGTCGTCGCCGCGGACGGCGCGAGCGCGACCAGCTTCGTGGCGAGGTCATAGCGATCCTCGAACACGATCGTGGTCGCGGGATCCAAGCGCCGGGCGAGCGGCGCGGTCGGATCGTTGGAGGCGAGAATGGTGATGGACACTTAACGGCCAGCCTTCGGCGGCTTGCGATGCAGCCGTCGTTGCAGCGTCTGTCGGTAGATCCCTAACCGTCGGGCAGCCTCGGACAGGTTGCCCTTCGTGTCGGCGACAACGCGATTCATGTGCTCCCACTCCACCCTCTCCAGCGTCGGAGTTTCGTGAATATCGGGCTCCGGCGAGGTGCCTTCTTCGAGGTGACGCACGATCTCGCGCACCCCGACCGGTTTCGATAGCACCACTTCGGCGCCCGCCTTCACCGCCGCCATCGTCACCGTAACCGAGAGATATCCGCTGAGCAGCGCGATCTTGACGTCGGGATGCAGCTTCCGGAGATCGCGGATGAGATCGATTCCGGACTCTTCGCCGATCCGCAGATCGACGATCGCCGCGTCCGGTTTGAACGATCGGACCAACGTTCGTGCGCGCGCGGGATCGCTCGTGGCGTAGACCTTGCGGTCCGCCTTCAAGCTGCGCTCGCAGGATTGCAGCACAGTTTTGTCGTCGTCGACGATCAGTACCGAACGAACCCGAGACACAGCGACGATCAGAGTCCAACTCGCGGCCGATACCGTCAATCAACCGTTAGTGAGATGTTACGAACTGCAACGAAATGCATCATTTGTCGACGAGAAATGCATGTAGCCACGCGAGTTACGCGGTTGCGACCTGCCCGGACGGGACCGGCGGCGGGATCTGTCCTGACGCCACGCGACGGGCCTGTGCGACGAGCGCACCTCGTAATTGCTCCGCCAGCACGGGGTGCTCGTCGAGGTGAGCGAGAACCTTGTCACGGCCCTGACCGATTTTCTGTCCACCGTACGAGTACCAAGTCCCTGACTTCTCCACGAGTCCGAGTTTCTCGGCCGTATCGGCGAGCTCGCCGAGCTTGTTGATGCCAGTGCCATAGAGGATCTCGAACTCGGCTTCGCGGAACGGCGGGGCGCACTTGTTCTTCACGACCTTGACCTTCACCTCGCTGCCGATCGTCTCTTCCCCGCGCTTGATCGCCTTCTTGCGCCGAATATCGAGCCGCACCGAGCAGTAGAACTTGAGCGCGTTGCCACCCGTCGTGGTCTCGGGGTTGCCGTAGATCACGCCGATCTTCATGCGCAGTTGATTGATGAAGATGATCGTCGTTCGCGTCTTCGAGATCACCGCGGTGAGCTTGCGCAGCGCCTGACTCATCAACCGCGCTTGCAGGCCCATGTGCGCATCGCCCATGTCGCCTTCGATCTCGGCGCGCGGGGTCAACGCCGCCACCGAGTCGACCACGATCAGATCGATCGCGCCGGTGCGCACGAGCGTGTCGGCGATCTCGAGCGCTTGCTCTCCGCAATCGGGCTGGCTGACCAGCAGATCCTCGAGGTGCACGCCGAGCCGCCGCGCGTAGTCGGTGTCGAGTGCGTGCTCGGCGTCGATGAACGCGCAGACACCGCCGGCACGTTGCGCCTCGGCGATCGCGTGCAGCGTCAGCGTGGTCTTGCCGGACGACTCCGGCCCGTAGATCTCGACGATGCGGCCGCGCGGCAAGCCACCGCAGCCGAGCGCGACATCGAGCGCGATCGAGCCGGTCGGGATGACCTCCACCGCCTGCACGGTGCTGTTGTCGAGACGCATGATCGAACCGGAGCCGAACTGCTTGTGGATCGCGCGCACGGCTTCGGAGATGGATTTGTTCTTCTTGGTTTCTTCTTCGGACATTGGGACCTCGCACCGCGATGATCCACATCGCGTGCCGAAGCCAACCGCTCGGAACTACGTGCCCGATTGTCCGGCGCGTCCGCTGGGCGGACAAGATCGTCCGAGCTCCGGACGGACACTACGGAACAGGAGCGGCCACCGTGAACGAATGGCTGTAGATCGTCGACACCGCGAACGGGAACGTGACCGAGCGCCAGTCGCCCGTGATCGCATTGGGGTGGCCGTGATAGCAGGAGATCCCGAACGTGTAGGAGTGAACGAAATCGAACAAGCGCGCGTCGATGATCACCGGCGCGCCCGTGGCCGCGTTCGGAAGCGTGTTGATCAGGTAGCGCCGGACCGGCGTCAGCATGGTCGACTCGATCTGATAGAGCGTGATCGTGCAGTCCGTGATCGCCGCGTTCGGGTCGGTCGAGTCGGAAGCGAACGTGAGGTCGAACGACTGGGTCTCCGCGTTGAGCGGGCTGTTCACCGTGACGTTGTCTACCGAGACGAGGCTCTTCGTTGCCGGCATCATCGTGGTGTTGGTCGCCCCGATCGCGATGCCGGTCGCGAGCCCGACGCCGTCGCCGAAGTTGACGTCCGGAGTCGTCGCGGTCTTGTCGGTCTGCAGCGCGACGACCTGGATCCCGCTGCGCACGCTGGTCGACGTGCCCTCAAACATCCGCGTCACCGAGCCCGAGAGGTAGACCGCCGTCGGGAACGCCGGCGCGTCGATGCCGTTGTACGGATTGATGAACCGGATCGGATTGCCGAGCGACCGGCCGAGCGGTGCGAACACCACACGATCGAGGTCGCCGTTGGTAGCCTTGACGATGGCCTGGTTGACGAGATTGTCGGTGAACGGCATGACGTTGTCGGTCGCGATCACGCCGCCCGCGACGACGGGATCGGGATAGTCGACGGTGTCGGTCATCGTCGTGTCGTTGAGCGCGGACAACACGCGCTGGGAGTACAAACTGAACGGCGGGACCACGCCCAACGACGTCAGGGTGGGGGGCGTCTTCCAGTTCGAGACCGTCGGATTGATCGGCGCGCCACTGCCATCGAAACCGTCGAGCGTGACGGTGGCGTAGCCGTAGACCTTGTCGTGGTAGCCGTCGTAGGTGCCGCCGCTGTCGCTGTTGCTGTCGGTGAAGACGAGGGTGTCGGTGGCCGCTGCCTGGGGTGCGCCGAGCGGGCCGCTCATCGAGAGGAACGTGCTGTAGTCGACAACCGGCTGCCCGAACATGCAGCACCGGCCGAGCTCGAAGATCGACCACAGTCCGGTGCCGATGATCCGACCGTGGGTCCACGATCCCGCGGTGTTGTCCGGACCGCCCGAAAACGCGACCGAGAGATCCGAGGCGGCGGCGACGTTGACGCGATCGAGCCGGCCGATCCGGGGAACCACGAGGCTCGCGTTCTTGACCGAGGACTGGAGCTCGACGTCGAGGCCGTCCGGTCTCGTGTAGATCAGCCGATAGCGCGGCGCGGAGATGCTGGTCAGGGTGTCGGTCGGAACCGTGAACGAGCCGGCGGTGACCACGCTCACGGTCAGGTCGTCGAGACTGTGGTTCGCCGGATCGAGCGGTCCGACGTGGACGACCGTATCGAACGGCGTGAACTCCGGTTGCGCCTGGTGCAGAGCGTCGTGCGGCGAGGCCTCGACCGCGTAGGTCACGCTCATCAAACCGTACGGCGCGTCGATGCCGGGTTGGTTGGCATCGCCACCGATCGGCGTGACCTGGTTGTTGCCGAAGATCTGGTTACAACCGGCGACCACGAGCACGCACGCACACCAGACCCATCGCGTCTCCGCGTTCCACGCGCTCATCGCGGGCGATCGTGGCACGGTCCCCGCGCGCGACACAACATCTCGCGTCGCGCGTTGTGGCCCAGTTCACGCTCGTCGGAAACTCGTACGCGGCGTGACGTTCCTGTCGTTCAAGGTCGGTTGACCGCGCCGGGCTTGCGCCACTCCGCGGCGAGCGGACAGCTCGCGATCCCGACGCGCTTCGCTTCGCTCTCGAGCGCCTCGGCTTTCGCCGCACCCTGAAGGGGCGCGATCGTGACGAGGAAGTTGTGACCGGCGGTGGTCTTGATGTTCGGACCGAGCCACATCGCGATCACCGGTTGCTGCTCGCCCGGCGTCAGTTGATCGGCGCCGGACCGCTTCAAGACGTCGCACAGATTGTCGATGTCGGCCCGGTAGTCGTCGGCGATCGGGCCGGTCGGCCCGGGCGCGACGGCGGCGGCCGAGCTACCGCTGCCGGCCGGGTTTCCGGCGGCCGGCGTGGGCTCGTGACGGTCCGAACATGCGACGAAAACCATCAACAAAACCGCGATCGCATTCCTTCCGTCCTGCGAAAAGATGTGTCTAGATCCGGCCATGGCATACGTCGTCGCTGATCCGTGCGTGAAGTGCAAGTACACCGATTGTGTTGCGGTGTGCCCCGTGGATTGTTTCTACGAGGGAAAGAATTCGCTCGCGATCCATCCCGACGAGTGCATCGATTGCGGCGCCTGCGAACCGGAGTGCCCGACCACGGCGATCTTCGAGGAGAGCGAGCTGCCGACCAAGTGGGCGGTCTACAAGGACATCAACGCGATGGTGACCGGCGCGAAGAAGATCGCGGAGGTCGATACGGCCTCGTGGCCCGCGCCGCTCAAGGAGGCGGCCCCGAGCGCCGACACCTGGCCGAACATCACCGAGCAGAAGAAGGCGCTGCCGGGCGCCGACGACGCGGCGAAGGAAGACAACAAGATCGGCGCGCTCACCCTCGAGGGTGGGTCCTAGAGCTTCTCGACCTTCTTGAACTTCCCGGTGTCGCCGGCGTGCTCGCCGTGCGCCACCAGCACCGAACAATTGGCGTGACGGATCACGCCTTCGGCGACACTGCCGAGTAGTAATTTTCTGAACCCGCCGTGGCCATGCGTGCCGACGGCGATCAGATCATGACCGCCGGCCTCGGCCGCGTGCGTGATCACCGGCGTCGGCGCACCCTGGACGAGCTCGAGGTGGAGCGGGTGGCCGAGGCTCGTACCTTCGGCGACGAGCGCGGCGCCCTTCTTCTTCGCGCTCGCCACGACCGCGTCGCGGATCGTGTTCCACGGGAATCGATCGACCCCGAAGAACGCGGCGCCGACCGACCCGGCCGGCAGTTGCCACGCGTGGAGCACCTCGATCGGCGCGCCGGGCTGCGCGAGTGCGGCCGCGCTGCGCAGCGCGCGCTTCGAGGCGGGCGAGAAATCGACCGCGACGAGCGGCTTCGCGAACACGGTGTTGACCGCGTTGCCGCGGGTGACGAGCACGTCGCACGGCGCCTGGCGCAGGATCGCGGTCGCGACGCTGCCGAGCAAGAACCGCTGGATGCCGGTGTGACCATGGGTGCCGACGACGATCAGCTGCGCACCGCGCTCGCGCGCGAGCTGGCCGACGACCTCGCCCGGCGGTCCGGACGGCGTGAGTAGCTCGGCCTCGATGCCCTGCGCGAGCAGCGCTTCGAGCTTCGCGGCCAACCGCTTCGCGACCTCGGTGCGGACCGCGGCGGAGACTTCGCCGAGGTGCTTCAGCACGTCTCGGTCGGTCTCGCCGATCGGGGCCTCGTTGCCGAGCGCGTGGACGAGGAGCAGCTTCGCGCCGTGCTTCGCCGCGATCGCCGCGGCCCGATCGATCGCCTGGTCGCTCGGGACCGAAACGTCCGCGCCCGCGATGATCGTGGTCAGCTTCATTCGTTCCTCTCGAGCGTGCTACCTCGCGTCACGGTGAACCGCCACGAGTCGCTGTAGCTCGCGACGACGTTCGTGTTCGTCCAGACATAATTTCCGGTCTCGTCGGCGACGGGCTGGGAGCCGAGCTGCTTCGAGATCGCGGTGATCAGGGCCTGGGCTTGCGTCGCGCCGACCGTCGTCGATGCGGTCGTTCCTGCGATCTTGCCGTCGACGACGCTCGCGACGAGCTCGGTCGACTCGCGGCCGATCGTGGCACCCGGCAGGTACCACGACAGGTCACTGTCTTCGCCCTCGATCATCGGTGCGGTGCTCGTGCCGAGCAGCTTCTGGGCTTGCGCGGGCGTCTTGCCGGTCAGGTTCGACAGCGCCGTCTTGGTCCAGGCCTTGTCGTCGACGATCTGGTCGAAGTGCAGGACGCACAACAGGCCACCGAGGCTCACGCGGCGCGCGTGCTCGGCATCGACCCACACATCTTCGTCGCTGGCACCCCAGGCCTTGACGAGTGCTTCGCGCATGTCGCTGCAGTGGTCGTCGCCGATCGTGAACGACAGCGATGCGATCTCGCCGTTGCCGCGCAACTGGAGTCCCGGCTGTTCGCCATCGCGATCCTCGAGCCCGCCGATCGAGTTGAGCGCGCTCTCGAACTCGTCCGACGACGGCATGCCGACCTGCTTGCCGTTGAAGCGATCGCCGAGCGAGCCCTGGACCGAGCCGATCAGGGTCGCGAGCGTCTGCTTGCGCTTCGCATCGGCGACCTTCTGCGCCTCGTATTCCTGGGCCTCGCGGTCCTTCTGTTCGGCGCGCAGCGTCGCCTCTTCGGCGACCGCGTCCTGGGCGGCCTGCTCCTTCTTCGATTGCAGGTCGTTGCCCTGCAACGAATCGCGGATCGCGAATCCGAACGGCACGGCGATAACGAGCGTCATCACGATCGCCGACGGTGGAATCCGCATTCCGTGACGCTAGCACGCCGCGCACGGCGAAGATCGCTAAAGCCGGATCGACGCGCCGACGTGCATCGCCAGGTACTCCGAGCTGATGCTCACCGGCGACTGGCTGTTCAACGAATCGGTCGGCGCGTGGTAGTCCGCGCCGATGTCGATCGCGAGGTTCGGCGACGCGGCGATCGAGACGCCCGCGCCGAGGTCGAGCCCGAAGCCGAGCGACGTTTGCGACATGTCGACCGCGTGCATGTACTGATAGTTGGTGTCGACGCCCGCCGCGACCTGCGCGTACGGCGCGACGCGACCGAGGTGCAACGCGGCGCGTGCATACGCGAGCGTCTCGAGCGTCCACGCGACGTTCTTCGGATCGCCCGGCAGCCCCCACCACGTGATCCGGGTCTGCTCGCCGGCCGTGAGGCCGAAATTACCGAACATGAATTCGTAGCCGACGCGGACGCCCGCGCCGAACGAGGTGTTCGTCATCGAATCCGAGAGCACGCCCATCGGGATCACGGTGTCGAGCTCGGGGTCGAGGCGAAGTCCGGCGGTCGCGTACGGAGCCGGCATGCCGGAGCTCTGATCGAAGTGCCCGGTCACGCCGTTGTTCGACGTGGTCGATGTGGTCGTCGTGGTCGTGTTGTGGGTGTCGACGTTCGCGCCGGCTTGCAGGTGGAAGCTCGGGTTCTTCGCCTTCGAGAGCTTCACGACATCGCCCGCGGCGATCACGTGCAAGCTGCCATCAGCGGTCGCGATCTTGTAGCGGACGTTCGGCTGTTGCTCGACCACCACGCCTTTCCAGATCGAACCGTCGGTGGTCTCGACGACATCGATGTATTCGAACGACGAGATCTCGACGTCGTTACCATCGGCGTGAGCGCGCCGTGCAGCAGCACCGAGGAGCGAGGTGCCAAGACAGAGAGAAACGAGAACAGTACGCATGTGAGTGCTTTCCGCGGCCATGTCGACAAGACGCGGCGGATCGGCAAACTGCGCAGGTTTTCTTACAGCCGGGCTTCGTACATCAGCCAGAACGTAAGCTCGGGATTTGGCACGCGATCCATCGTGCTCA
>JBDTJY010000122.1:0-14892 GCA_039935615.1 Kofleriaceae bacterium
GGTGGTGATGTCGAGCGTGTATGCACCCGTCTGGTCGGATGTCGCGGTGGCGACCACCGTTGCCTCGTCGGCGTTCTGATACGCGCTGACCGCCACGCCCCCGAGTGCGCTACTTCCGCTCGCTGACGTCGCCTTGGTGGTGCCGGTGACCATGATGTGAGCCGGCACCACGGGAGCTGCATCGGCAGGTGTCGTCATGCCGCCGTCGTCACCACAAGCAACAACCGAAGTGAGTAGGAGCGCGCAAGCAAGGATCTTCATGGCTCCTTGTATACGATGGCGGCAGCGAGATGGCGCGCGATTAACGGATGCAATTGGAGTGCGGGCTTGTAGGTGGCGAGTAGACCCGCCACCGACGCGAGGACCCGACCGAGCAACACGAACGAGCGTGGGATCTGCAAACCGCTCAACGCCTTCGCGTGTGCGATTTGATCCGCAAACGCACGTTGCCAGTCGAGCTCGGAGACGTTCGTATCGGGCCGTAGCGCACCGACGAGCGATGAAGCGAGCGCAACCAGCTGTTCCGGGTCGTCGCAGATGAAACCAAGGTGAGTCAGCTCACGCGCCGCACGTCCGTCGTCGGCTCCGGCGATCGCGAGGACCAGCCGTGCATAGGCTGCACGATCGCTTACGTTCAGATCGAGCATGCAGCCGAAGTCGAGCAGTGCGAGCTTGCCCGACGGCGTGACGAGAAAATTTCCCGGGTGCGGATCGGCATGAACTTGACCACGCACGAGGATCTGCTCCGCGACTTCGCCGACGAGCTCGCCGAGCAGCCGATCGCGCGCTTCGGGCGTGGCGCGCGCGAGGTAGGTCGTGAGGCGCTCGCCTTCGACGAGCGTTATCGTGAGGACGCGCGCGGTCGATGCGCGATCGATCACATCCGGCGTGATCACCGATCCGGCGTACGCGGCGAGCGCCGCGGCCTCGGCGCGATAGTCGAGCTCCACGGTGAGCGCGCGCGACAGCTCCGACGCGAGCGTCGCGAGATCGGCGCCGGGCAGCTCGCCGAGCGAGCCGGCGATCGTGCGCAGCGCGGCGATGTCGGCCGCGATCACGTCCTCGATGCCGGGGATCTGAACCTTGACGACGACCGCGGTACCGTCGAGCAACGTCGCGGCGTGGACCTGCGCGAGCGACGCGGCCGCGAGCGGCGAATCGGTGAACGTCGCGAACACCTGATCGATCGGCAGGCCGAGCTCGGCTTCGATCCGTGCGCGGATCGCGGCGCTGTCGATCGGCGGGACCTCGTCTTGAAGCGTCGCGAGCTCCTTGGCCCAGATCGCGCCGACCAGATCGGGACGGCACGAGGCGAGTTGACCGATCTTCGCGATCCCACCGCGGAGCTCGGCGGCGTACGCGGCGGTGCGGCGCGCGAGATCGCGGTGATCGTCGTCGGTGAGCGTGGCGTCGCCGGTCTTCGCCGCGTTCGCGAGGGCGAGCCAGCGCTGCCGCGCGAACAGCGCCGCCGCGATCTGGCCGAGCTTCGTCATGCGCGGCGTCGCGCGCAGGATCGTGGTGACCTGATCGCTCGCCGCGCCGCCGAACGCCTGCGCGTTGCGCACGATCGCGCCGCCGTCGCGCGCGAGATCGAGCGCCATCGCATCGAGGCGAACGCCGAGATGCTTGACGAGACGTGCGGCACCGAGCGCCGCTTCGCGCACGGGCGCAAGAAGTTGATCGACCATCTCCTGATTCGTCATACGCGGAGCTCCTCGAGGCAGTGGGTGCAGATGATCACGCGGCCACCGCCGGACTCGGCGAGGCCGATCGCGGCGTCGCGACCTTTCGGAAGCAACTCGTTGCAGCGCGCGCACACGGCGTTCTTGCCGAGCACGATCGCTTGCCACCCGATCACGTCGTCGATCGCGGCGGGCTTCTCGCCCTTCGCGGCGCGCGCGATCGCGTGGCTATCGGCGACGACGTCGCCGACCAACCCGAACGCGTGACCGAGCACGTTGCGCACGAGGTTCGAGACCGACATCCCGAGCGTCTGCGCGCGCTCTCGCAGCTCGGCCTCGAGGCTCTCGGGGACCCGCGTGTGGATCACGCGGTCCTTGTTCTCGCTCTCGGATTCTTCGGCCGGTGGACGTTTTCGTGTCACGACGTGATACATTATGTGTCACAACGTGACACGTGTCAACGTAGTACGTTCCTGCGGGCCATGGATGTCATCGAGGCGATCGGCAACACGCCGATGATCGAGCTGAAACACGTCGCGAAGGGCCTGCCGAATCGCGTGTTCGTGAAGTGCGAGCACCTCAACCCGGGTGGCTCGATCAAGGACCGCACCGCACGCGCGCTGATCCTCGACGCTGAAAAACGCGGCGTGCTGGTGCCGCACTCGGATCCGCCGATGACCATCATCGAAGGCACCGCCGGCAACACCGGGGTCGGGCTCGCGCTCCTCGCGGGCGCGCGCGGCTATCGCTGCATCTGCGTGATCCCCGAGCGGGTCGCGATCGACAAGCGCGTGCAGCTCCGCCAGCTCGGCGCCGAGGTCTTCATCGCGAAACCGGCGGGCATCAAGAGCCCCGACAACTTCCGCAACGTCGCCGCGCGGCTCGCCGAAGAGAACGGTTGGTTCGCCGCGAACCAGTTCCACAATCCGGCGAACCTCGAGGCGCACTACGGCGGCACCGGTCCGGAGATCTTCGATCAGATGAAGGGCTCGATCGGGGCGTTCGTCGCGGCCGCCGGGACCGGCGGCACGATCAGCGGTGCGGGACGGTTCCTGAAGGAGCACGTGCGGGGCATCCAGGTCGTGCTCGCCGATCCGATCGGCTCGGGGCTCGGCGAGTGGATCAACACCGGGGAGCTCGGGCCCGATGGTCCCTACACGGTCGAGGGCATCGGCTCGGCGAGCGTCCCTTCGAACCTGCACAAAGGTGCAGTCGATTACGCCGAGAAGATCGCGGATGTGGACGCGTACGCGATGGTCGAGCGCCTCGTCAAAGAGGAGGGGCTCACGGTCGGTGGTTCGACCGGTGTGAACGTCGTGGCTGCGCTGCGCGTGGCCACACGAACCGACCTCAACGGCCCGGTCGTCACGATCGCGTGCGATCAGTGGGACCGCTATCGCTCGACCGCGTGGATGAAGGAATGGGAGGCTCGTGAGGTCGAGAAAGTGGTGTTCCTGGAGCCGTATCGCGCACACTCCTGACGGCACCAAGCGGCAAACAATTGTTTACGGATGTTTCGACCACGCCAACTGTTGGATCTCCCCGTATTGTCCAGATCATCGACACTTGACGCAGCCCCTGATTCCGATACGGTGCGGCCACTAGCTCATGGTTTCGACTAATCGACAGCCAGATGTGAAAGACATCGCGCGCTATCCTGCCGTGCCGGAATTACCGGCGCGTCGTGAGCCGATGCGGATCTGCATGATGGTCACCTATGACCTGGCGGCTCCCTGCGGCGGCGTGAAACACCATGCGCAACAGCTCGCGAGCGCGCTCCGGCGCCGCGGTGACGAAGTCACGATCGTCGGACCGGCGTCGGCGCCCGTCAAAGACGAACACACGCACACGTTTCGCGGTGTTGTGAACATCCCTGCGAACGGCTCGGACAACGAGCTCGGGATCTTCGTGCGGCCGTGGCAGGTCGCGAAGTACTTCCGCCAGAACAAGTTCGACGTGATCCACGTCCACGAACCTGCGCAGCCGTCGCTGTCGTATTGGTCGGTGTGGGCGACGCGCAAGTTGCCGCACGTGGCGACGTTCCACGCGTATGCCGAGCAGGAATCGCGGGGCTTTACGTTCGCCCGCCGGTTCTGGGGCCTGACGTTGTTCCCGTTCTTCCAGCGCGCGATCGCCGTGAGCGAGCCCGCGGCGCGGTACGCCTCGATGGTGTGGAAGCGCCCGCTTACCGTGATTCCGAACGGCGTTCCGACGGAAATTTTCACTCCGGCGCCCACCAAGCTGCACGAGAAAGCCGCACCACTGCGCCTGTTGTTCGTCGGTCGGATCGGCGACAAGCGCAAAGGCGCTCGCTACATGTTCGAGGCGTATCAGTCGCTGATCGAGCGTGGCGTCAACGTCACGCTCGACGTGGCCGGCGAGCTCGGCCAAGCGGAGCCGCCGCCGGCGCTCCCGGGGCTGACCTATCACGGTGCGGTCAACTTCGATCGCCTCGTCCAGCTCTACCGCGAGTGCGATCTGTTCGTCGCGCCGTCGACCGGTCAGGAGTCGTTCGGCATCGTGCTGCTCGAGGCGATGTCGGCGGCCAAGCCGGTCGTGTGCTCGGACATCGATGGCTACCGCCAGGTCGCGATTCCGGATGGCTCGTATCTCGTGCCGCCGAGCGACGCGGCCGCACTCGCCGATCAGATCGCGGCCGTCGCGAAGCTCGATCCGGCCACGCGCCGTCGCCAGGGCGAGATCAATCGCAAGGCCGCGCTCGGCTACGATTGGGAGCGCCTCGCAGACCGCGTTCGCGACGAGTACTGCGCTGCGATCGAAGAGCGCGCCCTCGGGCGTGCGGAGCGGCGGCAAGCCGCGCGCGCTGCTCGTGTCTCGACGACTTAGCGCGATCCTCCGCATCGTCACGATCCTCGTGGTCGCGGCGTGCTTGTGGTTCTTCGTCAAGAAGATCAACTGGTCCAAGCTCGGCGACGAGCTGCTGACCGCGAAGGTCTGGCCGCTCGTGATCGCGGCGGCGTTGAACTTCGTGTTGTTGATCGGCAAAGCCGCGTGTTGGCGGATCATGCTCGCGCCGCGCTACGTGGTGCCGACGCTGCGGCTGACGCGCTACACGATCATCGCGTTCGCCGCCTCGGTGCTCGCACCCGCGCGCGCCGGCGAGCTGCTGCGGGTGTGGTTGCTGAAGAAGCGCGATGGCGTGCCGACCGCGGATGTCGCCGGCACCGCGATCGCGGAGAAGCTCCTCGACGGTGTGACGATGCTGATCCTCGTCGCGCCGCTGCCCTGGCTGTTGCCCGATCTGCCTCACTGGGTGACCGATTCGATCTTGATCTGCGCCAGCGTCGCGCTCGCGGCGTTCATCGCGCTGTTCATCGCGGTCGGGCGGATCCGGGAGCCCACGTCGTGGTTCACGCGCTTCATCGCCGGCATGCACGTGCTGCGCAGCGGCCGCCGTCTCGTCGCTGCGATCGCGGTGTTGATGGTCGTATGGGTCGCCGATTGGTCGATGATCTGGTTGGTCGCCTACGCGGTCGGCCTCCAGCTCTCGATCCCGGCGGGCCTGCTGATCCTGTTCACGCTCAACCTCGCGATCACGGCACCGTCGACGCCGGCCGGGGTCGGGGCACTCGAGGTCGGTGTGCTCGCCGCCACGCGCCTGCTCGGCATCGCGGACGAGCCGGCGTTCGCGTTCGCCCTGCTCTATCACGTGCTCCAGATCATCCCGTTGCTGATCGTCGCGCTATCGCTCGAGTGGCGACTCGTCCTCGGCAAACACGACGACTTAGTGGCATAGTCCGGCGCTTCGATGCCGCCCTCACAGCGCTACGTTGCTTGGCTCCGACGCAACGCGATCGCCGTGATCCTCGGCCACGTCGCGATGTTCGGCCTCGCGGTGTACCTGATCGCGTTCAAGCTGCCGCTGTACGCGGACTTCTCGTACCTGCTGCCGCAGGATGCCCCGGCGGTGAAGGATCTGCGCCGCCTCGAGGCGCGCGTGAAGGCGACCGATACGATGTTGTTCGTCGTCGAAGCACCGTCGCCCGAGGTCCGTGCGTCCGCGATGAAGGACGTCGCCGCGGAGCTCCGCGGCTTGCCGAAGGATCTCGTCACCGAGGTCGAGGACGACGATCTCGAGATCCGCACGTTCCTGCGCGAGCACCGCTACCTGTTCGTGCCGCTCGCCGATCTGCAGCGCGCGCGCGATGCGCTCGCCGAGCGGATCAAGTGGGAGAAGCTCCACGCGAACCCGTTGTACGTCGATCTCGACGACGATTCGGGCACCGACCAGGCCGCACAGCACCAACTCGACGACCTCCGCGCGAAGCGCCGCGATGCCGAAGCGCGGCTCGCACGGTCGAGCCACATCAGCGCCGACGGCAAGGTCGGCATGATCGAGGTCCGGATCGCGTTTCGCACCACTGATATCGATCGCGGCAAGATCCTGATCGCGAAGCTCGAGACGATGCGCGTGCACCTCCAGCACGAGCATTCCGGTGTGGTCGCCGGCTACACCGGCAGCATCGTCACCGCGGTGTCGGAGCACTCCGCGATCTCGAATGGCATCGTGCTGTCGAGCATCGTCACGACGGTGTTGGTCGGGTTCGTGCTCGCGCTGTACTTCCGCTCGGCGATCCTGCTCGTGCTGCTCGGTGGCACGATCATCCTCGCGACCGCCGCGGCGTTCGGTGCGGCGGCGTTGACCGTCGGGCACTTGAACGCCGCCACCGCGTTCCTCGGCGCGATCATCGCGGGCAACGGCGTCAACTACGGGATCCTGTTGATCGCGCGCTACCAGGAGGAGCGCCGCAAGGCCGGGCTCGACGACGCGCTCGCGAACGCGATCGCCGCGACGCTGCGGCCGACCATGGTCGCTTCGCTCGGCGCATCGATCGCGTACGGCTCGCTCGCGGCGACCAGCTTCAAGGGCTTCGCCGACTTCGCCGTGATCGGTGCGATCGGCATGCTGCTGTGTTGGGTCGCGTCGTACGGGCTGTTGCCGGCGATGATCATCGTCGTCGGCAAGCGCCTGCGCGCGACCACGAACGATCCGCTGATCGGGCGCGTGCTCGTGCGGTTGATCGGATTTCGCAACTCGCGCGCGGTGGTCGCCGTCGCGCTGGTGCTCGGCGCAGGCGCGAGCGTGATCGTGGTGCGCTACGTCGCGGCGGATCCGTTCGAGTACGACATCAAGCAACTGCGCTCCGAGGGCCACGACGCGATCGAATCGCGCACGTGGATGAAGGTCTCCGACGACAACTTCGGCCGCGGCTATGCCGGCCGCACGTTCATCGCCGCCGATCGGCCGGACCAGGTCCCGATGATCATCGACACCCTGCTCGCGCGCGATGCCGCGAAGCCGCCGGGACTGCGCACGATCGGATCGGCGGAGTCGATCCTCGATGCGGTGCCTCCCGATCAGGACAAGAAGCTCGCGGTGCTCGCCGAGATCCGCAAGCTCCTCGACGGCGATGCGCTCGACGCGCTCGATGACGAACAGCGCGCCGAGCTCGAGGAGCTGCGCCCACCCGCGAATCTCCAGCCGATCACGTTCGCGATGTTGCCGCCCTCGATCAAGGACAAGCCCGAGGTCACCGAAGCGGACGGCCGCGTCGGCCTGATGATCTCGATCCACTCGGCGAACGGGCTCGACGAATGGAACGGCCACGATCTCGTGCGGTTCGCGTCATCGGTGCGCTCGCTGAAGTTGCCCGATGGCGAGACCGTCACCACGTCGGGCTCGTCGGTGATCTTCGCCGACATCCTCGATGCGATCGAAGCCGATGGCCCGAAGGTCACCGCCGTCGCCGCGATCGGGCTGATCGTGATGGTCCTGCTCGTCGTCGGCCGCAATCGCCGTGCGGTCGCCGTCCTGATCGCGACCGTCGCCGGGTCGCTGCTGATGGTCGCGATCTGCGCGCTGCTCCAGCTCAAGGTCAACTTCCTCGACTTCGTCGCGCTACCGATCACGCTCGGGCTCGGCATCGACTACGCGATCAACGTCGCGCATCGCCAGGATGAAGCGCTGATCCCCGACCCGATCATGACGCTGCGCACGAGCGGCAGCGCGGTGTTCGTGTGCTCGCTGACGACGATGATCGGCTACGGCTCGCTGCTCGTCAGCGACAACCTCGCGATCCGCGGGTTCGGCACCGCCTCGTTGATCGGTGAGGTCGCGTGCGTGATGACCGCGCTCGTCCTCGTGCCGGCGTTGCTCGTCGTGACCGCTGGCCGCGCGCGATGATCACGCGCACGTCGCTCGGGCGCAGCGTGCTGACGTCGGTGTTCACGACCGCGCTCGATTTCGGCACGATGCTGGGCCTGGTCGAGTTGATCCACGTCAACTACGTGGTCGCGACGTTCGTCGGGTCGATCGTCGGCTTCCTCGCGAACTTCGCGATCAATCGGTACTGGGCGTTCGAGGCGCACGAGGGCGCGATCGGTTGGCAGTTCGTGCGCGTGCTGCCGGTGCAGGCGGGCTCGACCGGACTGCAGACGGTCGGCGTGTGGATCTTCGATCGCTTCATCGGCCTGCGCTACTGGGTCGCGAAGATCGTCGTGTCGGCGCTGGTCTACGCGCTGTGGAACTACCCGATGAATCGGTTCTTCGTGTTCGGGCGCAAGATCGAGGCTATTTCAGAATCTTCCAACTGACGTCGTCGCCGTTGTCGGCAACCGTGATCGCGATCTTGCCGCTCTCACCGTCGGCCGTGATGTCGCACGTCAGCGTGTCCTTCGGCGCGAGGATCAGCTTGTTCTCGGCACAGCTCACGACCGCCGGCGTGCCGATCTTCGCGGTGATCTTCGGCTGCAAGACTGCGGAGAGCTTGTCGGTCTCGATGATCTTGCCGACCAGGTCCCACTTCACGGTGCCCTTGTCGTCGGTGACCACGACATCGATCTGGAACGGCTTGCCGAACGCGCCGCCGCCGCACTGGAACTTCTGACCGCTGGTCAGCTTCTTGACCTCGGGGCAGTGGACCGTCGCGTCCGGGACGCCCTTCTCCTTCAGCGTCGCTTCGATGTCGCCGACGAGCTTGTCGCGGTCGAGGCTGGTGTCGCAGCCCGCGAGGACGACACACGCGAGAGCAAAGCCTTGGAGCCGACGCATGCGTGCGAGCACTAGCCGCGGAACACGGGCAGCAACTGGCCCGCGCGGCGCTTCACTTCGAGCTTCACGACATCGGTGCGGTTCGAGAACGGCAACGAGGTGTGGATCACGCAGTCGACACCGCAGTTCTCCTCGCAGCCCTTCTTGCCGCGATAGCCCGCGATCTCTTCGCGCGACACGTCCATCAGGTCACGGCGCGACGGCACGTGATAGCAGAACTGGAACTTGCCCTCGGCGGAGACGTAGTAGCACTTGTTGCCGGCCTGGCAGGTCCAGTCCATCGGCTTGTCGTTGAGTGCGCGCTCGTAATATTCGATGAGATAGAACGGCGTCGAGATCGGCTTGCCGTCCATCTTCTGCTCTTTGAGCCAGCGCACGCGCTCGAGATAGCGCGGCGTATTCGGCATCTTCTTCAAGCGACCGTGGTCGTGGACGACCGAGAAGTTGATCGCGACGCCGAGATCCCAGCAGGTCTTCGCGACTTCCTCGACCTCGTCGATCGTCTCGTCACAGATCACGGTATTGACGCGGAACCAGATCGGATGACGCGAGACCATCTCGATCTTCTTGCGCAGCGTCTTGAGCGACTTCGGAATCCCGTCCTTGGGCTTGAGCGAATCGACCGACATCTGGATGCGGCCCATGCCGGCATCCATCAACTCCTTGAGCTTGTCCTCGTTCAAGAGGAAGCCGTTGGTCGTCATGCCGGTCGTCATGCCGTGCGAGATCACGTGCTTCATCGCCGGAATCAGGTCGGGATGGAGCAGCGGTTCGCCACCGATCAGGTCGGTGTGAAGCGTCCCCAGCGACTTGATCTTGTCGATCCGGGTCTTCAGATCCGCGAGCGGAACGTGGTCCTTCGAGTTGTCGTACTCGCTGCAGTACGCGCAATCGAGATTGCACTTGTAGGTGATATTGAGCTGAGCCCAGATTGGGAGGTCATCGAACGCGCGCGGGATGGCCTTGAAGAGCGCTCCCGCAGAGGTTGGATCGTTGGCTCGTGCCATGGGATGGAGTGGCTTCCCATTCCCGGAAACCCTTGTCAAGTGGCAAGGTTCGGCTCACCTCCAGGGTTACCAGGAACGTCGTGTCTTCGAACGCTGCTGCCCGTACTCGCTGAACCGGTTTCGGACCTCGGCCAGCTCCTCGCGGTCGAGCACGTGCGGAGTGCCAAGTTGTGCCGCATGCCAGTACTGGGAGGCCAGGGTCTCGACCTCGGCGGCGAGGCGAAGCGCGCTCGCGAGCGTGGTCCCGAGCGACACCATGCCGTGGTTGGCGAGCAGGCACGCGTTGCCACCACGCAGCGCCGAGACCGCATGGAGTGCGAGCTTTGCGGACCCGAACGTCGCGTACTCGGCGCACGGGATCGCATCGGAGCCGGCCAGCACGACCATGTAGTGCACGGCCGGGATGTCGCGGCGGAGCATCGACATCGTGGTGCAGAACAACGAGTGGGTGTGGACGATCGCGGTGACGTCCTGGCGCGCACCCAGGATGTCGCGATGGAGCTGCCACTCGGTGGTCGGCGCTGGCTGGCCGGGACGAACCTTGCCATCCATCTGCATCTCGACGCAGTCGTCGGCGACCATGTCGGGGTACGGCATGCCACTCGGCGTGACCAGCATCCCGATCGGGCTGCGCACCGAAACGTTTCCGGACATCCCGGGCGTCAGGCCGAGCGAGCTCATCCGCTTCGCGGTGGTGACGAGGTCGTCGCGCAGCCGCATCGTCATGGTGTCTCCACGCTCTCGACGCTCGGGGCGCTCACGTGCCGAACAGCTCCGCGAGCCCGGCCGGCGTGGCGATGCCGCGCTCCGTGATCAGGCCGGTCACGAACCGGCGCGGCGTGACATCGAACGCGGGGTTCGCGACCGCACTGCCCTGCGGCACGACCTCGACGCGCCCGGGCCGACCGTTGTCGAGCCGGCCGTGGACGAAGCGGACCTCGTCGCCGTTGCGCTCTTCGATCGGAATCTCCTCGGGCGCACCGACGGTCCAATCGATCGAGCTCGACGGCACCGCGACGTAGAACGGCACGTGGTTGTCGTGGGCGGCGAGCGCCTTGAGGTAGGTCCCGATCTTGTTGCAGACATCGCCGTTGCGGGTCGTGCGATCGGTGCCGACGATGCAGAGCTCGACCTGCCCCTGCTGCATGAGATGGCCGCCGGCGTTGTCCGCGATCACGGTGTGCGGGACGCCGTGCTGCAACAGCTCCCAGGCCGTCAGCATGCCTTGGTTGCGCGGCCGGGTTTCTTCGACCCACACGTGGACCGCGATGCCGGCCTCGTGCGCCTTGTAGACCGGCGACAGCGCCGTGCCCCAGTCGACGGTCGCCAGCCACCCGGCGTTGCAGTGGGTGAGGACGTTGACGCGGTCCTTGTTCAACCCGGCGATCACGGCGTGACCGGCCGCGCCGATCGCTTCGCACGCGGCGACATCGTCGTCGGCGATCTTCGCCGCCGCGACGTACGGATCGACACCGGCGGCGAGCGCGCGCTGCATCTCGCCGAGCGCCCAGCGCAGGTTGATCGCGGTCGGGCGGGTCTCGGCGAGCTCCGCGCACGCGAGATCCACCGCGACGCCGGTGCGCGACGCGATCGCCACACCGTACGCGGCGGTCGCTCCGATCAACGGCGCGCCGCGAATGTGCATGTCGCGGATCGCACGCGCGACCTCGCCGACCGTCGACAGCGTCATCCACTCGATCGAGTACGGCAGGCGCGCTTGATCGAGCACGATCACCGAGCCGTTGTCGCTCGGCTCGATCGTGCGCCGCCAACGACCCTCGACGTTCATTCCTGTTCCGTGAACGCAGTCAGTGCGTGGACCCTGACGCCGCGCTCTTCGATCCGCTTGCGACCCGGGAGGTCGCTGAGCTCGATCACGAACGCACACTCGACGATCAGCGCCCCACTCTTCTCGGCGAGCGAGAGCGCCGCGAGCGCGGTGCCACCGGTCGCGAGCAGATCGTCGACGATCACGACGCGCTCGCCCTTCGCGAGCCCGTCGACGTGCATCTCGATCCGGTTCGAGCCGTACTCGAGATCGTAGTCGTGACCGATCGCGGTGTGCGGCAACTTCCCGGGCTTGCGGATCGGCACGAACCCGGCCTCGAGCTGGTGCGCGAGCGCGGCGCCGAAGATGAAGCCGCGCGCCTCGATGCCGACGAACTTGTCGACCTTGCCCGCGTAGCGCTGCGCGAGCTGATCGACGACGTAGTTGAAGCCGACGCCACTCGCGAGCAGCGGCGTGATGTCGCGAAACCGAATCCCCGGCTTCGGGAAATCCGGGATCGTGCGGATCAGTGACTTGAAGTTCATGTGAACCGTCCCAGGACACGGCCGGCGACCGCGTCGAGCTTCTTCACCAGTTCGGGATCCGCGGCGTTGCCCGCGGTGAGGAACGCGTGCTCGAGCGCGCGATCGCAGCCGAACTCGCACTCGCCTTCGTGCTTGCCGGCGACCGGAATCACCGCCGCGAGCAGCTTCTTCGCGTTCGCGCTGTTGCCGTGCATGACCTTGATGACCTGCGAGACATCGACGTGATCGTGCGCGGGATGCCACGAGTCGAAGTCCGTCACCATGGCGACGGTGGCGTAACAGAGCTCCGCTTCACGCGCGAGCTTGGCCTCGGGCATGTTGGTCATGCCGATCACGTCGGCGCCCCAGCTCTTGTGGAGGCGCGACTCGGCCACTGTCGAGAATTGCGGACCTTCCATCACGACGTAGGTGCCGCCCGCGTGGAGCGGCAGCTTCAGCGACGTGCCGACCGTGTCGAGATCGCGCATCAGCCGGCGACACGTCGGGTGGCCGACCGAGACGTGGGCGACCAGGCCGGTACCGAAGAACGTGGTCGGCTTGCGCAGCGTGCGATCGATGAACTGATCGACGATCACGAAATCGCCCGGCGGACGATCATCGCGCAACGAGCCGACCGCGCTCACGCTGATCACCTGCGTGACGCCGGCGCGCTTCAACGCGTCGATGTTCGCGAGGAACGGGATCTCGTGCGGCGGAATCTTGTGGCCGCGACCGTGGCGCGGCAGGAACACGACCTGGTGCTCCCCCTGCTCGGTTGCGAGCTTGCCGAACAGCAGGTCATCCGAGGGTCGCCCGAACGGCGAATCGACGCGCTGCCACTTCTTTTCGGTGAGGCCGTCGAGCTCGTAGAGCCCGGTGCCACCGACGATCCCGATGACGGACATGGCAAGCGGATACCACGACGCGCTACGCTCCCGCCATGGACGTGCTCGCTCTCGTGATCGCCGGTGCTGGCACCGTGATGGTGCTGGTGGCGCTCATCCTGTGCCTGCGCCGCCGGATCAACGTCCACGCCGCCGATCAGATCGTGCTCAAGCTCGCACGCGCCGGCAGCGTCGACCGGATCAAGAAGCTCGCCGAGGCCGCGCCGAACAGCTATCTCGCGGTCTACACCCACGTGATTCGCGCCGCCGAAACCGCGGAGTCGAAGGACCCCGTGACGGTCGCGGCGCTGACCCACCCGGCGTACGACCATGCCGGTGCGGCGCTCGCCGCGACGTGGCGAGCCGCCGTGACGACCGGGCTCGCGGGAGCGCTGTTCGGGGCCGCCGGCCTCTATCTTGGCTACTCCAATCACTTCACCCCCCAGCACTTGCGCGCGCTCGGTGGGCTGTCGGCGCTGGCCGGCGTGTGGTTCCTGTTCCACCGCAGTGACATCACCCAAGCACTCGCCACCGGTCGCAGCGAGGTGCTCCCCGAGATCGATCGCGCGTTCACCGGCGTCGCGGTAGAATCGAGCGAGTGAAAGAGGTCCTGTCCTACCTCTTGTCGATCGGTGGCGCCGGCATCGTCGCGTACGCCATCACCATGGCCATGGCCGTGAATTGCGATTATCCGTCGGCGCGGTTTCGCATCATCAACTCGCTGCGCACGCAGCCGTGGCAGGCCGAGATCCTGACCAAGACCAAGCCCGGCTCGTTCTACGAGGGGATTCACTCGGCGATGAAGATCGGCGGCTCGATGGGCCTGCGCGATCCGGAGATGATCGCGATGGGCACGCGCCCCGCGTACGACTCGGTCACGGTGTTCGTCATGCTCAAGTGGAAGGCGATCCTCGGCAAGCTCAAGACCGGCGCGCTGGGCTTGATCGGCGGCCTCGCGCTCGCGCTCGGCGTCCACACGATGCCGGCGCTGCACATCATCTTGCTCGTCGGCGGGATCGGCGCCGGCATCTGGATCTTCGTGACGAAGAGCGACTGCGAGCGCTACGTCGTGCTCGCGCGCCTGGAGATCCTGCCCGAGGTCGATCGCTCGATCGCCGAGGGTCGCTACGGCAAGCCGCCGGTGGTCTAGCTGCGCCACCAGGTCTCGCGCTCGACGAGGTCGAAGACCTCTTTCAAGATCGCGAGGCCGTTCATCGCCGTCTGTAGATCGGTCGTCAGCGGCGGCTGGATCCGGAAGTGGGCGGAGTACGCCATCGTCAGCAGGCCGCGCTTCACGCACTCGTGGAAGATCCGATCGGTGACCTTGCCGGTCAGCGGCGTCTTCAACTTCTTGTCGCTGACGAGCTCCATCGCCATGAACATGCCGGAGCCGCGCGCGCAGCCGACGAACGAATAGCGATCGACCCAGCTCTCGAGCTCTTTCAGCATCGCCGCACCGACGCGCTTGGAGTTCTCGACGAGGTTTTCTTCCTCGATGATCTTCAGCGAGGCCGCGCCCGCCGCCGCCGCGAGCGGATTACCGCCGTAGCTCGACGAGCTGCCCGAGCGATTCGACCACGGCTTGGACTTCCCGATCTCGTCGGTGGTCGCCAGTGCCGACAGCGGGAACCCGCCGCCGACCGCTTTGCCGATCGTGACGATGTCCGGAACCACGCCGGTGTGGTCGACGCCCCACCACGTGCCGGTGCGACCGAGGCCGGTGATCATCTCGTCGGCGATGAACAGCGCGTCGACTTCTTTGGCGATGCTCGCCATCGCCGGCAAGAACTCCTTCGGCGGGATGATGTTGCCGGCCGTGCCCTGCATCGGCTCGATGATCATGCCGGCAACCGCGCCGGCCGTGGCGGTCTTGACGTACTTGCGCGCGACCTCGGCGCACGCGACGCCGCACGTCGGGTACGTGAGGCCGAGCGGGCAGCGATAGCAATCGGCGT
>JBDTJY010000123.1:0-53522 GCA_039935615.1 Kofleriaceae bacterium
CACCGGCGCGAAGCCCCGCTCGGTGGTCGTGTTCGAGGCGACGCCGGATCAGTCGGCGAGCTTCCAGCAGTTCCAGGCGGTCGATTGCAATCAACTGAGCGCGAGTGTCGGTACGTCGCACTCGGAGATCTCGCTCGAGGTCGAGGTCCCGACCAAGGATGCGCTTCCCGAGGGGCGCGTGCGCCTGTTCAAGCGCAGCGGTCCGCGCCTCGAGGTCGTGACCGAGGATCCGCTGAGCTCGATCGCGGGCACCGCGCGGATCAAGCTGTCGCCGGATAGCGATGTCACCGGCGAGCGCCACGCGCTGACCTGTAACTACGACGAGCACGCGCACGTGATCCGCGAGAAGATCGAGGTCAAGCTCGAGAACAAGGGCAAGCAGGCCGTCGACGTCGTCGCGCGCGAGTACCTGTGGCGCTGGCCGATGTTCAAGATCGAGAGCGACGAGAGCCCCAAGGGCACCCGCGCCGGAGCGCAGACCCAGGAATATCGGGTCAACCTGCCGAGCGGCGGCAGGAAGTCGATCACGTATACGGTCGTCTATAGCTGGTGATGAAGGCGTTCCTCGTCCTGCTCGCCGCGTGCGGCGGTCACGTGCATCACGCCACGCCGCTCGACGCGACCAACGACATCACGCTGTATCGCGACATCGCCCTGGTGCGCCAGCGCATCGACATCACGGTGCCCGCAACGCCTGTGACGCCTGTGACGCCTGTGACGATCAAGGTGAAGGTCGCGGCCGGCGCGACCGATCTGATCGTGATCGATCGCGGTGGCGTCGAGCTGCGCGCGGTCCACGTGATCGAGCCGAAGGTCGTCGCGCCGGTCGTAGAAGCACGGGCCGACGAGTGCACCGACGAAGACTGCACGCCGCCGGATCCCGAGCCCACGCCGCGCCCCGCGACCGACGACGAAACCGCGCGTCCGGCGGCACCCCCGATCGACGTCGAGCTCGAGGTCACGGCGGCGCATGCCGGCACGTACTCGCTCGTCGTCGCGTACACGACGAATCGCCTGCAGTGGGACGCCGACTACACGATGACCACGACCCCGGCGCGCGACCGTGCGGTGCTGCACGGTGCGATCGCGGTGCGCAACACGACCGCGATCGCGTTCGACCGCGCGAGCCTCCACGTGATCGACGCGGACCTCGTGACGTGGCGCGCCCGCACGGCCGAGCACCTGGCGACCACGCTGGTCGGCGGCACACCGTCGACGACGCCCGCCGCCGCGCCGCGCGATCTCGGGATCTCGAGCCTCGTCAACGGTGAGACCCGCGTCGAGATCGCGGGCATCTCGAAGCCGCGCGCGATGAACGCGGTCCTGGTCTACGACCCGATCGGCACGAAGCTCGATAATCCGGCCGAGGCGCCGATCCGCGACTTCAACCTCGGCATCACGCCGGCGCCGCCCTCGAGGATCACCGAGAGCTTCGAGGTCCAGCGCGACGAACGAGGTACCGCCGGACTCCCCGCTGGCCCGGTGCGGCTGCTCGAGCGGCACGCCGACGGTGGCCTCGGCGTGCTCGGCGAATCGCGGTTGTTCGACGCCGCGACGCGCGTGGCGAACGTCGACACGATCGCGGTCGGCACCGCCGAGGGCGTCACCGGCCATCGCGAGCGCCGCGAGCTCACGATCGATGATGCGCGCAAGCGGCTGACCGAGGAGTTCGTGATCACGCTCGACAACGCGCGCGACCACGACGTCGGCGTGCTCGTGCGCGAGCACCTCTATCGCAGCCAGAACTGGAACGTGTCGTACGAGTCGACGAAGCGACCTTCGAAAGAGGGCGCGCAGCAATTTTCGATGCGCAGCACCGTTCCGGCAAACAGCCAGCAGAAGATCCTCTACGTCGTGGTGTACACCTGGGACAAGTGATCGCCGAGGTTCGAGAGCTCACCATCCAGTACGGCAAGCGCGTCGCGGTCGATGCGCTCGATCTCTCGCTCGCGGCCGGTGAGATCGCCTTGCTGCTCGGCCCCAACGGCGCCGGCAAGAGCACGACGCTCGCCGCGATCGCCGGCGCCGTGATGCCGAGCGCCGGCACGATCGCGATCGATGGCGAAGACCTCGCCACCGCACCGCGCGCCGCTCGCGCGAAGGTCGGGTTCGCGGATCAACCGCCCGCGCTGTACGAGTACTTCACCGTCGCGGAGCACGTCGGGTTCATCGCGGAGGCGCGAGGCGCCGACGCCAACGCGGCGACCGAGATCCTCGCGCAGCTCGGGCTCGAGAAGATCGCCACCCGACCATGTCGCGAGCTGTCGTTCGGCATGCGCCAGCGCGTCGGGCTCGCGGCCGCGCTCGTTGGCCCGGTCAAGGTCGCGCTGCTCGACGAAACGCTCAACGGTCTCGATCCGCACGCCGCCCGCGCCGCGCGCGCCACGCTGCGCGGCTTCGCGGATCGCGGCAACGCGATCCTGATGTCGACCCATCTGCTGGGCGTCGCCGAGCGGTGGTGCGATCGCGTCCTCGTGATGAGCAAGGGCAAGCTCGTCGACGACAAGCGCGGCGACGAGGTCAAGACGCTGCTCGCGAAAGGGCCGCAGGCGCTCGAAGATCTGTACGTCTCGCTGATCGCCGACGAAGGCCCGACGTGAACGCGGCGCGGTTTCGCAGCTGGGAGCGGCTGCGCGAGGCGCGGGAAGGGGGCTCGCTGCGGCGCTGGGCGATCGGCGCGCTCGCCGGCGCCGGCCTCGCCGGGTTGGTCGCGTGGCGCGCACAAGCGGCGATCGTCGCCGCGTCGCATCTGTGGCTCGCCGGCACGTGCGCGGCGTTCGTCGTCGCGTTCATGCGCGTGCCGATCCAGATCTATTGGCGCAAGGACGCGGCGCTGCTCGCGCAGTTGCCGCTCGACGGTGGCTTCCTGTTCGACGCGGCGATCCGGCGCTGCGTGCGCGCGGCGATCGCTACCGTGATCGTGCCGCTGATCGGCGCGGCCCCGTTCGCGCTGCAATCCGCCGAGGCGGTCAACCAGGCCACGCGCACGTTGCACGCGATTCCGTTCGCCGGCGACCCGGTGCCGCGGCTCGTGCCGCTCGAGCTGTTCGGTCGCCACGCCGCGTTCGCCGCCACGTTCGCGGTGATCGCCGCGTGCTTCATCCCGGCGATCACGATGTGGGCGGCGTCGCTCGTCGCGAGCTCGAAGCAGCTGCTCCACATGGCGACCGCGATCGGCGGTGCGCCCGCGCAACGCAAGGCCCTCGAGGCTCCGGGGACCGGCTCGGCCGGCGCGGTGCTCGGCGCGATTCCCGGCTTCGCGTCGAGCCTCGCGTTCGTCGTGCTGTTCCTGATGTCGTCGTGGTTGGTCCATGGCGATCCGACGCTCGATGCGATGACCGGCTTCACGATCATCGCGATCGCCAGCCTGGTCCCGCTCGTCGTGCTGCGCACCAAGGTCGCTCCCCACATGGGCGAGATCCTGCGCGACGTCTCCGCGCTCGATCGGCAGCGCCTCGCGTTCGTCGAGATCCATCCGCTGACCGCGATCGAACGTCTGGTCGCGAAGCTCGTCGGCGCCGCCGCGGTGCCATATGCGAAGGATGCGCGCCTGATGCGCCGCCGCTATCCGATGGCGTTCGCCCTCGGCGCGCTGGCGTTCCTCGTGCTGATCATCATCGGACTGGTGCGGCCCGCCGATCCGACCTGGCTCGTCGCGACGCTGGCCGGTGCGCTGCTCTACGCGATCGCCCTCGCGCGCCGGCTCGGCCAACCGCCGATCGAGCTCGCACGGTTGTCGCTGACCCTGCCGATCGCGGCGGCCGCGATCCGGCGCGCGAAGCTCGCGTGGCTCGTGACGTGGCTGTTCGTGTTCGTCGCCGTGCCGGCGACGTTCGCGCTGGTGCGCGCTACGTGAATACGTGCAACGAGCGCACGCCGGACTCGATCGCGCGGCGATCGACGGCGCTGCGATCGAACAGGCACACGACCTCGGTGCGCCGGCCCGGGTCGACGTTGACGATCAGCGACGCGACGTTCGCGAGCACGAGGTAGAGCCCGAGCCCCGCGCCGTGCTCGTCGAGCTCGGGCCGGCCACGTTCGTCGCGAGCACGCCGTACGTGATCGATCACGTCGCGCTGGCGCAACGCGCCGAACGCGTCGCCGACGGAGATCGCGATGTTGTGATCGTCGCAAGCCCAGCGCAGGACGGCGCGCCGATCGGGGCCCCCGCGATCGATCACCGGCTTCGATTCGCGCGGCGCATCATGGAGCGCATTCATCAGGAGCTCGTCGACGACGCTCGCCATGCGATGCACGACCGGCGTCCGCGCCCCGATCGCCTCGGCCCACGCGCAGACCTCGCCGATCACGACCCGCTTCTCGGAGTCGTTGGCCACCACCCGCTCGCCGATCTTGGACCCCGGGGTGAGATATTTCTCCAACCCGAAGAGATCGCCAGAAACCAGCTTTTCGGACGTGATCCCGAGGTCTGCCCCATGGGGATCCCCTACGAGGTGGCTGACCGGGGCCTCCAGCATCAAGGTGATCAGGCCATCGTCATCGAGGTCATCACCGACCACGACGACCGGTGCCGTGGCGCCCCGCAGCGAGTCACCGGCGGCGACCCGCGTGGCCCGATCCACGACGAGGAGGGCCGCTCCGGCGAGGTCGGCCGGGATGGCGTCACGGTGGTCGACGATGACCCCCGCGGCGGTGAGTGCGCCTTCGACGACACGTGCGACGTCGCGCTCGGCGCAGACGCACACCGCTCGAGGCGAGGTCCCCATCGGGTCGGAAGCGTACTGGTCGGGGGAACACCGCGTCAAATGACTTCTGGGCTGGCAAGTTCCGGTTGCTGGCGCGCCATCGCAATGACCGGTACGATTGCCGATCAGTGGCGGATCCGCCAAAGATGCGACGGGCTGCGACCAGCCCGCCGCCGATTCCGAGCATCCTCTCGCCGCGACCGGCGAGGACGGACGTCGTGCCGATCCAAATCGCGACCGGCACGGACGACACCGGTGACGAACCTGGGTCGTTCGACGACAACACCAAGAATCTCGAAGCGCCGGATGCCGGGCAGTTGGTCGAGCGCATGCTCGATCTTGTCGCGAGCGAGGCCGAAGCGCTGCTCGCTGGCGACGAGGATCGCCTCGCGAACCTGAACGTCCGCACCGCGCTCGCGGCGTGGGATGGCCTGCATCAGCCCGAGGAGGCGATGCGCTACCTCGAGCTCGCCGAATCGCATCCGCTCGCACCGCGGCTGATGCTGTCGGCGGCGCTCGGCGACGGTAACGAGGCGGCGCTGACCGCGGCGCAGGCCAAGATCGGCACGCCGAGCCCGTTGCTCGCGCTCGAGCTCGCCGAAGCGTGGCTGTGGCGCTACCGCCGCGCCGACCTCGCCGCGCCGCTCGCGGATCGCGCGCTCGCGGGCGCTGATCCGCGCTGGCGCTCGCATGCGGCGGAGCTCGCGTGCCTCGCCCACTCCGCGATCGGCAACTGGACGCGCGTGCTCGAGATTCGCCTCGCGAACGTCGTGAAGACGTCGACGCCCGAAGAGATCGCGGCGACCGCAGCGCTGTTACTCGATCGCGGCGCCGATGCGACCCGCGATGCGACCAAGGCTGCCACCGCCGCGCTCGCGCTGTGCTGGACCGCGATCGAGAAGATGGACGAGGATCCGAACGAGCACGAGACGGCGCCGTCGTCGCTGATCACGCGCGGTGGTTGGTTGCGCGTGATCGACGTCGCGATCGATGCCGCGTCGCGCGCCGGCGATCCGCGGCGGCTCGAGCTGCTCGATCGCCGCGCCGAGCTGGTCAAGGATCTCCCGAAGGCGATCTTGGAGTCGATCGCGACGCGCCAGGCGGTGGCGACCGAGCTCGTCCGCGATGGCCAACACGCCGAGGCTGCGAAGCTCTACGCCGAGCTCGCGACCGATCCGAACATCGGCACGCCTGGCGTCGCCCAGCACAGCGCACGGTATGCGGCAGCGCTCGCCGCCGCGGCCGCGAACAACAGCGAGGCCGAGCTCGTCGCGCGCCGGGAACTGGCGAAGGCCGACGCGCCGGAGCTGATCGCGACGCACGGGTGGCGCGCTCTCGAGCTCGCGGCGCTGAGCAATTCGAGTACGGGAGAGCTCGCGCGCACGGTCGTCGATGCGGCCGAGACGCCGGTCGCCGAGCGGATGCTGGATGCCGTCGAGCTCGCGGATCCGAGCGCGGTCACGGTCGGGCGGCTCGAAGCGCGCGGCGGACTCGCGGTGCGTTGGGCCGCCTCGATCGCCGAGCATCTCGGCAATATCGGTCGCGCCGTCGAGCTGTGGCGCATGATCGCGGAGACCGGCATCGGCACGGAGTACGACCACCTCGTCCGCCTGTTGCGCGGTGGACCGCACGGCCGCAACCGCACCGAGACCGGGCTTCCCGACGAGGATGCGCTCGCCGAGGTCTACGAGGCGTGGGGCCGCACCGAGAAGGAACCGCGTAGCGCGAGCGCGCTGCAGTGTGCGCGCGGCATCGTCGACCTGATGCGCGGCGACTTCGTCGTCGCCGAAGAGACGCTGCAAGAGGCCGGCAAGCTCGACCCGCAAGACGCGTTCTGCCGCGCCGCCCTCGCCGCCGTGTATCGCGCCGGCAAGCGCTACGACCACCTCGCGCAGGTGCTCGCCGAGCTGTCGACCTCGCTGGTCTCGATCGACGGTCGCGCGGCCGCGGCGCGCGAATACGCCGAGCTGCTCGCCGAGCACCTCAACGATCCGGCCGGCGCTCGCAAGGCGCTCGAGCGGATGATCGGCGAGCGCCCCGACGACGACGAGACGATGATGGTGCTCGCGCGGCTCTACGACGGCGAGCAGCAGTGGACCAAGTCGATCGATCTGCGCCAGCGCGCGGTCGCCGTCGCGGCGACGCCCGAGCGGCGCGCCGATATCTGGATCGAGATCGGGCTGCGCGAGGAGCGTCGCGGTGACAAGTCGGCGGCGCTCACCGCGCTCGACAAGGCGTCCGCGATCGCACCGCGCCGCACCGAGGTGATGCGCGAGCAGGTCCGGATCTATCGCCAGAACGGCGAGCCGGCGAAGGCGCTCGACATCATCCGCTCCGAGCTCGCGCTCGATCCGCCGACCGATCGCAGGCTGCAACTGCGGCGCGAAGAGGCGCAACTCCTGACGATGCTCGACCGCGAGCCCGAGGCCGTCGTCGCCGCGTACCTCGACGTGCTCGGGTTCGAGCCCGATCAGACCGAAGCGCTCGCCGGCATCGAAGCGCCGGCGCGAAAGCTCGGCCTGTGGGACGAGCTCGCGCGCGCGTTTCGCGGTGCACCGCAAACCCCGCGCAACACCGAGATCCTCGCCGAGGCGCTCGCGAAGATCGCCGAATGGAGCGAGCTCGCCGAGGTCCGGCGGCGCCAGCTCGAGGCGGCGACGACCAACGTCGAGAAGGGCCAGCGCGCCGAAGAGATCGCGAAGCTCTACGAGCACGAGATCGGCGATCTCGACGGCGCGATCCGGATGCTCGTCGTCGCGCAGGCGAACGTTCACGACGACCAGCGCCAGAACGACCTGCTCCGCCTGCTGCGCCAGCTCCAGCGCTGGGCCGAGATGGCGCAGGTGCTCGAGCACGAGCTGCCGACGCTGCGCGAGACCCAGGCCTCGCGCCAGGTCGAGATCCTGCTCGAGCTCGGCGAGCTCCGCGCCGACAAGCTCGATCGCAAGCCGGATGCGCTCGCCGCCTACGAGAGTGCGCTCGAGCGCGATCCGAAGAATCCGGTCGCGCTCGAACGGCTCGAGACGCTGTACGAAGCGCTCGGCCGCGAGCGCGAGCTCGCGCGGCTGCTCGAAGCCCGCGCCGAGTCGATCACCGAGCCGATCGCGCGCAGTCAGTTGCTCGACCGCGTCGCAGGGCTGCGCGCGAGCCGCGGCGATATCGACGGTGCGATCGCCGCGTATCTCGGCGCGTTCACCGCCGATCCGTCGAACCGCGAGGTGTTCACCGCGATGGAGCGGGTCTGTTACAAGGCCGAGCGCTGGGCCGCGACGATGCAGCTCTACGAGACCGCGATCGCGTACGTCGAGCGCGGTCAAGGCACGGCCGCGCGCGCGTATCGCCTGGGTGACCTCTACTCGCGGCGCGGCAACGTGCAGCTCAACTTCCTCGGTCAGATCGACCCCGCGATCGGTTCCTACCAGAAGGTCGTCGAGGTCGATTCGAAGCCGGAAGCGGCCGTCAAGGTGCTCGAGGATATCTGTCGCACGCGCAACGATTGGCAGCCGATGATCACCGCGTGGGAGCGGCGCGCCGAGACCCAGAAGGATCCCGCGCGGCGGACCTCGGCGCTGCGCCACGCCGCCGCCCTGGCGACCGACCGCGCGAGCGATCCGCGCGCGTCGATGCGGCTCAACCGCAAGCTGCTCACGATCGACCCGAGCGACGTGCTCGCGTCGGCGACGCTCGAGCGCTACTACGAGGACGCGCAAGACCGGTCCGGGCTGATCGATGTCTTGAAGATGCGGCTGCAGAACGCGCCGTCGCACGAGACCGTCGACATCTTGAAGAAGATCGCGCGCGCGTCCGAGGAAGGCGCGCGCGACGTCGAGACCGCGACCGAGCACTATCAGAAGATCCTCGAGCTCCAGCCGGAGAACCGCGATGCGCTCGAGGCGCTCGGCCGGATCTACGAATCGACCGAGCAGTGGGCCGAGCTGATCGAGGTCACGCGCCGGCAGATCAAGGTCACGAACGACCGCAACATGAAGGCGCTGCTGTACTTCAAGTGCGGCTCGGTGATGGAGGCGAAGTTCGGTCGCGAGCACGACGCGATTCGCTACTACGACGCGGCGATCAAGACGTCGCCGAGCTGTCTGCCCGCGGTGCACGGGCTCCGCGATCTGTATCGCCGCCGCGAGGAGTGGCCGCGCGTGATCGAGACGCTCGAGCTCGAGGTCAAGCTGTGGACCGAGGAGAAAGAGCGCGCCGGCGTATTCGCGCAGATCGGCCGGATCTACGATCAGCAGCTCAACGATCCCGAGCGCGCGATGACGTACTACGACTCGGCACTCGCGGTCGATTCGGATTGCTTGCCCGCGAACCAGGCGGTGTTCGAGCACTACTTCGATCGCGGCGAGTGGGACAAGGCGATGCCGATCGCGACGTCGCTCGCCCAGAAGGCGATGCGCGACGGCGATCCCTCGACCCGCAGCGAGTTCTATCGCAAGCGAGGTGTCGTCGCGCAGCGGACGTTCGACCCGAAAGCGGCGGCCGATAGCTTCGTCGTCGCGCTCGAGATCAAGCCGACCAACGCCGCCGCGCTCGACGATCTCGGCGAGCTCGCGCGCGATCAACCCGATGCGTGGGACTTCGAGGCGACCTACCGCGAGCTCGAGAAGCTGTACAAGAAGCGCGACGACGCCGCGCCGCTGATCGCGCGCGTCCACGTCGGCCGCGCCGCGATCCTCGAGCGCGACGGCGAGCTCGACGGTGCCGCGACGCTATATCGCCAGGCGCTCGAGATCGCGCCGACGGATTTCACCGTGCTGTCGGCGCTCGTCGAGTTCCACGCTCACCTGCGTCATTGGTCCGAGGCGATCGAGGCGATCGCGACGTTCGTCGACGCCGGCGCGAGCCCCGAGGATCGGTTGCGCGCGTTGATGCGGCAGGCGTCGATCCACGCCGACGGCGAGATGGATGCGCTGCGCGCGATCCAGGTGCTGCGCAACGTGATCCAGGTCGAGCCGTCGCACCAGGACGCGTACTACGAGCTGGCGCAGCAGTACTTCCTCGTCGGGCGCTACACCGACGCGCGCTCCGCGATCGAGCGCGTGATCGAGCTCGCGACCGCGCCCGGCCAGCCGCTGATCCCCGAAGCGCTCGCGCGCTACTATTACTACAAGGGCCGGATCCTCGACGCCGCGGGTGATACGCGCGCGGCCGCGCCGCAGTATCGCCGCGCGATCGAATACGACCCCGGTTACGCGCCGCCCGCACTCGTGCTCGCGCGCCGCGCCGCCGACGGAGGCGATCAACGCCAGGCCGAGACCCTGCTGATCGAAGCCGCGCATGCCGCGATGGCGCAAGGCGGTCCGCGCGCCGCGGTGCCGCTGCAGCGCGGCCTCGCACGGATCCTGCTCGGGTCGGGCGATCGACCGGCCGCGATCGAGGCGTACCGGGGCATCTTGAACGTCGAACCCGACGGCGCGAGTGATCGCGTCGCGCTCGCCGAGATCTACGCTGTCGACGATCCGCAGCGCGCGATCGGCGAGCTCCGCAAGGTGCTCGAGCGCGACATCCACCACGCCCCGGCGTATCGCTTGCTCGCGTCGTTCTACAGCCGCACCGGCGATACCGAGCGCGCGAACCGCGTGCTGACCGCGCTCGACCTCCTCGGCTTCGCGGAGGAGACCGATCGCCAGACGCTGCAGCGCCTGAAGGCCGCTCGGCAATCGCAACCCCTGCGCCGCGGCCTCGACGAGACCAATCGCGAGCGCCTGCTCGCCACCACGGCCGCACGCGAACCGCTCGGAGAGATCTGGACCGCGCTCGCCGAAGAGATCACCGCGTTCGTCGCGCAGCCCTCGCTCGGTGAGAACCTCGCCCCCGTCGATGGAGAGGTCCGGTTGCTCCAGATCTCCTCGGAGGTCGGCAACCTGTTCGATTGCGAGGCCGATATCTTCGTCGCCGACAAGGTCCCGGGCCTGGTGGCCGTCACCGCCTTCCCGCGCCGGTTGATCGTGCTCGATCGGACGCTGCTCGCCGAGCAAGACCTGCCGCTGCGGTTCTTGTTCGGCTACGCGCTCGAAGCGATCCGCGGTGGCTACGCGGCGCTGCTCCAGCTCGGCGCACGCCAGCGCCGCGAGCTCGCGCTGCTCCTGCGCACGCTGATCACGGATGCCGGTGAAGCCACCGGCGCAGCCGCCGAGATCATCAACAACGCGAATCCGCGAGCGGCGAAGGTCCTCGAACGCCATGCCGGCACCCGAGAGATCGACCCCGGCGCATGGATCGACAGCATGCTCGCGTGTGCCAAGCGCGCAGGTCTGGTTGCATGTGACGACTTCTCAGCCGCCATCTGGATGGTCGCCAAACAGGCGGGCGAAAACCTGGTCTCTGCCGACGACACGGTGGCCTTGGGCTCGGTCCTCGGCGGCCCCGATCTGGTCCGGTTCTACCTGAGCGACCAGTACCAGATGATCCGCGACCTCCTGTCCCTACCCAGCTAGCTTGCCTGCTAGGTAGGACGCGAGATCACATAGCCTCACTGGATCAGTTCGCGCACCCGCGCTACATTCGCTAGGCTTATGCGAACGTCGTGTAATCAGCAATACCGCCGTTACGCGGCGAGGGTGGCATGAGCCAAAAGTTCCAGCACTCCGTGCAACATCGTGGCGACGTTAGCTACGTCAAGTTGGGTGGAGTTATCGACGAAGATAACGAGCTCGGCGAGCTCGTCGACAAAATTCCCAACGGCACTGCCGTGATCGATCTCGGCGAGATCGAGCGCATCAACTCGTGCGGCGTGCGCGACTGGGTGAACTGGCTCTCGAAGCTCGAGACCAACGGCACGCGGTCGGTGCTCGTCGAGTGCTCGCCCGCGATCGTCGCGCAGATCAACCTCGTCAATAACTTCACCGGCAGCGGTGTGGTGAAGAGCTTCTACGTCCCGTACTTCTGCCCGGAGTGCGACGAGGAGAAGGTGCTGCTCGTCGAGGCAAGCGATATGGGCCCGCCGCCGCACGAGCCGCCGACCTGTCGCTGTGACGAGTGCGATCTCGTCATGGATTTCGACGACATGCCGGACTCGTACTTCGCGTTCCTGTCGAACCAGCGCAAGCTCGCCGAGCCCGACAAGATCAACGGTGCGATGAAGGAGCTCTCCGGGCGCACGGAGAGCTCGCCCGGCAGCAAGAGCAAGATCAAGTCGCGCGCGAGTCAGCCGCAGATCGGTGCGCAGGCGAGCTCCAAGCCGAGCTCCAAGCCGAGCGTGCCGTCCCTGCCGTCGATCCAGCGTACGAGCACGCAGCCGGCGAAGACCACGTCGTCGGGACCGCAGTCCGGACCGCTCGCGCTGCGCACGGCCGGATCGAAACCACCGAGCCGCCCGCAGCTCGGGACGAAGCCACCGTCGAGCCCGCAGCTCGCGGCGATGTCGATGCGGATGCAGGACTCGAACCTGGGACAACCGCGCTCGAACGCGCTGGTGTTCATTCTCGTCGGTGTGCTGGTCGCGGCGATCGCCGTGCTTGGTTATCTCGTCCTGACGAAGTAAGAACGCGGCATGGCGGAGCGCAACCGCGTACTGGCCGGCGAGCGGATCTCGCGTGCACAGATCGAGGCCGTCGGCGAACCAGCCGAGCAGGCGATCGAAGCGGCGCTCGCGGCGTGGGATCACGAGCAGGCGGCGATGCTCGCGCTGGCGCGCGCACGGACCCAGCCGATCAGCGTCGAGCTCGTGAGCCGGATCCTGCCGGGGTTGGAGCTGCCGGCGATCGCGACCGCGTTGATCGCGGTGGCGACCGGAGCCAAGGCGGAGCTGCTCGCGGTCGTCACCGAGCGGCGGTTTCCGGTGACCAAGGAGGCGGCCGACCTCGAGGCGATCGTGCTGTATGCCGCGTGGAAGGCCGGCGCGACGGGATGGGTCGCCGAGCTGCGCCGGTTGTCCGCGCGGTCGCTCACCGCCGAGGCCTACGCGCTGCTGGCGACGATCGGTGCAGCGGTCGAGGATCCGAACACCCTCGCGGCGCTCAAGCCGATCGCGACGTTCGCGAAGGAGTACGCGAAGTCGGTCGCCGCCGACGACAAGGCGATGACCGCGACGGTCGAGGCGGCGATCGCGGCGCTGCCCGCCGAGGTCGAGGTCTCGCGCGGCGGATTCACGGTGCGCGCGCTGAAGCAGCCGGGGCGCAACGATCCGTGCTCGTGCGGCAGCGGGCAGAAGTACAAGAAGTGCTGCGCCGACAAGCCGGTCGCGGAAGCGTCGCCGATCGCGGGCCTGGCGTGGGACGAGTTTCTCGCCGGCGACAAGCTGACGATCGAGCACGTCGACGAGCTGGCGATCAAGGATCTCTTGCGTGTCGACTTCGCGAAGCTGCCGGTCAAGTCCTTGGTCGCGGCGACGCGCAAGCTCGTCGACGTTCACGCGTGGGTACACGCCGAGCGCGGGATCGCCGAGCTCGCCGTGCGCGATGCGCGCGACGACCGAGGCAACTCGTGGGTCGACGACACGCGGTCGTGGCTGATCGAAGCCGCGCTGCGCTGTGGCGAGGTCCATCGCGCGCTCGCGGACCGGCACATCGCGCAACTCTCACCGGACGAGCGTGCGCGCTACGACCTCGAGCTCGCGGTGCGCAGCGGTGGAGCGACCGCGTGGGAGGCGCTCGTCGCGCACGTGGCGAAGGTGGTCGCGAGCGACGACAAGCTCGACGATGTCGACCTCGCCTACTCCCTGCTGCGCACGCAACCGGCGCTCGGCATGATGTTCGCGCGCGCGTGCATCGGCACCCTGCGCGTCGACGATCCGGACGCGTTGCTCGATACCGTCGAGGATGCCCGCGATCAACTCGGGCTCGCACCGGTCGATCCGGCGTGGGACGTGCTCGACGCGCTCACCGCGAAGGTCAAGCGCAAGAAGCCGGCCGACGACGCGGCGCTCAAGACCGAGCTCGCCGAATCGACCGCGCGCGCCGATCAGCTCGAGCGTTCGCTCGCGGCGCTGCGCAACGAGCTCGCCTCGGAGCGCACGAAGCCCGCGGCCGAGCTCGTCCGGCAAGAGAAAGCGACGGAGCTCGACGGCCGGATCGAACAGCTCGAGGGGTTGATCCGGGAGGGTCAGGCCGAGCGCCGCGATCTGCGCAAGCAGCTCGAGGTCGCCGCCGAGAAGAAGCCCGCCTCCGAGGGCGAGTCGCGGCGTCGCGTCGTCGACGATGCCGATGAAGGCGTCGACGATCTGCCGGTCGCCGCGCGTGGGATCACGCTACCGCGGTTCGATCGCAAGTTCACCGATTCGATCGCCGACGTCCCAGGGCCGGTCGCGTCCGAGGCGATGCGCACGATCGGCACGCTGAGTGCGGGCGATGGCTTCGCGTGGAAAGCCGTCAAGCAGGCGAAGGACATGGTGCGGCCGCTGCTGATGGCGCGCGTCGGCATCCACCATCGGCTGCTGTTTCGCTGCGACGACGGCATCCTCGACGTGATGGATCTGATCACGCGGGAGACGCTGTTGACGACTCTGAAACGGATCCGCGGCGCTCGATAGCCGGGCTCGTCACGAAGTACGCGAGGACGATGCCCGGCACGGCAAGCGCGATGCAGATCAAGAAGAACTGGGTGTAGCCGTAGTCCGCGACGAGGCCACCCGCGAGGGGGCCGAACACGCTGCTCGCGAGCCCCGACAGGCTCGACAGCAGCGCCATCTGGGTCGCCGCGACCGCCGGCGAACAGAACGAGTACTGCTCGCCGGTGAGCGCCGCCGTGCCCATCGCGAACGAGAGGTTTTCGACGAACAGCGTGGCGCCGTAGACCGGCAAGCTGTGACCGATCATCGAGATCAACAGATAGCCGAGGTGCACGGCCGCGCTGAGCACGCCGAACGTGACGAGCATCTTGCGCATGCCGTACTTCGCGACGAGCGAGCCGCCGATGCCACCGCCGATCGCGAACGCACCGAAGCCGATCGCCTTCGACATCACCCCGATCTCGCTCTTCGTGAAGCCCAGGCCGCGATAGAACGGCTGGCTCACGACCTGAGCGAACTGTTCGCCGAACTTGAACAGTGCGCAGAACAACAGGACCACGATCAGACGATAGCGATAGCGATTGAACACTTCGACGAACGGCAGGTAGACCGACTGCACGAGGGAGCGCGGCGCCCTCACGATCTCCGCCGGCTCCTCGGCCATCACGACCGCGATCATGCCGACGACCATCAGCACCGCCATGATCGCGTAGACCACCGTCCACACGAAGTGATCCGCCATCACGAGCGTCAACGAGCCCGAGACCAACATCGCGGTGCGATAGCCGATCACGTAGGTCGCCGAGCCGGCGGCACGCTCCGGCGGTGCCAGCACGTCGACGTTGTAGGCGTCGATCACGATGTCTTGCGACGCCGACATCACCGCGACGAACAGACCCACGCTCATCATCGTGGCGAGGCCGGTCGCCGGATCGAGGAACGCCATCGCACCGATGCCGAAAAATAGACCGATCTGGAACACCAGCATCCAACCTCGGCGACGGCCGAGGAACGGCATGCGATAGCGATCGAGGAGCGGTGCCCACGCCCACTTGATCGCGAACGGCGCTTTGATCGAGACCACGGTCGCGATCTTCTTGATGTCGAGGTGCTCGTCGACCATCCATTGCTGGAGGGTCTGGCCGATCAGCATGTTCGGCAACCCCGAGGAGAAGCCGAGCAAGAAGATCACGGCCATCCGACGCGAGCGAAAGATGGCAGCCCACTCGCGCATCTGCTCGGGATAGTGAAGGGTCGGTCGCGGTCGGGCAAGATCTGCCGCGCTCGCCGCCGATCCGAAACCGCGCGAGCAGCTCCGCGTGTTGTTCGTACCCGACTTCGGACACGCGCACATGCGCTGGCGTGGTGATCGCGGGCTGTCCCGCAAAGGCTGACTATTGCGGCGCGAGGTGCCGCGGCCCGACCCAGACCGCGCCCTTCGCGATCAACTGCTTCTGCTGATCGGGATCGGCGCCGAGCGCCTCGAGGAAGTGCGTCGAGTTCATGTCCTTGACGTCGTGGACCCAGACGCCGCGAACACCGAGCTCGTGGCGAGCCAGGCGATCGGCCTCGAGCTCGTGGAAGGCCATTCGATCATTCGACGCCGCCGGCTCGGGTAGCACGTTGATCGTGACCCGCACCTTCTTCGCCGCGAGCGCCGCCTTGATCCGCTCGAAGTCCGCCTCGCCCATCGACAGGTCCTCGTCCATGACCTGAGCGTACGCCTCATCGTTGGACCTGCAACGACCTGCAACGACCTCCAACGACCTCCAACGACCTCCAACGACCTGCAACGACCTCCCGCGACCTGCACTACGTCCTCAGACGGTCAGCCCCTTCTTGTACGCGAGCAGCTCTTTCTGCGTTTTCAGCAGGAGCTGGTTGGTCTCGAGGAGCTCTTTGGTCCGCATCCGGACCTGATTGGCCAGACGCTCGCGCTCCCGGGCCTCGGTCTCGAGCATCTCTTGGTACTTGACTTGGACGACGGCCTCGTCGGTGACGTTGCGCTGGATCTCGAGCGCCCCGACGTGGTTGCCCTGCTCGTCGGTGATCGGCACCGCCGACAAGATGAACCGGAGTTTTTGGGCCTCGCCGGTGATATTTCCCGAAATCTCGTCGAGGCGGACGTGCCGGTTGTCGGCCCAGCACTGCTGGGCGATGCACTCGTTGGCGCAGATATTGAGCTCCAGCACCTCGAAGCAGTGCTTCCCTTTGAGCCCACGGGCCACCGCACGGGGCAAAAGAGCAAAAAAAGCCCGATTAAAATCGACGATTCGACGCTCCGTGTCGATGATGAAATAGCTGTCGACGATCGCGTTCGAGACCCGTTTGAACTCGGTCAGAAATTGAGTCAGGGCGGGCGCGTCCATCGCCCGTAAATACTACCAGGGCCCGGCGCCATGACATAATCATGCGAGCAATGGCCAAGAGGGGCGGGCCGAGTATCTCGGTCAAGATGATCTTGACCACGACTTTATTGATCGTGGTTACGGTTGTTGGTTCAGGATTTCTCAACGTCGTAAACCTACGGCGCGCCTTCGACGTGTCGGTCGCCGAACGGATCAAGACGTTCAAGGAAGGACGCGAGCAACTCGGAATTGCCGGCACGCAATCGATGGTTCGAGCGCTGACCCCGTTCTTGATCGACAAGCACGACGAGGAGATGGAGCTCCTCATCAAGAGTGCGGTGTCCCAAGACAACCGTACCGACGACAAAGGCCGGACCGACTACGGTCTGCGGTTGGCGTACGTCCTCGATCTCAACCAGAAGGTGATCGTGCACTGCATCGAGAAAGCAGCGCTCGATTGCACGCAGGGTCATCACGAGGCGGTGAGCGCGAAGCTCGGCCAACTCACGGTCGAGACCTGGCAGAAGAGCCTCGAGGTCTGGAAGAAGGGCGGCGACCCACTCGTCAACTTCGAGCTCGAGAGTGGCGGTTCGAGCTATCGCGTGTTCGCCTATCCGATCTTCAGCGGCGAGCCCCCGACGAGCGCGTCGGCCTGGCCGCCCGAGCCGGTCAGCGACAAGCGCCAGGGCTACGTCGTCCTCGGCTACGACCTGACCCCGATCACCACGTTCGCGACCGACGCTGCGGCCGAAAAGACCGCCGCGATCCGCAAGGCCGCGCTGTACACCGGCGTCGTCGGTGCGCTGTTCGTGTTGATCGGCACCGTCCTCGCGATCTTCCAGGGCCTCTCGATCTCGCGACCGATTCGCCAGCTCGCCTGGAAGGCCGATCAGATCGCCCGCGGCGATCTCGATGCCCGCGTCGACGTGAGCTCGGGCGACGAGATCGGCCTGCTCGCCGAGAACTTTAACTTCATGGCCGATCAGATCTCGATCCTCCTGGTCCAGACCGCGGAGAAGGCGAAGATGGAGCAGGAGCTCGAGGTCGCAAAAGCGATTCAAGAGACCCTGGTCCCGAGCGATGCGCCGGTGAAGAAAGCGACGCTGACGTTCGCGGGCTTCTACCAACCGGCCTCGCAGACCGGCGGCGATTGGTGGACCTGGGCCGAGCTGTCGGGCGGCAAGATCCTGCTCGTGATCGGTGACGTCACCGGTCACGGCATCCCCTCCGCGATGATCACCGCCGCGGCGAAGTCAGCCTGCGACGTGGCGCGTTACATCCACCAAGAGGACATCACCGTGACCCGCTTGCTCGAGATCATGAACCACGCGATCTTCGAGAGCGCCCAGCGCCGGTTCGTGATGACGTGCTTCGCGTCGATCGTCGACACCAAGGCGCGCACCATTACCTACGCCAACGCAGGTCACAACTTCCCCTATCTGTTCCGTCAGGGCGAAGGCAAAGGCGAGTTTGGCTCGCTGATGATCCGTGGCAATCGGCTCGGCGACGACCCGACCTCGAAGTACGAGGCCAAGACCACCGACCTCGCGATGGGCGACGTCCTGGTCTGGTACACGGACGGCATCGTCGAATGCGAAAACGCGGCCGGCGAAGAGTACGGCGAGAAACGGTTCCGGGCCTCGGTCCGCAAGGCCGCTGCACTGGATGCCGGTGAGATGCGCGATGCGATCATCGGAGACGCCAACGCTTATTTCGGCGAAACTAGCCGGAAGGACGACATCACGATGGTCGTTGGGAGAATGCATTGAAGGCATTACTCGTCGCGCTCGCGTTGACCACACTACCGACGATCATGGTCGTCGAACGAACGGCGCATGCCGAAGCCGAGGACGATCTTCGCGACGGCGACAAGTTCTTCGAACAGGGCGACTGGAAGAAGGCCGCGAACGCCTACGACCGGGCGATCACGAAGGCGCCCAGCCAGGTCTCGGCCGAGGCCTACGGCAAGCGCGCCGCGATCTTCATCATCCTGAAGGATACGAAGGGTGGGCTCGAGTTCATCGCGCGGGCGAAGGCGCGCTATCCCAACGCGCCCGAGATCGAGGAGCAGGAGGCGCTGCTGCTGTGGAGTAACGGCACGCGCGATCAGGCGATCGAGATCGCCGAACGCGTCGTCAAGTCGCGGCCGCAGTCGTACGCGAACCAGAAGATCATCGGCGAGTACTACGCGCAGCGCGATCCGGTGAAGACCGCCGCGGCGTACGAGGGCTATCTCGCGCATCGACCGGCCGAGCTCGAGGGCGGCGACGTGCTACCGCGCGTCCAGCTCGGCTTCGCGTACCTCTCGAACGCCCGCGCCGTCCTCGGTGATGGCGACGAGGCCCGCGCGGTCCAGCTCTACACCAAGGCCGTCGAACAGTTCGACTACATCCAGCGCAAGCTGAGCAAGAAGCCGAACGCGCAGTTCAACTCCGACAACGGTCTGTGCGCCGCCTACACCGGCCTGCGCAAGTGGGACCAAGCGGTCACCGTGTGCGAGCGGATCGTCCAGAACCCGAGAGCCGTCGATACGACGGGCTCGGTGTGGTTCAACCTCGCGACCGCGTATCTCGCGAATCGTCAGTCGAAGAAGGCGCGCAACGCGGCCGGCGAGTTCGCGAAGGTCCGCAAGGGCGAGGCGCGCGGCTTCATGCTGGTCGGCGACACGTACTTCGCCGACGGCGACTGGAACAACGCGCTCGATCAATACACCCGCGCGGAGAAGCTGTTGAAGCCGAACCAGACCCGCGATCAGGTCCAGCTCTCGATCCGGCTCGGCAAGACCTATCGCCGGATCCCGGCGGCGAACGGCGAGAATATCCTGCGCGCCGTCGAGAAGCTGTCGTCGGCGTGGAACGCGAACCCGACCAGCATCGAGCTCGCGATCGAGCTCGGTGACGCGTACCTCGAGGCGAGGCAAGACGCGAAGGCGACCGCGCTGACGGACAAGGTGTTGGCGACGCCGGAGCTGCAAAAAGCGACGCCCGAGCAACGCGCGACGATCTACCTGCTCGCCGGCAAGTCGCTGTTCAACCAGCACAAGCTGCGCGAGGCCCGCCAGCGCTTCGAGAGCGCGCAGGAGCTCAAGAAGAATGACATCACGATCCAGAAGGCGCTGATCACGACGATCAACGAACAAGCGTTCGAGGCGGGTGCCAAGGATCCGAAGCTGGCGCAGGGCCTCCTCGAGCAGGCCCTCGCGATCGACCCGACCTCCGCGACGACCCTGACCAACATCGCGGTGCTCGCGATCGAGCGCAACGACTGCGACACCGCGCAGAAGCAGTTGATCAAGCTCCGCGAGATCCGCGGCAGCGATGCGGTGCTGACCGGCCGGCTGCTCGCCCGCTCGTACCTGTGCTCGTCGCGCCCCGATCCGAAGCGTGCCAGCGACGCCTATGCGGCCGCCGAGCGTGAAGCGAAGAAGTCGAACGCGTCGGGGATCGCGGAGATCTATACCGAGTGGGCGCCTCTGTTGTGGGATAGCGATCTGCAAGGCGCGATCGACAAGCTCGAGATCGCGGTGCAGGTGTCGTCGCAGGATCCGGACGTCGCGCCGGCCGCGAAGCGCAACCTCGCGCTCGCGCTGTATCGCCGGGGTTGGAAGTCGCTGCGCGAGAACAAGGCGACCGAAGCGGCGACCGACTTCGAGCGTGCGACGCGCGATCCGTCGGTCCTGAAGGGCTCCGAGTCCCTCGCATTCGATTTCTCGTATGCGGTCGCGCTCAACGATGCCGGACGCAGCGGTGACGCGGCGCGGATCTTCAAGGGCCTCGCGGCGAAGGGCAATCAAGGCGCCTACCTCAAGGGTGCGTACGCGAAGGTCGGCTCGCAGTTCTTCGCCGCGTACGCGAACTATCGCAACGCGAGCGGCCCGCAGCGCGCTCAGGCGTGCAGTGATCTCGCGAAGCTCGAGGCGGATGTCGGCGGCAAGATCCGCGAGCTCGTCGCGAGCTGCTGGGAGATGGTCGCCGTCGACGAATGGCGGACCGGCAGCGTCGGCGACGCCGGCAAGGCGCTCGCGACCGCCGAGAAGACGGCGACGCCGGATCAGAAGCGCAGGATCACGATGGACCGCGCCGCGATGTCGCTCGGCAAGGACAAGCTCAACGAGCTCGAAGCGCTCGGCGGCAATCCGCCGGAGTCGCTCGTCGATCTCGGCATCGTGTACGACATGCTCGGCAAGCCCAAGGAAGCGTACGACGCGTGGAATCGGGCGAAGGCCAAGGGCGTCACGGCGCCCGGCCTGCAGCGTTGGATCGACGCGAAGAAGAGGATCTATGGTTACTAAGACCCTCCTGGTGCTCGTCGTCCTCGGGGCTTCGACGACCGTTGCGTACGCGCAACCGTCCAAGCTGCGGATCGGCATCTACGCTCCCTCGGTCGAGTTCGGCACCGCGCAGGCGCGCCTCGCCTACGTCCAGGGGCTCGCGAAAGCGATCGAACAAAGCACCGGCATCAAGACCGAGGCGCAGTCGTACGCGAGCGTCAGCGCGCTGAAGTCCGACAACGTGGACTTCGCGATCATCGACGGTCCTTGCTACGCGGTGAACCTCAGCGGCAGGCTGCTCGCGAACGCGAACATCGGCGGTGGTGTCGCGCGGACGTGGGCACTGTACTCGGCGGCCGGCGACACGATGCAGGCGCTGCGCGGCAAGAAGCTCGCGTTCGTCGCGACCGGTTGCAACGACGCCGGCTTCATCGACAACGCGATGCTCGAATCCGAGGTCGACGCGCAGTTCTTCGGTGCGCGGCTCGGCGAGAAAGACCTCACCGGCGCGATCGCCGACGTCCAGTCGTACAAGACCGCACACGCGGTGTTCGCCCCGGTCGGCGCGGTGAAGGGGCTGACCAAGCTGTTCGAGACCGGCAGCGTGCCGAACCCCGGGTTCGTCCAGCTCGATACCAAGCTGCCGCAGGCGACCGCCGACAAGGTCGCAACCGCGGTGATCGGCTTCGGCGGCGCCGGCGCCATCTCGGGGTGGACCAAGCCCTCACGCGAGCCGTTCACGCAGCTCTCCAGCCGTCTCGGCCACGTCACCAAGCAGGCGGTCCTCGCGACGCCCGAGCCGGTGCGGATCGACGCCCGAGAAGTGCTCATCGACCCGACGACGTTGCGCGATACCGCGTTCGTCGCCGTGCGTCACCACTACGTGCGGCCGTCGGGCGCGCGTATGTAATGGTGCGACACCGATCTCGACTCAAGAACCAGCGGATTGGTCGACTCGTACCCGTGTGGGCGGGAGCGATTGCAGCATGACCAAGAAGCGAATTCTGTTTGTCGACGATGAACCGGCGGTGCTCGGAGCGCTGGCGAACCTGTTGCGCCGGGACCGAAACCGCTGGGAGCTCGTGTTCGCCAACGGCGGGGCCGAGGCGATCCAGGAGCTCGAGCAACGCAACTTCGACATCGTGATCACCGACATGCGGATGCCGCACATCGACGGCCTCGACGTGCTCAACGCGGTCAAAGAAAAGTCGCCGCGAACGATCCGGATCATCCTCTCGGGCTACGCCGAATCGGCGGTCGTGCTCGCGGCGCTGCCGCTCGTCCATCAATTCCTGTCGAAGCCGTGCGACAGCAAGACGCTGCGCGCGGTGATCGAACGCTGCGGCATGGACTCGCGGTTGCCCGACGACCGGACGCTGATCGGTCTCGTCGGCAGCATGGCGTGTTTGCCCTCGACCCCGAGCGTGCTCGCCGAGCTGCGCCGCGCGACGCTGAATCCCGACGTCGCGATCGACGAGCTGATCGAGATCTGCGAGCGCGATCCGGCACTCGCGGCGAAGGTGCTCCAGATCGCAAACACCGCGCACTTCCGCGGCGATGTCTCGATGACCAGCTCGATCAAGATCGCGGTCGCGACGCTCGGCACCGAGGTCATGACCTCGCTGGCGACGTCGGAGATGGTGGCGTTGCCGAGCGGTGCGGTGTGCGAGGCGATGATCGACGCGCTGCAGCAGGAAGCGGTCGAAGCCGCGCGACGCGCACGACGTTCGGTCAGCGACCCGGCGCGCGCCGACGAGGCGTATGCCGCGGGCCTGCTCCACGACATCGGCCGGCTCGTCCTCGCGCACGAGCTCGGTGAAGCGTACTTGCCCGCCGTCGAGGCAGCGGCGACGACCGGCGCACCGCTCTTGGAATGCGAGCAGCGCTTGCTCGGCGTCACGCATCAAGCGGTCGGCGCGCACCTCCTCGGGATCTGGGCGTTGCCGCCCGAGCTCGTCGAGGCGTGCGAGCGCCATCACGATCCGCGGGCGTTGCCGACGGCCGGCGCCACGCTCGTCACCACCACGCAGGTCGCGGCTAACGACCCTGGGTCATCCGGAGCATCACGAGCGGCGTCTTGAAGATGATGCCGAGCTCGGTGCGCAGAAACGTGTCGAAGCGCTCGAGCGACGCGGTGTACGCGAGATCGAACAGCAGCTTGATCCGCATGTCGTCGGCGAGCGAGCCCTTGGTCTCCTCGAGCTGCCACGGGTTCTGAAGCGTCGACGCGAGCTTGCCGATCTCGCTGCCTTCCGGAATCGCACCGGTATAGCCGAGCGAGATCTGCGCGAGCCCGGTGATCCCAGGCTTGACGTCGCGCATACGCTCCTCGAACAGCGGAATCGCGTACGACAGGTTCTCGAGCAGCTCGGGCCGCTCGGGTCGCGGACCGACGAGGCTCATCTTGCCGCGCAGCACGTCCCAGAACTGCGGCAGCTCGTCGAGCCGTGACTTGCGCAGGAACCGACCGACCTTGGTGACGCGCGGATCGTTGGAGTCTGCGACGACGATGCCGGTCTTCGCCTCGGCGTCCGGAATCATGGTCCGGAACTTGTGCATGTCGAACTCCTCGAACTCGAGCTTCTTGTGCCCGTTGTGCGAGGACGTGGTCTTCAGGCTGCCGGCGCGGCGCTGGCGAAAGAAGATCGGGCCGGGCGAATCGAGGTAGATCGCGGCCGCGATCACGGGCATCAGCGGCGCCGTGATGGCGAGCCCGACGGCTGCGCCCATGACGTCGATCGCCCGCTTGGCGATTCGAACGCTTCGCAGCATGGCCGACCCTACCATGGCGCTGGTATGGTTCACGAGATGGTCGCGCCGATCCGGTTGACCGTGCCCGGCACGCTTCGCTACCGCGCGGTCGCGGTGCGCGTAGTCGCCGAGGCCGCGCGCCTGGTTTCTGGCTCAGACCGCCGCGATCCCATGGACATGCTGAGCAACGACGTACGCGACCCGTTCGACACGGCCGTGGTCTCCGCGTTCAGCGAGATCTTCAACAACGTCGCCATCCATGCGTATCAGCGCAACGGTGGCGGGGTCATCGAGCTCGCGATCACCCCGGGCGAGAGTGAAATCCTGATCGAGCTCAAAGACCACGGCAAGACGTTCGATATCGACGGCGTCGAGCCCATCCCCGAAGATCTCGATGAGGCCTCGCTACCTGAAGGCGGAATGGGAATTCATATCGCGAAGACCATGCTCGATGAAGTTGTCTACGAGCCGGGCCCACCGAACTTGTGGCGCCTGATCAAACGCTTGCCGGAGAAGCTGAGTGTCTAACCCGTTCGACATCCAGCGCAACGATAGCGAGACGAGCCTCTCGGTTCGCGGCTCTCTCGACATCAACACCGCGCCTCAGCTCGCCGAGGAGATCGACAAGATCGTCGCGTCGAAGCCGAGGAAGGTGAGCGTCGATCTGTCGGGCCTCGACCTGATCGATAGCTCGGGCGTCGCTGCGCTCGTGAAGCTCTACAAAGGGATCCGCGGCCATGGCGGCGCGGTCGCGATGATCGGCGCGCGCGATCAACCGCTCGCGATCTTCAAGCTGCTGCGGATGGATAAAGTCTTCAACCTGTAGTGCGCGTTCTCGCGATCACGAAGATCTTTCCGAACGCGCTCGAGCCGCTGTCGGCGCCGTTCAATCGCCAGCAGTTCGCGGCGCTGGCCGAGCACTGCGAGCTCGAGGTCCTGGCGACGATCCCGTGGTTCCCGGGCGCGGGGTGGCTGTCGCGGTGGTCGAGCGCGGGCAAGCTCGCCGCGGTGCCGAGCCACGAGACGATCGCCGGCATCGCGGTCCGCCATCCCAGGACGTTGTTCGTGCCGCGGCTCGCGCACGCCGCGTGGGGACCGCTCTACGCCGCGTCGATCGCGCCGGCGCTCGCGCGCTATCGCGGCAACGTCGACGTCGTGCTCGGCTCGTGGGCATACCCCGACGGCTTCGCGGCGATCATCGCGGCGCGCCTGCTCGGGGTGCCGGCGGTCGTGAAGCTGCACGGCTCGGATATCAACCAGCTCGCGAAGCTGCCTGGACCGCGCCGGATGCTGACGTGGGCGCTGCCGCGTGCCGCGCACGTCGTCGCGGTCTCGAAGGCGCTCGCCGAGGAGGTCGAAGCGCTCGGTGTGGCGCGTGATCGCGTGACGGTCGTGATGAACGGCGTCGATAGCTCGCTGTTCTATCCGCGGGATCGCGCGGCCGCTCGCCGGGAGCTCGGGCTGCCCGATCGGGCGAAGATCGCGCTCTACGTCGGCAACCTCAAGCCGGAGAAGGGCGTCGCCGAGCTCGCGCGCGCGTGGCCGGCCGTGGCGCGCCACCTGCCCGACGCCGAGCTCGTCGTCGTCGGCGGTGGACCGCTGGCCGACGATGTGGCGCACCACGCGGGCGACCGCGCGCGGATGATCGGGCCGCAGCCGCTCGACCGCGTGCCGCTGTGGATGGCGGCGTGCGATGTGCTGGTGTTGCCGAGCCACAGCGAGGGCACGCCGAACGTCGTGCTCGAGGCGCTCGCGAGCGGCCGCCGGATCGTCGCCACCGCCGTCGGCGGCATCCCCGATCTGATCACGAGCGCCACGCTCGGCTCGCTCGTGCCACCGAAGGACGGCGACGCGCTCGCCGACGCGCTCGTGCGCGCGCTGCGCGATTCGTACGATCCGGCCGAGGTCGCGCGGCTCGGGGCGCGCGGTGGCTGGGCGGCGAGCGCGGCAGCCCTACACGCGGTCCTCGAAGCAGTGCTACCGTTTCGATCTTGAAGCGGTCCGACGACGCCGGCGATTGGTACGAGACCGAGGACTCGATCCGGCGTGGCATGGTCATCGAGGTCCAGCGGATCCAGCGCCGGTTTCGCGCGCGCCCGTGGCCGGTGATCGTGTTCTCCGCGTTGATCACCGCCGTCATCACGTACAAGATCGCGACGCTCCCGCCGCACGTGCAATCCGAGGTCGTGCTCGCCCTCTCCGAGGGAACGATGGCGCGCGACACCGCGCTGCCGGTTGACGAGCTACGCCAGTACGTCCAGAACGTGCTGCTGCCCGATTCGAAGCTCGCGGCGCTGATCGAGAAACGAAACCTGTTCCCGGCGCGCAAGCTCCAGGGCATGCAGTTCGCGATCGGTTCGCTGCGAGAGAACTTCGAGATCGAGATCTGGAAGAACCAGTTCGCGTCCGGAATGGACGATGCCGAACGCTCGGCGCGGATCGGCATCACGGTGAGCGATTCGGATCCGGATCGGGCGTACTCGGTCGCGCGCGATCTGTCCACGGTCGTGATCGAGACCGCGCAGGATCAGCGCATGCAGATGGCGACGATCCTCGCGAACAACGTCGCCGACATTCGCGACTCGGCCGAGGATCGACTCGACAACCTGGCGCGCGAGACGAGCGAGAAGCAGCTCGCGATCGAACGGGCGACCGCGGACGGCAGGCTCGCGCTCGTGCAAACGCTCCGGCTCGAGCTCGCGCAGATGGCGGCCGAGCGCAACTCGGCGAACAGGACGATCAGCGAGATCGCGAACAGCCGCGACGGGCTCGCCGATCGGATCACGGCCGCCGGGCTCGACCTCACGGTGACGGTGGTCGACGAACGGCGCGGTCAGGTCGCCCAGAACCGCAACTTCATCGTGGTGATGGTCGGCTTCGTCGTCGCGGTCGCATCGTTCCTGGGCATCGCGCTGCTGTTCGGCGCGTTCGATCCGCGCGTTCACGACGCCGACGACGTCCAACGTCTCGGCCTCCACGTCCTCGGCCATCTGCCCGGATTCCCAGGCGACCAGGTCGGCTCGCTCCGGGCGCGTGGCGCCTCGCGTGCTCGTGTACCATCGTTCCTGAGATGGCGCTCGCACCGATAACTCCACGCGATAGGTTGTCGCGGCTCGTTGACCTTGGCCGCAAGGCCGTACGCTACTGGTGGCTGATCGCGTTGTTCGCCGTGATCGGCGGGGCGCTCTCGCTCGGCTTCGCGATGACGCGCGGCAAGCGCTTCGAATCGGCCGCCGTGCTGTTCTATCAGGAGCGCATCCAGTCGAGCATCTTGTCGAACCGGCAGGAAGAGGTCCAGCGCAACCTCGGCGATCGCTTTCGCGAGCTGTTGTTCGCGCGCGCGCAGCTCTCGCAGATCACGAACGATCCGAAGCTGACGCCGTTCCCCGGCATGGATCCGGATCTCGCGATCGACAAGCTGCGCGTCGCGGTGCGGTTCGAAGCCCGCGGCGGCAACAACTTCCGCATCACGTACGGCGATAGCGATCCGGAGCGCGCGAAGGCCGTCACCGAAAAGCTCACCTCGCTGCTCAAGGACAAGGACGAGGCGCTGCGCAACGACCAGGCGCAGATGACCGTTCAGTTCGTCATGCAGCAGAAAGAAGAAGCCGCGCTCGAGCTGCGCAAGCGCGAGCAAGCGCTCGCCGAGTTCCTCGCGAAGCACTCCGAGTTCGCGCAGGACCAGGTCGCCGAAGGCGCCGGCATCCGCGCGATCCGCAACACCGCGAAGGTCCCGGTCAACACCGGCAACCCGAAGCTCTACGCGCTCGAGCGCCAGCGCCAGCGCATCCAGGCGCGCCTCGACGCGCCGCCCGATGCGCCGATCGTGCGCACGCCGGCGCCGCCGTCGCCCGAGCGCTTGCAGGCCGAAGCGGTGGTCACCGACGCGCAGCGCGAGGTCAGCGCCGCGCAGCGCGAGCTCGAGGACGCGCTCGGCAAGTACACCGACAAGCACCCGACGGTGATCAAGGCGCAGGAGCACCTCGAGAGCGCGCAATCGAAGCTGCGCCACGCGCAAGCCGCGGTGCCGCCCGACGACAACACGCCGCTGCCGCCGGCGACGCCGGCCGATCGCTCGAAGCTGCAGAAGGAGCTCGCGCAGCTCGAGGGCCAGATCTCCGACGAGCAGCGGAGCTCGAACAAGGCGAACCAGAATGTGGGCTCGGGCGCGGGCTCGGGCTCGGCGGCTGCGCATAGCATCGACAGCGGCACGAACTGGGTCGTCGAGCTCGAGACCCAGTACGCCGATCTGCGCCGCGCCCTCAACGAGCAGCGCGAGCGCGTCAGCTCGCTCGCCGATTCGGTGTTCCGCGCGCAGATCGATGCGAGCCAGAAGTCGGCAGAGACCGGGGGCCGGCTGTCGATCGTCGACCCGGCGTTCAAGCCGGTGCGCCCGAGCGGCCCCGGAAAGACCGTGTTCTTGCTCGCCGGGATGGTGCTGTTCTTGTCCCTCGGCGGCACCATCGCGATCGGCCTCGCAATCCTCGACGACCGGTTGTACCGTCGCGATGATATCGACCAGCTCGATATCGCCGTACTCGCCGTGATCCCACCCGTCCCGCACGCCCACGGCCACCCCAAGAAGAAGCACGCGTGACCACTCCGAAGCGAACCGGTCGTTATGGCGAGCCCGCCTCGGGAGCCCCCCTGCCGTTGCTCACGCAGCCGATGCAGGCGATCGACGACACCGGCGGCGTGACCCGCGTCGACGTTCCGGCCGGTGGCGTCTCCGGGGCGAGGATGATCGAGGCCGCCACCGTCGCGAACCCGCACACGATCGCGTTCACGCGCTCGACGGTGATGTCGCCGCCGATGCAGAAGGCGTCGACGCCGGCCGGACCGCCGCCGGAGATCGGGCTATCGCAGCACCATCTACCGCCCGAGGAGCCGATCGATCCGCGGCTCGCGCTGGTCACCGATCCTGATTCGGAGCGCTCCGCGGCGTTCCGCGTGTTGCGCCATCACCTGCTCGAGCTCGGTCGGCCGCAGGTCGTCGTGGTGTCGAGCCCGCTGCACGGCGATGGCAAGACCACGACCGCGCTCAACCTCGCGCTCGCGCTCGCCGAGTGTGGCCGCGCGAAGGTGTTGCTGTGCGACGCGCACCTGCGCCGTCCGCAGATCGCGAACGTGTTCCGGATGACGCCGCCGTGGTGCTTCGCCGAGCAGCTCGCCGCGCATCGCAACCAGCCGATGCTGCCGTGGAGCCTCGTCGAGATTCCGCAGTTGTGGTTGCACGTCGCCGCGGTCAGCCCGCGGATCGAGAAGACCCAGTTGCTCGACGCTCCGGCGTTCGCGATCGCGATGGAGCGGCTGCGCCTCGCCTACGAGCACATCGTGATCGATGCGCCGCCGGTGCTCGGCTCGGCCGACGTCAACTTGATGTCGGATGCCGCGGACGCGGTGCTGCTCGCGGTCCACGCGCGACGCTCGACGGCGCGCGACCTTCGCAAGTCGATCGAGCAGGTCGGCGAGTCGAAGGTCATCGGCACGGTGCTCGTCGAATAATGCGCACCGCGGTCATCTTCGCGATGGTGGCGGCGTGCGGCTTTCGACCGAGTGAGAGCTTTTCTGGCGACGACGGTGGTGGGTCCGGATCCGGATCCGATATGGGATCGGGATCGGGATCCGGCTCGGGCTCGGGCTCGGGCTCGGGCTCGGGCTCGGGCTCGAACGCGATTTGCTATGGCACCGGCACGGTCGTGTGCCCGAAGGTCGCGCCGATCACCGCGATCACCCCGACCATCGCGACCGTGTACAACACCGACGTCGGATCGAGCGATTGCATCATGCTCGACCCCGCGAACGATGCGGTCTGCGTCGTCGCGGGCACCAGCGTGGCGTACACGACCTTCGTGTTCGCGCACGGCGCGCGCCCGCTCGTGATCCTGTCGCTGACCACGCTCGATGTCTCGGGCACGATCGACGTCGGCAGTACCGGGTTGCAGACCGGCCCCAATGCCGATCCGAGCGACTGCACCGGCACGGCACCGACCGCGACCGGCGGCGGCGGCTTCGGCGGCAGCTTTGGTGGCAGAGGCGGTGGCGGTCCGAACCCGAGCGATGGCGTGTCCGGACCGGTGATCGTCCCGGTGGCGCTTCGCGGCGGCTGCAAAGGTGGACAGGGCGCGGCTCCCAACATCCTCGCGCAAGTCGGCCACGGCGGCGGCGCGGTCGCGTTGATCGCGCACTCGATCAGCGTGCTCGGATCGATCGACGCCGCGGGCGAAGGCGGCGGCGGTGGCGGCGCCGGCAACGGCGGGAACGGCGGCGGTGCCGGCGGCATGATCGTGCTCGACGCACCGTTCGTGACGGTCGGTTCGTCGACGAGGATCTACGCGAACGGTGGTGGTGGCGGTGGTGGTGGTGCGTCGGCGGTGTTCGCCGGTTCGACCGGAAGCGAAGCGTTGTCCGACACCGCGGGCGGCGGTGGCGGCGGCGGCGGTGGCATGAACAGCGGCGGCAACGGCGGCGATGGCGCGACCGCACAGACCACGGCTCCGACCGACGGCCACGGCGGCACGGGCGGCGGTGCCGACGGTGGCGGTGGCGGCGGCTTCGGCGTGATCCAGGTGCGGCAGGCGACCGGCGTCGACTTCACGCACTTCTCGCCGCACCCCTAGCGATTGCAGCTCGCGAGCTCGAGCAAGCGCCGGCGACCTGCTTCCCAGGGCGCTTCGTCACTCGGCCACGCCGGCGAGCCCGACGCATCGCCGAGTGCGCGCGGCACGAGCGCGGTCGCGAGCTTGGTCGTCGCGTCGAGGTCGCACGTCGCGGCGAGATCGAGCAGCGCGCGATCCTCCATGCCTCGGCGCAGCGCTTCGAGCCGCAGCGTCGAGTGACAGCCGTCGGGGCTCGGCAGCGCGAGCACGCCGTCGAGGTTGCCGATGTCGTCGCCGTCGTCGTAGCTCGCCGCATCGCGCGTGACATCGAGCGCGCGCCGCGGCTGATCCTTGTGGTTGTAGCGATCGTGCCAGTACAGCGCATTCCACGCGTACCAGATCGCGATCTTGTAGCGCCACGCGATCCAGCCCCACGTCCGCGTGCCCGGCGGCGGCGCGTCGACCACCATCGAGCCGGCGCCCGGTGACTTGCCGTTGTATGTCCAGCGCAGATAGGTGTCGGTGAGCTTCGGCGTCTGCGGGATGTAGAGATCGATCGCGTCGCCGTACTCGGGGTGCGGCTCGTCGGTGACGGCGTAGATCAGCTCGCGATTCGCTTCGTGCACGACCTCGGCGAGGGCGCGGACCTGGTCGCGTTGGCGCTGCTTGGGCTCGTCGATCGGAATCGCGAACGGACGCTGGCCCGGCGTCAGGTTCTTCCACGCGCGCGCTTCGGCCGCGGCTTGCGCCGGATCGCCTTTGCCGAGATCGACCGGAATGAACGGCGCACCGACGAGCTGGTCCTTGCGCGCGCGATACGCGACCGCGGTCATCGGCGGCGCGAGCAACATGCCGTGCTCGCGAAACAGCGCGATGCACGCATTCTCGCGCGCGCTCGGCGCTTCGATCGTTCCACCGATCTCGTCCGGGTGATACTCGGCCCATGCCGCGAGCGGCAGCGGCGGCAGCGTCACCGCGACGACGTCGAGGCCGATCGGGAACCTCTGGTTCGCGACCGCGAGCTCGCCGGTGTAGTGGCCCGGCTCGAGCTCCCTCGGAATCTCGATCGTGAAGTACGCCGGATCGGTCGCCGGCACGTCGGCCGGGACGAGCTCGTCGGGATAGTCCCCGGCGCCGCGACTGTCGCCGCCGTACATGCTGGTCGACGGGTGCACGACGCGCACTCGGTTCACCGCAAACCCGTGCACGACCGCCTTCGGCAGCGCGAACGTGACCGGACCACCACCGCGATGCAGCACCTGCACGCCGAGCGTCTCGCCACGTGCGCCGGTGAGGCTCACCGCATGGCCGTCGAACCACGGCGACGTGCGCGGCACCGGATCGGTCGTCCGCAACCGCAGCGTCTCGCCGACGATCTGCAGATCCGGCCCCGGATCCACCGGCGCCGCCGGCTTCTTGCACGCTGAACCAGCGACGAAAATCACCAGGATGCTACGTTGCAGCGCCCCGTGACGACCACGCCGATCATCGCGTTCGCGAAGGACTGGCATGAGGACCCGACCTCGAATCATCACGTGCTGCGCGAGCTTGCCAGATCGCGGCGCGTCGTGTGGCTGAACTCGATCGCGACTCGCACGCCCTCGCTCGCGAGCGGCCGCGATGTGGGCAAGATCGTCCGCAAGCTCGGCGAATTCGCTCGCGGTCCAGTCAACGTCGAGAACGACCTGTGGGTCTATACGCCGCTCGCGCTGCCGTTTCCGCATAGCGCCGCCGCGCGCGCCATCAACCAGCAGGTGTTGCGCGCGACGATTCGCCTGCTGCGCCTGCGGCTCGGCATCCAGGAGTTCCAGCTGTGGACGTTCCTGCCGAACGTCGGCGACTACGTCGGCACGCTCGGCGAGAGCAGCTCCGTGTACTACTGCGTCGACGAGTGGTCGATGTTCGGCTATCTCGATCGCGCGCAGACCGTGGCCGCCGAGCACACGCTCTTGCACAAGGTCGACGCGGTGTTCGCGATCAACACCGCGCTGGCCACGGCGAAGCGCGCGATCAACGCGAACACGTTCGAGTCGCCCCACGGCGTCGACCACGCGGCGTTCGCGAAGGCCCTCTCGCCCGAGACGATCGTCCCGAGCGACCTCGACGCCCTGCCCCATCCGCGCCTCGGGTTCTACGGCACGCTGCGCGACTGGGTCGACTTCGATCTGCTCGCGCACGTCGCGCGGGCTCGCCCGGCGTGGCAGATCGTGTTGATCGGGCAGGAGCTATGCGACACGTCGAAGATCCGCGGCCTCCCGAACATTCACCTGCTCGGCCAGAAGCCGCATCACGAGCTGCCCGCGTACTGCAAAGGCTTCGACGTCGGCATCATTCCGTATCGGATCGACGAGCGCATGCAGTTCGTGAATCCGCTCAAGCTGCGCGAATATCTGTCGGCCGGGCTGCCCGTCGTGTCGACGCCGGTGCCCGAGGTCCGGCGCTATCCCGAGCTCGCGCGGATCGCGGCGACGCCGGAGGGCTTCATCGCGGCCGTCGAAGCCGCACTCGGCGAACGCACGACCCGCGCGGCGCGGTCGGCGGCGATGATCGGTGAAACCTGGGCCGCACGCGTCGCGCGCGTCGAGGCGACGTTGGCGGAGATCGTGAAGAGGAAATCATGAGCAGCAAATTCAAGGTCGGACTGATCGGTGCGGGCCACATCGCCGGTCACCACGTCTCCGCGATCAAGAAGCTCGCCCCCGAGGTCGAGTTGATCGGCGTGTTCGATAGCGATCGCAAGCGCAGCCAGGGCTTCGCCGAGCAGTGGGACACGATCTCGTTCAACAGCCTCGACCAGCTCGTCGATTCGGGCTCGAACGTGATCCACATCCTGACCTCGCCGGGGTCGCACGCGAAGCTCGCGATCGCGGCGCTCGACAAGGGCTGCCACGTGCTGATCGAGAAACCGGTCGCCGAGACCGAGCACAGCGAGGCCGATGCGCTCGAGATCGCGCGGCTCGCGCACACCAAAGGGCTGACCGTCTCGGTCGATCACTCGCAGCTCTACGATCCGCAGATCCGGCGCGCACTCGACGCCGCGAAGTCGGGCGCGCTCGGCACCGTGACCTCGGTCGAGCTCGTGCGTGGCGTGGAGTACCCGCCGTACGAAGGCGGCGAGCTGCCGGCGCGCTATCGCCACGCCGGCTATCCGTTCCGCGATCTCGGCATCCACGGCCTGTACGTGTTGCTCGAGCTGCTCGGCGACCTCGAGGAGGTCGACGCCGAGTGGAGCTCGCTCGGCGGCGATCCGAACCTCGCGTTCGACGAGTGGCGCGCGAACGTGCGCTGCCGGCGTGGCCTCGGGCAGCTCCGGCTGTCGTTCAACCTCAAGCCGGCACAGTCGCAGCTGATCATTCACGGCACGACGCAGGTGCTGCGGGTCGAGCTCGGCAAGCGCCCGTCGAAGCTGCCCGAGCGCCTCGCCCATGCGTTCCAGCCCTTGCTCGACGTGTTGAGCCAACCGCGCAAGGACGTCGTCGGGCTTCACGAGCTGATCGCCGAGTTCTACAAGCGGCTCGCCACGGGAGAAGCGCCACCGGTCGCCGTCGAGGATGCCGCCCAGATCGTCAAGTGGGTCGACAAGGTCGCGCGCGCGGCCGACGCCGATCACGCCGCGAAGCTCTCGACGTTCAAGACGGCGGCGAAGGTCCCGTTCCTGGTCACCGGCGCGTCGGGCTCGCTCGGCAAGGCCACCGTCAAGCGCTTGCTCGCGGACGGCCACAAGGTCCGCGTGCTCGTGCGCCGGATTCCCGCGCAGCCCGAGCCGAACGTCGAATACGTGTTCGGCAACCTCGGCGATCCGGACACCGTCGATCGCGCGGTCGCGGGTGCCGAGACCGTGATCCACCTCGGCGCGGCGACCAAAGGTGGCTGGCCCGAACACAAGGGCAGCACCGTGGTCGGCACCGCGAACGTGATCCACGCGGTGCTGAAGCACAAGGTGAAGCAGCTCGTGTACATCTCGTCGATGTCGGTCGTCGACTGGGCGGGCCTGGCGAACAACGGCCCGGTGAGCGAAGCGGCGAACCTCGAGCCGCGGCCCGAAGAGCGCGGTGCGTACACCCAGGCCAAGCTCGCGGCCGAGAAGCTCGTCGTCGACGCGGCGAAGGGCGGCCTGCCGGTCGTGATCCTGCGCCCCGGTCAGATCTTCGGTGGCGGCATCCCCCTGATCAACGGCGCGGTCGCGCGCAAGGCCGGCGGTCGCTGGCTCGTGCTCGGCGACGGCAAGCTCGAATTGCCGCTGGTCTACATCGATGACGTGGTCGACGCGGTCATGAATTCGATCGCGAAGCAGTTGAAGCGCGGCGAGGTGATCCAGATCATCGACCCCGAGCACCTCACGCAGGAAGACGTGCTCGGGCTGTCGGGCACGAAGAAGGTGCTGCACGTGCCGCGGCCGGTGGTGTTCATGCTCGGCAAGCTCAGCGAAATCCCGCTCGGTGCGCTCGGCCGGCAAAGCCCGATCGCGGTGTACCGGTTGAAGTCGGCGATGGCCCAGCTCCACTACGAGAGTGGCCGCGCGCACGAGCTGCTCGGCTGGGCGCCACGCGTGGGTGTCCGCGAGGGCATCAAACGCGTCAGTTCTTAGACGAGAGCTGACAGCACGCGGCCTGGTTTCGACCGGTTGCGGATGGGCATGTCGTTGGCAATGGTCCAACCACATGCTCGCCGCGCTCAAAGTCGCCGTCCACGTCGCCTCGGCTGCTCTCGATCGCGACCGCCCGCTGATCACGCACCTCGTGATCACGCGGCGCTGCAACCTCTCGTGCGGTTACTGCTTCGAGTACGACAAGACCTCGCAGCCGGTCGCGATGGCGGACCTCGAGGCGCGGATCGATCACCTCGCGAAGCTGCGCTCGGTGTTCGTCACGCTGACCGGTGGCGAGTCGCTGATGCACCCGCAGGCGGCCGAGCTCGTCGCGTACGTGCGCGCGAAAGGCATGACGCCGTTCCTCAACACGAACGGCTATCTCCTCACGAAGAAGATCATCGAGGATCTCAACGCGGCCGGGCTGTACGGGCTGCAACTGTCGATCGACAACGCGATCCCGAACGCGATCTCGAAGAAGTCACTGAAGCCGCTGATGCCGAAGCTGCGGCTGTTGAAGAAGTACGCGAAGTTTCACGTCCGCATCAACACCGTGATCGGTTCGAGCCCGCCGGCCGAGGCGCTCGAGGTCGCGAAGACCGTCACCGCGTTCGGCTTTCACAGCAACATCTCGCTCGTGCGCGAGGAGTCCGGTGCGCTCGCCGCGCCGACGCCGGAGACCCGCGCGGCGTACGAGCAGATTCGCGCGCTCGGCAAGTCGCGCCTGCCGTCGTTCATGGACGATACGTACACGCAGACGCTGCTCGATCACGGCACGATGGACTGGAAGTGCCGCGCCGGTGCGCGGACGTTCCTCGTCGACGAGCTCGGCCTCACGCACATGTGTCAGCCGCGCGCGAGCAGCTCGAGCAAGCCGCTACTCGACTACACCGTCGACGACATTCGCGCCGCGTTCGACGCGCCGAAGCCGTGCGCGGCGACGTGCCCGATCTCGTACGCCCATCACGCGAGCAAGCTCGACGGCTGGCGCTCGCAGAGAGGGCCTCTCATGATCGCGGAGCGTGCGATCCGTCGCAGTCCGGCGCTCGTCGTCGTGGCGTAACCGGTTCTTGGTATACGATCGTGGCATGCGCCGAGCTCTACTCCTCTTCACACTGCTCGCGTTTCCAGCGATCGCCCACGCCCAGTCCGCGGTCACCGTGATGCTGTCGCCGCAGGGCCAGGCGCTCGCGACCCAGGCCGGCATCAGCGAGATGGATCTCGAGGGCCGGATCAAGGATCAGGTCGCCGCCGCGTACGACACCCCGAACGTCAACAAGTTCTTGCGGTCGTTCGGCGACGCGACCTCGTTCGCACAACGCGGCCTCGGCGTCGATTACATGTCCCTGCCCGGCAGCTTCATGATCGGCCTCGGCGCGCAGGTCGGCGTGTCGTCGACCGACGAGCTCACGGCCGATCAGCGTCCGACCAACGGCGGCGCGGCGGTCAACGCGTCGCTGATGATCGGCTACAACCTCAAGGACGCCGGCCACCCTCGCTGGACGCTGTTCGCGAACGGCTTCTACGAGACCGGCTCGACCGATGCCTTGAACGGCAAGATCATCACCGGCGGCTTTCACGTCCAGGTCAAGCTCGTCGAACCACAGGTCGACGAAGGAGCCGCAGTCGTCGCGCGCTGGGGCGGCATCGATCTCACGACCGGCGTCGAGTTCACGCGCTGGTCGTACGGCGCGAACAATACGATCACGCAACAGCTCGACGTTCAGGGCATCTCTCAGCAACTCACGCTCGACTCGATGGGCAAGTTCAACCTGGCCTCGACCGCGGGCACGATCCCGATCGAGGTGACGACCGGCCTGCGCATCGTCGAGCTGGTCAGCCTCTACATCGGCGCCGGCTTCGATGTCACCGGCGGCAAGAGCACCGTCGACGCGGATCTCACGGGCACGCTGACGACGCCCGACAAGACCAACATCGGAACGGTGCACATCACCGAGACCGGCAGCAACACGTCGAGCCCGGGGCAGTTTCGCGGCCTCGCCGGCGTGCAGGTCAATCTCTGGAAGCTCAAGGTCTACTCGCAGGTCAACGTCTCCCAGTTGCCCGCCGCGAGCATCGGCTTCGGCGTTCGCATGGTGCTCTAAGTCCACTCTGGCCGAACGGCTAGGTGTCGCAGGGGATGTAGGTGACTACGTTAACTGCGTGGCCCCCAAGCGCGATCCGAACGTCCTCGAGCGACGGCTGCTCGAGCTGGCGTACACGACCAACCTCGAGATCACGGCGACCTCCCTCGCCTACTTCGCACCGTGCTCGATCGACGCCGCCGACGCGGTGCTCTCTGATCTGACGGCGCGCGATCGCCTGCAGATGGAGGTCTCCGACGATGGAGCGGTGTCGTACCGCCTGCTCGGTCGGCCCAAGGTTGTAGACCGACCAATCCCGCCGCTGACGCGAGCCCTCGTGCCGCACGCGCCACCGGTCGCGAGTCCGCTCGCCGCCGCGTTGTTCAGCGCGTTCATCCCCGGTGCCGGTCACGTCTACACCGGGCGCGTGGCGGCCGCGGTGCTGTGGTTCCTCGTCGTCTCGATGGGCTACGTGCTGATCCTGCCCGGGTTGATCCTGCACCTGTTCAGCATGGTCTCGGCGGCGGCCTCCGCGCGCCAGCTCAACGCGAGTCAGCCGCCGCTGTTGCTCGCCGCGTAGCGCGCGATGATCATCCTCGCGACGCGAGCTCCGTCGAGCGCGGCGGAGACGATGCCACCGGCATAGCCCGCACCCTCGGCGCACGGATACAGTCCGGCGATGTCGGGCGATTCGAGCGACACGGCGTCGCGCGGCACCCTCACCGGCGACGACGTTCGCGATTCGACGCCGATCAGCACCGCGTCCTCCGTGACATAGCCGCGCATCTGCTTGTCGAACTGCACGAGCGCTTCGCGAAGCCGCTGCGCGAGTGGCAGGCCGGTCGCGTCGAGCACGCCGCCGACGTCGGTCGCGGTCAGGCCGGGTTGATAAGACGTGGCCGGGACCGTCGACGATGCCCGACGAGCCACGAAGTCGGTCGCGCGAGTCGCCGGCGCGCGCAGCGCACCACCACCCGCGGTCGCGGCCGCACGCTCGAGCGTGGCTTGTAACTTCACGCCGCGCAGCGGGTCATCACCTGGAAGATCGGCGAGCGAGACGCCGACGACGAGCCCCGAGTTCGCGTACGGCGAATCGCGCCGCGACAGACTCATGCCGTTGACGACGAGGCCATCGGGCTCGGTCGACGCCGGGACGATCCACCCGCCCGGGCACATGCAGAACGAGAACGCACCGCGGCCATCGTCCGGGGTGAACGCGAGCCGGTACGCGGCGGCCGGGAGCTTCGGATGCCCCGTCGCCCGACCGTACTGGATGCGATCGATCAGCGGCTGGGGATGCTCGATCCGCACGCCCATCGCGAACGCCTTCGCTTCGAGGCGGACGCCGGCGGCGAGCAGCATCGTGTGGACGTCACGCGCCGAGTGCCCGGTCGCGATCACGACCGCGCGGCCGATCAGCTCTTCACCGCTCTCGAGCCGCACCCCGATCGCGCGGCCGGCCTTGACGATCAGCTCGGTCGCGCGCGCCCCGAACCGGATCGGCGAGCCGACGCTCGCGAGTTGCTCGCGCAGCGCGGTGATCACTTTCGGCAGCTTGTTCGAGCCGATGTGCGGGCGCGCGTCGACGAGGATCTGCTCGGGCGCGCCGTGGATCGCGAGGATCTCGATCACGTCGCGGACGTCGCCGCGCTTGTGCGAGCGCGTGTAGAGCTTGCCGTCGGAGTACGTGCCGGCGCCGCCTTCGCCGAAGCAATAGTTCGAGTCGGGATCGACGTGGCCGTGCTGGGTCAGGCCCTTCAGATCCTTGCGGCGATCGCGCACGTTCTTGCCGCGGTCGACGATGATCGCGCGCACGCCGGCGCGCGCGAGCTCGTATGCGCAGAACATGCCGGCCGGTCCGGCGCCGACGATGATCACGGGCTCGCCCGAGGTCTCGCGCAGCGCGGCGCCGCCGATCGCGGGTTGCGATCCAGCCGCACCGACGACGATGTGAAACCGCACGCGGCCGCGCCGCGCATCGATCGATCGCTTGCGAACCTCGAGCGGCGGCAGCTCGCCCGGCGCCACGCCGAGCTGCTGGGCGAGTCGGGTGACGAGCTCGGCGCTATCGTCGGGCTCGTCGAGATCGAGCTCGATCGAGTAGTCGCGGTCCGGATCGAGGTTCAGTTGATCTCCACGTCGTCGTGACGGAGGTGGTGCCACTTCTTCGCGAGCTTCTGCAAGGCGCCGTTCGGATGTTGCGCCATCCGATCGACCACCGCACCGACCTCGACGTCCGGCGACCGGGCCAGGATCGGCAGGGCCGCTTCGAGCAGCCGACGATCGTGCTCGAACATCCGCTCGCCCGTCGACGCCGATGCGATCGCGGTGTGACACGCGGCGACGATCGTCGGGCGTGCGGCCGGGAGCTTGCGGCGGCCGAGCTCGGCGACCAGCATGTCACGGCCGATCACGTGGACGGTGTCGAGCCGGCGCACGAGCTCGCTGTCGTCGAGGCGATGCGCGGCCGCGACGTCGTAGATCGGCGCGACCGGCGCCGGATGACCGAGCCGAGCGAGCACCGCATGCGCGGCGGCGCGGACCTCGGCGTCGAGCACGCGGGTCAACGGCAGGATCGAGTGCATGTCGACGATATCGGGCACGGTCGCCGCGATCTCGAGCGCGAGCTTCCAGCGCTGTTCGCGGTCACCTTCGAGATCCGACAGCGCTCGCTCGAGGTGCGCCCGCGCCTCGGGCGGTGGCGGTGGTGGCGGCACGGCGGGACTCGCGAGTTGCAGCGCGATCTCGCGCGCGAGCTGCGCCTCGGGCTCGGGCCCCACGGGATCGAGCTCCTGGATCCGCCGGCGCGCCTCGGCTCGACGATGCGGCGGCAACAGGCGCGCGATCCGGCCGACCGCGAAGCACGTGACCGGGTCGAGCCGGCCATCACCCGCCTCGATGATCGCGGCGAGCGCATCGAACAGCTCGGCATCGTCGAGCGTGCGGGCATCGCGCGCACTCGCGAGGCAATTCGCGAGCGCCGCCGCCGCGGCCGGCTTCGCGACGAACGTGCCCGGCGCCGCCGCGACATCGCACAGCGCCGGCACCGCACGCGGATCGCCGATCGCACCGAGTGCGCGAGCGGTCGAGGCGACCAATTCGTCGTCGATACTCTGTTCGAGGATCCCGATCAGCGCGGGCACCGCATTGCGATGGCGCGCCGCGCCGAGGACCTCGACGACGCTGCGTGGCGGCTCGGGCTTGCGCAGCCGCGACAGCAGCGCATCGCCGGCGCGCGTATCGAGCTTGCCCGCGAGCGCGCGCAACTTCAGGAGCTCGGCGGCCTGCCGAGCGATGTGGCGACCGCGATCCTCGTCGTCGCTGCCTTCGGATTCGTCGTCGTCATCGCTATCGTCGTCGTCATCATCGTCGTCGTCGTCGCCGTCGTCGTCATCGTCGTCGTCATCGTCGTCGTCATCGTCGTCGTCGTCATCCTCTTCATCGATCGCGGGCTCGAGCTTGTCGTCGTCGCCCTCGGCGCTGACGATCTCGACCGCGAGCTCGCGCAGCATCAGCGCGACCTCTTCGGACGACCAATCGGTCTGCACGGCGAGCCAACCATCGACCCCGGCTTCGCCGCCGGCGCGATAGATCTGCAACAGCGGATTGCCGCCGAGGACGAACGGCGTCGGCGGATCGTCCTCCATCGCGCCGTACTTCTGCTCGATCGTCGCCGGGACGAAGCGCGCGTGGAGCACCGGCACGACCTCGTCGAGCTTCGACACGATCCACAGCAGATGATGAACGAGCTCCTCGGGGCGGCACGGCACGGCGAACCGATCGACCCACAGGTGCGCGGAGTGGTGCACCGTATCGACGGTCACCGCCGTGTTGCGGTAGCGATCGCCGTACGGCGCGAGCCACAGCGTGTGAAACCCGAGCAGGACGGTGCTCTCGCCGGGCAGCACGGAGCCCGCGAGCTTGAACGCGATGCCGAAGTCTTCCCAGTCGAGGTCTTCGATGATCGAGGGGTACTCGTCGACGGGAAACCGCACGTCGCGTGCTTGCGGCGGCAGGCCGTGGGTCCAGCTCGGCTCGTCGTCGAGCTTCGGCTGCTCGCCGGGTTGCGCGATCACGTCACCGAGCTCGTCGTCGTCGCCGTCGTCTTCCTGCTCGGTCTGTTCATCGAGCGCCGCGACGACCGCGGTGTCGGTCATGTCGCCGCTGCCGCCGATCTCGCCCGAGACGGCGGCTTGCGTCGGCTGCACCGTGAACGTCCCGGTCGAGGTCGCTGCACGCCGCGTCTCGCCGGTCGAGGTCGGCGCGCGCAACACCGTGACGCGCGTGCCCTCGCCGCGATCGTCCTCGTCGACCTCATCGTCGAGCTCGTCGTCGTCGGGCATTGGCAGGCTCGTGCCGGTCTGGAAGAACCACGCGGCCTCGACCCCGACGGTATCGGCGCTCTCGATCAAGCGGCGCTGGACGTCGACCGCCATGCCGGCGTCGGCGGGTCCCCACGGGATGCCGACGATCCGCAACGCACCGTCGAGCTCGTCCGGAAATTCTTCGATGAACGCGTCGGCGTCCGGAATCAGCGGCGCGACGTAGCGCAGCACGTCGAGCAGCCGGCCACGGTCGACCGGCGTGCGCAGGCGGATCACCATGAACGCGAACGCGGTCTCGCCTTCTAACGCCTCGAGGCCATGCACGTCGACCATCAGTTGCCCTCCTGACGTGCGTGCCAATCGCGAAACAGTGCCTGGAACTCGGGCCACTCGAGCAGGTGGCCGAGATCGTGATCGGCCTCGACCTTCGCGAGGTGCTCGTAGTCGTGCTCGACGGCGAGCTTGACCTGATGGAACGCCTTCGCGAGATCACCGACCGCGGCGTAGGCGCACGCCGCCGCGTGATAGATGTACGGATTCTCGTGCGCGAACGGCTGCGCGCGGTCGGCGATCCGGGCTGCCGCCTCGAACGCCTTGACCGCGTGGGCCTGGATGCACGCGTTGTTGAGCGAGCGCAGGTAGTTGGTCCGTGCTTCGCCCTCGTCGGGGATCGGGAGCTCGAGCACGCGGTCGTACAGTGCGAGAGCGTGTACGCGTTCATCCGCGCGGATCGCATCGCTCGCGATCTTCGCGAGCAGCGTCACGTTCGCCGGCAGCACCGGCACGAGCTTCGCCATGCGATGCGGCGCGTGGGTCAACACGGCTTCGGCGAGCTCGGCGAACAGCTCCTCGGCGACATCGCCGTACGACGCCTCCGAGTCGAACGATGCCGCGCCGACCGTGAAGGCGCGCTCGCCGACGATCGTCGTGGGCAGGACATCCGACAGGACCGCATCGACGACCTCGTCGAACCGCGGATGCTCGACCCGTCCCATCCGAGTCGCGACGTTGATCCGGACCGACGCCTCGAACGAGGGCAGCACCGCGATCAGCGTGTCGAGCGTCTCCAGTCCCGCGGCGTCGCCGTCGAGCAGCAGCATCGCGTGCGTGAACTGGACGTCGCCGTCGTCGGGTGCGAGCGCGAGGGCGCGCCTCGTCATCGCGAGGGCCTTGCCGACCCGCACCGGAGACGGCGGAGCCTCGTCCTCGTCGTCGGCGTCCGGTTCGACCTCTTCCTGATCGTCGTCGTCGAGCGCTTCCTCGTCGAGCCGGCGATTCTCCGCGGCGATCAGCGCCGTCGCTTGATCCGGATCCGCGACCCCGACCACCGTGACCGCCGCGCCCTCGCGATCGCGAATGAACGTCGGCGTGACGACGATCCGCAGCGCCGGCCAGAGCTCGAAGCGATAGTCGCCGACGAGGCCCGAGCGCAACCGCGTCTCGAGCTCGGTCGCGACGTCGGGGGTGAGCTCGAGCGTCGCTTCATTGCCCTCGACGGTGATCTTCGACTCCACGCTCGCGCGGAGATGCAGCGCGGCGCCCGGTCCCCGCATCGTGTAAGGCCGGCCGTGCCGGATCCGCCCGCGCATCGCGCGTGGAATCGCCGCCGCGTACAGCGCGCCGAGCTCGATCCGCAAGCCTTCGCTGGTATCGAACGTGAGGTCGCCGGCCGAGGTCAGCTCCTCGGTCGAGCCCTCGAGCTCGACCCGCTTCTTGACGACGATCGAGGTCGCGGCGTCGGCGAGCGTCGACTTGCGCGCGAGGTCGGTGACGAGCAGCGGCAGCCGGCGCTTCAGGATCTCGAGCAACCCGCTCGGCGACCACTCCTGGATCAACCGATACTCGTCGTCGGTGATGCCGACGATCTGCAAGAACTTCGCTCTGCCGAACTGCGAGTTGATCTCGCCGAGCTCGGGCTCGTCGGTGAACACCACCGCGGTGATGCTGGTCGGCAGCTTCGAGATCGGCGCGTTGAGGCCCATCTTGTGCCCGGCGGAGAACCGATTGCCGGTGCCGAACACGTAGCGCCCGAGGTTCTGCAGAAAGTCCATCGTCCACGCCGGCACCTGCTCGTCGTCGGCCGCGCGCGCGAGCCGGAACGTCAGCTCGAACCCGAAGCCGCTGAGCTCCGGATCGTCGGTCTCCTTCTGGAACAGATCCGAGAACCCGTACGTCACGAAGTGAAAGTGCGGCACCGGATCGCTGCGCAGATAGACCGAGATGCCGTGGATCGGATCGTTGCCGCCGAGCGAGTACGGCAACACCGTGCCGAAGTGCGCGTGGGGCTCGGTCGCCTTGTAGACCGGTGCGAGCGCGCGATCGATCGCGGCCCACCCAGGTGCTTCATCGTGATTCGGCGCGCCCGCCGGAGCGAGCGCATCGGCGAGCCGGTCGTCGCGCACGAGGCTACCGGCGAGCACGGCCTCGAGCTCGGGCGACAGCTCCTCGGACAACCGCGAGATCGCGAGGCGCTTCGCGTAGTCGCCGATGCCGCGCAGGCCATCGAGCTCCGCGAGTTGCGCCGCCGTCGGCGACGTCGCATCGAGCCGCGCGAGCAACTGGCGATGGGCGATCCCGTTGTGGATCCACTTCCACGCGAGGTCGCTCCAGCGCGCGGGCTCGGTCGCATCGAGCTCGGTGTTCGCGAGGACCTTCGCTCGGGTCTCGGCCGCATTGCGCTCGTCGGCCTCGCGGACGCGCTCCTCGGCGCGACGAGGATCTAGATCGAGCGCGCGAAACGCGGCGAGGTGCGCCGGCAGGTCCGCGATCGCACCGAGGTGCTTGCGACCGGCGCGGAGCTCGTCGATCAACACGGTCGCGTCGCGCACGAGCCGCGCCTTGTGCCGCCGCCCGATCTCGAGGTAGCGCGCGAGCTCGGGCTCGTCGAACAGGTACGCGCGCCACATCGAGTACAGCGCGGTCGGGATGAACTTCTCGCACGCGTCGTAGCGAGCGGCGAGCTGGTCCGCCGGCACGATCTGATTGAAGTCCGCGTTGAACAACGCGGCGACCTCGGCGAGTCGGTTCTGGAGCAGCGCGCAGATCCAACGCGAGCGGAAGAACAAGAACTCGGTGTCGCGGCGCTTCGGATCGAGCGTCGGCGCGGTCTTGCCGTGCAGCTTACGCAGGCCGATCGTCATCGCGTCGTCGGAGATCTTGTCGTCGCGATGCGCGCCGCGGAGCGCGCTGAGATACACGAGCGAGTCGAGGGAATCGGCGAACACCGTGAATGCGCCGTCGGCCCCTGCCGAGGATGTATAGACCACGACCTGGCGCGGCCCGTCCCACTCGTAGAGCTCGACGTGAAAGCTGTTGCCGGCATCGTCGTGACCGACCCGAAACGCGCCGCAGAACGCCTCGACCAGGCCGTTCGCCGTCGAGTCGACAAGCGCCTCGAACAAGTTGCGATCGCCCAGCTCGAGCGTCAGGTGATCGAGATGGAGGTTCGCGAAGCACGCATCCGCGCCGGCCGCGTAGTACGCCGCGACATCCGCCGGCGGCGTCATGCCGTACGCCCGCACGAACGCCTCGGCGTGCGCGGCGTGAGGTGCTTCGCGACCGGTGAGCGTCGCGAGGTACTTCGTGATGAAGCTCGTCGGGCCGGCCGCGAACTCGAGGTCGAGCGGCTTCGCGCCGCTGAACACGTTGACCCGGTCTTCCCACGTATGATCGCCGGGCGGTGCGAGCTTCGCGATCAGGCCGTCGTCGCCGCCGATCAACAGGCCCTCGCCGAACGGCACGACCGACCACAGGTGGGCGCTGAGCGCGCTCGGCTGGATCTGCCAGGTTCTTCCGTCGTCGGCCGACAACAAGATCTGTCCGCGATCGCCGACGATCACGATCCGCTCGCCGAACAACGCGATCGCCTCGAGGTCGGCATCGACCTCGGTCTTGACGCGGGTCCACCACGCCCCATCCGGCGAACGCGCGACGAAGCCACCGTCGCCGATCGCGATCCACGTGCCACGCTTCGTGATCTTCAGCGCGTTGATCGAGCGCGCGGTGCCGGTCTGCGCGAGCGTGACCTTGCCGTTCTTCCAGCGCCGCAGCGCGCCATCGAAGCCGAGCACCACCATCTCGTCGCGCACGCGCTGCGCGCCGGTGAGCTTGACGCTCGTCTCGAGGTCGATCCGCTGCACGTCGGCGCCGACGATCCGGATCGCGAACCCGTGATCGCCGACGACCCAGATGCTGTGGTCGTGTGCGAGTGCGATCGCGTGGAGGCAATCTTCGGTAGATGTCTCCATCAACTTCCACGTCGCGCCGCGATCGCGCGACATCGCGAGTTGCCCGTACTCGCCACATACCCAGACGGCATCGCCAGTTACGAGCACGTCGCGGAGGCCGAGCGCACGCGGCGGATGCTGTTGTTCGAAGTGCCGCGCGTTCGACGACGCGAGCAACGTCGGCGCGCGACTCGAGGTCCCACCGGCGATATGGATCATTTGATCGGTGATCGCGAACGCGGCGATGAACCCGAGGTCGGCCAGCTCTGGCTGCACCACCGTGAGCTCCAGATCCACTCTTCAAGTTTGCCCACGCGAACCGAATTTCCTAGGGAGCGCGCCTACTTTCGCCACCCGCAGGCCAGGCACGTTCCGTTGGGCTCGACAGCTTATCCGCTATCGCAGATGGCCATTTTGTGCTGCTTGCTGGGTTGGTGCTCGCAGGCGCGCGCCGACGTGATCTACGGCGAGCTGCTCGGCAAGGCCGGTCAGTACGGCGTCGGCTACGAGCATCCGATCACCGAGAGGCTCTCGCTCGGCGGTGCCGGCTCGATCGCGATCCTGCGCGGCCAGCAGATCTATACCGCGACGCCGTACGTCCACGCCGATCTGATCACGCGCGGCGCGAACGGCATGTTCCTCGAGCTCGGCGCGGTGATCGCCCACAGCCGGATCCCATCTCCGGTCACGAACTGGAGCGGCACGAGCGAGACCGGCGGCGGCGGCTTTCTCTCGCTCGGCTATCAGCGCACCGAACACTGGCTCGTGATGCGCGCGGCACTCTCGGTGGTGGTCGGAGAAGGCGGCGCCGCACCGGCGGTCGGCTTCGCGTTCGGGGTGAAGCCGTGAAGTGGTGGCTCGTGTTCGCGACCGGCTGCGTCCAGTTCACGAACTCCGGCACCGACTGGCAGGACGTCGCCACGATCACCGGCGTGCTCGCGACCGAACAAGGACCGGATCCGGCGCCGGCTCCGGTCCCGACCACGCTGCGCGTCGCGACGTTCAACGTCCACTTCGCCGATGACGTCGACGGGCTCGCCGCGAACATCAAGGCCTCGACGTACTTGTCGGCCGCCGACGTGCTCGTGGTCCAGGAGATCCGGCGCTACACGAGCGAGCCGTCGTCGCGAGCGCAACGGCTGGCCGAGGCACTCGGCATGACGTGGGTCTACGCGCCGGCGCATACCGTCGACGATGGCGGTGTCCACGGCCTCGCGATCCTGTCGCGGTTTCCGCTCCAGCACGCGCAGATGCGCCAACTGCCGTACGTCGACGAGACGTTCTTTCCGGAGCAGCGGATCGCGTTGCGCGCCGACGTCGTGCTCGGCGAACAGACGATCTCCGTCGTCGACGTTCACCTCGAGACCCGGCTCGCACCGTCGGACCGGATCCGCCAACTCGATCCCGCACTCGACGACGCCCCCGATCGCGTCGTGATCGGCGGAGACTTCAACACGCTGCCGTGGACGTGGGTCGGCGGCTCGGTGCCGCTGACCGCATCCGAGGCCGTGCTCGGTCAGGAGCAGGCGAAGATCCTCGACGGCTTCATGGAGCAGAACGGCTACGCCCGCGCGCTCGAGTCCGACACGATCACGTCGCGGTCGCCGGTGTTCGAGATCCGCCTCGACAATGTCTACGCCCACGCGCTCGACGCCGTCGGCGGTGCGATCGAGCACGTCGACGGCAGCGATCACTGGCCGGTGTGGTTCGACGTCGCGCTGTGACCGGCGCAGAGACGCCTCGGCCGCCTCGGCGGTCAGCTGCGGCGACAGGAAGTAGCCCTGCTCGCATTCGAGCACGCGGACATTCGAGATGATCATTCGACCTACGGTGGCCGACCTCTATGGATCGTTCGCGTCCCAGTAGTCGAGCTCGGCCTGCACGACCGATGAGAGATCTTCGCCGCGCCCGCCTTTGATCGCCCAGGTGTAGTCGGTGAAGAAGTTGTTCCGCACACGCGTCGAACCGAAGTGAGGCTGATCGGCGAGGATCGCCTCGGGAAGTAGATCGGTGCCGCCATGCTGATGACAGCCGATACAATTGGTTGCTGCATTACCGTCGCCGAGCTCGATATACGGGTTCGAGCACCAACTCGGTGCACCGGTGCCGCCGCGCGCCGCCGACACCGCCGCGAGCGAATCGCCGAGCGAGCCCTCGAAGCCACCGCGCGGATCCGGATCGCCTTCGACGTAACCGGCGACCGCGCACATCTTGTAGTTCTTCCAGGGACCGGGCAGCGCCGCGATCGCCGCGGGGCGATCAGCGCCGAAGTCCGAGTCGGGATCCGGCGACCACCACAGCGTGATCCACATCCAGTGATCGAGCTCCTTCGTCATGATGTGCATGCCCGGCATGCGAAAGATCTCACCCGTCGTCGGCAACGTCGCCGTGTAGATCTGCGTGACATCTGGCGTCGCCCCACCGTCATCGGTCCACAGCGGCGCGTCGCCGGTCAGCCGTTGCGTCATCCGCGCGGCCGAGGTGTCGTAGATCGGCATCGGATCGCCGAGCACGCGATGCCAGTCGGCCTTCACGATCACCGCATCGCGCGGCTGTGGCCCGTCGAGGCAGGTCGGCGACGCGACGTCGTCGGTCGTGTACGCGATGTCGACCGTCACCGTGCTCGCGCTCGCACCGAACACCGCGACGTAGATCGGTGCACCGCCAGCGACCTCGCACGACTCGTCACTCGCATCGCCATCCGATCGACAGTCGAAGGTCTTGAAGTCGGGGGCGTCACCGGCGCGCACGTACAGATCGGCATCGCCCTCGCCGGTCATCGTGACCTTCACCATCGTGTCCGCGCCGGCGGGATAGGGACCGAGCAATTGAAAATCGCACTGCGCGAGCGCCGCGTGCTCGACGACCGTCACCGGCCCGCCCGGCTTGGCCGCATCCGGCGCATACGCATCCGGAATCGGCGCGGTGCGACACGCATCTTGCTCGCGATACGAGTGGATCAACTGGCGCATCGCGCCCGGGCTGTAGCCGACGCGATTCGCACCCGCGATGCCCTGCGCTTTGTCCTGCGAGTCGATCGCGGCGACGTAGTCCGCATAGCGCTGGGCCGGCCAGTCCGTCGTCAGCTCGTCGAGCGCGGTCGTATTCCACTCGAAGCCCGCATCGATCGTCGGCGCGTCCAACGTCGCGCGCGCCTTGCGACCATCGGGGCCGAGCGCCTCGTACAGATGTTTGAACACGCGCTCGAAATCATCGTGCGTCAACCACGTGTGCCACGCCGGGAGCTCGAACGGCAGCGTCGACTCGGCGAGCTGGGTCGGCGCCAACACCTTGCCGACCACGTTCCACGCCGCCGCACGCCGCGAGGCGATCGAGGTCTGGAGCTCGGCATCGCGATCCGCCATCGTGAGGTCCGGCGAGTACACCGCCGCACCGCCGATCACCTTTCGATCCTGGATCGTCGCGGCTTGGTGCGTGGCGCTCAACGAACAAGCGGCGGTCTTGTCGCCGAGGTCATCGCCACAGGCGACGAGCAGCAACAGGACCGCCGAGGACTTCACCACCGACGCAGCTTACCAGGTCAGCGCCGCATCGCTCGCGACCGCATATTCCTTGTTCGAGACCTTGTCGCGGACCAGGAAGTAAAACCAGCCGTCGCTGCGGAAGTGCGGGTACAGCGCGTACTGGCCGGCGTGCATGTTCGTGACGCGGGTGTGCGCGCCGGTCGTGAGATCGATCAACACGATGTTCGAGGTGCCCTTGGCCAGCATGTCCTGGAACGTCGGGTCGCTCGCCGAGGCGAAGCCGAGCTCGGCGTAGTCGGCCGGGCCGACGTAGTGATGGACGACCATGTAGCGCTCGTCGAACGAGATCGCCGGCTTCGCACCCTGCACGCAGTAGCGAGCAATCTCCGGCGTCGAGATCGTGTACGACGTCGCGGTCGGCGTCGCGATCACCTTGCGCAGCACGTAGCCGAGTTGCTGCGACTCGTTGCCGAACCGGCTGACGAGCAGCGTCGACGACGGCGACACCACGGTGTCACCTTCGAACGGCGAGCTCTGCGTCACCGACGGCTTCCCGGTGTAGTGGATGCCGTCGTAGACCATCGGCGTCAGCTTCATCGTGGCCGTCGTGCCGAACGCCGCGCTCGGATCCGAGGTCACGCCCGAGCTCGGGTGATCGCTCGTGAACTGGCTGTTGACGACGAAGTAGTCGCCACCGCCGAGCCCCGCACCGAGGTGCTGGTACAGGCTCACACCTTCGACGGTGTTGCACGCGGTCTCGCTGAAGTCGATCCGATCCGGGTCGCTCTGCAGCAGCGCCATCGAGCAGAAGCCCGCGCCGATCGGCGTGCCTTGGAACACCCAGCCGCGGTTATCCGGGAAGAAGCCCGGGTCGTACGCCGCCTTGACCGAGATGTCCTTGTCGGCCTGGAGATCCGCGATCGCCGCGCCATCGCCGCCGGTGCGACCGTTCGCGACGAACCGACCATCGGCCGAGCTGCGCATCCAGTAGTAGGTGTTGTACGAGAGCTCGCGCAGCACGCGCAGCGTTCCGACCGTCGCCCATCCGGTGCCGTACGTCTTCGTCGTCGCATCGGGGACGCTGGTCAGGCACTGCCGTGGATCGGTCGCGCTACCGCACCCGTACATCCGCAGCGAGTTGGCCTTGTTGACCGCGGCCCAACCCTGGGTCGCCATCTGCGTCGTGTGCGCCGCGACCTCCGACGTGATCGAGGCGGTGCACGACGTCGGGCCGGTATCCGGCGCGATGTACGTCGTGAGATCCGGCAAGCCACGCGCGAACCACTCCGCGACGATATCGAAGTCCGCTTGCGCGAGCCGCGGGTGGTTGCCCTTCGGCATCGACGCGCGGTTCTTGAACTTGCCGTACTCGAGCGCCCACGTGTCGGCGTTGTTGCCGGCACCATCGGCGGGGAACGCTTGCTTGAACGTGTCCTGGAACCAACCGAGGTGCGCCGCCGCGGCGTAGATGCCGAGCTTCGCGGGCACGTACGGCGAATCGCTGTGACCCGGCTCGAGGCGCAGGCAGTCGACGACCTCCGACGCCGGCTTCACTCCACTGCCCGGCGATTGATACGTGACGACGAGGTCGACCGTCGCGTCGGCGTAGCCCTGGACGCCGACGTAGAACTTCGCGGGCCCGGCCGCGTTGAATTGCGTGCCCGTGCAATCTTCGTTGGAGGTCCCGGTGTACGGACGGCAGTCGTAGTTGGTCGTCGAGACCTGCTCGCTGCGCTTGACGTAGAGGTCGGCGTCGCCCGAGCCCGTCATGTGGACATCGATCTTCGTGCCGGCCGCGACCTCGAACGGACCGAACGTCTTGAAGTCACCGGCGTGGAGCTCCTGCGCGTCGAACGTGTCGGTGTGCGGCGTGCCGCCGGAGGTCGTGTTGAGACACGTCGCGGTCGCGGTATCGGTCTTGTCTTGCCAGTCGCGCAGCGTCGTCTGGTTCGGCGCATGGCACTCGGCGCATTCCTGCGACGGCGCGTTCTTGTTCATGCCGAGCAGCGTGGTCGCTTGCTTCGCCAGGTCGTCGTCGGCGAGGGTGACCGGGTTGCGCAGTTGACCGTTGCCGCCGGTGTCTTCGCCGAGCGTCTGCGGGATGTCCTTCCAGATGCACGTCGGATCCGAGGGCGTCGCGCCGCACTTGCGGATGAACGCGAGCGCCTTGCCAAACTCCGAAGCGGCCCACTCCGCGTCGCTGTTGAACGCGATGTCGGTCGGCATCCAGTACTTGTGCGCCGGCGTGTTCCACAGATCGGTCGTGATCGAGGTCCACGACGTATCGGTGCCCTGCAGGCGATCGAGGTACTGCGTCGCCCACACGCCCGCGCCCATACGATGGCAGCGCAGACACGCGTTCGCGTCGGCGGACACCAACTGCTGCTCCTGCTGCCAGTTCTGACCCTTGAGGTTGATGATCGAGTACGGCGAATCGTTCGCGCCGATCGCGAAGTCCGGATCGATGCCCATCTTCGGGATGATCGGGTTGCCCTGACCATCCTTCGCTCCGTCGATCCACGGCGAGTGAATGAATGCATCCGCATCGTGGCAGCGGTTGCACTCGATGCCCGAGCCGAGGCCGCCGTGGACGCCGCTCCAGAGGTTTTGCGACTTCACCTTGTCGGCCGGGTGCGGCACGTGACCGCCATCGGTCTTCGAGTACAGCGCGTTCTGGAAGAAGCAGGTCTTCCCGGTGAACGGGTTGTGCCCGATCATCGCGATGTCGTTGTACTGGTCGCCTGCGAGCCCGCCGATGCTCTTGCGGCAGAGCAGCACCCAGTGCGTGCCCTGATCGTTGGTCTTCTCGGCGACGCGCGGACCGGCTTCGCACAGCGAGTAGATGTATTGCGGCTTGTCGCACTTCGGGAGCGTGCCGATCTGCGGCTTGTTGACGTTGCCGCCGGCGTCGGTCGCCGTCATCGGGATCTCGGTCGAGTCGAGGCAGCTGTACGTCTCGTAGTCGCCGTCGCCGAGCTTCTTGAAGAACGGAATCTCGCCCATCTCTTCGACGCAGCGTTGGCCGTACGCCTCCGGCGAGTTGATCTGCACCTCGCCGCTCGGGCCGTCGGCCTTGCCGTCGAGGCCGGCCGCCTTGCCGTCGTCCCACGCCGCGAACAGGTCGCGCTCTTTCTTGATCACGAGCTTGTCGCCGTCGTAGACGCACAGGTCGATGATCGAGTCGGTGCCGAGCTTGGCCGCCGCGAGCATCTCGGGCGTCGGATTGCCGTTGCCCCACTCCGGTCCGTAGAACGGCTTGGTCAACGCCGGGTCGACGAACGGGCCGTCGATCTTGCCTTCGCCACCGGTGATCGCCTTCGCGGTCGACTTCAGCGCGTCACAATCGATCGTGCCGAACGATCCGCGGCGGGCAGCGGTATAGACGTCCTTGCCGCCGAGGTCCTGGTTGGTCTGAACGACGATCCGGCCGTTCGAGTGGTTGAACAGCGGCTTGACGTCGAGGTCGTCGCCGCATGCGGCCAACAACACCACGCTCAGGATGGCTACTCGAGTTGCCGTAACAGTCCGCATGTCGGGGCGTATCGCAACAACGGCGCCAGATCTGCCTCACATGATCTCGCGAACCTGCGGCATGTTGCCTCCAGGCGGCGGCAGCTAGCCAAGCCGCCTAGCTGCACACGACGATCACCAACCACCACATTGTGGGAAGGCGTTCAGCATCGCATCGACGCCCTGTTTGCAGATCGGCGCGATCTGTTTCGCGTCGTCCGCCGACAGGTTCGTCCACATCTTGGTCGCCTCCGAGAACGCGTCCTTCATCGCATCGCGCGACGCCTGCGGCAGTGCATCACACGCGATGATCCGATCCATCGCCGCCTGGTAGGTCGCGCAGTCGTCCGGCATGCCGGCGACCTTCGCGCCGACCAGCGCGGGATAGCCCCAGCGCTGCGAGCTCTCGTAGCAGCGCGGTTCGTCGTTGACGATGATGCAGGCGCGTTGCGTCTCGGACCACGCCTCGGCGGTGCAGACCTTCAGCATCTCCGCGCGCGACGCGGTGATCTGCTGTTTGCGATCCTTCGCCGTCTTCAGGCGGTCCTTCCAGCGTGGATCCGCATAGTGCGTGGCGACCACCTTCGCGCACGCGATCGACGCCGGCTTCTTCTTCGCGGCGGCGATCTTGCCGGCGACCCCGTCGAGGTCGACGAGCTGTTGCGTCAGCTTCGGCGCCGACGGCTCCGGCTGTAGGCACACGGTCGCGCCCGCGATGTCCTTCGCGCCGACCAGGCAAGTCTTGGTCTCCTCGGTCCAGCCTTCCGTGTTGCAGGTGTTCTCGATCAGCCGCTTGCGCGCGGTGACCTGCCAGTCGCGCTCGACATCGAATGGCGGCGCGTAGCGCGTGACATCATCGACGAGCTGCGAGCAATCGACGTACTGCTCGCCTTCGGTCGACGGATCGCCACCGTAGCCGGAGTCGGTGCCGTACTGGCTCGTCCACAGCTCGAGCTTGGCTTGCAGATTGTCGGTCTGCTGTTCGGTCAGCTTGCCGAGACAGTCACGGGGTTTCTTGTCGCTGCCGACACACGCGAGGATCGCCGCGGGCCACTTGTCGTCGGTGCACGACCGCAGGATCGCGCTCTCGCGCGCCGGGCCGGCCTTCGGATCATCGGCGGTGACCTGCCCGCGCAGGATCACGCTCGCGTCCTGACACGACACCGACTC
>JBDTJY010000124.1:0-45259 GCA_039935615.1 Kofleriaceae bacterium
GCGAGATGTGCTCCCACTCGACCTCGTCGAGCGTCAGCATCTCGCCGACGATCGCCGACGCTTCGCCATGCTCGATACGCCGCAACAGGTGGCGCGGTGCGACCGGTTTGGCCTCGCAGTCGTCAGCCCCCTCGCGCATTCCGGCGACCGCTTGCGGAACTGACATTGCAGCACTCACGAGCACCGTGTAGATGTTCGGGTCGAGGGACTTGAGCTCGCGGATTACCTCGGTCCCGAGCTCCGCGTGTGCAAGGTACAGATCGACGATCGCGACGTCAGGGAGCGGACGCATGGCGAGCGCCGCCTTGATGTCCGTCGCTACGTAGACCGTCTTGCCCTCCGCTCGTAGTGCTCGCTCCCAGCTCTTCAAGACAAGGTCGTCATCATCGACCACCAGCACACTCTGAACGCGTCGCTCACGTCGCTCACCGCTGTGCATCATGACGTTCTCGTCGAGACGACCTGCAGTATCGACGTCTTCACTCGTTGGCCCAATGGTCGTGAGCGTGGGTCGTGGCTCGAACGCAGGGCCCCTACGATTGCTCGAATGAATTTCAGCATCGTGGGGCATATCGGGCGCTTCTCTCGCCGGTTGCGAAGAAAGTAACCGTTTGTGAACGCGCTGTTGGACGCAGGCGTCACTCGGGACCGCGAACAGCAGGCGCCAGCGATGCGGCGTGTCCGATTCGAGCATCATCCACATTCTCGATGGTGACGCAACGGGCGGTGGGCATCTCTGGCCGGGCGAACCAGGAAAGACGCCGTTTCCGGAAACCTGGGACAGAGACACGATCATGCATCACGTTTCCGACGTCGCTACCGATCCCAGTCTTACATGGGCGCAGCAAAATGGAGTGCGAGGAACGTTGCTCACCAGGGCTGGTAACCCGGCGACGTTTACCGTCGTCGGCGAACGGGCAGGCATCCAGATCAAGGTTGTCTTGCGACCGGCAGGCGAAGGTATTATCACCGCCCACCCAGTCGGGATCCCATGACATTGCCCGAGATCGAAAGTGAACTTGTTCGCTCAATTTACCAATGTCAAAGCATCGGTGTTCCGCAAACAGACTTCGACGAACTTGTGCAGCTCACAAGGGCTGGTGAGCCTGGTGTTGCACTTGAGATCCTTTGCTCTCAACTGGTGGACCACAACGTTGTAGTTCCGATATCAATCTACGACGGGTTGGCAAGGGTTGGGTCCGCCATGCAGCTAGATGCAAAGACCTGGGTCGGCATCCAGAGAAAGTAGCGTCGTACAAGCTCGCATGGGTGCGGCACTTTCACGACGCGCTCGACGGGAGCAGTTTCGATCACTGTGCGCGTGCGCCAGATGAAGACGGACGAGGAGGACGGATGAAGAGCTGAAACCTCGTTTAGTGCCCCAGCAGGAGATGGACCTGCCCGGCAAGGAGTAGCGAGCCAGCCGGTACCGAGTGTTGCGTGGTCCAGCGGTGACGCTGGCTGCGAAGCGTACACAGGGAGTGCAACCGCGCATCACTTCCTGCAGAAACCCGTACTTCACCAGACGCTCGCGAGACCGCGTGATCTCGTTGGATCTGAACACGCGTGACCCAGCTCTCTGGAGGTCGCTCAAGGCGGCGAGGCAGCCAGTTTCTGGTGGTCGGGTGCTGGCACGTAAAACGTGCTGGATGATTACACGTAAAACATGTTGTGTGACGACAATTGAAAGATGCTGGGCGCGAACACGTAAAAGATGCGCGCGTTCAGCAGCTACAGCAGACGAGCGACCGGGACCTCCGGCGCCGGCGGCAGTCGCCGTCGCACGCGATCGTCGAGCGCGATGCACACCACGCCATAGACGAACGCCGCTCCCGGCAGGGCGAAGCGTGATCGATCATCACGAACGCGACCTACGCGCTCGCGGTCTGGCCGGCGAGGCCGTTGCCCGCCGCGTGCGCGAGGTCGGTCGCGGCCCGCGTCGTGTCGCGCGCCGACTTCACCGCGCCGGTGAGCAGGCGCTCGGTGTTACCGAGCGTCTCGGCGACACCTTCATCGATCCGCTGGCCGAGCTTGCGCGCGAAGCGGAACGCCGAGGCGGTCGCCTTTTCGGCGAGCTCGACACCGTGATCGAACACGGCCTTGAGCTCGACGCGCGCGTCTTGAAGCACCGCGATCGCCGTGCTCTGGCTGCGATCCGCGACGTCGAGCGCGAGGTGGGCGACGCCGGGGACGACGCCGTGGGTGGGACGGGTTTCGAGCTTGGTGGTGGTCATGGGCGTTTCCTTCATGCACCAACCATAAGACGCAATGCGTCATCGTCTAGATTCCGGCTACTAACACCATCTAACGCGGCGCGTTAAATGCTGTTCATCACACATGAATTCGACAATAATGAAGCATGGAACGCGAGCTCATCCCGATCAACGTCGCGGTGCTGACGGTGTCCGACACACGCACGATGGAGAACGACACCTCGGGCAACTACATCGCGGACCGGATGCGCGAGGCGGGTCATCACATCGCGGCGCACGTGATCGTGATCGACTCGGAATTGAAGATCCGCGCGCAGCTCGCGCAGTGGATCGCGGATCCAAACGTCGACGTGGTGATCGCGACCGGCGGCACCGGCGTCACGCCGCGCGATGTCACGCCCGAGGCGCTGGCCCCACTCGTCACCAAACCCATCCCCGGTTTCGGCGAGCTGTTTCGCCAGTTGTCGTATGCGGAGATCGGCGCGGCGACGATCCAGAGTCGCGCCGACGCCGCGCTGTGCGGAACGACCTACGTGTTCTTGCTACCGGGCTCGACGAACGGCGTGAAGCTCGGCGTCGACAAGATCCTCGTCAGCCAGCTCGATCACCGCACGCGGCCGTGCAACTTCGTGATGTTGCTCCCGCGGATCAAGAACGAGCCGACCGGGCGCGCGTGATACCGTAGAAACGATGGCGAGCACGCTCGAGTCCGCTCTGCAGAGGGCGCTGTCGGTTCGCTTGAACCTGCAGATCAGCCTCTCCCAGTTGCCGATCATCGAGGAGTGGATGGATATCCATCTCGATCGATGGCTCGAGCACAACCCGACGCCCCCCGACATGCCGGATGGCGAAGGCGTCACGTTCCTCGCGATGCTCGGCAGCGATCTGCGCCGCGTGTGGTGGGGCTCGTGGGGCGATCCGCGTGGCTTCGTGCCGCGGATGGCGGACTACTTCAAGCTGTGCAACATCGCGAAGACCGACGCGCACATGTTGGATCAGATCGGCGAGCTGCTCGAGCCGAAGCTCGTCGGCTCGTGGATCGGCGTGTGGGGCGGCAAGGTCACCACCGGTTGGCACTTCTGGGATCCGCACCCGTGGGACAAGGTCGAACAGATGTTCGGCACGCACGAGGCGAAGTTCGCGATCAAGAAGTGGGTCGACGATCATCACGTGCCGCGGATCGAACGCTTCACGCAATCGATCGGCGAGGCGCCGTTCTCCGAGATCGAGCTCGCCGTGCCGGGCGAGTCGGTCGACGCGCAGGTCGCGGCGCTCTCGGCCGCGTTCGATCGGTTCACCGGCACGCCGCTCGATCCGTCGATCACCGATCGGTTTCGCAGCGCGACCATGCCGCATTTCGGGTTGTCGCTGCGGATTCGCGGTGGCCACATCGTGCGGGTCGGCGCACTCGCACCGGGGCTCGCACTCGAGACGATCAAGCACATCTGTAGCGAGGCGAAGATCGCCGTCGAGCCCAAGCTCGACAAGCTGGTCAGCGCGCTCGGCGAAGGCATCGTCCGCGTCGAGTACGGCCGTGCCGGCGAGCGTGCCGGTGTCGACGTGTACCTCGAGCCCGGCGAGCCCGCCGCGAAGCACGCGACGCCGCCGGCCCCCGAAGCGAACTAGTGTCGCGGATCGACTACCTGCTCGCGAGCGACGACCAGTTGATCGCGCAGTGCGAGGTCGATCGCTATCGCGCGTCGGGGCCGGGTGGCCAGCACCGCAACAAGACCGAGAGCGCGGTGCGGCTGCGCCATCGCCTGAGCGGGATCAGCGCGATCGGAGAGGACAGCCGCTCGCAATCCGAGAACAAGCTCCACGCGGTGCGCCGGTTGCGCTCCGCGATCGCGCTCGAGCTGCGCGAGCCGGTGATCGGCCTCGAGACCTACGTCCCGTCGAGGCGGCTCGCCGCGATGGTCGCCGCGGGCACCGCGCCGCTCGGCGCGAAGACCAAGCTGACCGGCGAGTACTGGACCGCGATCGGCGAGTTGTTGGATCTGCTGGTCGCCGGTGGCCTCGAGATCGGGACCACCGCACAGCGGCTCGGGATCACGACCGGCGCGATGTCGAAGCTGCTGCTCCACGACGACCACGTCGCCCGCACCGTCAACGATCTGCGCCGCGCCGCGCAGATGCGGCCGTTGCGTTAGACCGCGCGCAACACGCTCGGCGGGATGATCGCGCGCATGCTCATGCCGCCCGGCGTCGCGGAGCCTTGCAGCCAGACCACGCCGCCCTTCTTCAACACGAGGCCTTCGCCATGCCGGCCGTCGCCGAACGCGAGCCACGCGATCAACTCGCCGAGCCACGGCTGGTGACCGACGAGCGCGACCGCGTGACGCTTTTCGGCACCGCCGGCGTATTCGGAGATCAGCGCGAGCAGCTCGGCGCGCGGCGACTTGGTCAACAGGTCGGTCTCGATCGCGACGCCACCACCGAGCGGCGCGAGCAACTCGGCGGTCCGCGCGGCGCGCAACCACGGGCTCGAGAACACGCGATCGAGCTGCCAGCCGAGCCGCTTGACGCCGCGCACGACGCCCTTGAAGTTGCGCTCGCCGGACTTGGTCAAACGTCGCGTCGCATCGTCCTCGAGTAGCCTCTTGTCCTCGGCGGCGGCGTGGCGAATGACCAACAAGTGCATGCCCGAGCATACGTTGACAGCGCCGGAGGCACGTGCGAAAGGGAGCCCATGATCAAGGGCATCGCGATTTCGCTCCTCCTCGTTGCGTGCGGCGGTAGCAAGCCCGCGGCGCCGGCCGGCCCCGCTGCGGAGCACGAGCACATGTCGCCCGAGCTCGCGAAGTTTCACGACGTCCTCGCGCCGCGCTGGCACGCCACGAAGGGCCCCGAGCGCATGAAGAGCACGTGCGACGCGATGCCGGACTTCACGTCGGGTGCGACCGCGATCGCGATGGCGACGCCGCCGAAAGCTGCAGAGGACGTGTGGACCGAACGCGAGGGCAAGCTCGCCGCGGCGCTCCAGGATCTCGATGCGACGTGCAAGGCGAACGACGCGACCAAGTTCGAGACCGCCTTCGAAGCGGTGCACGTCAGCTTTCACGGCCTGCTGGAAGCTGGCGAGCACCACGAAGACCACGCGATGTAGACAGCGCCGAGACCGTCGTAGGGACAGCGCCGCGTCGCGACGAACGCGTGGTAGACCGGTGCTATGACGAAGGAGCTGTGGCGACTCGGCGAGCAGTACGAGGGCTCTTCGATCGATCCCGCGAGCTGCGATCCCGATCCGATCGTCGAGGTCCGGCGCTGGATGGCCTCCGCCGTCGCGCATCCGGTGGCGACCGCCAACGCGATGACGCTCGCCACGGTCGACGCGGACGGGCGACCCGCCGCGCGGATCGTGCTGTTGAAAGAGATCGACGACCGCGGGTTCGTGTTCTTCACGAACTACGCTTCGCGCAAGGGCCGCGATCTCGCGGCGCATCCGTACGCGGCACTCGTGTTGTTCTGGGAACCACTCCACCGGCAGGTCCGGATCGAAGGCGCGATCGAGAAGGTCGACGCCGCCAACTCCGACGCTTACTTCGCGTCGCGCCCGCGCGGCAGTCAGGTCGGTGCGATCGCCTCGCCGCAGTCCGAGGTGATCGAGAGCCGGACCTCGCTCGAGGCCCTGGTCGCGAAGGTCGAGCGCACCTACGGCGACGCGGCGCCCGAGCGCCCGGCGTATTGGGGCGGCTATCGCGTGGTGCCCGAGGTGATCGAGCTGTGGCAGGGCCAGCCGTCACGCCTGCACGATCGCGTGCGCTACGTGCGGATCGGTGGCGAGTGGCAGCGCGACCGGCTAGCGCCGTGAGCTAAGTGGCTGTAAATCGGCTGGAAATCGCCTCGCCTTGACATAGTGTTAATCGAACACCATAGTGGTGTTAGATGAACACTAAGGTGGCAGCCGCGTCGGTGATCGGTGCTCGCCACCAGCGCGCCGGTCGCAATGGCCAGGATGCGGCGGTGGTCGTGACCGGCGACGGTGTCGCGATCGCGGTCGTGTGCGACGGCTGCTCGAGCGGCGCGAGCTCGGAGGTCGGGGCGCGGCTCGGTGCGATGGTGTTCGCGCAGAAGCTCCGTGCGCACCTCGAAGCGGGCGACTGCGTTCGCGAGCGGTCGGTGTGGGAAGCCACTCGCGCCGAGGTCGCGGCACTCCTCGCTGCAGCGATCGGCACGAACCAGATCATCGACGCGCAGGATGTTCACGATCTGCTGCTGTTCACGATCGTGGCGGCGGCAGTCACGCCCGAGGGCGCGGCGGTGTGGGCGCTCGGCGACGGCGCGTACGCGATCGACGATCACACCCACGTGCTCGGCCCGTTCGCGAACAACGAGCCGCCGTATCTCGCGTACGACTTGCTCGGCACCGCGGCGACCGCTCACTTCGAGGTGTTCGATCGCGCGACGCGGATCGTCGTCGCGACCGATGGCCTCGAGGATCTCGACCGCGACTTCGGCGTGTTCGCCGCACCGGAGCTGGTCGCTCACCCCGACGGCTTGCGGCGCCGGCTCAGCCAGCTCGCGCGCAGCGACGAACGGATCGATTGGCGCGATCAGCGCATCGTGCGCACGCCGGCACTCCTGCAAGACGATCTCGCGATCGCGATCCTCGAGGTCTCGTGAATCGCAGCGTCTTCGTCGACGGTGTGAAGCTCACGCTCGCACCCGCGGACTTGCTCGGGCAGGGCGGGGAGGCCGAGGTCTACGACCTTCACGACGGTCGCGTGCTCAAGTGGTGGAAGCCCGCGGACCACCCCGACTTCGAAGGCATGACCGATGCGCAAGCGGCGGCGACCGCGCGGATCGCGCAGGCACCGGCGAAGCTCCGCGCGTTGCCCGGCAAGCTGCCGCGTGCGGTCGTCGCGCCGTGCGCCCTCGCGCTGACCAAGCGCGGTGAGCTCGTCGGCTACCTGATGCCGAAGGTCACGGGCATCGCGCTCCACGCGTACGGCGAGCCGAAGTGGCGGCGCGATCACGCGGTCGCCGGCAACGAGGTCGTCGCGGCGCTGCTCGCGCTGCACGATGCGATCGCCGGCCTGCATCGCGCCGGCGTCGTGGTCGGCGATTGCAACGATCTCAACGTGCTCGTCGAGGGCCGCGCGGTGCATCTGATCGATGTCGATAGCTATCAATTCGGTGGCTACGCGTGCGCGATGTTCAGCGAGCGCTTCGTCGATCCGCGGCTGTGCGATCCGCAGCTCGCGATGATCCGTCCGCACGATACCGACGGCGATTGGTTCGCGTTCGCCGCGATGGCGCTGCGCTCGCTGCTCGGCGTCGGCCCGTGGGGTGGCGTGCATCAACCGGCCACGGCGCTGCAGCGCTGCCCGGCGGCGGCGCGACCGGTGCGGCGGATCAGCGTGCTTGGCCCCGAGATCATCTACCCGCGCGCGGCGCGTCCACTCGCGATCCTCCCCGACGAGCTGGTCGGGGTGTTTCGCGCGATCTTCGAGCGCGACGTCCGCGGCGTGTTCCCGCGCCACGAGCTCGAGCGCCTCCGCCTCGAACCGTGCGCGACGTGTGGCGACGAGCACGCACGCGTGCGCTGTCCGAGCTGTCAGACCCGCGCGCACGTGCCGCCGACCTCGATCCAGGGTCGCCTGCGCTGGCAGGTGCTCGCGCAGCGCCCCGTATTCGCGACCCAGGTCGTCCTCGCCGGCGCCGCGCAACACGCGAGCCCGGCGGTATGGCTCGCCGGCGACGCGCTGATGCGCTCGACGAAGCTCGGCCCCGAACGGATCGGCTCGGTGCTCGCCGGCCAGACTCGCGCGTGGGTCGGTGCGAAGCTCGGCGTTGGGTTCTATCGCGCCGGGGGCTTCGCGGTCGGCTTCGTGTTTCGCCGCGAGCGCGGCCGGCTCGACGACCGCGTCGTGCTGCCGAAGCTCCGCGGCGAGCTCGTCGACGCCTACGCGATCGTCGGCGACGACCGCGCGTGGCTGTTCCTCACGCTCGCGACCGCCGGCAAGCTCACGACCACCGCGATCGTGATCGCCGGCGACGCGACGGTCCTCGCGGCCGAGCCACTGCACGATCAACCGTGGCTCGCGGGCGCGGCCGGAGCGTGCGCGGCCGGCGATCACTTGTTCGTCCCGACCGACGACGGCATCGCCCGGATCGACGTCGTCCACGGCGCGCTCGCGAGCCCGGCGTCGCCGAGCGGTGCGGGTGTGATCGTCCATGCCCGAACGTTCCCCGAAACCGCGCCGCTCGTCGGTGCGGGTGACTCGCTCGCCCTCGCTCCGGGTGGCATCGCGGTCGCGCGCCGTCGCGATGCGGTGCTCCTCCAACTCTCGTGACCAATTCTCGTGAAAGGACTCATGACCAAGCAGCTCTCGATCCCGACTCACTTCGACCCCAAGCGCGCCGCAGCGTGGGACTTCCGTCCCGACGCGGCGACGCTCGCGACCACCGCCGCCGCGTGGCGGACCGCGAACCAGCTCAAACCGTCCGCCGCCGACGAGACGCGGATCCACATGCTGCTGATCGACGTCCAGAAGGACTTCTGCTTCCCCGAAGGCACGCTGTACGTCGCCGGTCGCAGCGGCACCGGTGCGGTCGATGACTCGCGCCGGATCGCGGAGATGATCTATCGCAACCTCGGCGTGATCACCGACATCACGACGACGCTCGACACCCACCTCGCGTATCAGATCTTCTTCGCCAGCTTCTGGCTCGACAACACCGATCAACCGCCGGCGGCGTTCACCACGATCACCGCCGACCAGATCGCCGCAGGTGACGTCCGCCCGAACCCGGCGATCGCGAAGTGGCTGTGCGGCGGCAACTACACCTGGCTGTGCAAGCAGGTCGAGTACTACTGCAAGGAGCTCGAGCGCGCCGGCAAGTACCAGCTCTATCTGTGGCCGCCGCACTGCTTGCTCGGCTCCGATGGCCACGCGCTCACCGGCGTGATCCATGAAGCGCGGATGTTCCACTCGTACGCACGCACCGCGCAGTCCAACGTCGAGGTCAAGGGCGGCAACCCGCTGACCGAGAACTACTCGGTGCTGCGGCCCGAGGTCACGTCGCGGTTCGACGGCATGCCGCTCGGCCAACGCAACACGCAGTTCATCTCGACGCTGCTGTCGTCGGACGCCGTCGTGATCGCGGGGCAAGCCGCGAGCCACTGCGTGAAGAGCACGATCGACGACCTGCTCACCGAGATCGTCGCGCAAGACGCCAGCCTCGCGAAGAAGGTCTACCTCGTGACCGATTGCATGTCGGCGGTCACCGTCCCCGACGGTAAGGGCGGGTTCTTCGCCGACTTCACCGACGACGCGACGCAGGCGCTCCAGCGGTTCGCCGCCGCGGGCATGAACCTCGTGACGTCGACCACTCCGATCGCCAGCTGGCCAGGCATCCGGCTCTAAGGAATCCCATGAAGCAAGACGATGATGACAAGGTCAAGAAGCTGCTCGAGGACGCGCATCAGCAGGGCGCGCTGTCGACGAAATCTCTCAACGCGCTCGACGTGATCGATGTCGGCGCGCAGATCCAGGCCGGGCTCGGCGTGTCGATCGATGACGTCACCGCGAGCGAGGTCGTGCTGCTGACGATGATGCCGGATGACTCGGCATCGATCGCCTCGGCCGGCAACACCGACGCGGTCCGCGACGGTCACAACCTGGTGATCGACGCGCTCAAGCGCTCGAAGCAATCCGGCGAGGTGCTCGCTCACACCCGCTATCTCAACGGTCACGTGCTGTGCCCGTACACCGCGCTCGACCACGCGGTGGTGATGACCAAAGCGAACTACGATCCGGTGCACGGCACGCCGCTGTTCGATCAAGCGTGCGTCGTGCTCGGCACCGTGATCGCGAAGGCACAGGAGCTCGCGCAGGCCGGCATCGCGGTGCGCACCGTCACGCTGATCATCACCGACGGTGGCGACTACGGCTCCAAGCGCTGCAAACCGAGCGACGTCCACGCGCTGGTCACCGACATGCTCGCGCAGGAGAACCACATCATCGCGGCGATGGGAATCTCCGACGGCACGACCGATTTCAAGAAGGTGTTCCAGTCGATGGGGATCCCGGATCGCTGGATCCTCACGCCGGGCAACAGCGCGAGCGAGATCCGGCGCGCGTTTCAGGTGTTCTCGCAATCGGCGGTGCGCGCCTCGCAGGGCGCCGCGCAGCTCGGAGGGTTCTCCAACTAGCCAGCCCGTGCCACGCACGTTTCGGCGATAGTGGTCAGATGACGGCCGAGGTGGTCGTGCTCGTCATGCTCGTCATTACTAACGAGTGAGGCCGACCGCGGCCGCGACCTCGTCCCGGTAGGCCAGCCAGGCCGCCAGCGTCGCCTCCATCGCCGCGATCACCCTCGGATAGTCCGCCGGCGCGACGTGGTCGAAGCAGCGCCACGCGGCCCCGCGGTGCGAGCCTTCGACCTGGCGGTGCGCCTTGGTCAGCGCGAGCGCCTCGATCGGCAGCCCGTAGTAGACGACCAGCGGATGCTCGTCGAGCGGCTTGGCCTCGCGCTTCGGTGCGTGGGGATCGAGCTCGCCGCGCTCCTTGTCGGTGCCCTCGAGAAAGATCGTGGTGACCGCGGCGGCGACCGCCCAGCCATGGCGCTGCGAGTACTCGTCGAGCGTGTCGCGAAACGCACGCGCCGCCGGTGCGAGCTCGATGTGCAGGAAGCGCTCGAGATCCATCACGAGTCCGCGCGGATACTCGAGGAACAGCTCGGGGTGCGGCTTGCCGGCGATCTTTCCCCCGGTCTCTTCCTCGTAGAGGTTCTCGGCGAGATCGCGACGAACCTCGGCGACCGGGCATTGCACGTACGCCCAGCCGACGAGCACCGGGAAGTCGCGCACGTACGTCGCGTACTCTTGTTCGAAGTGCAGGTGGAGGGTCTCGCGCGGCACGGTGCCATCGCCAAACCTCGGCCATGCCCAGTGCACCTTGCGCTCCATGATCTGGAGCAGCGCCTCGCGGAATTCAGCGCGGTTCACTCGATCAGCTTAGCATCCAGTTCGAGGTGGAGGCCGCGCGCGCCGGGTGTGAGGCTCGGCACGACGCCGCGGATCGCGAGGTCGCCGGGCAGATCGCCCGCCGAGAAGCTCCGGCCGACGAAGATGTCGGCGAGCAGCTTGCCGAACGCGGTGGTCAGCGCGCCATCGAAGTCGGCGCCCGTCGCGTCGACACGCCTACATCTGGACGGTTGCAGCAACCCGCTAACTCCGCTCGCCGTCTGGTCAAGCGAAATCGGGAACCGCGCACGAGCACGGGTGTCTCAACTCTCGATCGCAACCAAGCGGTCAGCGTCAGCCGAGGAGGCTGCGGCGTCGTGCGTTCGGTTGAACGCACGGTGATCGCAGACCGGCGGATGCCAGGGGCCTGTCCCCTGTAGCCGGAGGCCTATCTACATGTCTGCGCTCGCCCTCACGTTCAAGATTTTCCGTGGTGACCGACTCGTTCGCGAGGAGACACTGCGCCAGAGCGTCATCAAGATCGGCAAGGTCCCGTCTGCGCATCTGCGCATCGAGGACGACTCGGTCAGCCGCATGCACGCGATCCTCGAGGTCGACGCGGCGGGCAACGTCCACGTGATCGATCTCGGCTCGACCCGCGGCACGTTCATCAACGGCCACAAGGTCAACAAGGCGAAGCTCGAGAGCGGCGACGCGATCCAGGTCGGCGACGTGCGCCTCGAGGTCGTGTTCGCACGCACCGATGCGGTGATCGCCGCGCCGGTGATCGCGCCGGTGCCCAATGTCGTCGCCGCGCCACCTCCGCCGCCGGTCGCGAAGCCGGCGGTGCCCGCGCCCCACAAGGCGTTGTTCGGCGCCGCGGACTCGATCCACGACGACCTGACGTCGGCCAAGGCGATCGAGGTTGCCGCGATGCTCGGCGATTCGGTCGTCGGTGTGAAGCACTGCATCGATCCGAAGAGCGGCAAGGTCTCGTCGAAGACCTACGGCATGTTCGCGGTCGGCGCCGCCTGCCTCCTGTCGTCCGCGATCGCGTTCGGTGCGTCGGTGCACAACGCGGCGTTCAACAAAGCCGGCCTCGAGTACACGACGCACGTGCTCGACAAGCCGGCGTATGCGTTTCGCCCGGAGGTCCTCGACCCGGCGTTCGATTGGATCGCGTTCGGCGGCTTCGCGCTCGGCGCATCCCTCCTGATCGCGGGCCTGTCCCGTGCGCGTGGCGAGCGCCGCACGCCGTACTACCGGATCGGCACCGCGCCGAACGTCGAGCTCGCGCTCGATTCGGCACCCGCCGCGAGCTTCCCGCTCGTCGCGCCGTCGGTCGACGGTCAGGACTTCGTGTTCAACTACGGCGCCGGCATGGACGGCGAGCTCGTCCTCGACGGCCAGACCACGACGCTCGCGGAGCTCGCCGCGTCGGGTCGCGCGCGTCCATCGATGACGACCGCGGGTGCACTCGAGCTCGCGATCCCGGCGCGCGCACGGATTCGTGCACGCTCGGGCCAGACCACGTTCATCGTCTCGGCGGTGCCTCAGCCGCGCCAGCAACCGGTGTCGCTGTTCGGTGCGCTCGAGAGTCGCACGATGAAGTACTTCGCCGGCTCGCTCGCCGTGCACCTGTGCCTGCTCCTGGTGCTCGACACGATCCAGCGCGATGACACCGCCGCGAACATCGACCTCGACGAGCTCGGCGAGGTCGCGACCAACATCAAAGGCACGACGCCCGACGATCCGCCGCCCGACCAGCAAGAGCTCGTCGACACCACGGGCGAGAGCGGCAGCACGACCTCGTCGATGTCGATGAAGGCGCCCGACGAAGCCGGTGCCGCGGGTCGGCCCGACTCGCAGGCGCAGAACAAGCGCATGGCCGTGAAGGACAACCACATGGATCCGGCGCTCGCTCGGATCCAGGCGATCGAGGAAGCGAAGTCGGCCGGCATCCTCGGCTCGATGGCGGCGGCGGATAACTTCGTCAACGTCACCGGTGCCGCGGACACGTCCAGTGGCATGGACAACCTCAACGCGTACGGCCAGATGTTCGGCGCCGACGTCGGCGATGCCGCCGGCAACTTCGGGTTGTCGCGCAGCGGCTTCATGCACGGCGGTGGTTGCACGCAGGAACCCTGCGGCCTCGCAGGCCTCGGCTCGAAGTACAACACGATCAGCACCGGCACGCACACCGGCTACGACGGCCCGGGTGGGCCCGGTGGCCCGGGCATGCGCCGGCACGAAGCGGGCGTGCCGCGCCCGATCCTCGGGATCGCGAGCGGTTCGGGCGACCTCGACCAGGCGACGATTCGCCGTTACATGAATCGCAACATCGAGAAGATCAAGTACTGCTACGAGCACGAGCTCCTCGCGCATCCGGAGATCGAAGGATCGATCCTCGTGCAGTTCTTCATCTCGCCGACCGGCGCGGTCACCGGCTCGCGCGGCTCGGGCTTCAACCCGACGGTCGCGAGTTGCGTCGGTGACGTCGTCGGCAACATCGCGTTCCCGAGACCGAACGGTGGCGGCGTGCAGGTCAACTATCCGTTCACGTTCCGGGCTCCCAAGTAACCAGTCGGCAACACGGTGGGCGGGTGTGGGCGGCGGAGAAGTCGGCGAGGGACGCGATCTTGTTTCAGATTGGGTGATACAAGAGCGAGATGAACGGTCGCGTGATCTTGCTCGTCGAGGACAATCGCGATGACGAGGAGCTGACGCTCCGTGCCCTCGCGAAGAGCAACATCCTCAACCGCGTGATCGTCGTGCGCGATGGCGTCGAGGCGCTCGACTGGATGTTTCGCCGGGGCATGCATGCCGCTCGCCCCGAGAACGATACCGCGCAGGTCGTGCTGCTCGATCTCAAGCTGCCGAAGGTCGATGGCCTCGAAGTCCTGCGCCAACTCCGCGCGAACGACACGACCAAGCTGACCCCGATCGTGATCCTGACGTCCTCGGTCGAGGAGCAGGATCTCATCCGCGGCTACAGTCTCGGCGCGAACAGCTACATTCGCAAGCCGGTCGACTTCACGCAGTTCGTCGAAGCGGTCAAGCAGCTCGGCATCTACTGGCTGGTGCTCAACCAGCCCGTCCCGACCTAGCGATTGTCTCCCTGCACGGCGAGCACCCACTTCTGCCACTTGGGATCGAACGTGTCGAGATCCTCGCCGAGCACCTTCTCGAGCGCGGCGCGGCCGGTCTTGTCCTTGGTGTCGTCGTGGAACGCGTCGTAGAACGGTTTGAGCTTGTCGTGCTCCTGTAGATAGAACACGAGGTAGCGGGCCTGGGCGTAGGCATCCCAATCGGCCGCGTAGAACTCGTCGCGCGTGGTGGCGAGCAACTTGGTCAGCGGCGGCAGCGTCTTGTTGCGGATCTCTTTCTTGAGGTTCGGCAACCGCCAGTTCGCGAGCCCGATGATCCGGCCCTTGCGCTCGCTCGGCCGCTCGAACAGCGACGCGAGCCCTTCGTTGAACCACGACGCGACGTCGTCGAAGTTCGCCTCCATGTACGGATGCACGAGCTCGTGCGACAGCGTGCCGAGCCCGTTGACGTTCATGATCAGCGCGCTCGCGGTCGGCGAGTAGTAACCGTACGGCGTGTCGGGCTCGTCGTTGAAGAACTTCTTCGCGCCGGCGCGGAACGACTTCTCGTTCTTGAACAACCAGACCTCGATCAGCTTCTCCGGTCGCTTCGCGAAGAAGTCCTTCTCCATCATCGTCATCTCGTCGTGCAGGAAGCCGAGCGCGATCTTCTTGACGTCCTTCGGCGAACCGTCACCGATCGCGACGAACGGCGCGGTGATCACGATCGTGTAGCCCTGGCCCTCGAGCTTCTTCGCGAGCTCGGCGGCGCGGGTCTCGAGCTCCTTCTGGGTGGGCTCGGCGTGAGCGACGGTGGTTCCGGCAACGAGGGCGAGTGCGAGCTTCCACATGTGTCGCGAGACAGCGAGAACCACATGGAGTTGCAAACGTTTCCACACCCAAGCGAGGTGCGTTACGCGGTGTCTGCAACAGCGTATACCTAGGGCATGGATCGCCGCGGGCTCGTGCCGTTCGAGATCGCCGCGGTGATCGCCGCGACGATCCTCACCGCGTGGGATCCACCGCCGCTCGGCGCGATTCCGGTGATGGTGCCGCTGCTCATGGCCGCGAGTGCCGCCCGGTGGGCGGTCGGGCGAAGCTTCGGTGCGGTCGTGCGCGGACCGGCGAGCTACGTCGCGATCGGTGCGCTCGCGGGCGTGGTCGCGCTGGTCCTCGCGATCGTGATCGGGTCGCCGATCGCCGAGGCCCTGAGCGAACGCGCGGTGACCTGGACCGCGGTTCCGATGGTGCGCGGCAACCTGAATGCGTTCATCGCGTTCGCCGTCGTGGTTACCGCGGTCGCGGTCGCCACCGAGCTCGTGCTGCGCGGCTGGATCGTCGAGCGCGTGCTCGAGCTCGGCGGCTCCGCCGGCTGGGCCGTGGTGATCGCCGCGTTCGCCGAGGCGCTGCTGACCGACGGTCCGTTCGAGGCGCGGCTCGGCGGCTTCATCGTCGGGCTGGGGCTCGGCAGCATGTACATCGCGGCCGGGCGCAACCTCGCGGTCACCGCCGCGGCGCGGTTGACGTTCGGGCTCGGCGCGTTGCTGCTCGAGCTGCTACGCGTCGTGACGTGATCCGTCGAGCACGGTCCGCAGCGTCGCCGCGTCGATGTTCGCGCCCGAGAGCACGACGCCGACGGTCTTGCCGGCGAGCTGCTCGCGCAAGGCGATCAGGCCGGCGAGCCCGGCCGCGCCCGCACCCTCGGCGAGGTTGTGGGTCGTCCGTAACAGCATGCGGACCGCGTCGGCGAGCGCCGGATCCGGCACCGCGACGAACCCCGCGAGGCCCTCCGCGATCGTCGGCCACGTGAGGTCGTAGGTCGCGCGCGTCGCGAGCCCGTCCGCGAACGTGTTCGCGCTCGCGACCGTGAGCCGGCGCTTCGCGTGCCACGAGTCGTACTGGGCCGCGGCGGCGGCCGCCTGCACGCCATAGATCGGCATGCCCGGGCGAGCGTTCGCGGTCGTCACGATCGCGCCGACCGCTTGCGAGCCACCGCCGACCGCGACGACGATCGCATCGAGGTGATCGGCTTGCTCGTGGAGCTCCGCGAACAGCGTCGCCGCGCCCGCGACCACGTTGCGATCGTTGGTCGAGTGCGCGAGCACGAGGCCGCGTTCGGTGACGAGCTCCGCGGCGTGCGCGGCCGCTTCGTCGTAGTCGCCGCCATGTTCGACGAGCGTCGCTCCGAAGCCGCGCATCGCCGCGTTCTTCTCGGGGTTGTTGCCGTGGGGCACGCAGATCGTGACGCTCACCCCGAGCAGCTCACCGGCCCACGCGAGCCCGGCGCCGTGATTGCCGCGCGTCGCCGCGACCACGCCACGCGCGCGGTGCTCGGGCGCCAACGCGGTCATGAACGACATCGCGTTGCGCGCCTTGAACGCGTTGGTCGGCAGGTGATTGTCGTGCTTCACGAGCACGCGAATGCCGTGACCGACCTCGCCATCGAGCGTCGCGTAGTGCCGCAGCGGCGAGGGCACGAGATACGGTTTGATCCGCACGCGCGCCGCGTCCACATCTTCGATCGTGATCGGCGCCGTCATGCGGCGAACGCTAGCACCGCTTGCGGCGGCGCACAGCGATCAACGCGCCGAGCACGAGCAACACCGAGCCGTCTGTACGGGTCGTGTTGCAGCCGACGCTGCGTGCGAGCTCGGGCGAGTCGGACGGGTCACTCGGGGCGCTGCTCTCGACGAGCGTGTCCGGTCCCGGCGCGGACGTCCCGGTCGCGCAGGCCGGCGTCACGCACACCGGCGCCGTCTCGATCGTGCAGCGCGCGGAGCAGCCATCGCCCTCGCGCCGGTTGCCGTCATCGCACTGTTCGGTGCCCGCTACGATGCCATCGCCGCACGTCGTCGCGCACGACCCGCCGCTGCACGTCCAGCCGGGCTCGACCGTGCATGCCGGCGTGCAACCGTCGCCGGTCTGCGAGTTGCCGTCGTCGCACGGTTCTGCGGCGACCTGGAGGCCGTCGCCGCAGGTCGGGGTGCACGTCGCGGCGTCGCACAACCATCCGGTTTCGATGTCGCACGTCGCCGAGCAGCCGTCGCCGTCGCGGGTGCCGCCGTCGTCGCACGCTTCGTCACCCGCGATGATGCCGTCGCCGCACATCGTCGCGCAGGTGGCCGGCACCCCGGCCGCATCCACACACGTCCAGCCGGGTTCGACGTGGCAGGTCGCCGTGCAGCCATCCCCGGTCGCGTGGTTGCCGTCGTCGCAGGCTTCGCCCGGATCGACGACACCATCCCCACACGTGTCGGCCCAGGCCGGATGTGCGAGACCTACGGATAGAACGACCACGAACGCTCGAATCATCACGGGCCGGTTCGACCGAGCCTGCCCACTCGTTGAGCATGCGGACGGATAGGCAGTCGAGTTTTACGGGTGCACACTGGGTGCGTGGAAGTCTTCTTCCTCATGATGGGGCTCTGGCTCGTCGTCGCCGTCGCCCTCGGCATGCGCCGGCCGAACGGCCTCGGCGGCGCGGCGTTGAGGGCGCGGCTCGACGCCGTGTACGGCGAGCCCCACGAGCTCGCGCGGGTGACGCCGGCGGCGTTTCCCGAGGCCGATCTCGAGTTCTACGATCGCGCGCGCGGCGAGCTCGAGAAGAAGAGCTATACCTGGCTCGCCGACGTCGAGGACCTGACGCTGTCGCGGATCTATCCGCAGAACCGCACGTTCATGCGGCTGTTCGTGGACGGCGGGCGGATGATCCGCGCGAACGTCTATCACTTGCATCCGCGCGGGGTCGTCGTGTCGCTGCTGCAGCTCGTGCAGCTCTATCCGCGCCACCTGCGCGTGATCGAGCTCGTGACGGAGCTCGGCGGCACGTTCATCGTCACGAGCAACACCCACGGCGTCGATCGGTTGGAGCCGCCGCCCGAAGCGAAGGTCGAGCGACTCTCCGTCGGATCGCCGGCGCTCGACGTGGTGGCGCGTCACGAGGCGCGGATCACCGAAGCGCTGCGTGCGCATCCCGAGCGTGCACCGACCAGCTTCGAGACCTACGAGGAGGTGCTCGCCTCGATCGGGCGCGCGCACGTGGCGATGGCGCGGCATCGCCAGAAGGTCGGCGGGCTGTCGCGCGACGAGCTCGAGCGCTTGAAGGGCCGCCCGCTCAACGCGTCGGAAGAAGCGTTCCTGCGCGAAGTCCAGAGTCCGGGCGAGACGACGAACTAACGACCGTGTGAGTTGAGCCGAGCCCGAGCCGATCTTCCGATTCGAGCGCGCGGTCTCGTCGTAGTTCGCTGCACCGGTGCGCGACGATGCGCATCAACGATCGCAGGTCGGGAATCAGAGATTCGGGCTCGAGCTCGGGCTCGGGCTCGGGCGGCCGCGCTCTGGGGGCGCTATTCGCAGACCGGCGCGTCGAACGTGCCGGTGATCGTGACGGGCGAGCTGTTCATGTCGTTGCCGCCGGCGCTGATCGTGCCCTTGATGTCGTCGGCCGTTTGATCCGGCTTCAGGTGGAACTCGGTGATGTTCACGCTCCCGACGATCCCGCCGATGCCCATCGCGCCCATGTTCGCGGCGGTGGTGCCGGTGACGGTCGGCGGCGACTCGGCGACGATCACGATGTCGCCCGCGTCGAGGCTCGCTTTCTTGCCCGCGACGACCGGTTGGTTCGTGAAGATCGACACCGCCGCGAGGCGGACCGTGTCGTTGCTCATGCAATCAGCGCCATCGCCCTGCTGCCACAGCGAGATCTTCCAGCCCATCAACATCGTGCCCGCGCCATCGGCCGCGTTGAACGACGTCGCCGATGCGGACTGCACCGACGGGTTGATCCCGGTCACCATCGCCGGAGCGGTTTGGAAGCCACTACCGCCACAGGCGGCGGCCAATACGGTCAGACAGGCGAGGCGCTTCATGGTGGGGAACCTATCAGACCCCCGTGCGAAGGTGCAGGCTCGATGAGGCTGCTCCACACGTCGGATTGGCACCTCGGGCATACGCTCAAGGAGGTCACTCGCGAGTACGAGCACCAGGCGTTCTTGACGTGGTTGCTCGAGCAGCTCCGTCTCGAGGCGCCGGACGTGATGATCATCACCGGCGACGTCTTCGACAGCGCCACACCGCCGGCGAGCGCGGAACGAATGTGGTTCGAGCTGCTGGCCGCGGCGCGTCGAGCGCAACCGGCGATGGAGATCGTGGCGATCGCCGGCAATCATGATTCGCCGGCCCGGCTGGGGGCCTCGGCCTCGGTGCTGCGCGAGCTCGGCGTGTTCGTGGTGGGCAGCCTGCCGCGCGGGGCGGACGGCGGTCTGGACTTCGATCGGATCCTGATCCCCGTGGCGAGCGGCCGCGGGTTGGTGGCGGCGGTCCCGTTCGTGCGGCCGGTCGATGTCGGGGACGGCGAGGATCCGCTCGCCGTGATCTATCAAGAGGTGGTGGCGGAGGCCGAGCGGCGGCGGGCGGCAGGGCAGGCACTGATCGTGATGGGGCACCTCTACGTGGCAGGTGCCGATCCGTCGCATCTGAGCGAGCGGCGGATCTCGATCGGTGGGCAGGAGTCGGCGTCGCTGCGGATGTTTCCGCCGGAGATCGACTACGTCGCGCTCGGGCACATGCATCGCGCGCAACGCGTGGGACGCGAATCGATTCGCTATGCCGGCGCGCCGATCGCACTCGCGCTCGACGAGGCCGGCTATCACCATCAGATCGCGATCGTCGACTTCGCGGACGGACGGCTCGCGAGCGTGCGGACCACGCGGGTGCCACAGACGATCGAGATCGTGCGGATTCCGGCGCGCGGCGCCGTGTCGTTGGACGGGGCGCTCGAGGCGATCGCGGCGTTGCCGGCGCGTCGCGAGGGCGATGACTTCACGCGACCGTACCTCGATTTGATGATCGCGCTCGAGCGGCCGGAGCCGCGGCTGCGCACGATGATCGAGCAGGCGCTCGAGGGCAAGCGTGCGCGCTTGGTGCAGATGCGGATCGAGCGCACCGGGGATGGCGCCGCGCTCGGTGACCGGATCGCAGTCAAGCGGCTGGCCGAGCTCGACCCGCGCGAGGTGTTCACGCAGTTGTGGGCGCGCGATCACGCGGACGCGCCGAGCGCCGCGGTGGTCGGCGCGTTCGAGCGGCTGCTCGCCGAGGTTCGCGGCGATCTCGCGGATCCGGCGAAGCCCGTCGACGCACCGCAGTTGCGGCTCGGGGGAGTATGAAGATCCTCGCGATCCGCGGGTGCAATCTCGCGAGCCTCGCGGGCGAGTTCGAGATCGATCTCGCGAACGGTCCGCTCGGCATGGCCGGGGTGTTCGCGATCGTCGGGCCGACCGGCGCGGGCAAGAGCACGCTGCTCGACGCGATGTGCGTCGCGCTGTTCGATCGCACGCCGCGCCTTCCCGGGCATAGCCGCGTCACCGTCGGTCACGGCGAGACCGATCCGCTCGCCCTCGGCGCGCAGGATCCGCGCACGCTGCTCCGGCGCGGCGCGACCCAGGGCTGGGCCGAGGTCGACTTCGAGAGCGGCGACGCGCGGCGCTACCGGGCGCGCTGGTCGGTGCGGCGCGCCCGCGGCGCCACCGATGGCAATCTTCAAGATCAACAGGTCTCGCTGACCGCGATCGATGCGTCCTCGGTGATCACCGAACGGCTCGGCGGCACCAAGACCGAGACCTTGAAGGCGATCCATCAACGGCTCGGCCTGACGTTCGATCAGTTCCGGCGCTCGGCGCTGCTCGCACAGGGCGACTTCGCCGCGTTCCTGCGCGCCGAGGGCAAGGATCGCAGCGAGCTGCTCGAGCGGATGACCGGGACCGAGATCTATTCGAAGCTCTCGATCGCCGCACACACCCGCGCGGGCCTCGCGGAGCAAGCACTGCGCGAGCGTCAAGCGGCGGCGCTCGCGATCGCCGTGCTCGACGACGCCGCACGATCGAACGCACGCACGGAGCTCGACCGCGCGCGGCTCGAGCGCGAGGCGGCACGCCATCGGCTCGCCGATGCCGAGAAGCTCGCCGGATGGCGCAGCGAAGCCGCGGTGCGGACGGCGTCGCTCGCGCAGGCCGAGACCGAGCACGGCCTCGCCGAGGCCGAAGCGCGCGGCGCCGAACCGCTGCGCAGCGAGCTGGTGGTGCGCCGGCGCGCCGAAGCGCTGCGCGGCGTGTGGGACGCGGCGGCGCGCCTCGATCGGCAACACTCGATCGCGCAGGGCGAGCTCGCGCGCGCGGCGACCGCGGCGGCCACGGCAGAGCTGGCGAAGACCGAGAGTGTCGCGACCCATGGGCGGATCGCGGAGCTCCACGCCACGATTCGCGCGGCGCGGATGGCGGCCGCGATCGTCGAGCTCGAGGTTCCGAACCGCCGCGGCACGATCAGCGCCGTCGGGCACGCCGAGGACCACGCGCACGCGGCGCTCGAACCGGCGACCTGGTTGGTCGCGCGGCGTGGGCTCGCACCGGAGATCCTCGCGTGGCCCGAGCTCGACGCGAGGCTCGGCCAGGAGCGCTCGCTCGCCGACGGCCTCGCCGCCGCTGATCGTGCGCTGTCCGAGCAAACGACCCACCACGTCGGGTTGGTCGCGAAGACCGCCGCCGTGCAACGCGCGCGCGAGCTCGCCCAGCACAAGTTGCACGAGGCGACGCGCGAAGCCGAGAGCTTCGTCAAGCGCCGCACGCTCGGCCTCGATGCCGCCGGTCGAGCCGAAGATGAAGCACGGACCCGATGCGGCGAGGTCGAACGGCTGATCGCGATCAGCAGTGGAGCGCGCACGGCGGCGAACATCCTGACCGAGCTCGAGAGCCGGCGCGGCGATCTCGAGCTCGAGGCGGCCGCCGATCGCGAGCGCCGTGCGCAGACCGAACAGGGGCGCGATCAGGCGGCGCTGTTGCGCGATGAACGCGCGCGTGTCGTCGCAGAGCTCCGCAAGGCCGCCGGCTATCAGCACGCGCGCACCGAGCTGGTCGCCGACGAGCCGTGTCCGTTGTGCGGCGCGCTCGAGCATCCGTGGAAGCACCAAGGGGCGTTCGATACGCTGATCGCGGATGCCGAACGCACGCTCGCGGAGGCGACCGCGCAGGGGGAGTCGGCGACCAAGCTGATCGCGCAGCTCGACGCACGCGACTCGCAGCGCGACACCGAGCGCACGCGCTTCGCGAGCACGCGCGGCACGGCCCAGACCTCGGTCGAGGCGCTGGTGCGCGAGTGGGCCGGTCAACTCGCCGCGCTCGGCGAGCTCAGCCTCGTCACCGATCCCGCACATCCCGCGGCCGAGCGGCTCGCGAGCGAACGGACCGAAGCGGCGCGGACTCGGCTCGAGGCGGCGCGCGCGACCCGCAGCGCCGCCGCCGCGGCGCACAAGGCCGTCGCCGAAGCGCAGACGCGGGTGCAGGTCTGCCAGTTCGATCTCGATCATCACCTCGCGGAGCTCCGAGAGCTCGCGGCGAGGCTGTCCACGATCACGGCGGCGGTCGAGCGGAGCACGGCCGAACGCGCGAGCCGGATCGAGCGCCATGACGAGCTCGCGCGCGCGCTCGAAGCGATCGTCGCGCGGTGGGAAGCGGCGCTGCCGCCCGAGGACCGGCTGGAGATCAAGGCGATCGTCGCGGCCCCCACGCCGTCTCGCGGTCGTGCGCGTGGGGTGAAGACCGGGCCGGCGAACCCGGGCGCCGAATCCTCACGTGGGGACGCTCGCGCCCTACGGCGGGCGAGCCCGATCGATCGCCAACGGTTCGCCGACCTCGTGCAAGCGTGGCGCGACCGCGCGACGATCGTCGGCCAGGCGGAGGCGAGCTTGGTCGCGGCCCTGGTCGAGCTCGACGCGACCGGGCTCGAAGCCGAACGCGCGGTCGCGGATACCGGTGCTCGTCACGCGGAAGGCTCGAAGCGGAGTCGCGAGCTCGCCGCCGAGCTGGTGGCTGCCACCACCGCCCTCGACGCCGCGCGGATCGCCGCCGGGTTCGATCGCGAAGCGTTGCATCGCGCACTCGCCGACGATCCGAGTCGCGTCGACCTCCTCGCCGCCGAGCTCGATCGGCTCGGCCTCGTGGTCGATCGCGCCCGCACGCGGATCGCGGAGCGCATGCGCTTGGTCGCCGACCACGAGGCTGCGCGACCGATGCCGACGATCGAGTCGCGCCCCGTCGATCACGACTCCACGGCTCACGACTCCGACATCGCGCGGGCGCGCGCCGAGCGCACGGCGAGAGCCGAGGCCGCGCGCGATCTCGCCGGCGAAGCGCGCGAGCGGGTCGAGCTCGATGCCGATCGCGTGCCCGAGCTCGCCGCCGCCGTCAAAGCCGCCGATCAACGTGCCGCAGAGCTCGCCGCGACCCTCGCCGCCGACGACGATGCGCGCCGGCGCCGCGACAGCGCGCTCGCAGCGTTCGCGGCCGCCGAGCGCGCCGCCGAGGTCGATCGCGTGCTCGGCGAGGTGATCGGCTCGCACGACGGCAAGCTGTTTCGCAGCTTCGCGCAGAGCCTGACGCTCGATCAGTTGCTCGGCGTCGCGAACTCGCACCTCGAGGAGCTCGCACCGCGCTACCAGCTCGAGCGCGTGCCGAAACACGATCTCGAGCTCCAGGTCATCGATCGCGACTTCGGCGGCGAGGTCCGCTCGGTGCAGAGCCTGTCGGGCGGCGAGAGCTTCCTGGTCTCGCTCGCGCTCGCGCTCGGGTTGTCGTCGATGTCGGCGCACGACGTTCGCGTCCGCACGCTGCTGATCGACGAGGGCTTCGGCACGCTCGATCCGGCGACGCTCGACAGCGCGCTCGCCGTGCTCGACGAGCTGCAAGCGACCGGGCGCCAGGTCGGCATCATCTCGCACGTCCCCGCGCTCCTCGATCGGGTGCGCGCCCACGTGCGGGTGACGCCACGCGGCGGCGGCCGCAGCGACGTCCAGGTCCCGAACTAACGCGCCCCCTAGCGCGCCGCCAGCGCGGCCAAGGGGGCCCCGGTCAACCGCTGCACCGTCCACTCGGTCATCGGCACCGCGCCGAGCGAGCGATAGAACTTCAGCGCCGGCTCGTTCCAATCGAGCACCGCCCATTCGAACCGCCCGTAGTCGCGCTCGACGCAGACCTTCGCGAGCGCCACCATCAACGCCGCGCCGACGCCGGCACCGCGCGCGGCAGGACGCACGAACAGGTCTTCGAGGTACAGCCCGGGCTTGCCGAGGAACGTCGAGTAGCTCGTGAAGAACAGCGCGAAGCCGATCGCATCGCCGGCCTGCTCCGCGATCAACACCTCGGCCGCGGGGCGCGCACCGAACAGCGTCGCGCGCAGCTTCGCCTCGTCGGCGACGACCTCGTGCGACAGCTTCTCGTACTCGGCGAGATCGCGGATGAAGCCGAGGATCGTCGCGCAGTCGTCGTCGCGCGCGATGCGGATCGAGAGGTCCATCCGGCTACTGTAACCGGTCGAGCATCGCCGTGAAGTCCGGCGGCAGCGGCGATGCGAGCTCGACGCGCTCGCCGGTGATCGGGTGTTCGAAGCCGAGCGTCGCGGCGTGCAGCATCAGCCGCGGCGACTTGAGCAACGGCTGGGTGTAGTCGCGGATGTAGACCTCTTCACCGACGAGCGGATGCCCCGATTCGGAGAGGTGGATCCGGATCTGATGCGTGCGGCCGGTCTCTAGCCGAACGCGGCACAGCGTCGAGTTGCGCAGCGCGCGCTCGACCTCGACGTGGGTCACCGCGCGCTTGCCGCGGTTGATCAGCGTCGTCGATCCGCGCAGGCCATCGCCGCGATCGGCGATCAGCTGCGATTCGATCCGCTGGGGCATCATCACGCCGTGCGCGACGCAGCGATATTGCCGCGCCATCTCGTGCGAGCGGAGCTGCGCCGCGAGTCCGAGCTCGGCGCGCTTGGTCTTCGCGAACATCAACAGGCCGCTGGTCGCGCGGTCGATGCGATGCACGATGTGGAGCGCGACCGTCGTCGCGGGCTTGCCATTGCGCCGCCACGCGCCGCGGATCAGATCCATCGCGGTGCCGGTCTCGCGATCCTCGTAGGGCACGCTGTTGACGCCCGCCGGTTTGTCGATCACCACGACATGAGCGTCGTCGTACACGAGGACGCCCTCGCGCTCGGGATCGAGCGGTCGGCGCGCCGACATCCGGAGCTCGACCACTTGCCCCGTCGCCATGCGACGATCGACCTCGGTGACGACCGTCCCGTCGACGAACACCTTGCCACTCGTGACATGACGCTTCGCGACCGACCACGCGACGTTCGCGCGCTCCTTCACGAATGCGGCGACGGTGACGCCTGGCTGTTCTACGGTCCACGACACGAGCGCGGCATCTTACTATGCGGGGATGTTCGACGTCCGTGTCGTGGTAAGCACGTGGCATGGACCGCACGCTGTTCACCGAGGAGCACGACGCCTTCCGCAAGGCGTTCCGTCAGTTCGCCGATCGCGAGATCATTCCGCATCAGGCGAGGTGGCGTGAAGCGGGGCAGGTCGACCGCGAGGTCTGGCGCAAGGCCGGCAAGGCGGGCTTTTTGTGCCCGTGGGTCGAAGAGAAGTACGGCGGTGCGGGCTCGGACTTCCTCGCGTCGACGGTGATCATCGAAGAGCTCGCCCGGATGTACGAGAGCGGCTTCGCGATGGCGCTGCACTCCGATGTCGTCGTGCCGTACATCGCGTCGTTCGGCAACGACGAGCAGAAGCAGCGCTGGCTGCCCGGCTGTGTCAACGGTGACCTGGTCACCGCGATCGGCATGACCGAGCCCGGCGCCGGCTCGGATCTCGCGGCGCTGCAGACCTCCGCGGTCAAGGACGGCGACGACTACATCATCAACGGTTCGAAGACGTTCATCTCGAACGGCCAGTTGTGCGACCTCGTGTTGCTCGCGGCGAAGACCGATCCGGATCCGAAGAACGCCCACCGCGGCATCTCGCTGTTCGTGGTCGAGGCGACCCGCGAGGGCTTCATCAAGGGCAAGCGGCTCCACAAGATGGGCCTCGCGTCCCAGGACACCAGCGAGCTGTTCTTCGAGGACTGCCGCGTGCCCGCCGCGAACCTCCTCGGTCCGCTCGGCGCCGGCTTCATGATGATGATGCAGAAGCTGCAGCAAGAGCGGCTCACCGTCGCGATCGGCGCGGTCGCCGGTGCCGAACAGGTCGTGCAGGACACGATCACGTACGTCAAGGAGCGCACCGCGTTCGGCAAGCCGATCTCGAAGTTCCAGAACACGCAGTTCAAGATCGTCGAGGCGCTCGCGAAGGTCCAGGTCGGTCGCGCGTACCTCGATCAAGTCGTCGTCGGTCACGTCGCGGGCAAGGAGCTCGTCACCGAGTGCTCGCTCGCGAAGTTCTGGACCACCGACATGGCGCAAGAAGTGATCGACGAGTGCCTGCAACTGTTCGGCGGCTACGGCTACATGCTCGAGTACCCGGTGACCCGCGCGTTCATGGATGCGCGCGTCCAGCGGATCTACGCCGGCACGAACGAGATCATGAAGGTGATCGTCGCGAAGCGGCTCGGCCTGTGAACACGGCGGTCATCGACATCGGAACCAACACGCTGTTGTTGTTGATCGTCGACGACGATCTCAAACGCGTCGTCGATCTGGCGCGGTTCGGCCGGCTCGGCAAGGGCCTCGATGCGAGCGGCAACCTCGCACCAGAGTCGATCGCGAAGAGCTTGGAGATCTGCCGCGAGTATCGCCGCGTGATGGACGAGCACCACGTGACCGCACCCGCGATCATCGCGACCCAGGCGCTGCGCGAAGCCAAGAATAGCGCGGAGTTCGTGGCGCCCGCGCAGCAGATCCTCGGCGGCACGATCGAGATCATCGCCGGCGCGCGCGAAGCGGAGCTCGCGTACGCCTCGGTCGCGCAGGCGTTCCCACAGCTCGCGGGTACGCCGTACGTCGTCGTCGATGTCGGCGGCGGCTCGACCGAGCTCATCGTCACCGATGGCACGCGCGTGGTGTCCGCGGTCAGCGTGCCGATCGGCGCGGTGCGGCTCACCGAGCGTCACCTCGCGCACGATCCGCCGACCCGCGACGAAGCGGTGGCGCTCGGCGCCGATATCGATCGCCACCTCGCACCGCTCGCGCTGCCGGTCGACGTCCCGCTGATCGGCACCGCCGGCACCGCCACGACCATCGCGGCGGTCGCGCTCGGACTCACGACCTACGATCCCGACAAGGTCACCGGCCTGCGCCTCGCCCCCGAGCGCGTCGTCGGCATGCGCGACACGATGCTCGCCGCGACGACCGCGCAGCGCACGGCGATGCCGGGCGTCGAGCCTCAGCGCGCCGATGTGATCGCCGCGGGGATCGCGATCTACGCGCGGGCGCTCGCACGCCTCCATGCGCCGGTGATGATCACGTGCGATCGCGGCATCCGGTGGGGGCTCGCGGTCGAGCTCGCTTCGCGACGCCGTTGAATCAGATCAACCGGCGGGATGCAGCGCGGGCGCGAGCAGATACAGCATCAAGAACACCAGCACCCCGGTCGCCGACACGTAGACCCAGATCGGCCACGTGAACTTGACGATCCGTCGATGGGCGTCGAGGTCACCCCGCAACGCGCGGCGCAGCGCACCGATCACGAGCGGCACCAACACGACCGCGAGGATCATGTGCGACATCAGCATCGTCAGATAGAAGATCCGATCGAGGCCGTGACCCGGATACATGTGCGCGCCGGTCGTCGCGAACCGCGCGAGATACGAGACGAGAAAGATCACCGACGTGTAGAACGCCGCGAGCATCCGCCGCTTGTGGGTGACCCGATCGCCGCGGTTGATCGCGGCCTTGCCCATGATCAAGAAGATGAAGCACGTGAGGTTGAGCCCGGCATTGATCGCCGGGTGGAGCAGGGACAAACAAGACGACGAAGGGCAGGTCACGAGCGACCCGAGACGACCATCATCGCGAACAACACGGGCATGTAGATGATCGACGTCAGGAACACGTTGCGCGCCCACTTCGGGCTGCCGTCACCGGTCAGCGCCTGGACGAGCACCATCGCGCCGAGCACGACCGCGGTGATCAGGTAGAGCGTACCGGCGACGCCGAGCAGCACCGGCAGGATGCTGATCATCACCTGGACGAACAGATACGCGACGATCGAGATCCGCGCGGCCAACGGGCCTCGCATCCCGGCGAGCGTCTTCATGCCGGCCGCTTCGTACTCGCGCTGGCGATAGATCCCGATCGCGTGGGTGTGTGGGATTTGCCAGAAGAACAACACGCCGAACACCGCGAGGCCGGGCGCGTCGATCCGACCGGTCGCGGCCGTCCAGCCCATCAGCGCGGGCATCGCACCCGGGATGCCGCCGATCCACGTCGACAGATGCGAGCGCTGCTTCATCGGCGTGTAGACACCGACGTAGAGCAACAGCGCGACGAGACCGAGCGCGGCGGGAACCAGGCCGGCGAACAGCAGCGTCGGCAATGCGAGCGCGCCCAGGATGCCGCCGAACACGAGCGCGGTGATGGGCTGCAGGCGCTGCTGCGGCAGCGGCCGATTCTTGGTGCGCGTCATCAAGCAGTCGAGATCGCGCTCGAGCCACATGTTGAGCGTGTTCGCCGAACCGACGATCAGGCCGGTGCCGAGCAACAGCACGAGCGCGGTCGACAGCGACACCGTGCCGGGCGCGAGCGTCATCGCGCCCGCGGCGGTGAGCAGCGACATCACCATGATGTTCGGCTTGACGAGCGCGACGATATCGAGCGCCTTCGCGCGGAGCACCTGCGCGGTCACAGCGCGGCTCCGGGAGCGACGAGCTCGCCGTCGACGTTGACCGCCTTCTGCCGGCGCGACGTCATCAGCCACGCCGACATCCACAGCGCCCACAGACTCGCGGCACCGGCGAAGTGGCCGACCGCGATCGGCACCGCGCGCAGCGACAACACGACGAGCACTCCCAACGCGACCTGCATGGCGACCAGCACCGGCGCGAGCAAGCACAACATCCGCAACGTGCGCCACGACTTCGCAGCGCGGAACACCTTGATGGCGGCGATCGTCGTCACGATCGCGACGATGCAGCCGAACGCGCGGTGGATCATGTGGACGGTCTGGCCGACGCCTTGGGGAATCCAATCGCCGGTCGCGGTGCACGCCGGCATGCCGATGCACGCGAGCGTGGCGCCGAAGTGGCGAACCAACGCGCCGAGCATCAACTGGAAGAACACCGCGCCGCACGCGATGCCGATCCACGTGCGTGCGGAGCCGAGCTCGTCGCGCAGCTTCTCGTGACGATCGAGCACCATCGCCGACGGTGCGGGCCGCAGCTGGAACGCCGTGTAGACGAGCATCGCGAAGTAGGTCATGCCGAGCAGCAAGTGGCCGGTCGACACGAACCACACGAGCTTGAAGTAGACCGTGATCGCGCCGAACAACCCCTGCGCGAGCACCATGCCGAGCAGCAACACACCGAGCCACTTGTGCTCGGGGCGGCGGCGCCACATCAGGATCGTCAGAAAGATTTGCACCGTGCCGACGGTCATCGCGGCGAGGCGATGGCCATGCTCGTAGAGCACGCCGCCGGTCATCGCCGGCAGCAGCGACTTGTGGCACACGACGAACGCTTCGGGACACGCCAGGCTCGAGCCGGTCGCGTTGACCATGCCACCGATAATCAGCAGCAAGAACGCGGCGCAGGCGGCGACCTTGGCTACGCGATGTTCGAGCATTTCCACCGGTTGGGTACCACACCTCGTGCGGGTGGAACGAGCCCTCACTTGCGTGTGCGACAACACACCGCCGGCCGCCGAATCCAACCGAGCGGCCGACACACCTTAGGGAAATCAGCCGGTTATCACGGACCGCGAGATTGCTCCGACCACCTCCACAGCGTATTGTAGACCCCTCGCGTGCCTGATCTCTGGGACGAAACGACGTCGATCGGCACGCTCCGTTCGGACGACCTGCAACGAGACGGGGTCGTGTTTCGGTACAACCACTACCTCTACCGAACGACCGGCACGCATCTCTCGAACGGCGGCATGGGCACCGTCTACGAGCTCCAGCGCCGGGACGACGAGTCGGGCGTGGTCGAGGCCGTGGTCGGCAAGGTGTTTCATTCGAGTTACCTGCACCAGTTGCGGACCGACGAAGTCACGCGGCGCGATCACCACAACAACCTCGCCGCGATGGCGCGGATCGCCGCGCTCGAGCACCCGAATATCCTGCCGACGTATGTCTCGGCGACGATCGCCGACAACTACTTGTTCGTCACGCCGCGGATGGGCGTGACGCTGCTCGAGGCGATCGCGAAGAACAACCTGACGCCGCGCGCGCGCACGAAGCTGCTGGTGCAAGCGCTCGAGGGTTTGTCGACGCTGCACGCCGCGCGGTTGATCCATCGCGACTTCACGCTGCGCAACATCCTCGTCGACGACGGTGCGAACGTCGCCTACCTGTTCGACTTCGATCTCGCGATGTCGCTCGACGATGTCGCGAATCAGACCTACCGCTCGTACTACAAGGGCCGGATCTTCGGCTCGCCGGGTTGGTCGGTCGCGCCCGAGACGATCGATCAGGCGTTGATGGACACCTCGATCAACGTCGCGCTCGATATCTACGCGATCGGCGGCGCGCTCCACGGCCTGTTCACCGAACAACTGCTGTACGGCCAGGCCGACGATATGTGGGCGCTGTTGATCCGGATCGCCGAGGGCGTCGTCGTCGGCGGGCGCAGCAAGGTGTTCTATCCGGACACCGTCCCCCAATCGTTGCGCGCGATCATCGAGGGCTGCCTCGAGCGCGACCCGGCGCAGCGGTTTCCGTCGGTGCAGGCGGTCGCGCAGGAGATGAAGGGCATGTTGCGCGAGCTGCCCGACGAGACCAAGCGCGAAGCGAAGCGCCGGATGCCGACCTCGACGAACGAGGAGAAGGCGAAGGCGGTCGAGACCGTCGCGGCGAACACGGCGGATCCGAGCATCACGTCCGACATGGTGCAGTCCGCCGAAGCGGCGGTGTTCGAGTGGGGCTACAACGTCGAGCGCGCGCTCGGTCGCGTGCGCGGCCATCCGATCTTCCTGTCGACACCGCGCCCCGACCTCGTGCAATCGGGCGGCTTCCCCGACGCGAACATCTTCCCGAAGCTCGTCACCGTCATCGATCTGACGCGGATCTCGGATCCGCGCTCTTTCGTCGAGAGCTGGCAGCGCTACTTCTGGCCGATCCTGAAGCGCGTGCGCCAGGGCTTGCTGACGTCGCTGCACAAGGTGATCTACGACGCGGCGACCAGCACGCTGCTGTTGTTCAGCGAGTACGTCGACGATCCGCGGTTCGGCGATCGGATCAACGAGGCCGACCTCCACATCGATGGTGCGCTGTCGCTCGGGTTCCTCGTCGTGCGCCAGGTCGCCGCGCTCCACGAGCACGGCATGGCGCACAACAACATCTCGCCAGGCGCGCTGTTGTTCAAGGGCGTGACCGAGACCCGCACGGTCGTGCCCGCGATGATCGGGCTCGTCGAGCCGGCGATGGGTGCCGAGGCGATGGCAGGTGATTGCCGTGCGCTGTCCGGCATGGTGCTGACGTGGCTGCGGCCGAATCGGATCGCCACGCTGCACGTGCGGATCAAGCCGACGTTCGAGGCGCTGCGCGCGAAGCTCAGTTCGTGGGCGTTCGACAAGTCGGTCGCGACCCCGTCGATCGACCAGTTGGTCTCGCTGATCTCCGATGCGCTGTCGCTCGTCGATTTCAACTTCTCGGTGCTGCGCGACTCCGGTGGTGACCTGCAAGAGTACGCGCTGCTGCTGATCAGCCTCCGGCTCTATCACCTGCTGTGGCCGAACGCGCAGGTCCAGGCCGCACGGCCGTCGCAACCTCAGGTCAAACGCACGTAGCGATGCTCCGGATCGCGAAGCTGACGTTCGCGATCGTCGTCGTGGCGGTGATCGCGGCGGCGTTCGCCGTCGTGTTCCGCGGCAGCTTGAGCTACGTCGTCGCGAAGCTCGGCGGCAGCAACATCGTCGACATGGTCACCGAGTTGCCGTTGTGGGCGCGGGTCGCGCTGCCGGCGGTCGGCGGGCTCGGCGCGGGCTTGTTCGGCCTGTGGATCGCGCGGCTGCGGGGCGCGAACGGTGTCGGCTTCGTGATGGAGGCGATCGTCCTCGGACGCGCGCGGATCCCGTTGCTGCGCAGCGTGCTGCAAGCGTGCGCGTCGTGGCTCTCGATCGCGACCGGCAACTCGCTCGGTCGCGAGGGTCCGCTGATCCAGTTCGGCGCGGCGGCCGGCGAGGGCGCACGACGATGGTTGAAGCTCGACGATGCGCACGCACCGCTCGTGCTCGCGGCCGGCGTCGCGGCCGGATTCGCCGCCGCCTATAACGCGCCGATCGCGGGAACGCTGTTCGTGCTCGAGGTCGTCACCGGCGTGATCGTCCTCGAGGCAGCGATCCCCGTGATGCTCGCGGCGGTGATCGCGACCGTGGTCGTCCGCGTCGTGATCGGTGCAGCGCCGATCTACACGACGCGCACGTTCGCGTTCGTCGATCCGGTCGAGTTGCTCGCGTATGCCGGGCTGGGCGTCGTGTGCGCGCCGGTCGGGGTGGGCTTTCTGCGCCTCCTGTCGCGCACCGAGCGGTGGTGGCGAAGGCTGCCGATGCCGGCGCGACCCGCGATCGGCGGCGCCCTGTGCGGCGGGTTCTTGTGCTTGTTGCCCTCGGTCGCCGGCAACGGCTTCGAGGAGGTCACCGGCATTCTCGACGGTCGCCTCGCGATCGGCGCCGTCGTGCTGCTGTTGATCGCGAAGCCGCTCGCGACCGCGTCGTCGGTCGGGTCCGGAAATCCCGGCGGTGTGTTCACGCCGACGCTGTTGATCGGCGCGTGTACGGGCCTGTTGGTCGCGACCGGGCTGCACGCGCTGTTCGGCGATGCGATCGCGCCGGCCGGGAGCTACGCGCTGGTCGGACTCGCGGCCGCGCTCGCGGCGACCACGCACGCGCCGCTGATGTCGGCGCTGCTGGCGTGCGAGCTCTCGGGCGATTATCAGATGGTGTTGCCGCTGCTCGTCGCGTGCGCGCTCGCCGCGGGAGTGGCTCGCCGGCTCTACATCGATTCGGTCTATACGGCCGAATTGACTCGCCGCGGCCTGCGCTGGCGGCTCACGCTCGATGGTCGCCGCGTGATCGAAAGCCAACAAAATTCAACAGATGTGGTCTAGCTCAGAAACGCGAAACCGGAGTCACCCATCGTGCGTCTACACCTTCGATGGCGTACCGCAACGATGTCGATGCGCTCGAGGCCCGCAAGGCCGCGCTCCAGTTCGAGGTCGACGCGAAGGGCAAGGAGCGCGACGAGGCCGCGCGGCTGCTCGGCGAAGCGAAGGCCCGCGCGAAGCTGCCGGTGCTCGACAACCTTCGCGTCGCGACGCCGTGTCACGTCGATTGGGACTCGATGACCGGCGACGACCGCGTGCGCAACTGCGACTCCTGCAAGCAGGACGTCTTCAACTTGTCGCTGATGTCGCGCGACGAAGCCGAGGCGCTGTTGCGCGCGAAGACCGGTGGCATGTGCGTGCGCTACTTCCAGCGCCACGACGGCACGATCATGCTCGCCGATTGCACGATCGGTAAACGCCGACGCCGCAACCGCCGGTTGTTCGCCGCGGGCGCGGCCCTGTTGCTCGGAGGCGGCGCGGCGGGCGTGATGTTGAAGCACCGCGCGGACGTCGCGCACGAGCGCGGCGACATGATCATGGGCGCCGTCGGTGAACCGCTGGCAGTCCAGGGGCAGCTCGCGATTCCCACCGAGCTACCGAAGGAGTCCAAGTGACCTATCGCAGCGATCTCGACGCGCTCGATGCGCGTCACGACGCGTTGAACAACGAGCTCTCGACGAAGACCCGCGAGCTCGCGGATGCGACCAAGCTGCTCGAGGAAGCCCGCGCCCGCGCGAAGCTGCCGATCCTCGACAACATCCGGATCGCCTCGCCGTGTCGCGCCGATTGGAACGCGATGACCGGCGACGAGCACGCGCGGCACTGCAATCAATGCGACAAGCAGGTGTTCAATCTCTCGGAGATGACGCGACCCGAGGCCGAGGCGTTGATCATCGAGAAGCATGGCCAACTGTGCGCGCGCTACTACAAGCGCCACGATGGCACGATCCTGACGGCGGATTGTCGGGTCGGCATCGTCGCCGGGCGCAAGCGCAAGCTCGTCGCGGCCGCCTCGCTCGCGCTGCTCGGCACCGGCATTGGTTCGGCGATTCAACGCCACAACCGCGTCGAGATCGATGGCATCGACAACGTCGAGGTCGCCGCGCCGCGCGAGACCACCGCGGGTCACGTCCGCGCGGGCGTGAAGAACGATGCGCCGCCGCCGAAGCCGGTGGCACCTCCGGTCGTCGAGGAGGAGCACCTGATGCACACGATGGGCGTGATCTCGATCTCGCATCGCGATTCGCCCGTTTTGATCGATGATCTCGAGAAGCCTGAAGTCGGCTCGAAGAAGTAGTCGTATGCTCCGCCGATGGAGCTCGATCGCCGATCGCTGTTTCGGGTAAGCGCCGCCTCGCTCGCTCTCACGGCATGTCGATCGAAGGGCAACGCGGCCGACGAACCGCCGGCGACGCCGTGGCCGGCATGGCCACTGTCACGACCGACCACCGTCGGCGTCGGGCTGACCGGCTTGCCGAGTGAGGAGCTCGTCGAGGTCGACATCGCCGAGTTGCTGCATCGGCTGCAGACCGGCGCGACCACGTCCGCGGCACTCGTGCGCGCGTACACCTCGCGGATCGCCGCGTTGAACGAGACGCTGCACGCGGTGCTCGAGCTCAATCGCGAGGCCGAGGCGATCGCGCAGACGCTCGATAGCGAGCGGAGCGCCGGCAAGCTGCGCGGTCCGCTGCACGGCATTCCGATCCTGGTGAAGGACAACATCGACACCGGCGACTCGATGCTGACCACCGCGGGCTCGCTCGCCCTCGCCGACGCACCGGCGACTCGCGATGCGTTCGTGATCGCGAAGCTGCGTGCCGCCGGCGCGATCATCCTCGGCAAGGCGAACCTCTCCGAGTGGGCGAACCTGCGCGGCGTGCAATCGGTGTCGGGGTGGAGCGCACGCGGCGGCCAGTGCCGCAATCCGTACGCGCTCGATCGCTCGGCGTCGGGATCGAGCAGCGGCTCGGCCGCGGCCACGGCGGCGAGCCTGTGCGCGGCCTCGCTCGGCAGCGAAACCGACGGTTCGATCACGTCGCCGGCGAGCATGTGCGCGCTGGTCGGCATGAAGCCGACGGTCGGCCTCGTCAGTCGCGCCGGCGTGATTCCGATCTCGTCGAGCCAGGACACCGTCGGGCCGATCACCCGCACCGTCGCCGACGCCGCGATCGTGCTGACGGCGATCGCCGGCAGCGATCCGGACGATCCGGCGACCGCGAGTGCGAAGCCCGAGGACTACACCAAGTACCTCGATCGCAAGGCGCTCGCGGGTGCGCGGATCGGCGTGCCGCGCAAGGGCTGGTTCGGCGTGCTGCGCCCGCTCGATACCGTGATGACCGACGCGTTCGCGAAGCTGACCGAGCTCGGCGCGATCCTCGTCGATCCGGTCGAGCTCGAGATTCCACCGGCGCTCGCCGCCGCCGAGAGCACGGTGTTCCTGTGCGAGCTCAAGCCGGCGATGGCGGCGTATCTCGCACGTCGCGGCCATCCGAAGTTTCACTCGCTGTTGGATCTGATCGCCTTCAATCTCGAGCATCCCGAGGAGCTCCGGCTGTTCGGCCAGGAGTTCTTCGATCAAGCGCAAGCGCGGCCGGGGCACGCCGATGCCGGCTACGCGGCGGCGCGCGAGCAGTGTCTCCAGATCGCGCGCGACCAGTTGCTCGATACCGCGTTCAAGGCCAACCAGCTCGACGCGATGGTGATGGTGACCGGCGGCCTGCCGTGGCTGATCGATTCACTCACCGGCGATGCGATCGTCGGTCCGAACACGACGGTGTTACCGGCGGTCGCGGGCTATCCGCACGTCACGGTGCCGGCGGGTGCCTTCCACGGGTTGCCGATCGGCCTGTCGTTCGTCGGCTTGCCGTACACCGAGGGCAAGTTGTTCGGCTACGCGTACGCGTACGAGCAGGCGACGCTGCACCGCACACCGCCGCGCTATCTCGCGACCGCCGAGCTCTAGAAGACGCGCTATAGTCACGTTTGTCGTGCTCGTTCGCCCTCACCTGTCGATCGCCAGCAGGAGACCTCGCATGTCCAAACCGGACCTCTCGATCCTGGAAGACATCGTCGCTCCACGCGTGGTCGGTGCGATGCGGACCACGTCCCGGCTGTTGAGCGAGCTGCACATCCCGCACGTGGTGGTCGGAGGCCTCGCGGTCGGTGCCAATGGCTATCCGCGCGCGACCAGAGATGTCGACTTTCTCGTGAGCGATGCGGCGTTCCTGACGAAAACGGGTGGGATCGTCCTGCTCGCCCCGGGAATTCCGTTCCAGGTCGATGGAGTCGCGATCGACTATCTGGTCGCGAGCTCGGACGAGGCGCACCTCGCGGTCGCGCTGGAGGGCAACTTCGGCGCCGCGATCGATGCACCTCGCTTGATCTACATGAAGCTCAAGGCCAACCGATTGCGCGACCAGCTCGACGTCGTCGAGTTGATCAAAGCCGGCGTCGATCGAGATGCGTGTCGGTCGTACCTGCAAACGAACGCGCAGGACCTCGTCGAGTTGTTCGACAAGTACGCGCGACAGGCCGCGACCGAACAGGCGAACGAATAGTCAGTCTTCGCGGACGAGCTGCGTCGGATCTTCGGGCCACGGATGGCGCGGATAGCGCCGCATCAGTTGTTTGCGCAGCGCCGGATAGTGTTTGACCCAGAACCCGGGCAAGTCGGTCGTGACCTGGACCGGGCGCTGGTTCGGCGCGAGCAGGTGCAGCACGAGCGGGACGCGGCCATCTCCGATCGACGGCGCGCGTGCGAGGCCGAAGAAGTCCTGCATCCGCGATGCGAGCCACGGAGGTTGATCGAGCTCGTAGTGGATCTGGACGCGACCGCGACGGGGCAGCGTGAGGTGGGTCGGCGCGAGCCGCTGGACGAGCGAGCGCTTGTCGCCGAGTTGCGCGTCGAGTAGCTCGAGCAAGTTGGCCTCGCGGAGCTCCGCGAACGAGATACAGCCATCCGCGGCCGTCGCGATCACCTCGGCGAGGGCGTCGTCGGTCGGCGCGACGATGCCGGTCTCGGGCGCGGTCTTCGCGACGAACGTGATCCGCGCGCGCCAGTCGGCGAGCGCATCTTTATCGACGAAGCGCTCGATGCCGGCGGCGAGCGCCTGCTTCGCGAGCAACTGGGCCGCGGCGTGCCCGGCGCGACGAGCACCCTCGACATCGCGCTGTTCGTCGATCGACAAGCCGTCGTAGGTCATCTGCTGGATCCGCTCGACGCGCTGGCGCTCGGCGTTCCACACGAGCTCGTCGCGCTCTTCGACACGATCGAGATAGAGGTCGAGCAACCAGCTCGCGTCGATGCCACTCGCGCGGCGGATCTGCACGCGCGAGGCGGGCCCGCGTTGCGCCTGGCCGCGGGCACCGGTCTCGGCGACATCGACCGCGACCACGAGCTCGGGATCGAGCACCGACGAGCTCGGCGCGAGCGTGCCGCTGCCGCCACTCCCACCGAAGACGATCTCGTTCGAGCGCGGCGCGCGGCGGCGGCCGACGCGATCCGGATAGGCGGTGAGGATCGCGATCTGGAGCTCGCGATCCATCGCCGCATCGTCGGCGGGCGGCCGCTTCGACAGGTCGACGATTCGCTCGAGTTGCTTCGCCGCGCGATCGACGGCGAACGCGGTCGCGATGTCGAGGTTATCGCGGCGCAGCCGATCCGGTCGCAACCCACCGGCGCGCGCGTCGAGGAACGCGTCGAGGTCGTCGATCAGATCCGACGGCGACGACAGTTGTGCCGTGGCATCGCGCCCGCGCCGCGCGAGCCGGAGCTCGCGCACGCCGAGCAGGCCGGCGATCACGCAGCCCTCGCGCGCCACGCCCCGCGCTTCGCATTCGCACAACATGCGGCCGACGCGGGGATGGACCGGGAACCGCAGGATCCGCCGGCCGAGCTCGGTGATCGCGCCATCCTTCACCGCACCGAGCCGCTGCAACACGTCCTCGGCGGCACGCACTGCGGCGGGCGGCGGTGGCTCGAACCAGCGCAGCGCACCGAGGCCCGCGAGGCCCGCGCCATAGAGCTCGAGCGCCGCGCCCGCGAGGTCCGCGCGCTCGACCTCGGGCGCCTCGAACGCGCGGCGCGTATCGTGATCGTGCTTCGTGTACAGCCGCACGACGTGGCCGGGGCGGGTGCGGCCGGCACGTCCCGCGCGCTGCGCACAACTCGCGCGACTGACCGGCTCGATCTCGAGGCTGGGAATCCCCGACCACGGCGAGAACCGCGCGAGCCGCGCGAGCCCACTATCGATCACGGCGGTCACGCCATCGATCGTCACCGAGGTCTCGGCGACGTTGGTCGCGAGGATCACCTTGCGCCGCGTCGCAGGCCGCACCGCGGCGTCTTGCTCGTCGGCGGTGAGGTCGCCGTGCAGCGGCAGCACCGCGAGGTCGAACGTGCGCGCCGCGTCCTCGAGATCCTCGGCGCACCGCCGGATCTCGCCGGTGCCGGGCAGGAACACCAGCACGTCGCCGTCGAGCTGCTGGTGTTGCGCGAGCTGGCGCACCGCCGCCGAAATCTGTTTGCCGAGATGCCGATCATCGGGCTGCGCGAGGTGCTCGATCGTGAGCGGGAACGTTCGCCCGTCGCTGCGCACGATCGGCGCGGCACCCAGAAACGCCGCGACCGGTTCGGCGTCGAGCGTCGCGGACATCACCAGTAGCGCGAGCTCCGGACGCCGTGCGCGCAACCGCGCGACCAACGCGAGCGCGAGATCACCGTCGAGGTGACGCTCGTGGAACTCGTCGATCACGACGCAGCCCACGCCGCGCAGGTCCGGATCGCCGAGCAGCCGCCGGGTCAGCACGCCCTCGGTCACGAGCTCGATCCGCGTTCGCGCCGAGACCTTGCGGTCGAACCGCACCTGATAGCCGACCTCACCGCCGAGCTCGACCCCGCGCTCGCTCGCGATCCGCGTCGCCGCCAGACGCGCGGCCAACCGGCGCGGTTGCAGCACGACGATCGAGCCCTCGATGATCCCGGCATCGAGCAGCGCGCCGGGCACCCGCGTCGTCTTGCCGGCGCCCGGCGCGGCGACCAACACGCAGGTCCGCGTCGCGGTGACTGCCGCGATCACCTGCGGCAGCACGTCGTCGATCGGTAACCTCGCGAGCGCCACGCGCCGACCATACATGGCCTATGCTGTTCGGCGATGTTCCTCGCACCTCCGATGCCCGACTTCGCGCCGGGCCAGTTCGTGGAGGCGGCGATCCCGCTTCGCTACGAAGACCTGACCCAGACCGGCAGCCTGATGCCGATCGCGCTGCCGTCGACGATGAGCCCGCTGTGGCGCGACGTGCTGACCGAGCACCCCGGTGCGCGCAACGCGCTCAAGCAGGGCGTGATTCCGATCCTCACGCGGATGGTGCTGGTCTCCGTCGACCAGCCGATCCACGTCAATCGCGCGGTCGAGGTCCGCGCCGGCTTCGAGCTCGCGCACGATCGCGACGCCGCCGGCGAGGTCACCCGCTTGTTCATGAACGTGTGGACCTCGGTGCGCGGCGCGGCCGGCCGGATCTCGCCGAACAGCAAGCCGGGTGGGCCCGCGCTCGCCGGCCACCTGTTCGCGGAGCACACGTTCACGCGCCTGCTCGCACCACCGGATCAGCGCAAGGTCACGCGCCTCGAGGTCGAGGGATATCCGAACGTGCCGACCGCGCTCCATCACCCGCCGGCGCCGGCGACCGCACAAGAACCGCCCGCGGGCGCGCGCTGGATCGACGAGCTGCTCCCCGATACGACGCCGTACCAGTTCACGCTCGATCAGACCGATTCGAACCAGCACGTCAACTCGCTGGTCTACATCCGGATGTTCCTCGACGCGGTCAATCGCCGGCTCGCGAGCGCGGGCCATCGCGGCAAGCTGCGCAGTCGCGCCGTCGACATCGCATATCGCAAGCCGAGCTTCGCCGGCGATGCGGTGCGCGCGCAGTTGCGGCTCTACGAAGGCCCGGACGGGCTCGGTGCGGCCGGCTTCATCGCCGGCGACGACGCGAAGCCGCGGGTCTACGTTCGCGTCGCGATCGGCGCCTGATCACCAGAGCTGGGTCGTCGCGTCGAAGAACGCCTGCGCGGTGTTCGCGAGATCGCTGGGCGGCGTGTCCGTTACCATCTTGGTGCGGCCCGCGTTCGCACTATCCTTGACCTCCGCGACGACCCGGATCTGATTGTGGCCGTCGTTGTAGTAGAGGATGTACGCGTACGTGTACTCGATGTACGTGCGCCCGGCGGCCGAGCCCGTGGTCTTGACGCCGCTGGTCTGCCCGACCTGGAACGTGTAGATCAGATCGGTGGCGTGAAACTTCACGACGCCGACCTCGAACTTCGTATCGGGCAGGTCGCGCAGATCGGGCGGGACCATCTTCTTGAGCTCGCCGGTCCTCGCGGTCCACGCTCCGAGGTTGATCGGAACGCACCCGCCCAACACGGCCTTGTCGCTGCACGGCGCGATCGTGATCGTCGTGACGATCCGAGGATGATCTTCGGTGAGGTACGCGATCTCGCTGCCGCGCTCCGCACTGATCGCGTGGGGTTGGCTCTGAAACCCCTTGTAGTTTCGCCGCTGGAGCGCGATCAGCTCGTCGAGCGTCAGCGGTGCGGTCGTCTTCTTCGGCGGCGAGCCATCGCCGTGCGGCAGGACGATATCGGGCGCGGCGGTCGACGGGGTGCTCGACGGCTTTGCGTTCGGATCGACCTGCGTCAGGTTCTCGGGTGGCGGCCGATGCTTCGGCTTGCCCTTACAACCGGCGATCGCGAGGACGGCGACGAACAACGCACTACGCACCGCTTCAACCTACCACCATCTTGATCGCGATCCCGATCAAGACGATGCCGCCGCCCATACCCAGGCGCTTACCGAACTTGCCGGCGAGCGCTCGCCCGGCGAGATGCCCCACCGCCGAGGAGGCGGCCGTGATCACGCCGATCAACATGATCGCGAGCCACGGTGCAACGTGGATCTGCGGCAGCGTGATGCCGGCCGCGCCCGCGTCGATGCTGGTCGCGACCCCGAGCCCGAGATAGACCATCATGGTGCCCGGGCTGACCGGCGCGTCGGCGGTGGCACGCGCCGCATCCCAGATCATCTTCGCGCCGATCGCGACGAGCAGCGCGAACGCGATCCACACGTCCCACCCGCCGAGGTACCGCACGAGGCCCGCACCACCGAGCCAGCCGAGCGTCGCCATCGCAGACTGAAAGCCGCCGAACACGAGTGGCAGGATGACGAGCTCGCGCCGACTTTCAGCCCCGAGCGCACGCGCCGCACTCACGGCGGCGGAGTCGATCGCGAGCGCGAACGACAGCGCGAGCGCTTCCCACACTTACGACAGGTTCTCGAACAGCCCTGCCGCGCCTTGCCCACCACCGATGCACATCGTCACGACCGCGTAGCGACCGCCGCGGCGGCGCAGCTCGTACAGCGCGCTCGCCGTCAGCTTCGCACCGGTGCACCCGAGCGGGTGACCGAGCGCGATCGCGCCACCGTTCACGTTGACGCGATCGTCGGCGATGCCGAGCTCGCGCTGGCAATACACCGACTGGCTCGCGAACGCTTCGTTGAGCTCGAACAACTCGATGTCGCTGACCTTCAGGTGATGCTTCGCGAGCAGCTTGCGCACCGCCGGAATCGGGCCGATGCCCATGATCTCCGGATCGACGCCCGCGACCGCGAATCCGCGGAACAGCGCGAGCGGCTTGACGCCGAGCTGCTCGCACATGCTGGGCCGGGTCACGATGCACGCGGCCGCACCGTCCGAGAGCGGCGACGCGTTGCCGGCCGTCACGCTGCCACCGACCGCGAAGACCGCCGGCAACTTGCCGAGACCTTCGAGCGTGGTGTCGTGGCGCGGCATCTCGTCGACGGTGAAGTCGGTGTAGACGCGGTCGCCGTTCTGGTTGAACGAGACCGCACGCACCGGCACGATCTCGTCCTTGAACACGTTGTTCTTCTGTGCAGCCGCGGCCTTCTGCTGCGAGCGCAGCGCGAACTCGTCCTGCATCTGGCGCGTGATGCCGAACCGGTTCGCGACGTTCTCCGCCGTGATGCCCATCGGCGTGTTCGCGCCCGGCATGAAGTGCATGAGCTCGGGCGATGCCGACAGGTGGAAGCCGGTCATCGGGACGTAGGTCATCGACTCGACGCCACCGGCGAGCACCACGTCGGCGCTGCCGATCGCGATCGCACCGGCCGCCGTGGCGATCGCCTGGAGACCGCTCGAGCAGAACCGGTTGATGGTCTGGCCCGGGCACTCGATGCCGAGGTCGGCGTTGAGCGCGATCAGACGAGCGACGTTGAGACCCTGCTCGCCCTCGGGCATCGCGCAACCGAGGATCACGTCGTCGATCTTGCCGCGGAATTGCGGCACGCGGAGGAGCAGCCCGCGGATCACATCCGTGGCGAGCTCGTCGGGGCGCTTGGTCGCGAGCGTGCCCTTCTGAGCACGACCCACAGCCGAGCGAACTGCTTCTGCAATGACGATGTCTTCCATGGTTAGTTCCTGAGGGGCTTGTTGTTCTGGAGCATGTACTGCATGCGCGCCTGGCTGAGCGGCTCACCGCACAGCGACAGGAACGCCTCGCGCTCGAGCTCGAGGATCTCGTCCTCGGTGACCGCGTGCGTGTGACCCGCCGCGCCACCGCACAACACGGTGGCGAGCTTCATCGAGATCTTGACGTCGTGCTCGCTCGCGTACTTGCCGGCGTGCAGCGTGTTGACGAGCATCAGCAGCGTCGCGATGCCGTTCTCTCCCGGTAACTTGTACGCGCGTGGCGCAGGCGCGTGATGGCCGGCGGCCGCGAGCCCGATGGCGCGCTGCTTCGCTTCCCACAACTGCCGCGCGCGATCGAACGACACGCCGTCGCTGTTACGGAAGTAGCCGAACGCCTTCGCTTCCTCGGCCGACGTCGCGACCTTCGCGAGCGCGATGTTCTTGAACGTCTGCGTCACGAACGCGTAGGTGTCGATGTCGGTGCCCTCGGGGATGTTCTCGAGCGACCGCCACAACATGTTCATCGTGCCGCCGCCGCCGGGGATCAGGCCGACGCCGACCTCGACGAGCCCGGCGTAGGTCTCCGACGCCGCTTGCACCGCGGTCGCACCGAAGCACAGCTCGAGGCCACCGCCGAGCGTCATGTTGTACGGCGCGGCGACGATCGGCACCTTCGAGTACTTCATGCGCTGCGTCGCGTACTGGTAGTCGTGGATCATCGAGCGCAGTTGGTCCCACTGCTTCTGACCCGCCGCGACGACGACCGCGAACAGGTTCGCACCGACCGAGAAGAACTCGCCCTGGTTCCAGATCACCATCGAACGGAAGTCGCGCTCGGCGCGTGCGACCGCTTCGTGGATCATCTTGATGTTGTCGGCGTCGATCGAGTTCGCCTTGGTCTTGAACGTCAGGCCGAGCACGCCATCGCCGAGGTCCCACGCTTCGGCGCCCGAGTTCTTGAGCACCGGCGCAGCGCCGCGGCGGAGCACCTCCCACGTGACCTCGCGCGGATCGGTCTCGCGCGCCGCGTAGTCACCCTTGATCGGGTCCCACACCTGACCGTCTTTGTAGAAGCCGGTCGCGTCCTTCGCGAGCATCTTGTCGAGCCACGGCGGCAGCGCGACGGTCTGCTTCATCCGGTCGACGATCGCCTTGAACCCGGTCGGTCCGTGATCCTCGACCAGCGCGTCCCAGGTCTCGAACGGGCCGAGGTCCCAGCCGTAGCCCCACTTCATCGCGTTGTCGATCGAGACGATCGCATCGTGCTCGACGATCTCTGGAATCCGCCGCGCGGCGTACGCGAGCGAGCGTGCGAGCACGGTCCACGCGAACTCACCGACGATACCGGGCGCCGACGCGAGCTTGCGCACGCGCTGTTTCGGATCCTCGATCTTGGCGATGGCCTTGGTCGCCTTCTTGATCTCGTCATTCGTCTCCGGGCCGCCGTGCTTGCGGTACGCGCCGGTCTTCGGATCGAGCGTCTCGAGCCCGTCCTTGCCCTTCTTGTAGAAGCCACCCTTGGTCTTGTCGCCGAGGATGCCCTTCGAGATCATGTTCGTGATGAACGCGGGCGTCTTGAACGTCTCGCGATCTTCATCATCGGTCAGCGTCTCGTAGCAGTTCGCCGCGACGTGACCGACCGTATCGAGGCCGACGACATCCGCCGTGCGGAACGTCGCGCTCTTCGGGTGCGCCATCGGAATGCCGGTGATCGCATCGACGTCCTCGGGCTCGAGGCCTTTCTCGAGCATGAGGTGGATCGTCGTCATCATCGAGTGCAACCCGATCCGGTTGCCGATGAAGTTCGGCGTGTCCTTGGCCCACACGATGCCCTTGCCGAGCTCCTTCGCGAACGCTTCGGCCGCGGCCTTCGCCTCCGGCTTGGTGTCCGGACCCGCGACGAGCTCGAGCAGCTTCATGTAGCGCGGCGGGTTGAAGAAGTGGGTGACCATGAAGTGTTGCTTGAACGCTTCGCTGCGCCCGACCAGGAGGTCTGCGATCCGCAGGCCCGACGTGTTCGACGCGATGATCGTCTCGGGCGCGACGAGGTGCTCGAGCTTCTCGAACAGCGTGCGCTTGATATCGATCCGCTCGACGACGGCCTCGATGATCAGATCGCAGTCCGCCACCTTCGCGAGGTCGTCCTCGAAGTTGCCGATCGCGATCAGCAGCTCGTTGCGCGGGTGCATGAACGCGGCGGGCTTGGTCTTCTTGAGCTTCGCCAGCGCACCGCTCGCGAAGGCGTTCTTGCCACCTTTGCCGGCGTTGTCGTTCGGCGGGATGTCCAAGAGCAGAACCGGAATGCCGGCGTTGGCGCAGTGAGCGGCGATGCCGCTGCCCATGACGCCCGCTCCAAGCACGGCGACACGGCGAATGGGTCGAGTCATGCTGCGGACCATAGCGCGCGGCTTGGTATATGGTCGCGACGTGCCGCCGAAAAACCTGGCCAAGATCTACGGCATCGCCGCCGGAATCGTCCTCGTG
>JBDTJY010000125.1:0-9573 GCA_039935615.1 Kofleriaceae bacterium
TCTGATAGCCGGGTGCATTGAACGGAAAGCTCAGTGACACAGTCTTACCCTTGCTGGCCGTCGCGAAGCCAAGCGCGGATTTCTTTCCGGGCTTGAGTCGCGCGAGTCGCGACGCGAAGCGCCCCCAACGTGTTGTAGATATTCCGAGCACCATCGGCGACGAGCTCGATGGCGTATTCACGCCCGATACCTTTCGCGAGCAGCGCATTCATGAAGGCAAGGGGGTACCGTCATCGATCTGCACGGTCGCCATGCGCTTCGGCAGCGAGACGTCGACGCCGTGAACACCCGACACCGACGAGAGAGCGCGCGTCACGTTAGCCACGCAGCCGCCGCACGTCATACCCGACACGTTTAGTTGTTCTGTTCTCATGGTCCTGCTCGACACGAATCACCTCGGATTCGATGCGCACGGTTTGCGCCCGTTGCGTCGAGCGTACGCATTCGTTGCGTTCGATCGACGTTTGCGACTAGCGATGCACCTGTAACCGTGCCGGTTTCAGTCGATGCGAGACGACGAGACTGCGTAGTCTTCCTCGCATCGTGAGCGCTCACGGAGCGTATCGATCGTGCGGTCCACCATAACTGGAGCACGCGTTCTCGACGATCGACAGCACTCGTCAGCTGGGCATAACGGAAGAGCTCGTCGATCCCCAATGACGCACGGCTTGGCACGAGACGTGAGTACGCGGAGCTCGTGCGCCGAACAATTTTGCTCTTGATGATGTTCGGTTGCGAAGGCCTGCCGGGGCCTGCCCGGACCTCGGGGCCAGGCGCGATCGAGGACGGCGCCCTGCACGGACTGCCGTGAGAGGTCGCCATGGCCATTCGGTCGCGCGCCACCTCTTGTTCGTGATGTTCGTGTCGTCGGCTGCATCCGCGGACGACCAGGTCGCGCTGCCGTCGCCGCTCGGCGTCGCCGACGTCGTCCGGATCGCGCGCGCGCGCCGCCCGGAAGTGGTTGCCGCCCAGGCGCGCGCACGCGCAGCGGCCGAGCGCCCCGAGATCGTATCGGCTCTCGACGATCCGACCGTGCTGCCATCGATCGATCATCTTCCGTTCGCGCTCGGCGGCGCGAATGTCAGCCTCACTGTGGAGCAGCGCTTTCCGTTATCCCACGTGCGCGCGCACCGGCGAGACGCGGCGGAAGCAGATGCACGGCGCGAGGTCGCCGAGATCGACCGCGTCGGGCTCGACGTGGAGCTCGACGCCGCGACCGCGTTCTGGATGCTGGCCGAGACTCGCGCGGTCGCGAAGATTCTCGACGAGCAGCGTGCGCTCGCCGATCAAGTGACGAAGGCGGCGACCGCTCGCTACTCCGCCAGCACCGGTCCGCAGGCAGATGTCTTGCGCGCCCGGCTCGAGGTCGACCGACTCGACGGCGAGCGGCAAGCCTTCGTGGCGGAGATCCGCGCCGCGGAGGCCATGCTCGATACCAGCCTCGCGCGATCGCCTGATGCGACGATTCCAGAGCTCGACGCGACCGTCACCGACGCCGAGCCGCCGCGTGCTGCGGCCGTGATGACCGCCGCCGTCGACCGCCGCCCCGAGCTGCGTGCCGATCGCGCGGGCATCGCGCGCTCGGAGGCGGACCTCGAGGTCATGCACTCGATGTATGTGCCGATGGCGTCGGTGCGCACGGGGCCGAATTACATGATGACCGACGGAGCTGGCTGGATGCTCATGGTGGGGATCACGATCCCGCTGTGGCGCGGCAAGTTACGCGCCGGCGTCGCAGAAGCGACGGCGACGGTGGCGATGGCGAACGCCGAGCTCGATGCAACCCAGCGCACGATCGTCGGCGAGGCCGTCGTCGGTCGCGAACGTGTAGAGGCGGCGCGCGCGCGCTACCTCGCGTTGCGCGACGACATCCTGCCGCGCGCGACGGAGGTGGTCACATCCACGCTCGCGGCCTATTCCGCGGACCAGCTGCCGCTGGTCAGTGCGATCGACGCGGCTCGAGCTCTGTGGTCGACGCAGCGCGAGCTGATCGAAGCGCAGGCCGAGCTCGGTCTCGCGTGGGCAAGGTTGCAACGCACGACGGGAGACGCGCGATGATCCCAGTGATCGACCAACCCGTCATCGCCGTGACGCCCGCGACCCCCGCGGAGCTTGGCAAGCCGCGCCGCAGAGCGAGCTGGCCGGCGGTCGTCGCGATCACAGCGGCAGCTATCGGTGCTGGGACGCTTCTCGGCATGCGGTTGCGCGAGACCAACTCCGATGCGCAGCCGCCGATGGCAGCCTCGGGCGCGATGCCCGGCATGGCAGAAGCCGCGCCGGCCCGCCCGCCCGGCGCGGGCTCACAAGCCACCTACGTGTCGCCGCGTCGTCAGCAGCTCGTCGGCGTTCGAACCGCGGTCGTCGGCATGCAGAAGGTCGAAAACACGATCCGCACCGTCGGCACGCTGGCGTACGACGAGACCCGCACCACGCAGATCCACACGCGCGTTTCAGGTTGGGTCGAGCAGCTCTACGTTGACTACGTCGGCAAGTCGGTGCGGCGAGGTCAACCGTTATTCGCCGTCTACAGTCCAGATCTCGCGACGGCACAGGGCGAGTACATCGTGGCCTTACACGCGCGGGCGCAAGTGACCGGCGCCCCCGATACCCTGGCCGCCGCCGACGCGTTGCTTGCTGCGTCGCGAGAACGCTTGAGACGCTGGGACGTCTCGGATGCGCAGATCACCGAGCTCGAGCATGCCGGGCACGCCGCGCGCACGATGACGATCGCGTCGCCGTTCGACGGCGTGGTGCTCGAGAAGAGCGCGTTCGCCGGCCAGTACGTCACACCGGACATGACGTCATTCCGGCTCGGCGATCTCTCGACCGTCTGGGTGATGGGCCAGGTCTTCGAGTACGAGGCGGGGAGCCTCCGCATCGGCGACTCGATCGACGTCGAGTTCCCTTACGATCAGGCGGCGAAGCTGCAAGCGCGCATCGACTTCATCTATCCCGAGGTCGATCCGCAGACCCGGCGCGTCCGCTTCCGCGCCTCGCTGAAGAACACCGATCTCAAGCTCAAGCCGGACACCTACGTCACGCTCGTCTGGCATGGCGAGACCACGAAACGGCTCGTCGTACCGAAAGAGGCAGTCATCGACACCGGCGCGCGCAAGTACGTCCTGCTAGCGCTGGCAGACGGTTACTTCGAGCCCCGCGACGTCCAGGTCGGGTCACCGATCGGCGAGTTTTATCCGGTCATGGGCGGCGTGACCGACGGAGCGAGGGTCGTGACCTCGGCGCAATTCCTGATCGATTCCGAGACCAACCTGATGGCCGCGATGCAGGGGATGTCCTTGACCATGCCGGGGATGGCCGTTGGCAGCGCGAGCGCGCCATGATCGAGAAGCTCATCGCGTTCTCGGCGCGCAACGCCTTCATCGTCGTGCTGATGATCGCCGCGATCCTCGGCGGCGGATTGTGGGCGCTCAAGCAGACGCCGCTCGATGCGATTCCGGACCTCTCCGACGTCCAGGTCATCATCATGACGGACTGGGAAGGTCGCAGCCCGACGCTCGTCGAAGACCAGGTCACGTATCCGATCGTGACCGCGCTGATCTCGGCGCCAAACGTGAAGGTGGTCCGCGGCTTCTCCTACTTCGGCGTCTCGTTCGTCTACATCATCTTCGACGACGGCACCGACTTGTATTGGGCACGGTCTCGGGTGCTCGAATACCTCAGCTCGCTCGAGGGCGAGTTGCCGGAAGGCGTTCGGCCAAAGCTCGGCCCGGACGCAACGGGTGTCGGCTGGGGCTACGAGTACGCGCTCGTCGACAAGACCGGCAAACACGACCTCGCCGAGCTGCGCACGCTCAACGATTGGTACGTGCAGTACTGGTTGCGCAGCGTGCCCGGGGTCGCCGAGGTCGCGGCCTATGGCGGCTTCGTCAAGCAGTACCAGATCGAGCTCGATCCCAACGCGCTCGCCGCGTTCAACATCCCACTCGCCACCGTCGTCAGCGCTGTGCGGAAGAGCAACAACGACGTCGGCGGACGCGTCGTCGAGTGGAGCGGCCGCGAATACATGGTTCGAGGCCGCGGCTACATCAAGGCCATCTCCGATATCGAGCAGATCGCGCTCGGCGCGCGCCCCGATGGCACGCCGATCGTGGTGCGCGACGTCGCGCGCGTGCATCTCGGCCCCGAGATTCGCCGTGGCGTCGCCGATCTCGACGGCGAGGGCGACGTCGCGGCGGGCATCGTCGTGATCCGGCAAGGTGTCGATACCTACGGCGTGATCCAGAACGTCAAGAAGGTCATCGACAACAAGGTTCGAGCCGCGTTGCCCAAAGGCGTCGAGCTCGTCACGACGTACGACCGCTCGAGCCTGATCGAGCGCGCGATCTCCACGCTCAAGGACAAGCTGATCGAGGAGCTCGTGATCGTCTCGCTGGTCTGTATCGTGTTCCTCTGGCACCTGCGCAGCGCGCTGGTCGCGATCGTGACGCTGCCGCTGTCTCTGTTGCTCGCGTTCGTCGCGATGCACGTGCTCGGTGTCGGCGCGAACATCATGAGTCTCGGCGGCATCGCGATCGCGATCGGCGCGATGGTCGATGCGGCGATCATCATGATCGAGAACGCGCACAAGTGCATCGAGCGAGACACGACCGGCAAGCCGCGTCGCGAGATCCTGATCGAGGCGGCTCAGCAGGTCGGCCGCCCGCTGTTCTTCTCGCTATTGATCATCACGGTGTCGTTCCTGCCGATCTTCTCGCTGGAAGGCCAGGAGGGCCGGCTGTTTCGCCCGCTCGCCTTCACCAAGACGTTCGCGATGGGGTTCGCGGCGTTCACCTCGGTGGCGATCGTGCCGTTCTTGATGGTCGCGTTCATCCGCGGACAGATCCCGAAGGAAGAGAAGAACCCGATCAACCGGTTCTTGATCTGGGCGTATCACCCGTTCGTTCGCCTCGTACTCCGGCACCGCATCGCGACGCTCGTGACGGCGGTCGTGGTCCTCGGCGCGACGGTCCCGATCTACTTGCGGCTCGGTTCGGAGTTCATGCCGCCGCTTTACGAGGGCACGGTCCTGTACATGCCGATCACGCTGCCGGGGGCATCGATCGAGACGGCACGGCAGACGCTGCAGCTCGAGGACAAGCTGATCATGCAGGTCCCGGAGGTCGCGTCGGTTTCAGGGAAGGCAGGCCGCGCGCTCAGCGCCACGGATCCCGCGCCGCCCGAGATGTTCGAGGTCGTGATCAACCTCAAGCCGGAATCGGAGTGGCGTGCGGGCATGACGCACGACAAGATCGTCGCCGAGCTCGATCGCGTGGTGAAGCTACCCGGAGTCGCCAACGCGTGGACGATGCCGATCAAGGCGCGCGTCGACATGCTCTCGACGGGCATCCGCACTCCGGTTGGCATCAAGATCTTCGGACCCGATCTCGCTGTCATCAACAAGATCGGCCCACAGATCGAGGAGGCGCTTCGCCCGGTGCGCGGAACGCGCAACGTGTTCGCCGACCGCGTGACGGGTGGCTACTACCTCGATTTCACGATCAAGCGTGACCAGATCGCGCGCTACAACCTGAACGTCGCGGACGTCGAGATGACGATCGAGTCCGCGATCGGCGGCGCAGACATCACGACCACGGTCGAGGGCCGCGAGCGCTACCCGGTGAACGTGCGCTACCAACGCGCCTACCGGACAGACGTCGAGACGATCCGGCGGACGCTGATCGCGACCCCGAGCGGCGCGCAGGTTCCACTCCAGGAAGTGGCCGACATCGCGGCGACGACCGGCCCCACCGTGCTGCGCACCGAGCAGGGACAGCTCCTCGGCTATGTCTACGTCGACATCGGCGACCGCGATCTCGGTGGCTACGTGGAAGACGCGAAGCGCGCGGTCGCGACGGCCGTGACGCTGCCACCCGGATACACGCTCGAGTGGAGCGGTCAGTACGAGTATATGCAGCGCGCCACGGAGCGGCTCAAGATCGTCATCCCGGTCACGCTCGCCCTCGTGGTCGTACTGCTGTATCTGAATACGCGGCGCGCGGTGAAGGTCGGCATCGTGCTGCTCGCGGTGCCGTTCTCGCTGGTCGGCGCATTCTGGCTGCTCTGGATCCTCGGTTACAACCTGAGCGTCGCAGTCTGGGTCGGCATCATCGCGCTCGCCGGTGTCGATGCCGAGACCGGCGTCGTGATGTTGCTGTACCTCGATCAGTCGTACGACCGGTTCCAGAAGGAGGGACACATGCGGAATGTCGAGGACCTCCAGGCAGCCGTCGAGGACGGCGCGGTCAAACGGATCCGGCCAAAGATGATGACCGTGATGGCGATCCTCATGGGGTTGCTGCCGATCATGTGGAGCAGCGGCGCCGGCGCCGATGTCATGAAACGCATCGCGACGCCAATGGTCGGTGGCATCGTCACGTCGTTCCTACTCGAGCTCCTGATCTATCCGGTGATCTTCACGATGTGGAAGGCTCGCGAGGTGCGCCGCGCAGCGAAGCCTGGAACGCCGACCGACGGTGCGCCTTGAACTGGGACTCGCTGAACGCGTTGTTCCAGATCGCTGCGAACCTCGGCGTCAGCTCGACCGTGGTCACCGAGGTGCTGGCTTCGGGCGTGCCACGCACTCGCCCCGCGGCTCGGTGCACGTCCGGCGTAGTCGCGCGATCCGTACGGCGCAGTGGTCGTGCGGAGCGCGGGGTTTCGGGTGCACCTGTAACATCCCGCGCTACACCCTACGACGGCGAGCTCTGCGATCTTCGCTAGATAGGTCGGGCACGAGGCTTGCGCTAGGGCTCCGCCATGAAGTCATTTCTTCGCTACGCCTCACTCCTGCTCCTGTTCGTGTCCGCGTGCACGACCGATGTCGACGGGTACTTCGACGAGGTGCCCACCGAGCCGGCCCTCACGAGCACCGAGCTCGCGGTGCTCCCCGACGGCACCGAAGTCGAGCACAACGCGGACATCCAGGCCGTCGCCGAGCAGCCGGTCGACGACCCCGCGCTCTACAACGACGACGAGGTCGAGCCGATGGTCGACGTCGATGTGGTGGACACGGGCGAGATCATCGAGCTCGAAGCCACCGACGCCAACGCCGACGCCGTGAAACCGCCGCTGTACGCCGCCGCCCTGCTCAAGTGGGGCCTCCACCCCCGCGCCTCGGACGCGCTGCGTGCCGCGGGCGTGTCGTCGTCTCGCATCGTGCAGACGATCGGCAACGCAGCTGCCTCGGCCGGCACGCACGCACGCGACGGCTACGTCAACGGTCAGCCATACAGCGCGGCGACCGACATCAGCGTCTACGGTCTGTCGCAGACGCAGATCGCGAACCTGCTCGAGAAGCTCGGCAAGGTCGGCTTCGCCGCGTGGTATCGCCACACCGGTTACGACGGCTGGTACGGCGTCAACCACATCCACGCCGTGTACGCGAACTGCCTGATGAAGCCGTCGCTGCGGTCGCAGGTGCGGTCGTGGCTCGCCGGCCGTAACGGGCTCGTCAGCAACACGATCTATCGCTTCCACACGTTCAGCGCGGCCGCGCGCGCGACCGTCAAGGCCAAGTACTCGATGAGCCACGAGGGCACGTCCAACGGCGGCGGCGGCGTGGCGGGCCGCGTGAACACCTCGGGCATCGCGCTGCATATCCGCTCGTCTGCGTCGCTGACCGCAAGCATCGTGGGGAGCCTCGCGGACGGCACGTACGTCGCGATCACCTGCCAGAAGCGCGGTTCGTCGGTGTCCGGCACCTACGGCGCGTCGACCTTGTGGGACAAGGTCAACGGTGGCTACGTCAGCGACTCGTACGTCTACACGGGTCACAACGGTCAGGTCGCGCCGACCTGCCCCTGATCCGCTACGCTCCGCGCGATGAGACTCGTGGTCGTGATGACGTGTGCCGCGCTCGCAGCGTGCGGCGGCGATGACGACCCGTGCGCGGCGAGCAAGGGCACGTGCGTCACGCTGCACGTGTCGTCGCCCACGGTCGCGCGGATCGACGCGCTCGAGCTCGACATCCTCTACGGCACCCATCACTCGACGGTCACCGACGACGGCGTCGGGACCGTGGCACTACCGCTCACGACCGCGATCGAGCTCGCGGTGGAGGGCGATGTGACCCCGAGCATCGTCGCCGCCGGCATGCTCGGCGGCATGGTGCTGGGCACCGGCTGGGGCAAGGTCGATGTCGCCGCGGACACGCACGCCAGCGTCGAGATCGTGCTGGTGCCGCAGATCGCGTGCCTCGGCGGTTCGCGCTACTGCGGCGGCGACAAGATTTCGGGTGATCCGGATACGGTCTACGAGTGCGTGGCCAACGGCGTGCCGAGTGCGCACGGCGCCTGCCCCGGCCCCTGCGTCTTGCGTACCGGCCAGGACGACGAGTGTGCCGCCGTCGACGGTCCCTGCGCGGAGGGAGGTCTGTACTGTGGAGGCGATCAGCTCACCGGCGATCCAGGCTCGCTCTACCAGTGCGCGAACGGCGTCGGCACGTTCGTCATGCAGTGCGCGAATGGGTGCGCCATCAACGCGGCGCCGAGCAAGGACGCGTGCCGGTGAGCACCGGATCCACGGCAGCGACCCGCGTCGTGAACTGAACCGCCAAAGCCGAGGCCTGCATCGTTGGTGGATGTCCACGACTCTCCCTGTGACGCCATCGGCAAGGCGATTCCGTACGGGGTCTACGACCTCGCATCCAACGACGGCTTCGTGAGCGGGGGCGTCGATCACGACACGCCCAGCTTCGCGGTCACCGCGATCGAGGCGTGGTGGAAGCGCGTTGGTCAGCCGCGTTATCCGGATGCCCGCGAGATCTTCATCACCGCCGACGCGGGTGGCAGCAACGGCCACCGTCCGCGCATGTGGAAAGCGGAGCTGCAGCGACTCTCCTTCATCTCGATCAACTGGCGCGGTCGTCCACTGCGGACGTACAAGACGATCATCAACGTCATCGGCCATACGACCAACCGAGGTGGGCTCGTCGTCAGCGCGCGTCTCGATCGTCGCCGCTATCCGACCGGCAAGGAAATCTCGGCCAAAAAATCCCGCGCGCTAAAAATCGAGAGAGACGACTTCCATGGCGGCCTTGTCGTTGGATCAAGACGACGCTGTCGTGCGGTCGCTCGCCGCGCGGTCGAGTACGCGCGCGAGCACTTCGCGAAGGCTGGCCATGGTGATGGGTTTCTCGATGTAACTTGCAAGGCCGAGCGAGCGAGCGGTTTCGCGGGCATTGACCTGGCCGGAAATCAGCACCACCGGAATGCTGGCGAAGCGCCGTTCATGGCTTCGCGCTTCGATGAACTGCCATCCATCCATGTTCGGCATCACGAGATCGAGCAGGATCAAGTAAGGCAACGTCGCCGCTGCACCGAGATACTCCAGCGCCTTGACACCATCGGCAGCCGTCACGACGTCGTAGCCCTCCGTTTCCAGCAACTCGGCCAACAGCGTCCGCGTGGCGGGCTCGTCGTCGACGATCAAGATCGTCCCACCCGCCCGCCGAGGCACTTCGACCTGTTCTGTCACGATCGGGTGCATGCCCGAGAGCGGGCCCGAGTTTGATCGTGCGCGCAACGTCCTGGGCTTCGCGGCCGGTTCCTCGTCGGACGCGCACGGCAACGTGAA
>JBDTJY010000126.1:0-16232 GCA_039935615.1 Kofleriaceae bacterium
AGGATGATCGCGACCGCGCCGCCGAGCAGCGCCGAATCGACGAAGTGGCGATGGCGAAGCTCGAGCTCTGCGGTTGGCTCGCGCTCGGTGATCCGGAGACTCCAGCCGTCGAGCAGCAGATCGCTAAAGAAGACCTTGACCTCGTTGGTGTCGTCCTGGAACGGAACGCCGAACCGCCAGGTCTTCTGCTCGTCGACGACCTGATACATGTAGCTCGAGCGCTCCGAAAAGAAGAACTGCGGAAACATCACCATCACGAGGTGATTGAGGTCGTCCTCGATCACCACGTAGTACGAGTGACCATCGAGCTCCTTGTGCTGATACGAGAGCAGATAAGGCTCGTTGTACGGTCCGCGCCCGTAGTGATGACCGCGGGTATCGAGCGGCAACTGCGGCAACTTCAACGTGCCGATCACGTGGGCGAGGTACCAGTCGCGCATCACGACCGCGTCCTTGGGCTCGCGGCTGCCGGAGAGCGACCCGCCCAGCACCGGCTTTAGCTGGTCGTCCAGCACGAACGCGCTCGCCACCGCGGCACCGGTCGACTTGACCTCTTCTTCAAGCCGGTCGAGCTGATCGAGCCGGATCCCCTTCAACACCCGGGTATCCGCGCCGACCACGACCGACTCGATGTTGAGGATCTTCTCCTGCGCCAGATCGGTCAAAAGCCGGATCTGATCGTTGTGAAGAGCGACCGCGGACGAATTACTCCACCCGAAGTATGCGAACACCACGACCGCGGCCAACACCGCGAAGATCAAGGCGTTCACGAGCAAGACGCGGCGCACTAGTTGCGAGATCCTGCCACTTCCAGGAACACTTGTGACTAGCGACGGTTGTTGTAATACCGGGATTATGTTAGACGGCTGACTGATACAACATCCATCCGGATTATACGGATGAGGATGTATTTCAGGTAGTTAGCGCATTACTCGTCCAAGAAGAGGCTGGCAGAGATGGACTCCATCTTCGAAGAAGAAACGAGTGAGATCGGTGGCGAGATCGAGGCCTATTGCCCGTCTCCACGCTGCAAGGCGGACACGACTCACACGATCATCAGCATGTACGAGGACGAGGTGCGGCGGGTGCAATGCGTCGTCTGCGGGGAGGTTCACGCCTACCGCAAACCGCGCGGCGACGGTGCCGACAGCGATGGCGACGGGAGCAAGAAGTCGAGCTCGAAGCGGCTGACGTGGGATGACGCCATGGCGCGTGCCACCGATGCCGACCTCGGCAATGCTCGACCCTTCTCGATTCGCGACACCTACGAAGACGGCGACGTGGTCCACCACCCCGCCTTCGACATCGGCTTTGTCATCGAGCAACTGCCCGACAACAAGGTCGAAGTGATCTTCCGCGACGGCGGCTCTCGCATCCTCGTGCACAACCGTGGCGACCTCGCCGCGCGGATGCCCGACATCGCCGAGATCCCCGCGCCGCGCGAGGCGAAGAAGAAGAAGCGGGCGAAGAAGGTCGAGACCCCCGCGGTCCCGATCCCGCAGCGCACCAAGGCCGAAGTCGAAGCCGCGATCGAGCGCGCTCGCAACGCCGCGGCGATGCGCATGGACGATTCGGCGAAGACCGCCGAAGAGCACAACAAGAAGCTCAAGCTCGAAGGCAAGAAGGTCAAGGCGACCTCGAAGGCCGCACCGGCCAAGCCGGCTGCCGTGCTCGCGAAGGCCGCTCCGGTGCCCGTGAGCGCTGCCAAAGGCGCGGCGAAGCTCGCAGCGAAGGTCCCGGCGAAAGCCGCGGCCAAGCCCGTTGCGAAGGCCAAGCCGGCAGCGAAGGGCGCGGCCAAGAAGCCCGCTCCGAAGCCGGCAGCCAAGAAGCCGGCTCCGAAGGCGGCGAAGCAAGCCGCTGCCAAGAAGCCGGCTGCCAAGAAGCCGGCTGCCAAGAAGCCGGCTCCGAAGAAGAAAAAGAAGTAGTCGCTCGGCGGCTAGCACCACGGCGCGTCCACCCGACGCGCCGTTCGTCGTTTCGGGCCCGAAGCCGACTAGAAGCCCTTCGCGATCGACACCGACAGGTTGTGCACCGTGTCGGTGCGCTGGACGTCGGTGCCGGTGTGGATCCGCTTGGACATCGCCGCGAGGCCGGTGTTTGGTGCCCCGAAGTCGTAGCTTCCGTGGTCGAGGTCGTACGCGAACACGATGTTCATCGTCGGGTTCATCGCATAGACCAGGCCCGCGTTGAGGTTGAGGTCCGTCATGCTCGGCGTCGCCCCATCCTCGAGGCCGACCGTCTGCTTGACGCTCGCGCCGAACAGGATCGCATCGAGGCCGATCTGGAGGCCGAGCTTGCTGGTCAGCTTGGGCAGCGCGATGCCGAAGCCCAACGTCGGCGCGGCGACCGTCTCCTGGGGGATCTGCGCCGGGTTCTTCGCCAGCGTGCCGTAGTTGTCGACGAGGTAGCCGCGGTAGCGAAGGCCGAGCCGGGCGATCAGCGTCAGGCCGCTCGGCCGCGACGTCGGATAGCCGATCGCGCCGCGCAGCGTGAAGTCGCTGACCGAGATGCCGGTGACCGTCTTCATGTACGTCACCCCACCGCCCGCGGTCTTCGAGTAGCTGTAGCCGGCGTCGACGCCGACGAGGTACTTCTTGCCGAGGCCGATGTAGTACGAGCCGCCGAGCGACAGCGTCGCGATCGACGTGCCGATGCTGTAGACGTCCGGCACCTGATCCATGCCGGCGACCTTCGTCGTGCCGACCGTGTTCATCGCCTGGGACATGTAGCCAAAGCCCAGGCCGACGTTGATGCCGATCACGCGCTTGTGGCTGCTGCCACCACCACCGCCATCGACCTCGAGCTTGTCGGTGAGGATCCAGCCCTCGTCGCCATCGTCGGACTCGACCTTGGTCCAGTCGCCCTTGGTCTCGCCGGGATAGAGCACGTCGTTCGGCTTCGCCGTGAACTCGACGTCGCTCGCCGCGTCGCGCTCGCCGAACACCTTCTGCTTGCCCGAGACGTGCGCCTTCGGGCGCTTTGGTTCGGCCGGCGCCGCGTCGTCGTCGTCGTCGGTCGACTTCTTGGCCGCGGCTTTGACGGCCGGCTTCTTGTCGTCGTCGTCGTCGTCGTCCTTGGTCGGCTTCTTGGCCACCGGCTTCTTGGCCGCCGGCTTGTCGTCGTCGTCGTCCTCATCATCCTTGGTCGGCTTCTTCGCCGCCGGAACAACCTTTACCGGCTTCTTTGCGACCGGCTTGTCGTCGTCTTCGTCGTCCTCGTCCTTGGTCGGCTTCTTCGCCGCCGGCTTCTTTGCGACCGGCTCGTCGTCTTCGTCGTCCTCGTCCTTGGTCGGCTTCTTGGCCGCCGGCTTCTTGGCCGCCGGCTTGTCTTCGTCGTCCTCGTCCTTGGTCGGCTTCTTCGTCGGCTTCTTGGCCGCCGGCTTGTCGTCGTCGCTGTCCTTCGCCTTGTCGTCGTCGCCGTTGCCGACCGCGTCCGCGCCGATCCGATCGTCCGGGGCTTCTTGACTACCAAAGCCGCGATGCGTGCTGCGGCCGTCGACGAACGGCCGCCGCCGCGTGTTGCGCGCGATCTCGTCCGGGTCGGCCATCTCGACCTTGCTGCGTGGCACCCAGCCGGTTCGTCCCTGGACGCGAACCTTCAGCCACCGGCCTTCCGTGGACAGCAGCGTCATCGACTGTCCTTCTTTGACCTTCACGACGAGCTTGCCTTGCTCGCCGGGATGGTTGAGGACACGTGTTTCTTGGTTGGCCTTCACCTTCTCGGCGTATGCCGAACCGGTGGTAGCCAGCGCCAACGCGAAGACAATGCCGAGCACCCGCATCACCACCTATTATTGATCATGAGGCGTGCCGATTCCAATCGCGCGAAATCACGTTGTTTTGCGAGGATCTGGTGGGGTCTACGCCCTCACCAGGGAAATTGGGGCGTCGGCGAGCGTAAAAGGTTCGCGATAAGCTGAGGTTTCGAATGACCACACCAAATTTCTCGGACGCACGTAGGTCCTCCACCGGTGGCCACTTCGAGCTGGCCATCGACGACAATAACAGCAGCGCCTATCTCAAGACCGTCGACGGAGGCTACGTTCGCGCCGCGCTGATGGACGAGCCGATCGGGCACGACATCCACCGGATCAAGCACACCTCGGTCGTCTCGATCGAGCCGTTCTCGCTGGAGCTCGGGATGTCCGGTGCCAACGACGTGTTGCGCTGGATCCAGCAGTCGTGGCGCAAGGAATGGTCGCGCCGTAACGGCGAGATCCGCCACGCCAACTTCGATCTCGATCAGACGTTCACGCACCAGTTCTTCGACGCGCTGATCACCGAGACCACGTTCCCGACGCTCGACGGCGCGTCGAAGGACGCCGCGTACCTCAAGATCAAGGTTCAACCGGAGAACGTGATCACGAAGAAGGAGAGCGGCGGCCGCGTCAAGAGCGACCTCGGTGCGAAGCACAAGATGTGGATGTGCTCGGGCTTCCGTCTGAACATCGACGGCATCGAGGACATGAAGTACACGAACAAGATCGAGTCGTTCACGATCAAGCAGGGCGTCAAGACGCTCTACACGGGAGCCGAACGGCTCCCGCAGGTCGAACCGACGAAGCTCGAGTTCCCCGCGATCATAGGCACGATCGGCCTGGGCTACGCCGACAAGCTGCTCGAGTGGTACGAGAGCGCGGTCGTCAAAGGCGTCGCCGAGTCGACCGCGCAGAAGTCCGGCTCGCTCGAGTTCCTGTCGCCCGATCGCAGCGACGTGTTGTTCCGGATCAACCTGTACGAGGTCGGCCTCGGCCACTGCCAGATCCCACAGAGCACGGCGAACGCCGAACAGATCAAGCGCGTGAAGTTCGAGCTCTACGTCGGTCGGATGGACCTCGACGGCAAGGGCATGGGCTTCGAATAGCTACTGCTGGGGCGTCGGCAACTTCGACACATCGATCTGACTGAGCGCGAGCCGGATCAACTGCGACTTGTTCGCCTTGGTCCAGCCGCGGCGCTTGAGCTCGGCGACCTTCGCGTCGAGCTCTTCGAGATCGCGCGTGTACATCGAGATGCAGATCACCTTGTAGTGCGTCGGGCGCTGCTGCGCCTTGAGCTGCTTCGCCGGCGCGGTGGCGGCCCGCTTGCCGTAGTACTCCTCGCTCAGGATGGAGTCCGCGTCGCTGAGCGGATCGTGGGCCATGGTCTTGTCTTCTTTCATCATACTGCCTCGAGGGTGAGCGGGAGAGTGATCGGGTGGGCGTTCGGCTCGGTGTGCGGCAGCGTCGTCGTCGCGGGCGCGCTACTCGCGAGCACCCAATCGCAGACCCGGTTGTAGTCGGCGGCGCCGTGCGAGACCGGCGCGTATTCGAAGATGGTCTTCTTGTGGCTCGGCGCTTCGGCGAGCCGCGTGTTGAGCCGGATCGGCTCGAGGCACTTGGTCTTGAAGTGACCCTGTAGCGTCTCGAGCACCTCGCGCGCGAGCCGCGTGCGGCCGTCGTAGAACGTCGGAAGCACCGCCGAGATCCGCACCGTGTGGCCGAGGTGGCGCTCGACATCCTTGATCGTCTTCAACACCTGCTTGACGCCGACCAGCGCGAGGTAGTCGCAGGTCACCGGGATGATGACCTCGTCGGCGTACGACAGCGCGTTCTGGTTGAGGAGGTTGAGCGACGGACCGCAGTCGATGATCACGTAGTCGTAGCGCCGCGAGATCGCCATGAGGTTCAGGCGCTTGGTCAGGATCCGCGAGCGCTGCTCGACCTTCTGGTGCGCGAGCCAGATCTCGGCGGCCGCGAGCGTCGAGTCGCTCGTGATCACGTCGAGCTTGCCGCGCACCGGGACCGCGACTTCGTTGGGCTCGGCGTTGTCGACGAGCACGTGATAGAGCGACCGCTCGCCGGCGACGCCGAGCGAGACGCCGACGTTGCCCTGCGCGTCGGTATCGATCAGCAGGCATGCGTGATCGCGCTCGGCCAGGCCGGCGGCCAAGTTGACCGCGGTGGTCGTCTTACCCGTGCCGCCTTTCTGGTTGAGGACCGCGATCCGGCGCGCGCGCTTCGCGCGAAACCCCTCCTCCCCGAGACCGGCCTTGCGGCACTCGAGCGAGCAGTAGTGGTTCTTGGCGCCGTCCGCCGTGACTGCGATCTGAAACACGAACGCCGGCTGGAACTGCTGCCCGCACGCGTTGCACGTCTTCTCCATCCCCTTATCGAAGCGGCATGGCGACGATGTGGGCAACTTTTCGTCTTGTTGAAAGCTATAGTTGACCCGTGATCGCGCGGAACGTCACGGCGGGTGGACTGGAGGCCGGGCTCGTCGCAAAACAGCTCGGCGAAAAACTTGTCGCGAGCGATCTGGCACTGGTCGTGGTGTTCGCCGATTGGCGGCTCGATGCGGGCGTGGTCGCGCGCGACCTGCAACGGATCCTCGGTGCGGTGCCGATCGTCGGCTGCACCGCGAACGGCGTGCTCGGCGGCGTGCTCGGCGACGGCGAGACGGTCGCACTCGGCCTGTACGGCACCGATCTCCGCGTCGGCATCGGGGTCGCGACCGAGCTCAGCAAGCACGCGCTCGCGCGCAGCCGCGATGCGCTCGAACGTGCGGCGATCGCGCTCGGCACGCGCAGCGAGCTGCTCGATCCCGCGCGCCACGTCGCGTTCACGCTCGTCGAGGGCTCGGCCTCGACCGAGGAGTCATTCTGCGTCGGATCGGCGACCGCGGCTCCGCAGATCCGGATGGTCGGTGGCTTCGCCTCGACCGAGCTCTCGGCCGACGGCTCGAGACGTGGCGCCGCGGCGGTGTGGGCGAACGGCGAGGCGCTCGCGGACGCCGGCATCGTCGTGGTGCTCGAGATGGCGCGGCCGTTCGAGGTGATCACGTCGAGCCACCTCGTAGCGACCGAGCACAAGACCGTGGTCACCGCCGCGAGCGGTCGCACGATCTCGGAGCTCGACGGGATCCCGGCCACGCGCCGCTTCACCGAGCTGATCGCGAAGCTCGGCGGTACGATCGGGACCAACACGCCGCTCGCCTACACGTTCGCGCGGATCATCGACGGCGTCCCGTACGTGCGGTCGATCGGTCGGATCGAGGGCGACCTGCTCCATCTCGGAGCCGCGATCGATACCGGACACGTGCTGCGCGTCATGAAGGCGGGCGACCTGGTCGCGCAGACCGAGCGCGATCTGGCGGCGGCGGCGAAGCGGCTCGGTGGGATCTCGGCGCTGCTCGCCTTCTCGTGCGTGTATCGCGACTGGGAAGCGAAGGAGCTCGGCATCGCAGCGGCGCTCGCCGCGGTCTACGCCGCGTATCCGACCACCGGGTTCCAGAGCTTCGGTGAACAGAGCGGCATGTTGTACGTGAACCACACGCTGACCGCGCTCGCGATCGGATCCGGTAGTGGCGGATAAGGACGAGCGCCTCGCCGAGCTCGAGGCCGAGCTCGCGGCACAGCAACGCACGATCGACGTGTTGATCGCACGGCTCGAACGCACCACCACGACGCCGGCGACCCAGGCCGAGATCTTCGACGCGGCGGTGCGGCTCGGCAACGTCCTCGAGGAACGCACCCACGAGGTCGAGGCCGCGCGCGCCGAGTTCCGCGCGCTACGTGCGAACCTCGACCAGATCGTCCGCCAGCGCACGCGTGCGCTCGCGGAGTCCGAGGCCCAGCTCCGCGCGAAGAACGTCGAGCTCGAGCGCCAGAGCCGGATCCGCACCGAGTTTGTCTCGATCGCGGCGCACGAGCTGCGCACGCCGCTGACCAGCATCGTCGGCTATCTCGATCTGTTTTCGGAGGGTCGGTTCGGCGAGCTCCCGCAGCTCGCAGAGCGTCCGATCCGGTCGGTGCGGCGCAACGCGCACCGCTTGAAGCGGCTGGTCGACGACATGATGAGCGTGTCGCGGATCGACGCCGGCCGGTTGACGCTGCGCCGCGAGCCCGTCGATCTCGGCGACATGGTCCGCGATGTCGTGACCGAGCTGTTGCCGCTGGCGCAAGCGCGCGAGCAAAAGCTCGAGGCGAAGATCGAGAGCGTCGACGTGATCGAAGCGGATCGCGACAAGCTCCATCAGATCGCCGTGAACCTCGTGTCGAACGCGATCCGCTACACGCCGGAGTCCGGTGAGATCTCGATCAGCGTCGACGAGGCGCCGAGTGCGCGCTATCCGGGCGGCTGGGCGCGCCTGCGCGTGCGCGACAACGGCATCGGGATCAGCGAAGAGGATCGCCAGCGGATCTTCGATCCGTTCTTGCACCCGATGCCGGTGCGCCATCACACCTCCGCGCTGCCCGACTCCGCGGGCCTCGGCCTCTACATCGCGCGCGGCTTGATCGAGCTCCACGGTGGGCTGATCACCGTCGACTCGGAGCCCGACGTGTTCACGGAGTTCACGGTGCTGCTGCCGTTCAAGGCGGAGCAACAACGCGTCACGAGCGATCCGGGCGTGCGTTAGCTGCACGCGACGACGAGATCGTAGAGCGCGTGCGCGTAGACCGCGTGAGCGAGCGAGCGAAACCAGAAGATCGCGCCGAAGGCGAGCCCGGCGAGCGTGCGGAACGCGAACGCGTGCCACGTGAACGGTTCGCCGTTCGCGCCGGCGTGGTGGGCGAGCGCGAACAGCGGCGCGGAGAACAGCAACGCGACCACGACCGCGAACCTGCGATCGGTGCCACCGCCCCGCAGGAACGTGACCATCGCGGCCATCAGGCCGAGCCGGAACACGAGCTCTTCGTGGACGCCGGCGCCGAGCGCCGACACCAGGGTCGCACCGCCGATCGCCATGCCGAGCGTCTTCGACAGCACGAACGTGATCGCCGCGCCGAGCGTGAGCGCGTAGATCAGCGCCTCGAGCAGGACCGGCGCCACGATCTCGAGGCGCAGCGTGTCCCAGCGCTTCGCGCGGCGGATCCACACGAGGAACATCGCGGCGATCGCGGCGTGGACGAGCAAGTACAGCGTGCGGCTGCCGAGCGTCGCGTAGAGCGCGCGGGTGACGACGTCGGCGCCGTTGACGCGGCCGGCGAACAACACCCCGATCTCGTAGGCGAGCAACACCGGAAATACGAGGACGAGACTCGCCTCGAGATCGCCGTGGCCGGTGTCGTACTCCCTCATGGTCGTTTGAGTTTGGACTTCTTGGTCGCGGCGGGAGTCTGCACGGGCGGGCGCACGGTCGCGGTGATCGCGCGGTCGGGGACCAGGTAGGTCTGGGCGGCGGCGGCGACCTCGGCGAGCGTGACCGCGCGGATCGCGTCGTCGTAGCCGGCCCACGACGTCCAGCCGAGGCCATAGGCTTCGTGATACGCGATCGCGTTCGCGACCGCCGAGCGGCGCTGCATCGCGATCTGGTGGCTGCCGATCAGGTAGCTGCGAGCGCGCTCGAGCTCCTCCGCGGTGACGCCGTTCTTGGTGACGTCGGCGAGCTCGCCGCGGACCGCGGCGACCGCTTCGTCGAGCTTCTCGGGCGAGCACGACAGGTAGACCGCGACGAACCCGGGGTCGACGCCTTCGACCGAGTGCGCCGAGACCCGATACACGAGCGCGCGCTTGTCGCGGAGCTCGCCGAACAACCGGCCGCTCTGACCACCGAGCACGGCGACCAGCATCTCGAGCGCGAACCGGTCACGGGCGTCGATCGTGGCGCCGGGAAAGCCGATCACGAGGTGCGCCTGCGTGCGATCGAGGTAGCGATAGACCTCGCGATCCTCCGCGCTGCGATGGTCGAATTTCGGCGCCTCGACGCTCGGCAACGTCGCGGTCTGCGGCTTCGCCGCCCCGAACCGCTTGGTCGCGCGCGCGACGACGTCGTCGACATCGACATCGCCGACGATCGCGAGCGTCAGCGCCGAGACCGGATAGCGCTTGCGATAGAACGCGAGCAGCTTCGCGCGATCGAGCGCGCCGATCGTGGCCTCGGTGCCGAGTGCGTCACCGTGATACGGATGCGTCGAGTACAGCGCCTCGCTGAACAAGCGAAACGCGACCTGGGTCGGGTTGTCGACCTGCGCCGCTTGGTCGGCGAGCAGGGCGTGCTTCTCGCGCGCGAGCTCGTCCGCGGGGATCGCTGGTTCGAGCAGGCAATCCGCGGTGAGCTCGAAGCCTGCGGGCCACGACCGCGCGAGCCACTCGGCCGCGAGCCCGAAGCTGTTGCGACCGGCGACCCCACCGAGCGAGCCGCCGAGGCGATCGATCTTGTCGGCGATCGCGGTGGCGTCGAGCTTGGCGCAGCCCCGCGTGATCATCCGCGCGAGCAGCGTCGAGGCACCTGCCTCGGCATCGGTCTCGACCCGCTGGCCACCGCGCCACACCGCGCGCATCGCGACGACCGGGACCGACGGATCGCGGCGCACGATCAGCACCATGCCGTTCGGCAGCGTGACGCGCTTCTCGACGACGTTCGCGGGTGCCGTCGCCGGCCCGAGCGCCGTGCGCACGCGCTTCTCGGCGCCGCGCGCGAACACCGTCGAGCGCTTCGTACCCGCGCGCGACTTCGGCAACACGGCGGCGACCGTCGCGTTCTCGGGCCGCAGATAGCGGTGCACCGCGGCCGCGACATCATGGCGGCGCACCGCGCGAATCCGATCGAGATAGACGTGCGAGAACCGCGGGTCGCCCGCGACCGTCGCGTTCCAGCCGAGCGTGCGTGCGCGCCCCTGCGCGGTCTCGAGCTGGCGCACGAAGCCGGCCTCCGCGGCGATCCGCGCCTTGTCGAGCTCGTCGGCATCGAGCTCGTCGACCAGCGCCAGCGCCTGGCCGACCAGGCCGGGCACGGTCTTGTCGGCATCGCGCGCGCGCGCCGTCGCCGACAGCACGAACAGACCCGGATCGCGCAGTGCGTGGACGTGCGCGTACGCGGTCGTCACGAGCTGCTCGTCGTCGCGCAGCACGCGGGGCAGCCGCGCCGATTCGCTCTCACCGAGGAGGATCGCGGCGACATCGAGCGCGGCGACATCGGGGTGACGCGCCGGCGGCACGTGAAAGCCGACCGCGACATACGCCTCGCTGACATCGCGCAAGGTCGCGACCGCACGCGGCGCAGTCTGCGCGGGCTCGGGTGCGAGCCGGCGGTGCGGCCGTCCCGAGGGCATCGCGCCGAACCGGCGTGCGACCGCGCGATGGATCGCGTGCGGATCGACATCGCCGGCGATCACGAGCGTCATGTTGTCGGCGACGTAGAAGCTGCGAAAGAACTCGACGAGGTCGCGCTCGTTGAGCCGGCGCACGCTCTCGGGACTCCCGATCACGGGGCGGCGATAAGGATGCGCGACGAACGCGGTCGCGAACAGGCTCTGGGCGACCGAGCGCGCCGGATCGTCGCTGCCCTGCTGGATCTCCGCGAGGATGACGTCCTTCTCGCGCGCGAGCTCACCCGGATCGACCGCGGGCGACGACAGCGCGCTACCGAACGCGTCGATCGCGTCCTCGATCCGATCGCGCGCGAGCACCGCGTGGAACACCGTGTGATCGAACGACGTGCGCGCGTTGATCTCGCCGCCCGAGCCGGCGATCACGCGCGCGAGCGCACCGACGCCGTGCTCGGCGCCGCCCTTGAACAACATGTGCTCGATCACGTGCGCGACGCCGGCTTGCCCGGCGGTCTCGTCGGCCGAGCCGACGCCGACCCACGCCTGGATCGCCGCGACGGGCGACGAATACCCCGCGGCGACGTGGAGGGTGAGCCCGTTCTCGAGGCGATGCGTTTCGACGTCGTGCACGGCGGTGGCCAGCGCGACTAACGCGGCCGCGTAATGATAGGCACGGCACACCTGCCTGGGCACGTTTCGGAACATAGGCCAACTCCGGGAAATTTGTGGTTATCCTGGACACCGTGCTGCTCGAAGTGCGGACGCGGCCGCCGCTGCTCGTGACCGAACGTCTCGCCTTGCGCGAGCTCCGGCTCGACGACGCGCGCGCGGTCGCCGAACGCGCCGGTGACAAGCGGGTGGCGCGCTACCTGATCGCGGTGCCGTCGCCCTACCCGGTCACGCTCGCGACGCGCTGGATCGTCGGCCGGCTCGCGTGGTGGGGCCAGGGCCGCGGCGTCACGATGGCGATCACCAAGCGCGAGACTCCCGATCAGCTGATCGGCAGTGTCAGCTTGCGGCGCTACGCGCGCGATCGGCGCGCCGAGCTCGGCTACTGGCTCGGCGCGGAGAGCTGGGGCGGCGGTTACGCGACCGAAGCCGCGGAGGCGCTACTCGAATTCGGATTTCGCGATCTCCAACTCTCCAAGATCTACGCACAGGTGTTGGAGGGTAATCGGCCGTCGTGTCACGTGCTGGAGAAATTAGGAATGATCGAAGAGGGCGTGCGCAGACGTCATATTCGAAAAGGCAAACGCCTGCTCGACGTGACGTTGTACGGAATGCTCGAAGACGAGTGGCACCCGCTGCGTTAGTCGCGCCTGGTCACGCGCTTGTGGCGCAGCGCCATCACGCTGCCGATCGCGATGCCGAGCCCGAGCCCGACGAGCAGCCCGAGCCACAACCCGGATTGATGCTCGACCGCGTGATGGTCGAGGGGTCTCAGCGGTGCGGTGTTGCGGTCTTCGAACCAGGCAATCGCGAGCGCCGCAACGCAGAGTACGGACAGCACGAGCGACGTGGTCCAGATCCACCGCGGCAACGGCCTCCGCTCGCCGCGGGCCGCGAGCACGATCGCGCGCGCCTTCGCTTCGACGTCCGGATCCACGACGAGGACTATAGGCCGACGAGCAGACCCAGAACCTGAATTTCACCGCCAAGGTCGCGGATCGATCGGCGATCAAGCGAACCGACAGACCTGAATTTTGCCGCCAAATCTCCGGGCACGCGCGACGATTCGTCTCGAATCGACGTCGACGCTCGTGCTCGTGCTCGTCGGCCGGGCCTAACCGGCCCAGCACTTGCTCAACGCGCACGCGACGACGCGGATCCGGCAGGTTGGCCGAGGGCGCGTTGCGGATCGCAACATGCGCACGCTCGCCCTCACGTTATTCGTCCTCGGTTGTCACAGTGCCTCACCGGCCGGGTCCGATCCTGAACCGGATGCAGCTCCACCTGCCGGCGACGGCGGCACGACCTGCGCGCCCGGCTTGGCCGGCGCACCGTGTGTGTTGGAGCTCTACGATCGCGCGAGTGGCTGCGACCCGACCGCGGTCGCGACGTTGCGCAGCGAGCTCGATGCGCGCGCCGGACTCGGCCCACTGTGGGCCGGCGGCCGCGCGCTGGTTCGCACCGCCGCACCGATCGGCATCGCCGGCGACTGGAACAACTGGGACACGACCGCACTCGCGAGCTCGGCGTTGTGCAGCACCGACCTCGTGCTCGCGGTCGGCGCGGTTCCGACCGGCTTGCATCCGTACAAGCTCGTCGATAGCTCCGCGACGTGGTCGCTCGATCCGCTGAATCCCGCGTTCGCGTACGACGACTTCGCCGGCAACGCCGACGGGCGCAACAGCGTGCTCGATACCCCGGACTCCGGGCTCGGCCACCTCGTCGAGCTCGATCCGGCGTGCTCGACCGTGCTCGGCAATTGTCGCGACGTCACCGCCTATCTGCCGCCGGCCTACGACGCGCCCGAGAACGGCGCGCGCGCGTATCCCGTGTTGTTCATGCACGACGGCCAGAACGTGTGGGACGACCACGACTGCTGCTTCGGCCACACCGGTTGGGAGATCAACGTCACGCTCGATAGCGAGATCGCGAATGCGAAGGTGGCTCCGATCATCGTGATCGCCGCCGCGAGCACGGTCGCGCGCAACAACGAGTACGGTCTCGACGAGCCGACCATGCTGCAGTTCATCGCGTTCCAGGTCGGCCAACTGCAGCCCGCCGCGCTCGCGCGGGTTCGCCACGACGGCGGCAAGCTCGCGATCGCCGGCAGCTCGCTCGGCGGCCTGGTCGCGATGGAGCTCGCGATGCGCCACCCCGAGATCTACGACGCGGCCGCCTCGCTGTCGGGCGCGTTCTGGCCGCGGATGGATGTCCACACCGCGCTGCGCGACGAAGTGCCGGGCTTCGGCAAGCAGGCGCTCGCGATCTATCTCGATCACGGTGGCGACCCGAGCGACAACAGCGACGGTGCCGCCGACACGATCGAGGTCCGCGATCAACTTGTAACCCTGGGTTGGCAGCGCGGCGACTCGCCGAGCTGCGCGCCGGGTCCGAGCGCGCTTTGTTACGATTGGGAACCGGGCGCGACCCACGACGAGCTCGCTTGGAAAGCGCGGGCTTGGCGGTTCCTCGAGTTCCTGTTCCCGGCCTCGCCGCACTGATCCGACCGTATCGAGGCCCCGAGCCCCAGGGGATGGGGCCAAGGCCCCCGATCCGCGACGCTCGAAGCGATCCACGTCACGAACTTCACGAGTGATTTCAGCAATCACCGAAGTGCGCGCACGGCACATCCGTTGCTCTACACTACGACCATGAAGGCTCTCTCCCTTATCTTGGCTCTGCCGCTCGTCGCCTGTGTCGTCGGGCCTGGCGGATCCGCCCCTGTCACCGGTGGCGACGACGGCAGCAACACGATGGGCTCGGGCAGCGATACCGGGAGCGGCACCTCCGGTCACATCACGGCGGACACCACGTGGACCGGGACGCACATGATCGATTCGTCGATCACGATCGATCCGGGGGTCACGGTCACCGCCGCGGCGGGCGGCTCGATCACGTTCACGGCGGCAGGCAACCTGACGGTCGCCGGGACGCTCTCGGTCGAGGGCATCAAGGGCAGCACGGTCACGCTCGTCCCCGACGTCGGCCTCGCGAACTTCAACCCGATCAACGTGTCGGGCACGCTGAAGATGACCTACGCCGAGATGACCGGTGGCTGGCTATCGCTGAGCAGCACCGCGAACACCACGATCACCGACTCGACGTTCTCGCACGCGACGCACGACCTCGTCGTGATGGACGGCGGCACGATCTCGTTCATGTATTCGCAGGTCGGCGTCGAAGCGCCCGGCACCGATACCACGCACTGCGATCTCCACTTCGGTGGTACCGCCCCGGTGATCAAGGCGTCGCACTCGACGTTCAGCACGTCGGCCTACGGCGTCATGTTCTACGCCGGCAACAACGCCGACTTCACGTACGACAACTGGATCGGCAACCAGACCAACGTCGACCCGACCCCGGGTCAGGTGACCGGCGACTTCAGCTACAGCTTCTTCGCCGGTGCGGCGCCGACGATCACCGGCCTCACGGCGACGAACATGTCGGCGACTCGCCTGCTCGCGTGCGACGGCACGAACGACGCGCTGTGCGCCGGCCCGCGCAGCTAGCGCGTCACTTCGTAGGGCGCTCGATCCACGGCACCTAACCGCCGGCGAGCGGCGCGAGCAGGTAGAGCTCGTCGCCATCTTCGAGCACGCGATCTCGATGCTCGGCGAACGGGCAGCGCTCGCCGTTGAGCATCAGCGTCTCCGCGAGGTGCGGCGAATTCGCGAGCGCTTCGCGGATCGGAATCTTCGCTGCTTCGGCGAGCGGGACGAGCTGCTCGAGCGTGGTGCCGTCGGGCAGCTTCAACTGCTTGTCGATGTCCTTCCAGTCGTCGCCGATCCGACCGCGGATCAGGATGTGGATCTTCATTCGGTGTAGCCGGTCAGTAGCTCGGCCATGCCGAGCTCGGTCGCGCGCGCGGACGACAGCGCGCCGGTCTGCGTGTTCCACTGCATCGCGGTGTAGTAGTCGTCGCGCAGCATCGGCAGCGGGACGCGCACGCCCTTCAACGGGCCACTCGGCAAGTTGCCATCGCCTTCCCCCATCATGCGCGGATGCGGTTTGAAGTCCTTCGGGCCGAGGCCTTCGCGCCGATTGAACGCGGCGCGAAGGTTCTGGATCCGCTCGCCGCACTGCAACAGATCCGCGTCGGTGACGTCCCAGCCGGTGGCACCATTGACGAGCTCGGTCCACGGCAGGTTGCCGGTCAGCATCGTGAACATGCAGAGGCCGAGGCCGTTCATCGCCTGGTGTGCGTTCGAGTGCAGTGCTTGCGCCTTGCCCTTGCCCTCGGTGCCCTTCCACTTGACCGTGTAGTCCTTCTTGTCGGCCGCGGCCGGCAGCGCCAGCCCGACGCCGAACGACTCGTTCCACGACGCGGAGCCCGCGGTGTGGCGACCTGGCGTCGGATCGGCGATGTACGTCACGCCCATCAGCGAGGTGAACCGGCTGTCGTGGTACGCGGGCTCGCTACCGTGAACATGGACGGCGAACTCCTCGCTGCCCTTGCCGAGGTGCTCGGCCGCGCGCTGCACGCCGTGACCGAGCCACGCGCCGCAGCCTTCGCCGGTGCCGATCTTGATCGTCAG
>JBDTJY010000127.1:0-4417 GCA_039935615.1 Kofleriaceae bacterium
CAGGAGGATCTCCTGCGCCGGATCGTGTTCCAGTTGCTCGGCGTCTCCGACAAGACCCGCCACCAGTTCTGGGTGTCGGCGAGCAGCGGCTGGATGTTCTACACGGACACCCAGCGGGTGTGGCGCAACGATGGAACGCCCTCACCGGTCCGGACCGGCAGCGACGCGAAGAAGAAGGCCGAGGAGTTCATCCAGCGGTTCAAGGCGGCACTCGCCGAGCGCGCCGCTCAACCGTCGAGCCCCCTCGCGAACCTCGTGATCGTGCCGCCGATGAACCCGCTCGATCCGGTGATCGTGCCGCGCGCCGGCAAGACCGGGTGGGATCACTGGCTGTATCGCGCGCAACCGCAGCTCGCGCGCGACTTCAGCGTGAAGCTCGACGTGCTCGGCTCGTGCATCGAGATCCGGATCGGCGATGCCGGTGCGATCACCAGCTTCGCGTGGCGCTGGCGTCCGCTCACCGGAGAGCGGACGACCGCGACCACGACCACGCTCGCGAATGCGATCAGCAAGACCGCCGACGACAAAGGCAATACGTTCGAGAACCGTCAGGTCTACGTGCTCGATGGCGACGGCATCCCGCAGTACTACCTGTCGCCGTACCACATCGTGAGCATCGAGAACGAGTACGCGCTCGCGCCGGCGTCGAACTTCTCGCTCTCGGTGTCGTACGGCGTGATCGCGCGCGACGATGGCAGCAGCGACGTGACCGCGGTCGTCAGCGGCGGCAGCGGGAGTTACGAGTTCGCGTGGGCGAGCTACACGTACGACGACCCGTGGCTCGAGCGTGGGATCCAGATCCTCGAGTCCAGCGAGGACGAGATCAAGGATGACCTCGACACCCGGATCACGACGAGCACGACGAACGTGGTCGGCGGAGCCGGCGTCGTGATGGTCCACGTGCGCGATCGGTCGACCGGCGCGTTCAAGCATCACCAGCAGCCGCTGTTCGGCTATCCGACGATCCTGGGCGACGCGCCGCTCTCCCAGCCACCTGCGGTGGCCTGATGACGATCGCGATCGCGGACCGCGCGACCGGATGGACCGGGACCATCCTCACCGCAGGAGGTGGAACGGCGCCGCCACCCGGCGGACTCGCCCTGCAGGACCTCCGTCACGACCAGCACAACTTCGCGCGCGACATCCGGATGATCGGGATCCGGTTGAAGCTCGAGCAGTGCGATCCGGCGGGCACCGTGACGAGCACGCGCTCGGTGTTCCTACCGCTCAGCAACCCGCCGTTCACCGTCGGCGCCATCACGATCCTGACGCCCGCGATACCTTCGGCGCCGGCCACGAGCACGCTCACCTACCTGCGCGAGGCCGACGATGCGCTCCAGTTTCGCTCGTTCTTTCGCGACAGCACGGGCAACTACATCGCGTACGGCGTGCGCTGCGACTACACGCTGCCGGCGAGCTGGTTCACCGCGAACGCCGCGAACTGCGAGGTTTCGGGGCTCCTGATCTCGCAGCGGTTCCTGTTCAGTCGGTACGGTCTCTCGCCGCAACACGAGCCCGGGGGCGTGCTCCAGGCCGCGCGGTGTCACCCGATGACGCGCTTCGAGTACACGGCGAACCCGAGCGTCGATCGCACGCAGACATATGTTCGGATCGCTAGCATCCGGTTCGACTACCGCCTCCACATCTACGTCGACGCGAGCTACACGGTTCCGAGCACGACGACGGCGACGGCCCCGAACCAGGCGGGCCTGTTTGCCGACGAGGAGATCGCCAACCCGTTCACGGGCCTCGGAGCGCTCGTCCGCTCGACCGCGGCTGCCTCGCGCACCGCATTCTCCGCGGTCGAGAAGCCCCTCGTCTGCGAGGTCAGTGCGACCGGGCTGTCGGAAGGCTGCCCGTTGATCGGGACGCGAACGATCTACGCACCGACGGGCGCGACCCGCTGCTGGGACAACACGCACTGGTGGGGTTATCGCGGCGCCGGCGCACCGATGATCTCCGCGCCCGGTGGCTTCCACGCGGCGCACGTCCACTGGCGATGGGGTGGCGCCGGATCGGCGGTGCGCGGCACGATTCCGCAGATCGACACGAGCGGCGCACCGACCGTCGCGCAGGACCATCCATGGGGTCGTGCGTTGCGCACGCTCGTCGACCCGGCCGCCTGGATCCAGACGATCCGCGTCGCGATCGCGAAGAACGATCCCAGCCTCGACCCGACCCGCACCGGGGTGACGCTCGACAGCCTCTCGCTCGAGGACTGGCCGACGTTGTTCAGCGGTGTGCGCGCGACGCCCGCGAGCATCGAGGCCGGCGAAGACCTCGTGCTGTGGTACTCGACCGAGGTCCATCGCTCGACGCACTTCCCGGGCCGCTACACCTGGGCGATCTTTCCGCAGCAAACAGCGCCGGCGACGACGCTGTTTTCGGGAGTCGCTGGCACGGTGTTCCTGCACGGGATCTTCTTCGCTCACAACCCCGAGCTCAGCGGATTCGGCGTCGGCACGCGCGATCCACAATACTACCCGCGCACCGCCGCGACGATCCGGAGCTCGCCGACCTGGGTGCGGCAGCCCTGATGTGGCTCGCGGTCATCTACCTCTTGCTCAGCTCGGTGCTCAGCATCCATACGGGCTTCCAGTTCTGGTTGTGGCTGGCCGCTCGGCGCGGCGGCTCGCAGCGCGCCGAGCGGCCGCTGCCGGCGCGGCTCGCGCGAGTTACGATCCAGCTGCCGATCTTCAACGAGCGCTACGTTGCTCGCAACCTCCTCGACGCGATCGCGCAGCTCGACTATCCGCGCGAGCTACTCGAGGTCCAGGTTCTCGACGACTCCACCGACGACACCAGTGCGTTGCTCGCCGACGCGTGTGGCGAGCTCGCGGCCTCGGGCCTGGCGATCACGCACCTCCGCCGCGGCACGCGCGAGGGCTACAAGGCCGGCGCGCTCGCGTACGGGTTGGCCCTCGCGAGCGGTGAGCTCGTCGCCGTGTTCGACGCCGACTTTCGGCCTGCGCGCGACTTCCTTCGCCGCGCGATCCCGCCGTTCGCGGATCCACGAGTCGCAGCGGTGCAAGCCCGCTGGACCCATGCAAATCGCGACGAGTCGCTGCTCACTCAGATCCAAGGGCTGTTCCTCGACGTTCACTTCGCGGTGGAACAAGCGGGTCGCGCCGCCCTCGGCTGCTTCGTCAACTTCAACGGCACCGCCGGGATCTGGCGGGTCGCGGCGGTGGTTGACGCCGGCGGATGGCAGAGCGACACGCTCACCGAGGATCTCGATCTCTCGTATCGCGCACAGCTCCGCGGCTGGCGAATCGAATTCGTCCTCGGACTAGAGACGGTCGCCGAACTTCCATCGGACGTGCGGGCGTTCCGAGCCCAGCAATATCGCTGGATGAAGGGCGTCGCGCAGAACGCGGTCAAGCTCGCGCCGCGCGTGATCGCCGCCCGGCTTCCGTTCCGCGTGAAGCTACACGCGCTCGCACACCTGTTCGAGTCGACGAACTTCGCCGCCATGACCGGGGTCCTCGTGATGACCCCGTTCGCCGCGCAGAAGGTCGCGGCCGGCGTGTTCCCGTGGTGGGTCGTCCTCAATCCGCTATGGGCGATGAACGTGGTGCTCCTTGGCCTGGTCTATTTCGCGCCCCGCAAGAGCCGCGCGTCCGGGCTGCGCGGTTCGGTCGGAGGGCTCGTGCTGTGGGTTGGATTTCTCGCGGTGTCGCTCGCGATGTCGCTGCACAATGCACTCGCCGTGCTCTCTGGATTTTGTGGCGTGCGCAGCGGCTTCGTGCGCACGCCGAAGCGTGGTGATGGTCCCGCCATCGCACACGGCACATACCGCCTGAAGCTCGACGGCCTCGTGCTGGGTGACCTCGCGTTCTGGGTGTTCCTCGGTGGGTCGCTGCTCGCAGCGGCGGGAAGCGGAGAGCTCCAGCTGTGCTGGGTCCCGGGCCTGGCGTTCATCGGCCTCACCGCGCTGCTCGCCGGGCAGCTCGTGTGGTTCACACCACCGCACCCGGCGCGTCGTTCAACGTCCGCGTAGCGTCTGCACCAGATCCACGAACCTCGTGGTCGTCGATTCCGATCGCGCCGCCGTGACTAGGTTTCGGGTGCCCGATCTCCGGCGATCATCTCGAGCAGGGCTTCGAGGCGAAACGGTTTGCGCATGTAACCGAACTTCCGCGGGACCTGCGGCGAACGTTCGCCACTGACCACGATGGTCTTCATGTCACGCAGGCGTGGATCGCGTTGCACGTGTGACATGACCTCCCACCCGCTCATGTCGTCCATGTTGAGGTCGAGCAACATGAGCGCTGGCGTATCACGCGCCAAGTAACCGAGCGCTTCCGCACCACTGCCCACCGCGACCACGTCGAAGCCGCGGCGTGTCAACGCGGCCTGCGTCGTGGCGCGTACGAGGTCGTCGTCGTCGACGATCAGGACCCGCCCGCGTGGAAGG
>JBDTJY010000128.1:0-14254 GCA_039935615.1 Kofleriaceae bacterium
TGTTGATCATCGCGTGTCCGTGTGCGCTCGGGCTCGCGACGCCGATGTCGATCATGGTGGCCACCGGCCGCGGTGCGGGTCTCGGGATCTTGATCCGTAAGGCCGAGGCGTTGGAGACACTCCTCCGTGTCGACACGATCGTCGTCGACAAGACCGGTACGCTCACGGAAGGCAAACCACGCCTCGCGTCGATCGCGACGGCGCCCGGTACCTCTGAACAGACCGCACTCGAGCTGGCCGCCGCACTCGAACGAGGTAGCGAACATCCGCTCGCGGCGGCGATCCTCGACGCGGCGAAGGCGCGCGGGACCGTGGTCTCGAAGGCGACCGACTTCAAATCGATCACGGGCGGCGGGGTGCGCGGCACCGTCAACGGTAAGCAGGTCGCCCTGGGGAACGCGCGCTTCATCAGCGGTTCCGGGGTCAACCTCGACGCGCTTGCCGCCAACGCCGATCAACAACGCAATGCTGGTCAAACCGTCGTCTATCTAGCCGTGGACGGATCCGCGATCGCCGCGATCGGCGTCGCGGATCCGATCAAGGCGACCACCGCAGAAGCGATCAAGTCACTTCACGCGGAGGGTTTGAAGATCATCATGCTCACCGGCGATAGCAAGCTCACCGCAACTGCCGTCGCGAAGACCCTCGGTCTCGATGACGTGGTCGCCGAGGTCATTCCCGAGCAGAAGCGCGATGTCGTGGAACGCCTGAGAGGCGAGGGCAAGGTGGTCGCGATGGCGGGCGATGGCGTCAACGACGCGCCTGCACTCGCGATCGCCGACGTCGGCATCGCCATGGGCACGGGCACCGACGTCGCGATCCAGAGCGCCGGCATCACGCTCGTCAAAGGAGATCTTCGCGGCATCGTGCGAGCTCGGCAGTTGAGTCGCGCCACGATTCGAAACGTCCGGCAGAACCTCGCGTTCGCGTTCGCTTACAACGTGCTCGGCGTACCGATCGCTGCCGGTGTCCTGTACCCGGTGTTCGGGCTGCTGCTGAGCCCGATGATCGCGAGCGCGGCGATGAGCCTGAGCTCGGTGTCGGTCATCACGAATGCGCTGCGGCTCCGTCGGCAGCGGCTCGCATAGTCCGTTGCTTGCGTCCGTACTTGGTCAGCCCACGCGGCTTGATGATCGAGAGCCCGGGAGCGACGTTGGCAAACGAATGCATGCCCAGCGTCGTCGGTCGTGACGCAATGGCCGTAGAGCGTGCCGTCGTCGATGCCCAAGAGCGCGAGCTCGCCACTCGTCGACACGCCGAAGATGCCGGTATTCGCGCTGATCTGTCCTGGTGCGTAGAGGTGTCGACGCGCGGGGCTGAACTCGATCACGTCGATCCCGTCGAGCTCCCACACCTCGCCCACTACCTGACCGTCGCTCGCGTCGATCGCTGTGACCCGACCCTCGGCGCAGCCCGCGAACACGAGCGCGCGGGCTTCGTCGATCGCGATGCCGCGCGAGTCGTTGCAGTGATTGCTCCACGCCGGGCCAACGGTGCGGGTGTTGACGTCAACCCCGACAGTCGAGCCGTTCCACAGATCGGTATACACGTGGCCAGACGTCGCATCGACGACGAGCGATTCAGGGCCGCCGATCACAGCGATCGTCGCCACCGACGCGACGATCAACGGTCGCGACATCAAGTACGCGTTCATCGGTAACCCGGACCGCTGCCCGTCCTCGTGCGAGGACCAGACGACCTCGCCGAACGGCAACGTTGGCGCGGATGGCATGGCGTCGATCATCGCGCACGAGAGCGAGGAAGCGATCAGCGATCCCGATCTCAATGCCTGGTACGACCGCAGCGGTGCCGAGAACGCCGACAAGTGCGCCTGGACGTTTGGCACCCAACAGACCGCGAGCAATGGCTCCAAGTACAACCTCACGTTCGGCGGTCGTAACTGGCTGATCCAGCGCAACTGGAACGCGTCGACGCAGGGTTGCCAGCGTGTGCTCGGGTCGACGAACTAGCGCCGCTTGAAATAGCTGCTTCGCGAGGTGGTATCCCACCAGGACACGGTGGGAGATGCACCTGAGGTCAAGTGACGGTCGCTCATCCTCTTGGTTTGTGTGACCGAACCATTGCATGACGGGACGCACCGAACTGATTCAGGCCCGTTACGATCGTCGCCATGGCCCGAGCGACCACCAAGACGTCCATCACAGGGTCCGGGGTTTGGCATCCGCCGACCGCGCTCGACAACGTCGAGCTGTGTGAGGCATTCAACGAATTTGTTCGTCGTGACAACGCCAAGCACGCGGACGAGATCGCAGACGGAACCCACCTGGCGCTCCGCGAATCTTCGCCTGAATTCATCGTTCGTGCTTCTGGCATCGAGCGTCGCTATGTTGTGGACAAGACCGGCCTGCTCGATCCGGAGCGGATGTGGCCGAACATTTCCGAGCGCCCGGACGATCAGATCAGCCTCCAGGCGGAGCTCGCCGTTCATGCCGCAGGGCGGGCGCTCGCGGTCGCTGGCCGATCCGGCGAGGACGTCGACCTCGTCATCCTCGGCGCGTCGTGCTTGCAGCGCAGCTATCCGGCGATCGCGATCGAGGTCCAGAATGCGCTGCACGCGCGCGGTTATGGTTTCGATATTTCGCTCGGGTGTGCGACCGGAACGTGCGCGCTTCAACTCGCATCGCAGGCGATCCAGCTCGGCCAGGCGCGTTGCGCGCTCGTCGTGCTCCCCGAGCTCACGAGCCCGCACCTCAACTGGCGCGAGCGTGATACCCACTTCATCCTCGGTGACGCGGCGGTTGCGATGGTCGTGGAGCCGAGTGATCGCGCGCGGGCCGGCGCCTGGGAGATCCGATCGACGCACATGGCCTCGAAGTGGTCTAACAATATCCGAAACAACTTCGGCTTCATGAACCGGTGCGATCCGAATTCTGCCGGCGGGGCCGACAAACTGTTTCACCAGATCGGGCCGCGCGTGTTCAAGGACGTCGTGCCGATGGCTGAAAAATTCATCAACGAGGCGCTCGCCGCGCACGACCTCACCGCCGCCGAGATCGCACGCTACTGGCTCCATCAAGCAAATCGCAACATGAACGACTTGATCGCGAAGCGCGTGCTCGGCCGCGTCGCGACGGCTGAAGAGGCACCGCTCGTGCTCGCCGAATACGGCAATACCGCATCGGCCGGATCGCTGATCGCCTTCGCACTACACAACGAGGATCTTCCGGCGGGAAGCCTCGGCGTGATGGCCGCGTTCGGCGCTGGCTATTCGCTCGGTGGGCTGGTCCTCGAACGCGCCGCATAGACGGTTTGGCGATCTGCGGTGCGAGGTGAGTGCACCACGCTCGACGGCGTTTTGGGGCGCGTGCGTCGGGCCGAAGGAGGGACCGGCATGCGGAATTGCTCCTCGGCAGGAGTGTACGAACGACCAGAGCTGTGCGTCGGGCGAGCATTGCCATGCGATCGCAGACTCGTGCAGCCAGACCGGCGTTGGATCGATGTGCGATGCGGCGTGCACCGCGAGCAGCTGCAATCCGGGCTTCCGCTGCAACACGACCGGCGCCTGCGAGCCGATTCCGTGTGACCAGGGCGCCACGTGTCCGTCGTATCGGCAGTGCGATCTGACCGTCGCGCATGACACGTCCGGCCCGGTCTATTCGCATACCAACGGCTGCGTGAACGTGTCCTGCAGCTCGGACGCCGGTTGTGCTGCGGGTGGGGCGTGCGTCAACGGCTTTTGCCAGACCGCGATCGGCAAATGCCAGGTCGTAGTTGCCGTCCCCTGAGGCGTCAGCGGCGTCGAGATCGTCCGGGGCGCGTTGCTCGCTGCGCGGATCACGGTGTGTCATCCGAGGGCGAAAGCCCTACCGACGAAGCGCCGCTGCCCGGATACGGCGAGCCTGCCGAAACTGCCAATCAATGAAACGTGTCGAGGCAGACCGCCGTGAGCTGATGCTCCGCCAGCATGTACGCCGTCTGAGTAGCCGAGTCAGGAACCTCGAACTCGCGGCGAGAACTTCGCCTCAACCGTTGGTCGTTATTCGAATTCGACGCCGGCCCTACGCGTCTGGGCGGGGATGAGCGCGAGCGCGGTGACGACGTCGTTGATCGTCCCGGTGGCACGCAGCTTCGTGGCACTCTTCGCGACGCTCCGAACCTCGATCCAGCCGATCTCGATCTTCGCCGTTGCGAGCATCATCGCGGCTAGTGTTGCAACCGCCTCTGGGTTGGTCGCCGAGCAATCGCACTGCGCGAGTGCGAACGGCAGCTTCGTGACGACGTCCGAATCTCGGCTGATGGACGCGAACGCTTGATGCAGTGGTTCGCAGGTGGCCGTGAGCATCTTCACGCCCGCTACGATCGCGTCACGTGCTTGGTTGCCATCTTCGATGCGCACAATCTTTGCGGCCCAGGCGGGCGTATCTGCAATGACGACAGAGCTGCGATCCAGCCCACCACTACGCGCGCCCAAGACTCGGACGGGCGCAGTCTTCGAAAGCTCGTCGATGACGACGACGAGTAAGTTTGCATCGGCGTGCGACGGCAGTGCCAGCTCGATCACGTTGGCGCCGCTCTGCGCGCGCACCTGTCTTGTCATCTCGACTCGAGCGTCCGACGTCAGCAGCGGTATCGGCGGACCATTGCCCACCACAACACGCGGCCCTGAAATGTCGCTGACCAGGCGCACGAACACTGCGCTGGGATCCCGCTCGGTCCCATCGAACTGCGCGAGCGCCGGGACTTCACCGATCCGCATGATCGGTTCTAGGTTCGCGTGCGCACTCTCGGCAGCGTGTTCGATATGGGACTTCGCACGCGCCATTCGTCGATCGCAGGGCAGCGCGACAGCAGCTTCTGCTGGAGCAGGAGTTGCCACGGGCACCGTCGTTGGCTCAGGAGATGGCGGTCGCGACGTGCCACCACCGCATGCTGCGACCACGAACAAGGCGCGTATCATGGCGTGATATTCGTTGTGAGCGATCGCGTCCGCAAGGTGTTGGAGCGTCGTGAATCAAAGCGGATTCTCGAAACGATGCCCCGAGTGTTCGTCGAGTCGACCTTCAGCGCCCGCATCTCGATGAGCCTACCGCTGCCCGCGTTAGCCGCTGCCAAACTCTGCCAGCCTGCACTCACCCGGCACACACGTCGCTGAGAGTCGAGCAAGCGCTCGCCATCATTGGTGTCCTGGAACAACTCGGTCGGTCAAGCGCGCTTCATCTCCGGACACGTCATTCTCGGCTTAGTCTCCTGGTATGCGGTACGTGCTGGTCGGGGCGTTGGTTGCGAGCAGTTTCGGCGGCGCCAGCGCCGACCCCTTGCCGGAGAGCGGCAAGGCGTGGGAGCGGCCGAACACCGCCGGTGTGTTCCTCGAGATCAGCGGTGGCTGGGAGCGCCTTCACCCACCGAACGGCCTGACGTATCGAGCCGGGTATCTGCGGTTCGCGCCGGGGGTCTCGCTCAACCACTTCCTTTATCTAGGCGCGGCGATGCAACTCGGGCGGATCTACAGTGCGTACGGAGTGCCAGACAGCGCGCTCGCGGCGATACCGGCCAACGACTTCACCGACGAGGGGAACGGCTCGACGCTCGCGGGGCAGGTCTTCCTCGGCGTGCGAGACCTCATCGGCATCGTCGCCGTTGGTGGCGAGGTCGCGCCGACCCTGCGCGAGACGAGCGCGGGCATGAATTTCGAGTACGCGGCGGACAAGTCGTACGTGACCACGATCGAGGTCCACGGACGCGTCGACGTCTGGGCAACACCGCACCTCAGCGTGGGCGTCATGGCCGGCATGGACATCGCTTCGATCCGCGACTTCGAGGCGGGGCTACAGCTCGGCTTCCACCTCGAGCCGTACGACGCGATGAACCGCTGAAACGCGGCGTCAACAGCCGACGCCACGATCGAGCCGCTTCGCGCGCACGTTGTCGGTTTATACTCTCGCGGTGACGATCACGAGCTCGACCTCGACCACGACGTCGGGACCGCAGTCCGCACACGGGCACGAGCAGGGCCAGGAGGAAGAGGTCGCACAGGCGCCCGGTGGCACCCAGCGCTACGGCGGTGCGATTCCCGCGGTTGCCCCGCTGCGAGATCAAGCGTCACCGCCGAGCGCATCGGACCGCGCGTATGGCGAGGTCGCACGGCCTGCCGACGACGATGCACAAACACCGACGAGCGGAGCGAGCAGCGGCCCGGGCGCGACCCGCTTCGCGCACGATGCGAGCCTCGGCGAGCTCGAGCAAGGCCATCGCAGGTTTCGGCTCGGCGATGCCGGGGTGTCGGTGCGCAAGATCCAGCAGGCGTTGTTCGAGCTCGGCTACCGGCCGATCGACATCACCAGCACCTACGACCAGGTGACGGTGGATCGCGTCGCCGACTATCAGGCCAAGCACAACGTCGGCAACGGCAAAGGCGAGCTCGACAGCGCGACGTTCAAAGCGATCGAGCACGAGCTCGATCCTTCGAGCTACGCACACGCGGCGAAGAACGCACCGCCCGGCATTCACGACACGCCGAAGGGCACGGACGCGAAGGACGTGCCGGTGATGCTGTCCGAGACGACGGTCCTCGACAACGACGCCAAGGCGGAGGCGAACGCGGTGCTGAACCCGAAGCACGGCGGTACGGTCGGGAAGTTTGACGACAAGGGCTACGAGCACGAGCTCGAGGCCGAGCTCACCGACACGATCAACGAGCACGCCAAGCGAGCGCACGCCAAGGAGCATCATCACGATCACGGCGAGAAGTTTTCGATGAAAGATCTCGCGAAGGTCGGCAACGCCGCGAAGGGCGAATGCGACAAGGTGTTCGGCAGCTGGGCGACGGGCGCCAAGATGGTCGCCGGCACGAACCTCGTCGATCGCTACGACTCCGACACGGCGAAGCAAAAGAAAGAGTCACCCGACGATCGCCTGAGCGACGCGCGATACCGCGCACGCTACTTCATGAACACCGAGTCCACGTTCACGAACCTCGATCAAGCGCACAGTGTCGACCGTACGCGCGGGCCCGAGAAGGCGATCATCGATCGCGTGATCGATCGCCTCGCACGAGCCCATGAAGCTGATCTCTTGCTCATCACGGCCACGTGGTCCGCCTCGACCGACTCGAAGACCGGCGAGATTCACATCCAACGGCTCTCCGACGACCAGGGCGACGACGGCGCCGACCGCGACACGCTGTGGGACAAGTTCGGCACGCTGATCCACGAGTACGTTCATTCGCTCGCGCATCCGAAGTGGAACGCGTGGAAGGCAACGAAGAAGGGGCCGGACTCGCAGGCTGCACACACGCTCACCGAGGGCGTGACCGAGCTGCTCACGCACGTCGTGATCTCGCAGATCAGCACGAAGGATCCGAACCTGCGCAAGCAGGTGCTGCAAGGCGTCTCCGACGATGGCTCGGAACCGGACCTGTCGCGCGGTGACGCGTACCAAGATGCGCGCCTTCGCGCCGAGACCCTCGTCGGGGTCATCGGCATCAACAACCTCTACGCCGCCTACTTCCTCGGCAAGACCGAGCTCGCGGGCGGATGACACGCTCGCTCGTCCTGGTCGCGCTCGTCGCGTGTTCGAATCCATCGAGGCTACCCATGCACACGCAAACCAGTGACTGCACGGCCGCGATCGCCGGCTTCGCGTCCGGAGATCCGGCACAATTTCGTCCACTGCCCTCGAAGTGCACGCTCGCCGAGGTCAGCGCGACGCTGAAATCACTCGAGACCGAGACGCGCGGCGTGCTCGGCGAAGGCGACAACACGATGCAGTTGCGCTGGTTCGCCTCCGCTGCGGTCCCGCAGATCCTGGTGTGGATCGACTCCGCGGGCCACGTCGTGAGGCTCGACGCCGACATGCCACCGTCGGGGTCGGTCGCCGGCTACATCAAGGCGCTCGGCCAACCCGAACAGCGGCTCGACTACAAGTGGCGATCGAGCACGCTCGCGAACGGCGAGCTCGTCTGGCTCAGCCAGGGGGTGTCGACCGTGGGCGCGCCGAACGGGAACGGGCTCATTCGCGCGGGCGTGTTCGTGCCGGCGAATCTCGCCGACTACCGCGCGAGACTGCGCTTCATCGACGATAACGTCGAAGACTAGGTGCTCGATCACTCGTCGGGTGGCAACGCTACGACCCCACCGAACAGCGGGCGTTGCGTCGAGAGGTGCGCCGCTTCGCGGTGCCACGCTTGCGCGTCATCCAACCGACGACGACTTCGACGCCGTGACGCCAGTGCGCCGCCGCGAGGTCGCCCGCTGCATCGAGGTCGCCGCGCGCGATCGCGTCGACGATCGCCGCGTGCGCGCGCAGCGACCCGGTCGGATCGGCCATGCCGCGCTCGGTGCCGCCGTCGAATCGCTTGGCCTCCAACCACAGCCGCGACAGCAACGCCACCAGCGCGCGATTGGTACCGCGCTCCCACAGCATCGCGTGGAATTTTCGATCGAGCACGTAGCGCCGCGCACCCCGCGCCTTCTTGATCTGCGCGTTCACCGCGCGCAGCTCGCTCGCACGCGCGCGAAGCTCGGCGAGCTCGTCGACGCGCGCATGCGTACCGTTCGCGAGCGCCTCGGCGCCAGCTATGGCCTGCATGTCACCACCAGTAAACGCGCGATCTGGATCACCGGTGCCGTGGAGCCCGCGTACGCACGCGAGGCGTTCAAGACGATCGCCGACGAGCTCGCGCGAATTCGCTCGAACGATCCGACCCTGGCGGACGAATTCACGCGCGCGAAGCACCATGTCCTCGCGCACGCACTTGCGATGCCCGTTGCTGCGTCGCAGCGCGCGTCTGTGCTCGAGGGGGTCGTCGAAGAGGGCGGTGATGCGGATCAGCTCGACACGCAGATCCGGGCGATCCGCGGGGTCGAGCTGGCGGCCGTCCAGCAGCTCGCCGCGAGCGCGATGCAGCCAACGCGCATGATCGCCGCCGTGCGCGGCGACAGGGGCGCGGTCGAGGCTGCGCTCGACGCGCTCGGCGTGGCGAAGGCGACGATCGAGTGGATCGCGGCGCCGAAGCCGGATGGTCACGAGTTGCGGCCGGCAGAGATGCGGAAGGTGGCGGGGCAAGACCCCACGGTTCCGCGCACCGTCACCAAGTAGTTGGAGCACCAGCTTGCGAGGCGAGCGACTTCAGTTCGGCTACAACCGTCGAGCTCGGCTACTCGATCGGGTTGATGATCTTGACGTCGCTACCGCCGACGAACGCATAGCTGCCGACGTTGTAGTAGCCATACACCGACAACCCGAACGGCTGGTCGGCAGAGACCGTGTGATGACCTTCGGTCGCCGCGCACGTGACCTGCTCGTAGTCGACGTTCGCGACGCTACCGATCGGGCCCGGGGTGCAGCCCTGTAGCGGCGCGCCGTCGAGCATCACCGTGGCGCTGCTTGGCTTCGCGATCACGATCCAGTTGGTCTGGAACGTCGCCGGCACGAGGAAGACGTAGTCCTTGCGGAACTGCTCGGCCGCCGGCATGAGGAGCTGGCTCGGATCGCCGGTGTAGCCGTGCTTCACGAAGTGCTGCGGGACGAGGTAGGTCGCTACCTCGATCGCGTTGTTCGAGGTCATCGTGAAGCCACGGGTCGCCGCGAACGTCTGTTGACCGCGCGCGCCGAGAGTGAACGAATCGTAGGGCGCGGGGAGGTTCGTGGTCACGACCGTGCCGTCGACGGTGCCGACCACGCGCACGATGTCGGGCTCGACCCAGCCGGTCGAGTCGGTGGAGCGGATCGGACTGCGCGCGATCGCGAACTCGCGGCCGAGTGCGGTGGTTGGGAGCAGCTGCTCCTCGAGGTGATCGGTGCAACAGATGTCGTCGGCTCCGTCGCCCGACATCACCCAGTCCGGCGGATAGACGACGTTCGTGGCGCCGCCGAAGCCGATGCCGCGCTCGGCCGACGTGAACACCGCGACCGGCTTGTCGGAGTGGATCACGCTGCCGGTGAAGTCACCGTCCTGGCCCGCGGCGATGCAATCGAACGGATTTGCGGAGGTGAGTTGATCCGACTCGAGATTCGCGACGTCGTAGCGCGACAGCGTCAGGTTCAGCGTGCCGTTCTTCGGCACGAGCGGGATCGCGATGCCCGAATCACCGCCCGACGGCGTGATCGGATGGCTCGGCGTCACGGTGACGTGGGTGTCGTCGAGCACCGGGACGATCGTGATCGCGGTGTGATCGGGGATGCTGTCGATCGGGAGCGTCGCAGTGCCGCACGGGTTCGCGGTCGGGTACCCGATGATCGTATAGTCCGAGCCCTCCGCCTGGATCGGGATCAGCGTCGACGCGTCGTTGGAGAACTGCTGGATGATCGGGTTGAACTGATAGACCACGACCGGCCCCGTCGACACGACGTGGAACGCGTGCGGCGACACGAACGTGCCGGAGCCCTTGTTCATCATGTACGTGCTGTTCTGGCCCATCGAGCCGTCGACCTCGCGCTGCGGTAGATCGATCCGCGATGCCGTGCGCGGCGGCACGGTCACGATCGTCACCTGCTGCTCGCTGATCGGCTGACCGACGCGCGCGGTGTTCAGGGTGACCGTGACGTCGACCCCGTAGTCATTGTCGTTCGCGGCGACGACCGAGAACTGCTGCGCCGCGGCGTTGTTGAGCGCCGTCGCCTCGTTATCGAGGTCGGCCGCCCAGAAGTCACAGCCGAGGTTCGAGGGCTGGTCGAGCGCCGCCTCGCACGGGCTCTTGCACTGGCCGTTCGAGCACGTCGTTCCTTGGGGACACTCGGAAGGGCAGCTGCTGCTGTCCGCGGGACCGCCGTCGCCGTCTCCGCTATCGCCGCGCTTCGGTGTTCCGCAAGCCAACAGAAGAAACAGCGGTATCAAAAGGTGAGCCCTCATCGCGCGCGACGATGATTCAGTTGCGACTCGCCTGCAACGTACGAAGTTTGCGCAACTGGCATTCAGTTGCTTCGGGCGGCACCGCAGGCGTCAAGTCGTGGGGTGCGTCCGGAGTCGCCGGTGCGTCGGGGGCGGCCCCACATGCGCCGAGTGCGATCGAAGCAAGGAGGCGCTTCATCGCTCTACTCCTCTTCGACGAACTTGCCGTCTTCGGAGAACGTCGCTTCCTTCCTCGACTTGTCGAGCATGAACGCGAGCTCGTACGTCGCCGCGCCCGTGGCCGGCGTCTGCTTCTCGGCCGCGTTGGCCTTCGCCTTGGGATACTTCGCGCCGAACGCCTTCATGACCGCGGCCGGCACCTTGTCGAGCGCGATCTTCTCTTCGACTTGGAGGATCTTGCCGTCGGTGCCGATGTCGACCTCGACGGCGTTGCCGTCGGCCTTGGTCAGCTTCGCCTCGAACTGATCGTGACCGTGCTCGCGCTCGGCCTTGCACGCGGCGAGCTTCGCGCCTGGGAATGCCTTGTCGAGCGCGGTCTTCACGACCGTCGGGCATTCCGCTGGAGCGGGCTTCTTGGAGTCGGCGAGAGCGGAGGTGGTGAGGATGCAGAGCGCAAACGAGATGGATTTGATCATGGTGCGTACCCTACGCCTCGGACATGAACCCTCGATGAAAGCCGCACTCACGTTCCGTTCATGTGCGGTCACGTATCGTTCGGATGAGCTCAGATGCGGGTACTCATCGTCGAAGACTACGAGTTGCTTCGAGACTCGCTCGCGAAGGGCCTGCGTGACACGGGCTATACGGTAGATGCCACCGGCACCGGTACGGAAGGTCTCTGGTTCGCGGAGAACCACGCCTACGATGCAGTGATCCTCGACGTGATGCTTCCCGGCATGAGCGGGCTCGACATCCTCAAGAAGCTCCGCGTGGCGAACAACGCTGTCGGCGTCATCGTGCTGACCGCGCGCGATGCGGTTGCGGATCGTGTCGCTGCGCTCGATCTCGGCGCGGACGACTACGTGGTCAAGCCGTTCGCTTTCGACGAGCTCGCGGCGCGGCTGCGCGCGCTGGTGCGACGGCGCTACGATCGCACCTCACCGATCATCCAGATCGCCGATCTCGAGATCGACACCCTCAAGGTGACGGTGCGCCGCGCGGGTCAGCCGATCACGCTGTCGGCGGGCGAGTACGCGCTGCTCGAGTACATGGCCAGCCGCGTCGGCCAGGTCCTCACGCGCACCCAGATCCACCAGCACGTCTACGATTTCGCCGGCGAGCCGGAGAGCAATGTCCTCGACGTGCTGATCAGCCGACTGCGGCGCAAGATCGATCAGGATCAAGCGGTCAAGTTGATCCACACCCGGCGCGGCCAGGGATACGTGCTCGGCGAGGACGCGTGAGCTGGTCGCTGCGCCGCCGCCTCACGGCGACCGTGGTTGGCCTGGTGGCATCGGTGCTGGTCGCGCTCGCGATCGTGCTCTACCTCGCCGTCCGCAGTGCAACCTGGCAGCAGCGCGACGACTCGCTCGAGGCGCGCGCGCGAGCGCTCGCGACGAGCGCCGAGCACGATGACGCCGGCTACGAGATGTTGCTGCCGCCGGAGCCCGCGAACATGCCGCCGACCTACATCGAAGTCTGGAAGAGCGATGGCTCCGTACTCGTGCGGTCGCCTTCACTCCACGGCGGCGCGATCGGGCGCACGTTCGCGCGCGCCGGTGGCGCCGCGTTCGCGGACGTGACGCTGCCCGACGGACGCGACGGGCGCGCGATCGCGTTGCAGTTCCTCGCGCGCGACGAGTCGTCCCCCAGAGCGCCACCTCTGCTGCTCGTGGTCGAGGAAGGCACCGAGAGCATCGACGCCGTGGTCGCAACGGTGAGGACGTGGTTCCTGCTCGCGGGGCTCGCGGCGCTCGGCGCGATCGGCGCGGTGACTGCGTGGTCGCTCGCGCGCGGACTGCGGCCGCTATCGCAGCTCGCGACCAAGATCGAGCAGATCGACGAACGGCAGCTCGGGACGCGCTTCGTCGTCGACGATCCGCCGGTCGAGCTCGGGGTGCTCGTACGCAAGCTCGACGAGCTCCTCGCGCGACTCGACCAGTCGTTCTCGCGCGAGCGGCAGTTTACGGCCGACGTGAGCCACGAGCTGCGCACGCCGCTGGCGGGGTTGCGAACGCTGCTCGAAGTGACGGCCCTCCGGGATCGGTCAACCGCAGAGTACCGCGACGTGCTCGCCGACGCGCTCGCGATCGTCGAGCAGCTCGGTGCCGTGGTCGAGAATCTTCTGACGCTTGCGCGCCTCGATGCAGGTCAGGTCGCGATCGAGAATTGTGAGGTCGGACTGCGCGAGCTCGTCGACGACGCATGGCGGCCGTACGCCTCGCAGGCTCGCGCGCGGTCGATCGAGTTTCGCAACGCTGTCCCACCGTCGGCAAGTGTACAAACCGATCGCGAGAAGCTGCGGATCGTGGTCGGCAACCTTCTCTCGAACGCTGCCGCGTACACCGACGCCGGTGGTTGGATCGAGGTCACCACACGTCGCGACTGTCTCCTCGATGTCGTCGATAGCGGACCGGCGATCCCTTCGGAGCAACTCGAGTCGATCTTCGACCGCATGTGGCGTGGCGATACCGCCCGCGCGGCGACCGGTGTCCATTGTGGGATCGGCCTTTCGCTGTCGCGCGCGCTCTGCGACTGCCTGGCACTCGACCTCGCAGTGGTTTCGTTGGCGAACGGGACCGTGAGCTTTCAGATCAGCAGCGTCGGCGAGCGCGGAAGTCGAGAGGGTGCGTGGCGCGGTTAGCCTGCTTACCCGTGGGTCTGCCCACCGGTGAGCAGGAAGCCTTCGACGATCGCGAGGATCAGGGCGATCCCGATCGTGAGCCACAAGGGGTGCGCAGAACTGGTCTCTGACATCGTAACAACCTACCCCCACGGCGAAAAATTGCATTCGAACAGGGGGCGAATCCCCCTAGACACTTTGCCGCAGCTACCAGCTCCAACCGAGCATCGCGACATGCGCGCGAGGTCCGGTCTCGAGCTGGTGTGCGAGCGTGTGGTCATACTCGTCGATGTGCAAGTTGCCGACGACGATCACGCCGATGCGCGTCGTGCCGTAGAGGCCGAGCGCACTCCACCGCAAGACCGAACGCGTGTGCGCATCATCGACCGCGAACGACGCGATCGTGGTCGCCGCCGGCAGGAGTCCGCCGAGGATCCAATCGATCACGATCGCGCTGGGACGGACGCTTCCGTACACGCGCGTGTCGAGCTCGTAGGAACCGAGAATCGGCACCAGTGCCGCCGCGGTCAACGCCCAACGATCGGCAGGAACGGCGTTCGCGCGATCGTGCGCGACCAGCTCGTCGACGTGCGCGTGAATCGCCGCGTTGTTGAGGACATCCGCGCCGCACCCGGCGAGCGCGGCCGCGAGGGAAAGAGCAC
>JBDTJY010000129.1:0-9434 GCA_039935615.1 Kofleriaceae bacterium
CCGAGTACCTGATCCCGAAGGGCAAGCACCTCTCGGTTCGCGAAGGCGACCGCGTGCGTGCCGGCGAGCCCCTGATGGACGGCCCGGCGAACCCGCACGACATCCTCAAGGTGTTGGGCGAGAGCGCGCTGGCGAAGTACCTCGTCGACGAGATCCAGGAGGTCTATCGGCTCCAGGGCGTTCGCATCAACGACAAGCACATCGAGGTGATCGTTCGCCAGATGCTGCGTCGCGTGACCGTGAGCGACCCGGGTGACACGAACTTCCTGGTCGACGAGCAGGTCGAGAAGCACATCTATCAGGAAGAGAACGAGCGCGTGATCGTCGCCGGCGGCCAGCCGGCGAAGGGTGATGCACTCCTCCTCGGCATCACGAAGGCGTCGCTGTCGACCGAGTCGTTCATCTCGGCAAGCTCGTTCCAGGAGACGACGAAGGTGTTGACCGAAGCGTCGATCAACGGACGCGTCGACTACCTGCGCGGTCTCAAGGAGAACGTCATCATGGGCCGGCTGATCCCGGCAGGCACCGGCCTCGGCGCGTACAAGCGCCTCACGGTCGATGTCTCGGTCGAGACCGAAGTCGACGACGATGATGATGCCGATGGCAGCTACATCGGCGCGCACGATCATGCGGGCGCGCGCGATGTCGAAGACGCGATCGCCGATTAACTAACTCGGCTCGCGACTGGCGCCCCCGCACGTCGGGGGCGTTGTTGTTTTCGGCCCGTAACGGCACCTCGAGGTACCGGCGCGCGGCACCTACATGGTGGTGCGCCGCCGATATCGTCCGATGCCGGCGCCGTGACCGAGCGGACACGTTCTTAACCAGAGCGTAGGGGTTCGCGTCGGGGTTGTGGGGCGACGCTACAGTCGCGCACGCTCTGGACCGGCAGCCGCTTTGCACTAGCTCGGGAGTCGTTCGCTCATGTCAGAACCTACGCACGAGCTCTCCACGCCGGATCCCGACCTCGACACGGGGCAGGTGATCGGCGAGTACCAGATCGAAGCAAAGGTCGGGCAGGGCGGGTTCGGGACGGTCTATCGCGCCATCCATCCGCTGATCGGCAAGGTCGTCGCGATCAAGGTGCTGGCGCGCAAGTTCTCCGCCGACCCCGAGATGATCTCGCGGTTCATCGCGGAGGCGCGCTCGGTCAACCAGATCCGCCACCGCCACATCATCGACATCTTCTTGTTCGGCTCGCTGCCGGATGGTCGCGCGTACTACGTGATGGAGTACCTCGACGGCGAGGCGCTCGACGCGCTGATCGATCGCGAGCAGCGGCTGACGCTCGCGCAGGCGTTGCCGATCCTGCGCGCGATCGCACGCGCGCTCGACGCGGCGCACGCGAAGGGCATCACGCATCGCGATCTCAAGCCGGAGAACGTGTTCCTCGCCCGCGATGCGGACGGCGGCGACGTGTGGCCGAAGCTGCTCGACTTCGGCATCGCGAAGCTGATGGGCGGCGAGGACGCGCAGAAGCACAAGACCCGCACCGGCATTCCGATCGGGACGCCGTTCTACATGTCGCCCGAACAATGCCGCGGCAAGGACGTCGATCACCGCACCGACTACTACGCGTTCGGCATCGTCGCGTACCAGATGTTGACCGGCGTGCATCCGATCGATGCCGACGACTACATGGAGATCATGATCAAGCAGCTCAACGACGAGCCGGTCGCGCCGTCGACGCTCGTGCCGGAGTTGCCCGCCGAGCTCGACGAGGCGATCGCGTGGTTGATGAAGAAGCACCGCGATCAGCGCCCGCCGAGCCTGATGGCGGCGATGAAGCTGTTCGACGAGATCGCCGAGCGCCACGGCATCCCACGCGCGACGCAGGCGTTCGATTCGGTGACGCCGCCGCCGGGGGGCGTGCGACCGGTCAGCGTGCCGAACGCCGGCCTCGCCGCGACGATGCCGAGCCAGCACGAGCTCGATCCGCCGCCGAGGCGACCGAAGTGGCCCTGGCTGGTCGGCGCGGTCGTCGTGCTGGCCGCCGCGGTCGGCATCGTCGTGATGACGCGCGGCGGCGGCGAGCCCGCGCAGGTCGCCGCGCCGGTGAGACCCGCGCCGATTCCAGCACCGGCACCCGCGCCGATTCCAGCGCCGGTCGTCGCACCGGTCCCCGAGGTCGTGCCCGTGCCCGTGCCCGTGCCCGTGCCCGTGCCCGTCGTCGACGCGAAGATCAAGCAACCGGCGAAACCCAAACCGACGACGAAGAAACCAAACCACGACGACATCATCGACGTGTTCGGGAAAGACCAGCCATGAAGTACCTGTGGCTCCTGGTGCTCGCGGCGTGCACGACGTTCGATCCGGTGGCGCGCGGCGTGTGTGGCAACGGCATCGTCGAGGACGGTGAGGACTGCGACTCGAGCGACGCCACCTGCATCGCCTGCGCGGTCGTGTGCGCGAGCGGCTCGGACTGCCCGAACACCGCGTACACGTGCGGCACCGATCAACGGTGTCACGCTCCGGGCGGCACGCTCGGGCAGGGCGCGGTCGCCGGCTCGTTCGCGGCGAATGACTATCGGATCACCGACATCGATCAGGACGGTATCGGCGATGTCGTCGGGACCTCGCGATCGTCGATCGTCGTGCGCCACGGCGCCGCGTCCGGACAGCTCGACGTCCTCGACTCGAGCCTGACGCCGACCCAGACCGGCCCGGCCTCGTACGGCAACCTCGACGGCGACGCGTCGCTCGACATCGCGATCGCCACACCCGACGGCATGGTCGCGTACACCTCGCCGTACGGCACGCTGTCGCCGCTCGACGTCGACAACTTGATCGCGGATCCGACCGCGGGCTACACGCTCGACGTGCGCGATCTGTTCACGGTCACGCACGAGGCGATCGGCGGGTTTGTCGTCGACGATTCGCCGGGGCCAAGCCACGACAAGATCGCGTACACGGTGTTCGACTTCGTCAACCTCAACACGCCGACCGCGGGGTTGCCGTGCGGCCTGGTGATCGATCAGACCGAGTTCTCGACGGCCAACGTCGAGGTCTACCAGGTCAACGCCGACGGGACGACGCCGACCGATATCGTGGTCGCGCTGATCGTCGGCACGGCCGCGCAGAAGAAGTTGTGCGTGCTCGCCGTCCACAAGGACAGCGTCGCGAATCTCTCGAACGTCACCGATATCACTCCGAGCAACGCGCCGACGTACACCACGAAGCCGGTGCTCGCCGATCTCAGCGTCGACAGCGATCACTGCCCGTCGCTGATCGACGTCGACGGCGGTCCCGGCGCGCTCAAGCGCTACGACGGCCTCCTGCTCGGAGGTCACTGCACGTTCAAGGCCGCGGTCGCGGGCGGCATCGTCACGCCCGCCGTGCCGGTCACCACGCCGTCGGCGAAGATCATCGGCCGCGTGCCGACCGTACCCTCGTTCGTCGGGTTGTCGTCCGACACGCTCGTCACGAGCGATGGCTTGTACCTGTTCGGCGGGGCCTCGTGGCAGCAGGTCTATCAGGCCGCCCGGCCGTGGTCGCACGTCGGCTTCGCCGATCTCGACAAGGACGGCTCGGTCGATCTCGTGCTGTCGGGCGAAGGCGCCGACGACCTCGACATCCTGTATCGCAAGTCGTTCCTGACGTATCCGGTCTATCAGTTGCTGCGGCTCGACACCGCGGCCGAGGTCACGTCGATCATCATCGATGACTTCGACGGCAACTCGTGGCTCGATATCGCCTTCACCGAGAAGCTCGCGAACCACACCGAGCTCGACGTCGCGTACGGCACGTCGGATCGCCCGCTCGATCCGATCGAGGTCGGCGTGTTCTCGAACCTGATCGCGTTCGCGAAGATCGGCTTGCCCGACTCGGCGGATCCGCTCGATGTGATCGACGATCTGATCGTGCTGACCCCGGGCGAGCCGGTCGCCGGTCTCACGTTCCTGCACGGCAGTGCACAGCGCACGCTGTTGCCGTACTTCGATCCGCGCACGAGCAAACCTCCCGCCAACTACGGAGCCAACACGATCTTTCGGAGCACCGTGATCGGCTCGTTCGTGCCGACGATCGGCGGCGGTGCGGATCATCCGGACTTGATCGGCATCGCCGTGCCCAAGAGCACCGGCACGCCCGCCGGTGCCGATGCGCGCGCGTGGATCGCGGCCGGCAACGGCGCAACGCTCGACGGCACCGCGTCCGATGGCGCGAAGCTCGCCGGCCTCGCGGCGTGCGGCCTCGGCACCGCGAACACCGGCTGCGTCGAAGAAGCCTCGTTCTTCCCCTGGCGCGTCGCTGCCGGCCACGACGTGGTGTTCAGCATCGACCACGCGAAGTCGCCGACCGCGAGCGTGTTCGATCCGAACGCGATCGACGCGACGGTGCTGACCGCGACCAAGGCGACGGGGTTCGCGCCGATCCCCGCGGACGCGGTGATCCGAGCGCTGCACGCGGCCGACCTCGACGGTGACGGGGCGCTCGAGCTGATCGCCGCGTTCGCCCCGAGCGACACCACGACCCCGGGTGCGGTCCTCGTGTGCGAGGTCGATGGCACCGGCCAAACGCACGACTGCAGCGACGTCGTGGCGACCACGATCCTCCCACTGTCCGCGACCGCGAGCTGCTTCGACGCGGCGCCCGGGCACTTCACCGCGCGCGATCGATTCGCGACCGCTGCGGCGACGACCGATCTGATCATCGCGTGCCACGACACCGCGACCGTCGGATCGACGCTGTATCGCGTGACCTCGACCGGCGGCACGTACACCGCGACCGAGCTGCTCCACACCACGCTCGCGCTCGGCTCGATCCAGGTCGGCGACGTCACCGGCGACGGCATCGACGATGTCGTCGCGCTCGAGGGTGCAAGCGGCACGGAATCGCTCGTGGTGTTCGCGCAGTGCAGCTCGCGCAACGCCTCGAGCTGCACGGGAGAGTCGCGATGAACCGCGTCGTCATCCTCGCGATGCTGATCGCGATCCCCGCACACGCCGACGATGCCGCGACCAAGGCGACCGCCGAGCGTTACTTCCGCGCCGGCTCGAAGGCGTACTCGGCGCAGAGCTTCAGCGCGGCCGCGGCCGACTTCGACGAAGCCTACAAGGCGATGCCGGTGCCGGAGATCGCGTTCTCCGCCGCGCAGGCCTACCGCCGCTTGTATCGCGTCGACGCGAAACCGGAGTACGTGCGCCGCGCGGTCGAGCTCTACCGGATCTACCTCGACCAGGTGAAGACCGGCGGTCGCGTCGGTGACGCCGCCGATAGCCTGGGCGAGCTCGAGCGCGAGCTCGAACGGCTGAACATCAAGATGACGGCCACTCCGACCGCCGTCGTCGAGCACACCCGGCTCGGCGTCAGCGTCACGATCGCCGGCCAAGCGTCCGACGCCGCGCTCCACGAGGTCGGCGATGCGACCGGCGACGTGACCAAGGGCCTCCACGCGACGCTCGACGGCAAACCGATCGAACCGTTCGCGTTGATCGACGTCGATGCGCGCGAGCACGTCCTCGCGGTCACCGCCGACGGCTATCTCCCGGTCGAGAAGAAGGCGGTCGCGATCACCGGTCAGTCGCAGTTGATCGAGCTCGAGCTCCGCGCGAAGCCCGCGACCGTCGCGGTCCACACCGAGGATGGCGCGCACATCTCGATCGATGGTCGCCTCGCGCAGGGCCCCACGCTCGACGTACCCGCGGGCAAGCACTTGATCACGATCACCCATCGCGGCCGCGAGCCGTTCGGCAAGGAGCTCGTGGTCCAGCGCGGCGAGACCGTGACGCTCGCGGCGCCGCTGCGCGAGACCGCGCGCCGCAAGGCCGTGCCGTACGTGTGGACCGGCGCCGGCCTGCTCGCGGCCGGCGCGATCACGACGTCGATCTTCGCGCTCGCCCGCGACAGCCACGCCTCGGACCTGCGCGATGCGCTGACCAAGGGCAACCAACCGGCCAGCGTCGCCAATGACTACGACCACACCGTGACCTCGCGCGATCACTTCGTGACCGCCACGTGGATCCTCGGTGGTGCCGCGCTCGCCGCGGGTGCGACCGGGGCGTTGCTGTACCTGTTCGACGAGCCGAACGCCGAGTCGCTGCGCGTCACACCGATGGTCGGCGCGGGCGGTGGCGGGGCCGTGCTGTCGGGACAGTTCTAGGCTTGCCTCCGCCCGGCGCGGCGACTACAAAGCAAGCCAAATGGGTACGACGGGTAAGCGGCTGACCGCCGCGGTGGCAACCACCCTCACGTTCGAGAAGTTCTGGACCTGGCTCGGCGGCCACGCGAACTGCATCGTGCGTGCGGGAACCCCCGAGGCCGTGTTGCTCGATCATGATGATTTTCACTGGACGCTGATCAACGAGGACGACCACACGCGCGTCGTCCAGCTCGCCCGTGCGAAGGACCTCGTCGGCGAGATGCTCGTGTTCAGCGCCGAGATCGCCTACGTCCAGGTCGAGCCGACCGAGGCCGAGGGCGAGTGGCTGTTCGAGTGCGTCATCGAGAACGAGAAGCAACGCGAGGTCGCGTACCACTTTGTCATGGCGCACGAGTACGACGACGGCGAGCACCGTCGCGAAGAGAAGTGGACGCACTGACGTGTTAATGTTCGCGTCGTGAGCGACGACGAGACCGCACGGGGCCGCGTAGGTCAGCTCGTCGACGATCGCTACAAGTTGACCGAGGTGATGGCGGCGGGTGCGATGGGCGAGGTCTACAAGGCCGAGCGCGTCCCGGTCGGCAAGATCGTCGCGGTGAAGTTCCTGCACGCGTCGTTCGTGAGCGACAGCGAGTTCCAGGCGCGGTTCGATCGCGAGACCCGCGTGATGTCGAAGCTCGCGCATCCGAACTGCGTGTCGGTCGTCGATTTCGGCGTATGGAAAGACACGCCGTACCTCGTGATGGACTTCGTCGCCGGCACGACGCTGCGCAAGCGCCTCGACGACGAAGGCGCGCAGACGCCCGAGAAAGCGCTGGCGCTCGTGCGTCAGGTCGCGGCCGGCCTCGCGCACGCACACGCCGAGGGCATCATCCATCGCGACATCAAACCCGCGAACATCATGATCACCGACGAGATCGGGCACGGCGAGCGCGTCCGGATCCTCGACTTCGGGCTCGCGCGGTTGCGCGGCAACGTCGGTCGTGACGCGACCCAGACCAACATGGTGGTCGGCACGCCGAACTACATGGCGCCCGAGCAGACCGTGCCGGGTGGGACGATCGACGCGCGCACGGATCTCTATGCGATCGGCGTCGTGTTGTTCGAGATGATCGTCGGCGAGCGTCCGTTCTCGGCCGAGGACACGATGGCGTTGCTCGGCATGCATCGCGGCGCGCCGATTCCGCGGCTGATCGATCGGGTCCCCGAGGACACCGAGCTGCCCGAAGGACTGCAGGAGCTCGTCGACAAGGCGATGGCGAAGTCGCCGGCCGATCGGTTCCAGACCGCGATCCAGCTCGCCGACGCGATCGACGAGATCGCGCGGCCGACGGCGATCGTGATCGAGACCCAGAAGCTCGATTCGGTCCGGCTCAAGCGCCCGCAGAACGCGACCGCGATCGGCGCCGCCGCGACGCTGCACGATATCGATGCGACGATGCCGGATCCGCCGCGCGCGAGCGTGCCGAACATGATCGGGGCGAGGCGGTCGCGATTCTGGCCCACGATCATCGGCCTCGCGCTGTTGGTCGGTGGCGCGAGCGCGATGGCCGGATACTTGATCACGCATCGCGATGATCGCGGCACCGTGCCGCCGGTCGCCCGCGATGCCGCCCGTGCCGTCGTCGTCGCCACGCCCGATGCCGCGCCGATGATCGCGACGGTCGAGCTCGATGCGGCGATCGCACCGCCGGCCGACGCGGCTGCCACGGTCGACTCCGGATCGGCCGGATCCGCCGGATCCGATGGCTCGGCGGCGGGCTCGAATGCCGGCTCCGACGACGCCTCCGAGATCGAGATGGATCCGGAGAAGGCCGAGGACCTCGATCCCGCGAAAGGTTCGGCCGAGACCGCGGAAGACGAAGCCGGCGACGCACCCAAGTCCAATGAAGAGGCCGAGCACGCACCCACGCCGGCCACGCCCCAGCTCGCGACCAACGTCCACGACACCGTCCTCCTGATCCAGGCAGGCCAGCGCGAAGAGGCGATCGCGAGCCTGCGCATCCTCCAGAAGAAACAGACCAAGAGCGCGTACATCCCGTTCTTGCTCGGCAATCTCTACTTCGACAAGACCTGGTGGTCGGTCTCGATGGACAACTACGCCCAGGCGATCCACGTCAACCCGGCGTACAAGAACAACGGCGTCATCTCTCGGAATCTAATCAAGATGTTGGCGAGCGCGAAGACCCGGACCCGGGCGTCGAGCTTCCTGCGCGGCATGGGCCACCCTGCCGCCATCTACGTCAAATACGCAGCCGCGCACGATCCCAATCCGGTCGTGAAGAAGTACGCCGCGAACCTGGCCAAGCAGATCCGCTAGCCTTCGACGGAGATGCGGCTTGACAGAAGGGCGCAGATCCATAAGATTCCGCGCTCGCCGAGTTTCTCGGTTGTCACGCCAGCAGGACTTTAGATGCCTACGATCAATCAGCTTGTCCGTCACGGTCGCGAGAAGGTTCGGACGAAGTCCGCGTCGCCGGCACTCAAAGAGTGCCCGCAGAAGCGCGGCGTCTGCACCCGCGTTTACACGACGACACCGAAGAAGCCGAACTCGGCGCTTCGCAAGGTCGCTCGCGTTCGTTTGACGAACGGCATGGAAGTGACGTCGTACATCCCCGGCGAGGGCCACAACCTTCAGGAGCACTCGGTCGTCCTCATTCGCGGCGGTCGCGTCAAGGATCTCCCGGGCGTTCGCTATCACATCATCCGCGGCACGCTCGACACCACCGGTGTCACGAACCGCAAGCAATCGCGCTCCAAGTATGGCGCGAAGCGCCCGAAGTAAGAGCCGGAAGAGGAATCAAGATGCCGCGTAAAGGTGAAGTTCCAAAACGTCAGGTCCTCCCGGATCCGAAGTACACCGATGCCCCGACCGATGTTCGGAAGCGCATCACGAAGTTCGTCAACGTCGTCATGTCCGACGGCAAGAAGGCGACTGCCGAAGGCATCGTCTACGGCGCGATGGATCTCGTCGCGGAACGCGCGAAGGACGATCCGTTGAAGGTGTGGGAGCGCGCGCTCGGCAACGTCCGCCCGCGCGTCGAAGTCAAGAGCCGCCGCGTCGGTGGCTCGACCTACCAGGTGCCCGTCGATGTCCGCCCGGACCGCTCGCTCGCCCTCGGGATGCGTTGGCTCGTCGAGTACGCTCGCGCGCGCAACGAGAAGACGATGATCGATCGCCTCGCGAACGAGATCGTCGACGCCGCCCAGAACCGTGGCAACGCGGTGAAGAAGCGGGAAGACGTTCACAAGATGGCCGACGCCAACAAGGCGTTCGCTCACTACCGCTGGTAACGCAGTCGCCCTGATTCAAAGGAATCCGGCAGGTGGGGCA
>JBDTJY010000130.1:0-18225 GCA_039935615.1 Kofleriaceae bacterium
CGGTGCGAGACCCCGAACGCGAGGCGATGCATCGCCTGCCGGCGGCGCGAGATCCCGAGCGCGAGGCGATGCACCGGCTCCGAGCAGAATCTCCACGTGAGGAATCTCCACGTGAGGAATCGACCCCACGTGGGGCGAAGCCTGCCGGCGGCGCGAGATCCCGAACGCGAGGCGACGCACCGGCTCCGAGCAGAGTCTCCGCGTGAGGAATCTCCACGTGAGGAATCAACCCGACGTGGAGCATGCGTTCGGCGCCGCTGGGCACGCGCTCGAGGTCGATCAGACGACCGAGCTCGTGACGTAGGTCCTCTTGTCGGTCTTGTCGGACCCGGCGCGGCGCCTCGCGGTCGGGATCCGGAGCCGCCGGCAGGCTTCGCCCACTGGAGACCGCGGCGTACTCGGAATCGGCTGCCGGCGGCGCGAGATCCCGAGCGCGAGGCGATGCACCGGCTCCGAGCAGAATCTCCACGTGAGGAATCTCCACGTGAGGAATCGACCCAGGTGGGGCGACGCCTGCCGGCGGCGCGAGACCCCGAACGCGAGGCGATGCATCGCCTGCCGGCGGCGCGAGATCCCGAACGCGAGCCGATGCGCCAGCTCCGCACAGAGTCTCCACGTGAGGAATCGACCCCACGTGGGACGTGCGTTCGGCGCCGCTGCGCAGGCGCTCGATCTCGATCGCACGACGGAGTAGAGACCCTTATCGGACCCGGCGCAGCGCCTCGCGGTCGGGATCCGGAGCTGCCGGCAGGCTTCGCCCACCGGAGACGCGTCGCGTACTCGGGATCGACATGGCCGCGATGAAGTCGTGGCTACACCGCGCTCGGCTGCAGTGCAAACTAGCGGTCACGGCTACTGAAGACGCATGACGTGGTGCGTGGCGACTCGATCAGCCACCCACAGCCTCAACAGTCCCGCGGATCTGGCCACAACTCGACCTGGCACGCGCGCTGCTCTAGACCGGCGCATGAGAACGCTCCTGCCGGCGCTCGTGCTGATCGCCGGATGCACCGGCGATGACGAGGTCCACAACGAGCTGCCCCAGCCGATCGACACGGTGTGGGCGAATTCGATCCAGGCCGGCGACCTGTTCGTGCTCGTTCCCGGCACCGGCTCGTTCGACTACCTCGCCGCGACGATCGACCCGATGCCCGATGCGGTGCCAGAAGTCTCGCCGCGCACCATGAAGCGGATCGCCGACGATGCGATCGTGTTCGAGTCTGCCATCGCCGCCGCACATCGCGCCGGGATCCCGAACACGGAGCTCGAGGACGGCACGATCGCGTTCGGCATCTGGGGCGTCGGCTTCGCCGGCGCGCACACGTCGTTCACGTACGTCAGCTTCGAAGGCATTCGCCTGCCGGTGACCATCCTCGGCGGCACGAGCCTATGCGCGCACGGCGGCGTCCAGGCGAACTTGCTCAACTACAACGGCACGAACGCGAACACCGACGCGACCGACCTCTACAAGCGGACGCAGGCCTGGTTGAAGGACCACCCCGCGACCAACGTGATCGTGGCGTCCCATAGCTGGGGCGGCGCGGACGCCGAGTATCTCTCGCAGGAATTCCCGACGATCTCGAGCGCGAACGGCCCCCTCGGCGCGACGCTGACGTTCACGATCGCGATGGGCGTGCCGGGCTTCATCCCGGGCTACACATTCAACGGTCCCGGCCTGCGCAACGTCACCGGCGGCATGCTGTACGAAGTCGATCGCCCCGATGATCCGGTCCACGCGCTCAAGCTCGGCGAACCCGGCGGCGGTCACCAGTACGACATCACGTTCGGTGACGAGTTCATGGGCTCGTACGGGATCACGACCGAGCAGATGAGCTGCGAGGGCGTCCCCGGTCCCTGCGCACAAGATTAGGGCGGAGGCGGTTCCGCGGTCGCCTTCGCCGGCTTGCCCGAACCACCGAACATCTGGTCCGACAGCACGTAGAACGCGGGCACGACGAACAGGCTGAGCACCGTCGAGAGGATCAACCCGCCGATGATCGCATCGGCCATCGGCCCGCGCGTCTCGGCACCCGGTCCGAGGCCGAGGGCCGACGGCACGGCGGCCATCAGCGTCGCGATCGCGGTCATCAGGATCGGGCGCAACCGCACGGGGCCGGCGGCCTTCATCGCGTCGGCGGCGGTGAGGTTGTGCTTGTGACGGACCTCGTTCGCGTAGTCGACGAGGATGATCGAGTTCTTCTTGACGATGCCCATCAGCAGCAACAGGCCGATCATCGAGAACACGTTGAGCGTCTTGCCGCAGACGAGCAGGGCGACCATCGCGCCGGCGAGCGAGAGCGGCAAGATCGTCAGCACCGTGACCGGGTGGAGCAGCGAGTTGAACTGCGACGCCAGCACCATGTAGGCGAAGATGATGCCGACGACCAGCGCGAACCCGAGGCTCTTCATCGCGTCGCCGAACTGCGACGACTGTCCCGACAGCACCAGGCTGTAGCCGGGCGGCACCTGACCCGCGAGCGTGCGCGCGAAGTCGAGCACCTCGCTCTGCGAATGGCCGGGACCGACGTTGCCGGTGATCCGGATCGCGCGCTGGCGATTCGCGTGATTGATCGTCTGGAGCTCGGATTGTTCGACGGAGATCGTGACCGATGACAGCGGCACCAGCAGGCTGGTCGAGCTGGCACCGGGAGTCGTCGCGATCGTCGTCGTGCCGGTGCCGGTGGCGCGCACGCGCAGGCGTTCGAGATCCTCGGGCCGCGTGCGCTGCCCGGCGAGCAGGCGCATCTCCATGTTCATGCGGCGACCGGCGGTCGAGTACTGGCCGACGACGGTGCCGCCGATCAGCGTGCTCACGGTGGTGGCGATATCGCTGACGTTGACGCCGACATCGGCGGCCGCGGCACGATCCGGAGAGATCGCGAGCTCGGGAGGCCCGAGGTCGTAGTCGCTATCGAGGTCGACGGCCAAGCCGGAGTCTTGGAGTTGCTTCTGGGTCTTGGCGGCGAGCGCGATCAGCGCGGTCCAATCGCTACCGCGCACGCTGATCTCGACCGGCTTGCCGCGTCCCCCGGCGAAGCCCTGTTGCGACAGGTCCTGCACGCTCGCGCGCACGCCCGGAATCTGCTGGAGCTCGCGGCGGATCGTGTTCGAGAACTCCATCTGGGTCATCGAGCGTTGCTTCGGCTCGACGAGCGTGAGCGACAACGACGCGCTGCCGATCGAGATCGTGCTCTGCACCCGCACGAGCTCGGGGTGCTTCATCAAGATGGCCTCGGCTTTCTTGGTCAGCTTGTCGGTCTCGTCGAGATCCGAGCCGACCGAGGTCGTCAGCTTGACCTGGAGCCGGCTCTGATCCTGCGACGGCACCATCTCCTGCTTCAGCTGCTTGAAGCTGATCCACGCGATCGCCATCACCGCGACGCCGAACAGCACGACCATCTTCGGCCACTCGAGCGCGACCGCGAGCCCGCGCCCGTAGTTGCGCGCCAGCTTCGCGAACATCTTGTCGCCGCCGCGCGCGACGAGCCCTTTCTTCGCGTGGACGTTCAACATCTGCGCGCAGCGCGCCGGTGCGAGCGTGATCGCCTCGAAGTACGAGATCAACACCGCGACCGAGAGCGTCACGCCGAATTGCAGGAAGTACTTGCCGATCACGCCGCTCATGAATGCGACCGGCAAGAAGATCGCGATCACGGCGATCGTGGCGGCCAGCGCGGCGAACGTGATCTCCTTGGTCCCTTCGGACGCGGCGGTGACCCTGTCCTTGCCCATCTCGGCGTGGCGATAGATGTTCTCCATCACCATCACGGCGTCGTCGACGACGAGGCCGACCGCGAGCGACAGCCCGAGCAGCGTGAACGTGTTGAGCGTCCAGTGCAGGAAGTACAGGACCGCGATCGTGCCGAGCAACGACATCGGAATCGCGAACAACACGTTGAGCGTCGAGGTCAACGAGCCCAGGAACAACCAGCACACGATCGCGGTGAGGATCACGGCGAGCACGAGCTCGAGCCCGATCTCGTTGACCGATTCCTTGATGAAGCCGGTGGTATCGAACAACACCTCGAGCTTCATGTCGGGGGGCAGCGTCTTCTGCAGCTCGTCGAGCTTCGACTTCACCGCGGTCGCGACCGCCACCGCGTTCGACCCCGGCGCCTTCAGGATGCCCATCGCCTGGACCGGCTGGCCGTTCGAGCGCGCCTTCGAGTTCTCGTCCTCGAAGCCATCCTGGACGAGCGCGACGTCGCCGAGGTGGATGATCTGCGTCCCCACCTTCTTGATCATGATGTTGCGGATCGTCGCGAGGTCGGCGGCCTCGCCCAACACGCGGATGTCGATCGCCTTCTGGCCGTTCGTCATCTGACCGCCCGAGGCGGTGACGTGTTGGTTCTTGAGCGCCGTCGTGATGTCGGTGACGGTGGTGTTCGTCGCGATCAGCTTGTCGGCGTCGACCCAGATCCGGACCGCGCGATCGAGGTAGCCCATCATCGTGACCTGGCCGACGCCGTCGAGCGTGGTCAGCGCGTCCTCGACCTGGTAGCGGGCGACGTCGGCGAGCAACTGGCGCGCGAACGGGCCCGACACGCCGACCGTGATGATCGGCGTGTCATCGGGGTTCGACTGCGAGACCGTCGGCGACTGCACGCCGGTCGGCAGTTGGCGCTGGATCTGCGCGACCTTCGCCTGCACGTCTTGCACGGCGAGATCGATGTCGCGATCGATATCGAACGTCGCGGTGACGCGCGCGGAGTTGTGCCGCGAGGACGACGTCATCTCGGTGATGCCGGTGACCTGCGCGAGCACGTCCTCGATCGGATTGACGAGGCCGGTCTCGACATCCTCGGGCGAGGCTCCCGGCCACGACACCGACACCGACACGGTCGGGTTGTTGACGTCGGGGAACTGGCTGACGCCGATGCTCGTCGCACCGGGCACGATGCCGAGCGCGATCAAGCCGAACATGATCGTCGCGAACATCATCATCCACGCGAACACCGGCCGGCGCAGGCAGAGGTCGGTGATGTTCACTGCGCGTCTTTCTTGCGGTGATGCCCACTCCCGGCGTCGCTACCGGCCGGCGTCGCGTCGCTGCCGGCGGCGGCGGGAACCGTCGAGTCCGAGCCCGCTCCAGATCCCGAATCCGTCTCTGCCTCGGCCATCGTCTCCTTCTTCGACACCTTCACCGGCGCGCCGTCGCTGAGCGGCTCGATCCCGCGTACCACCAACAGCTCGCCGGCCGTCACGCCGCGTGTCAACTCGACGCCGCCCTCGGGCGTGTGCATCCCGGTCTCGACGATCTTCGAGTGCGCGATGTTGTTGCTGTCGACGACGAACACCACGTTGCCCTTCTCCGTCGGCTGGATCGCCAACCCCGGCACCACGATGCCCTGACGCGCATCGCCGATCGGCACGGTGACCTGGCAGAACGCGCCGGGGCGCAGCCAATACTGGTGATCGGTCGCGTCGATCTGCGCGGTCACGCCGACGAGACGCGTCGCCGAGTCCGCGGCGCCGTTGACCAGCGTGATCTTCGACGTGAACGAGTTCTTGCTCTCGCGCAAGGTCAGCGTCGCGACCATGCCGACCTTCAAGCGCGGCGCATCTTGCTCGCTGACCTGAAAGCGCAGCAGCAACGGATCGCGCTGGAGGATCGTCGCCATCACCGCGCCCGGTTGCACGTACTGCCCCTGTTGCACGGTGCGGGTCTGCACGACGCCGGCGATCGGCGCGCGCACCGTCGAGTCGCGCAGGTTGAGGTTCGCGACCAGCAGCGCCTGCTTCGACGCATCGACGTCGGCCTTCGCGGTATCGACCGCGGTTTGCTTCTGCTCGATCTCTTCGCCGGGGACCAGGCCGGGCGATTCTTTCTGTGCGGCGAGGCGACGATCGAGGGCGGCCTGCGCCGAGCTCTGCGTCGCCACCGACTTCGCGAGCGTGCTCTTCGCCTGGGCGACCGCGATCGCGTAGCGCTCGCTCTCGATCGTGACGAGCGGGTCGCCTTGTTTGACGATCTGACCTTCGTTGAAGCCGACCTTGTCGACGGCACCGGCGACACGCGCGGTGATCTGGACCTGCTGAAACGCGTCGATGCTGCCCGGCGCGTTGACCGCGTACTGCATCTTGCGCACCTCGAGCGGTGCGACCTCGACCGGATATTGCAGCTTGCCGGCCTTGCCGCCGCCCTTCGCGGGGGTGTCGTCCTTCTTGCTGCAACCTGCGGCGACGAAGACAGCGAGCGTGATGGCGAGTGTGCGCGTCATTTCTTGCCTGTCTCCTCGATCGGGCCGAGCCCCATTGCCTGGCGAAGCGCGAGGTACGCGTTCGCGACTGAATATTCGGCCTCGGCGTAGCTAACATCCGCGGCGAACCGCTCTTCGTTGGCGTCGACGAGCTCGATCGCCTTCGCGAGACCTTGGTGATACAGGATCGCGGTCTCGCTCGCGCTCTTGGCCGCGGCGGTCGCGGCATCCTGCGCGGCCGCGGCCGCTTGCTGTGCGGCGGTGAGCTGCGTGACGGCGGTGCGCACGTCGAGATCGATCGTTCGGATCAGCACCTTCGCGTTGAGGTCCGCGATCTCCGCCGCCGCGTCGCGGGTGCGCGCATCGGCGCTGCGTGCGCCGGCGTCGTAGATGCTCCACGAGGCGGCGAACTGGATCGAGCCGTCGACCGTGTGACCGCCATTGCCGGCGGGGTCCGACGCGGTGAGCTGGCCGATGAAGCCGAGCGTGGGGAAGTAGCGGTAGCGCGGCTCGCGCGCGAAGTCATGGGCGGCGAGCGCACTCTCTTTGCGCGCGGTCAGGTCGGCGCGCGCCGCGATGCTCTGGGCGACCAGCGTGTCGGCGGACGGTGGCACGGTCTTGCCGGCCTCGAGTTGTGCGGTCGGTGGCGCGAGCTGCGTCGGCACCGGCGAGTTGATCACGTAGCCGAGCTGGATGAGTGCGGTGTCAAGTTGGCTGCGATCCTGCGAGAGCTCGCGGACCGAGGTCGAGAGGCTGATCCGCGCGCGCGTGACGTCGTTCGAGCTCACGAGCTGCGCCTTGAACTGCGCCTCGGTGTCGGCGACGTCGGCGGTCGCTGTATCGAGCTTCTTCTGCGCCGCGGTGACGACTTCCTGCGTGAGCAGGACGGCGAAGTAGGCCTTCGCGACGTCGAACGCGAGCTGGCGTTTGTCCTCGATCGACTGCGACTGCTGTGCGGCGAGGTTGTGCTGGGCCTGGCCGAGCAGCGGGAACGCCGACATGTTGATGATCGGCTGGTTGAGCTGCAGCGAGCCCTGCAGCGTGTTGACTGGCTTGTCGCGCGGCCGGATCGTGTCGTTGCCCGAGGCGTTCAGTACCGGCAAGAACGCGACGTGCGCGCGCTCGACGGCAGCATCGGCCTGCACGATCTGCAAATCGCTGATCTGTGCTCGCTCGTTGCGTGTGAGGCCGAGTTGGATCGCTTGATCGAGAGTGAGCGAGTCATCAGCGCGCACCGTTTGCGTACCGAGGAGGATCGCAGCGATGCCCAGAAGGACGCGCGCCATGGAACCCCCGAGTCTAACAGTGCCCTCGAAGTGCCCTGGTGTGCGGGGCGTGCTTTACAGAAGTTCACATGCAATAAGAGGCCGTCGATGTTGCACGAACCACTTACCCTTCGCTCTGGACTCGTGATCCCTAACCGCGTCGCCCTCGCCGCGATGACGAATGGTCAGAGTCAGGCCGATGGCCGGCTCGGCGACGACGAGCTGCACTGGCTCGAGCGTCGCGCGGCCGGTGGTTTTGGCCTGGTCTGCACGTGTGCCGCGTACGTCGCGAAGGACGGCAAGGCGTGGGACGGCGAGCTCGGCGTCGATCGAGAGGACGACCTCCCGAACCTGACCAAGCTCGCCACGGCGATCAAGCGCCACGGCTCGGCCGCGATGGTCCAGTTGTTCCACGGCGGCGTGCGCGCGACGCAGCGCCTGAGCGGCGAGCAGGTGTGGAGCGCGAGCGAGTTTCACGAGGACGCCGCCGATTTCGAGACGCCGCGCGCGGCGACCGAGGCGGATCTCGAGCGCACGATCGAGGCCTTCGCGGCCGCCGCCGAGCGCTGCGAGCGCGCGGGCTTCGACGGCGTCGAGCTCCACGGTGCGCACGGCTACCTGATCACGCAGTTCATCTCGGCCGTGACGAACACGCGCACCGATCGGTGGGGCGGAGATGTCGCGGGGCGGGCGCGGTTCGCGCGCGAGGTGATGCGCGCGGTGCGTGCGCGGGTCGGCGCGCGCTTCACGGTCGGCATTCGGCTCTCGCTCGAGCATGGCGGCAGCGCACGCGGCCTCGATCTCGACGAGAGCCTGCAGCTCGCGGCGTGGCTGTGCGAGGACGGCGCCGACTTCATCCACGCGTCGCTGTGGCGCGCCGAGAACATGACCCGCAAGCGCCCGGCCGAGCATCCGATTCCGCTCGTCCGCGCGGCGGTGGCGAAGGACGTCGCCGTGATCGTGGCCGGCAACATCTGGACGTACGAAGACGCGGTGCTCGCGCGCGAGCGTGGCGCCGACATGGTCGCGCTGGCGCGGGCGGCGATCATCAACCCCGATTGGCCGAAGCTGGCGAAGCCGGGCTGGGAACCGCGCCGCGGGCCGCTGACGCGCGCCGAGTACGGCGAGCTCGCGGTGTCGCCGGCCTTCGCGATCTACCTCAAGCACTTCAAGGGGCTGGTGGCCGACTGATCCACGACTCGTTCGGAATCGCGTTGAAGTTCGGCGGCGAACAGTCGCGATAGACCGGGTATAACGAGTCCAGATTGAGTGGCCCGCTGCCACGGCAGGGCACCGATTTCGATGCCGGAGAGAAGCCGTGATCGGGCGGCAGGTTCGTCGTCTGGCCGCCGTTGAACGTGGCGACCCAACCGTGGGCCGGCCATTCGATGCCCCAGATGATCTCGCTCGCCATCGTGTTGCCGTTCGCGTCGCGCGCGGCCTCGAAGCGTTGCTTGAACACTTCCTTCGCTGCGATCGGCTCGAGGTCGTAGCCCGGACGGTTGAGGAACTTGAAGCCGCGCACCCTACCAGTCGCGTCGATATCGAGCAGCATCCACGCGCGAGTCCACGCGTCGCTCAAGATCGCGGCCGTGCTGTACGGCGCGATCCGGCGGCGTCGATAGTCCTGTGGCTTCGCGGGCACTTTCACCGGTAGGTGATCTTGGATCTCGATCACCTCGTTGCCGCGGGTTGGCGGATCTGCGGCCGCGAGCGGAATCGCGAAGAATAGGACCGCAACCGTGATCGCTCGCATGAGCAATTCACGAGCAAGGCTCGTGCCGGCGATCAGTGTGTCGTCACGGTAGGGAACGAAATGCCTTGCCGAGGGACTTCGCGTCATTCGTCGCTGCAACGTTTTGCTGGTGATACGTCGCGTAGTGCGGCTGCGCCGACGCATCGTCATGACTTCGCAAGGCGGCAGAGTAGGCCTCCCACGAGGTCTGGCGCTCCGCGACATAGCGACCGAGTGTGATGAAAAGGTCACGATCGGCCGGTGGGATCGTGGCGCTGGCGATGCGGGTGCGAAGCTCGCGCCACGGTGGCAACACGTCGCGATCGATCACGTCGGCGAGCGCTAGTTCGTCGATCGCGTTCGCGCGCTGGCGACCGAGCGCGTCGTTGAACGTCTGCAACGTGGCGTGCTCGATCTTGCGAAAGTCGTCGAGCGCCGGCGTGTTGACGAGCGCGCTCGACGGCGCAGGCGTACTGCACGCGATCAGCGCGACGACGATGAGCATCGTGCACCTCACGTGCGACGCTTCCTCGGGGTCGGCTTTTTGGCAGCCGACTTCTTGGCCGCTCGTGCCGCAGGTTGCGCACCGAGCTGCGCAACGAGCTTGTTCGGCGCCTGGGCACGATAGCTCTCGTCGAGCCATGCCTTGAACATCTCGACCGGCACCCGGGCGTTGGCGAGCTGCGCGGTGACCCAGCCACTCTTGCCGAGGCCATACGCCATCGGCGTCACGAACGGCAGCATCAGCGCGATGCTCTGCGACGCGGGGAGCTTGCACCCGATCGAGAACGGTTCACCCTCGACGCTGAGATACGCGAACGTCTTGTCGTTGACCGCGAGGTCGAGATGTCCGGGCCACGGACTCTTCGTGTGCGCGCCTGGAAGCGCGAGGCCGAACGCCCTCAGCTTCTTCAGTGCCGCGTCGCTCGCGCGCTTCGCCATGGACCGTGGATATCACGGCTTCGCGCCGAGCCACGCAGCGAGTGTCGCCCGGTCGGCGTCGTCGAGCTCCGTGCCCGCTGGCGGCATGCTGCGCGTGGTCACGACGCGGCGCACGAGCTCGTCGTGCTCGGCGGTCCACGACGCGGCGGTCGACAGATCGACGCCGGCATCGCCGCCGGGGAGGTGGCAGTGCGCGCACACCCGCTCGAACACCGGCTCGACCTGCGCGCGCCACACCGGATCGCCGGCGGCCGCGCCGAGCGCGTAGCGCCGCAAGCCCTTCGCGCCGACCCACACGTCGCCGTTCGGTGCGCCGAACATCGGTTCGCCGCCGGCACTCGCGACCGTGGTGTCGAGTGGCGTCGCGTCGCCGAGGATGTAGAGCCGCTTGCCGATCTCGAGCCACAGGCGTGCGCCGGCGATCGCCGTGTTCGTGACGTCGGCGTCGAGCGGCTGCAGCTTGTCGGCGTGCTCGATCCACACGCCGCGACCGGACGTGACGACGAGGCGCGACGTCTTCTGATCGGCGTCGAGGAACGCCGGATGTCCGCGATCGACCGAGAACCTGCGGCGCGTGTTGCGCGCGAGATCCCACACGTCGATCGAATGTGCGCTCGCGAGCGCGACGCGATCCTGTGCGACTGCGATCGCCTCGTGGGGCGTCTCGAGCGCGAACCGCGTGACGTGCATGCCGTCGTTCGTGACGAGCAGCGCGCGATCCAGCAGCACGGCGATGGTGGTGCCGGCACCGGCGACGCCGCGGACTTGATCGTTCGCGGTCAGGCCGAACCGCGATGCGATCGATTCGAGCTCGCCGTCGAGGCGAACGCGCCACAGCGTGTTGTCGTAGCGGGTCGCGACGATCCAGCGGCCATCGCCGTCGAGCGCGGGGATCGACGCGGCGCTGGTCCACACGTGCGCGGGGCACGGCGCGTTGTTGCAGTCGACCGGGACCCGCGTGGTGACGACATCGCCGCGAGCGATCGCGAGTTGCGCGCCGAGCGCGTAGGTGATGTCGCCCTGCGTGACGACCTGGTCGGCGTGGATGTCGGCCATCGCGCCGACCGGAGCTGCGTTGAGCGGCGGCGGTGGATGACCGCCGCACGAGGCGAGTGCCACGCTCGCGAGGAGAGCTCCCTTCACGGTGGTTGTGACTCGACGAGTGACGGCAGGGTTGCCGCTCACGACCGGAGCATGGCCTTCACGACCTCGCCATCGCGCAGGTATTTGCGCGGCTCGATGCCCTGCGCTGCGAGGAACGTGGCGAGCAGATCCGGCGGGGCGATCGGGCGTGCACCGTCGGAGAACTCGAGGCCAGCGTCGGCCGGCAGGACCTGCTCGAGGTCGGTCTTGCCGAACGCGCGGCCGCTGACGAAGCGCGGCGAGATCACGAGCGCGGAATTGTTCGGATAATGGTCGCGACCACCGGAGAGGTTGATCTGCGGCGTGCGGCAGAAATCCGAGAACACGAGGATGTGGGTGTGCTCGGACAGCTTCGAGGAGTGTCGCAGGGGATGCGGCGTCGTATCGAGGAGCTTCACGAGCGACGCGATGGTTCCGAAAATCTCCTGCTGCGTGTGTGCGTGCTGCTTGTAGTTCTGGTTGTGCGTGTCCAGGCCACCGAGCGAGAACCCGATGCAGCGGATCAGGTCGCGCTTCATCGCTTCGATCGCGAACGCGCCGCCGAGCGCACCGGCGCCGATGTTCTTCGCCTTGTAGTCGAGCGACGGGTACGCGGCCTGCAACGCCTGCGGGGTGAACGCGGTCTTGAGCTCGTTGCCGAGCAGGTGCGGCAGCGCCTGCGCCTGGCTCGCGAGTCGCTCGAACGTCTCGGGATAGACCGAGTGCTTCGCGAGGTCGTGCGCTTCCTCGGTGAGCAGCGCGGTGATGTCGGCGCGATCGTCGTCTTTCAAGTACGCGTCGCTGCGCGCGAGCGACTTCGCGATCGTCCCGGCGCTCGCGACGCGCAGCGGGATCGCGCGACGATCGAGATGGTCGCCGACGTACGCCGACGGAAAGCCGATCGAGACGTCGGGCAGCAACTGGGCCGCGCCGAGCTCGTTCGTGAGCGCGACGTCGATCGACGACGCCGGCGAGCGCCCGCCCGCGAGGTGACGTCCGGTGCACGAGAACGAGGTGCCATCGGGGTGGCTGACCGTGTTCATCGCGAGGCCGTTGATGATCGTGAGGCGATCGTGGAGATCGAACAGATCGCCGATGCCGGGACCGAACCGCAGATCGCCGGCGGTCAGGATCTCGAACGTGTCGGTGTCGCCGTCGAGTTTCGTCGGTCTCCAATGCGTGAGCGCGGCCGGATCGGTGTTGTCGGTCGACGCCGGCTCGACGATGCCCTTGCGCTCGTTGCGCGGATCGGCCCACAGCGTGACGTCCCAACCGCCGCTCGCGTGGATGAAGATGAAGAACTGATCGGTCGCGGCGGCGGCGGCGGCATAGAGCGGCCGCATGGCGAGCGCTGCCGAGCCGGCGCCCAGGAGCTGCAGGAAGGTTCGTCGCTGCATCAGTAGAGCTCCGCTTCGGGGTGTTGCACGAGCGCGGCGCACACGGCGACCCACGCGGTTTCATCGGCGGTGAGTGGATGCTTCTGACCCGCGTGGCGCGCGGCGACGTCGCTGAACAGCGCGTGAAACTTCGCGACGCGCTCGCCGGGCGCGAGCTTCGCGGGATAGCCGAGGAACGTGCGGTGCAGGATGTCGAAGCGCTCGGTGAACGCGTCGTCGGAGTCGGGCGCGAGGTCGAAAGCGAACACGACGCGTTGATCCGCGGGTGTCTTGTTGCCGTGGAGGTCGTGCTCGGCAGCGCGCGCGCACAGCGCTTCGCCGAGGCGGCCGAGCGTCGCGAGCATCAGCGTGTTGCTCTGGGTTTGCCGCGGCAGGTCGGTCTTGTAATCGGGCAGGCCGAGCGCGGAGAGATAGTCGTCCCACGCGTCGAACAGACCCTTCGGGCGCGCGCGGCTCTGGACGTCGAGCGGCACGAGGCCGCCGAACCAGCCGAGGTACGCGCGCAGATAGACCTCGGGCTCGACCATGCGGCGGCGCTCCTTCGGCGTGCGATCGAGCATCGTCGTCTGGTGCGACGGCAAGGCGGCCGGCTCGCTCGGCGACACGACCGCACCACCGCACGCGGCGATCGCGAGTAACAGCCCGACTCTCATCGCCGGTCGTTCCCGGCGCGATAGCGCGGCGACTTGACGATCGCGCGGACCAGCGCCTTCATGCGGTAGCCACCGCCGACGAACGTCTTCACGAGCTGGAGCTTCCAGGCATCGTCCTCGGGCGCGAGCGAGCGACCGAGCAGCGATTGCGCGACGTTCTCGACGACGCATGGCGCGAACTCCGGTGCCGACACGAGCTCCTGCGCGAGCCCACTCGGTCCGGTCTCGGCGTGCGCCGGCGAGGCGTACGCACCGCGCAGCTTGTCGAACGCCGGATCGTAGATCTGCTTGCACAGCGCCGACGGCTTCTTCGCGCACGATGCTCGCGTCATCGGGAAGATGGTCGCCGGCAACCACGTCCAATCAGACTCCTGCACGCGCGTGAAGTACGCGGCCATCGGCTCGAGCGTCTGGTGGCACGACGAGCAACCGGGCCGCTTCGTCAGATCCGGATCATCCGACGGCGCGAGCTTCACCGAGTCGGCGATGAAGTCTTTGCACAGGAACGCGTTGTAGAGCACGTGGGCGCGCGCGCGCCGCGATCCGTACTTGGTGAGGAACACCGGCATCGTCAGGATGCCCGACGCGTGCGGGCCGCGATCGGCCACCGGCAGCCACGTCGCGGTGTCCTCGGGCACGAGCGCGGTCGGCACCGCCGCCGGATCGAACAGTGGATCGGGCTGCGAGTAACCCGCGTCGGCCCCCGGGCCGCAGCAGCTCGCACCGGCGAGGAACCGATAGAACTGCGCGAGCGGTCCGTTGATCTCCGTCGAGCGCGCCGTCAGGATCTCGCGGAAGTCGCGATCGGTCGCGAACAGCGAGTCGAGGAAGCGCTTCGCTTCTTCGCCCCACCACATCCGGATCCACGACGCCGGTGCCTGTGGATTCGCTTCGAACGGCAGCGCGGTGCCGAGCGGCGTGCGCGCGGGCATCACGAACGCCGCGGCCTCGTTCTGCGGACCGGAGCTCGGCAAGCAGCGCTCGAGCCCGATGCCGCAGCCGCACTCGACCGACGATTGAAAGCCGGTGCCCGACAGACACGACACCGCGCGGCCCTTCGCGGTCTTCGCGAAGCCGGCATCGCCGGGTGGTTGCGTCAGCCGACCTCCGGGCAGCGGATCGCCCTTCTTCGCGCCGGCGCGACCCGAGACGTAGACCGTGCCGGTCTCGGCGGTCTGCGCTTCTTCACGGCACACCCGAACGCCGGTCGCCCGGGTCTTGCCGTCGGGCTCGACGAGCAGCGCCGGCGCCGGCACGAACCCCGGGAATCGCTTCACCCAATCCGGCGAGACGAAGTCGACGGGCGTGGTGTCGCGATAGTCGGCGTACAACCACCACGGCTTGACGACGAGCGTGTGCGCGTCGAGCACGGCCTGGCTGATCGGCTTCGCGGTTCCGGTCGCCGGTGCGTTGGTCGGAAACTGCTGGCCGGTCTCTTCTCGGGTCAGACAGAAATCGCCATCGCGCGCGGCATCGACGCGGCGCTGGCCGCGCCGGAAGTAGACGTAGATCGGCGCGCCGTCGGGACCCACGATCTGCTGGCGGCGCAGCATCACCGGGTTGGGCACGTACTGAAAGCTCGGCCCGATCTCGAGGCGCAACGCGTCGAGATAGATCCGCCGCAACCGCTCGGCATACGCGTCGCCGGTGAGGTGCGATTCGATCCACGCATCGAGCTCGAAGTTCGGCTTCTCGAACGTCGCGAGCTCGTCGCGGGTCGGCGGCCGACCGACGAGATCGATCGACAGCGCGCGGAAGTAGCGGTAGTCGGCGAGTTGCAGCGTCGCGTGCGTGTCGCGCAATCCGATCAACGACACGGCGACGAGCAGTAGGGGCCGAACCGAACGCACCGTTCAAAGACTCCTTCGCAGCGTGGTTGTTAAGCCTGATGTGCGCGCGTGGCCGCGGCCATCGAGGGCAGTCGCTCGATCAGTTTCTTCCCGATCAACCAGGCGTCGCCCGGCCACCGCGCTGAAACGTAGCGGCCGTCTTCGACGACGAACGCCGCGGTATCGTCGTCGCGCGTGCCGCGCTTCGACAGCTCGCGTGGCCCGCGCTCGAAGTCGGCGAGCTGCGCGAGCGCCTCGCAGACCTCCTCTTCGACGTACTTCGGATAGGTGCGGTAGTAGCGACCGCGCCGCCAGAACGTCGAGAAGTACGCCGCGCGCTCCATGTATTTCGGCAGGCACGTGGTGCGCACGCCGTACAGCACCGACTTGCCGTCGTCGCGCTTCGCTCGCGCCGCGGCGAGCACGCCGTGACAGATCGCGGCGATCGGTTTTTGCGTCGCGAAGAATTCGCGGATCAGCTCGTGCACCTCGGCGCTGCCGAGATACTGGCGCATGCCGGGCGCGTGCCCACCGGCGAGGAACAACGCATCGAGCTCGTCGACGCGGACGTCTTTCCAGGCGATCGGCTTGACGAGCTCGGGCGAGGTCTCCAGCTCGCGATAACACGCGATCGCATCTTCGCGTGCCCCGAGCTTGCCGAACACCACGCCGGTCAGGAGCAGCGGATCGCACGCCGGAGTCGCGGCGGCTTCGGTCGCGAACACCACCTCGTGCCCGGCCTCGCGCAACAGCTTCCACGGCACGGCGACCTCGGTGACGTCGAAGTCATGATCGGGCAGTGGGAAGAGCACCTTCGCCATGCGTCGAGCGTCGCACATGCGGTCGGTGAGACGTCCCGAACCCGCTCGTATTCATGGGGGTGAAATGGACCGAGCTACCAGGCGTGCTGCTTCCAGAACGCCCACTCGAGCTCGGTCGCGCTCTCGTAGCTGCCGCACGCGTAGACGTTCACGCCGTCGCCGCCGGCCCAGCAGTGGCCCATCGCGTTGAACGTGCAGAGCTCGACCTGGCCGCCCGCGGGGCAGCCGTCGTACGTCACGCACGTGCCGTTGTCGACGGTGCGGCTCGTCGTCGTCGTCGCGCAGCCGTTGTGCGCGGCCCAGCGTGCCGCCGCGGCGCCCTCGGTGACCGACGCGACGTTCGGGTCCTCGCAGGCGTCGGGCACGATCGGATCGGCCGCGCCGTGGAACATGATGATCGGCTTGATCGCATTCGCGCACTGCGCGAGATCGTGCGTGCCGCCGGAGTGCGGTGCGACCCCCGCGATGCCGGCGCCGTTGCAGCCGGCTTCGTGCGCGAAGTAGCCGCCCATCGAGAAGCCGGTGACGAACACGTGCGCCGGATCGAGGCATTGATCCTGCGCGATGTCGGCCTTCATCGCGTCGAGGAAGGCGAAGTCATCACCCGGTGCATTCGGGGGCACGCCCTCGTACGACGTGCAGACATTCGCGCCGACGTTCCACGGTGCACCAAGGCTGCCCGGCCCGCCTTGCCCGTCGGGGAACGCGACCGCGACATGCTCGCGATCGGCGAGCGCCGGATAGCCCGTGATGTCGTACATGTTCTGACCCGACATCGTGTAGCCGTGATGCACGAACACGAGCGGCACCGGTTCGCTCGCGTCGACGGCTTCGGGCAGGTACACGATGTACGTGCGATCGAGGCCACCCGCGTGCACCGTGCGATTCGTCTTGCCGCGCATACCGGTCCGCAGGCCGCACGGTCCGGCATCGATGGTCGACGACGCGGCATCCACAGGCGTGGTCGCGCTGCCGTTGCCATCGACCGGTCCCTCGCCGTCGGGCGCCGCGTGGGGACACGCGGCCAGCACGATCAGGAGGACGGCGGTTCGCATGGCGCGGACTCTACTGCCGGCGCTGTATGCTAGGAACGGAAATCATGAGGCTGGTGGAAATCTCAACGTGATCCAACCCGTCAGACATCACGCGACGCTGCCCGCCGGCGTGCGGAAGATCGCGGTCGTCGCGGATACCCATTCTTCCCCGCACGCCGGCACCGCGCAGGCGCTCGCCGACTACGCGCCCGATGCGATCTTTCACGCCGGTGACATCGGCGACCTCGCCGTGCTCGAGGCGCTGCGCGAGGTCGCGCCGCTCTACGCGATCCGCGGCAACATCGACACCCGCGCCGACGAGCTCCCCGATGCGCTCGTGATCGATCACGAGAGCGGGCTGCGCACGCTGATGGTGCACATCGGGGTGTATGGCCCGAAGCTGCGCGCCGAGGTTGCAAAGCTCGCACGCGCGGAGAAAGCCTCGTTCGTCGTGTGCGGTCACTCGCACGTGCCGTTCATCGGCGTCGATCGCGGCATCCACATCTTCAACCCCGGTTCGTGCGGCCCGCGGCGCATGACGCTACCGATCGTGTTCGGTCATATCGATTTCACGCCGACGGGCGTGAAGCTGGCGCATGTCAACTGCGAGACTGGCCAGCCGTGGAGCCCGCCCTAGCCAGCCGCGTCGCGCGCGCCGAGCTGCAAGGCGGCTTCGAGCTCGCGGAGCGATTCGTCGGTGTAATCGAGCATGCGCTGCAGCGACGGTACCGAGCGGCGGCAAGCGGTGTAGCCGAAGCCGAGCTCCTTGTTGTAGCCGGTGATCGTGATGTTGAGCGCGAGGTAATCGACCGGAATCGAGACCGGGTAGCTCTCGTCGAGACGCATACCATCGAGATAGAGGAGCTGCTTCGGGCCGGGCACGTTCGAGATCACGACGTTGTAGATCGGCCGGCGCTTCGCATAGCCGGTGACCATGCTCGCACCCATCGGGGCGCTCATCGCGGCCGCGTGCGCGACTCGCTCGAGATTCGACATCTTCCCGAGGCGCTCCTTCGCGATCGCGGTCGACTCGATGATCAGCTTCATGCGCTCGAGCGGATCCTCGAGGTTGGTCCCGAGATTCGCGATCAGGATCGAGAGCGCGTTGCCGCCGTCCTGACCAGGGTCGCGAACCGAGACCGGCACCATCGCGGTGAGCGGCCGATCGGGCAGTGCGTCGCGCGCGATCAGGTAGCGGCGCAGCGTGCCGGAGCACACCGCGAGCGT
>JBDTJY010000131.1:0-11742 GCA_039935615.1 Kofleriaceae bacterium
AGCCCGAACGCGACGATCGCGAGCACGCCCGCGCACGCCTCGTTGCCGATCAACACCGTCGCGATCAGCCGGCGCGGCCGCTCGAGCAGCGCGACGATCATGCGATCGCGGCGCGCTTCACTGCGCGTGAGCTGTTCGCGATCGACCCGGCGCAACGAGAACAGCGCGACCTCGGTACCGGAACAGAACCCCGCCACCAGCACGCACAGCACAGCGATCGGAATCGCGACCGAGAGCTCGGTCAAGCACCCTCCCCGAAACCGGCGACTCGCATGTCGACGTCGTCGTCGACGAGATGCAGCGGAAAGCTCGCGACGAACGTCGAGCCTTGGCCTGGCGAGGTGTCGACCCAGATCCGGCCGCCGTGTGCCTCGACGTACGCCTTCGCGAGCGTCAGGCCGAGGCCGGTGCCTCCGAACGCGCGCGTCGACGACGAATCGACCTGAAAGAACGGCTCGAAGATCTTCGCCACCTGATCGCGCGAGATGCCGATGCCGGTGTCGCTCACGACCAGCTGGATCGCGTTGGTGTGGCCGCTATCGGATTCGTGCGGCGTCAGCGGGCCGGGCTGGACCACGACCGCGATGCGGCCCTGGTCGGAGGTGAACTTGAGCGCGTTCGACATCAAGCTCGACACGATCTGGCGCATCTTCTTCTTGTCGCCGAGCACCGTGCACACGCCGCGATAGTCGACCTGGATCGCGATGCCGCGCTTCGCCGCCTGCGGCACGAACGCCGCGACCTCGACCGCGACCACCTCGGCGAGCGACAGCGCGCTGCGCTCGATCGCGAGCGGCGCCGATTCGAGCGACGCCACGTCGAGCACCGCCGTGATCATCCCGAGCAGTTGATCGGCCTTCGAGAGGATCGTGACCAGGTAGTCGTGTTGCTCGCCGGTGATCGGGCCGGCGAGTCCCTCGGCCATCATCTCGGCGTAGCCGATCACCGAGGTCAGCGGCGTGCGGAGCTCGTGCGACATCGTCGCGAGGAAGTTCGACTTCAGGCGATCGAGCTCCTCGAGCCGCGCCAGGGCACGCTGCAGTCGCTGGTTGTGCTCGGTCAGCTCGGCGAACGTCATCCGCATCGCCGCTTCGTGGGTCGTCGCCGCCAGGTCGCGCGCGTTCGCGTGGTGGACCAGCAGGCCGAGCTGAGTCGCGATCAACTCGAGCGCCGCTGAGGCGTTCGGCCCACTCGCGGCCACCGCGCCGACCCGCTCGCCATCGTGATCGAGTGGTTGGTGGGGCCCCGCGATCTCGGCCCCGGCCAACAGGCGATCGTCGCGGTCGTAGATCGCGACCTCGCCTCCAAGGGCGCGCCGGATAGCATCGACGAGCTCGTCGAGCTCGGCCGGTGGAATCAGGCGGGCCAGGTCGATCGGAACATCGAGCATTCCGACAGCGGGGCCGCTCACGGCCCTAGTCTAGCGCATCCGAGACGCCGACGTGCTCGACGAGCGCCTCGCGAAAGACCCGAGAATCGATGCCTAATTTGGCCGCGAGCTGTAAGTCCTTATCTAAATAGTCCCAGGCCGCGGTGACCAGCTGAAAGAACGTCGGGACCACGCCGATCCCCGCCACGGCCTGCGCCTCGATCACCGGCCGATCGAAGCGGTCGACGGAGGCGAGCGGCACCGCATCGGACAGGTCGCGCTTGTTGTACTGGACGACGATCGGGATGGCCTCGAGCGAGTGGACGTGGAGCACGGTCTGGAGCCCGGTCCAGGCCTCGCGATTCGGCCCGATCGCAGCGGGGCTCGAGTCGGCCACGAACACCACGCCATCGGCGCCGGCGAGCACGACCTTGCGCGTCGCCTCGTGCACCTGCTGACCGGGCACCGTGTAGACCTTGATCCGGAACGAGAAGTTCGAGGTCCGAAAAAAGATCGGCAGCAGGTCGAAGAACAACGTGCGATCATCGCGCGTGTCGAGCGTCATCAGGCGACCGCGGTTGAGCTTGTCGACCTTGGTGTAGAGCGCGCGCAGGTTCGAGGTCTTGCCAGACAGCGGCGGCCCGAAGTAGACGAGCTTGAGCGTCAGTTGCCGCTCCGCGAAGTCGAGCTGCGCCACGCGTCAAGAGTATCAGGGGGCGGTCTGAGTGACCGCGGTCTTGTCTCGGAACTTCGCGTAGATCACGCCGACGCCCATCAGGATCGCGAGCACGATCAAGACCAGCATGGCGTTGCGGTAGGGGACCTTCGACTCGTCGGGGCGTGGTGCAGCGGTCGCCATCATCGTCACGGTCGCGGCCTTGCGCAGGCGCTCGAGGTTCTTGTCGGCGATCGGATCGCCAGCCTTGGCTTTGTAGCGACCCGCCGCCCACGCGAAGCAGTTGTTCGCGACGACCAGGCCGAGCAACGTGTCGTGGCGCGCTGGTTCGTCCCAATGCGCGATGACCTCGTCCCACGCGGCGGTGACCACGGCCGGCGGCGGCGTCATGGGCGTGATTCTGTCACAGCACCGGCCGCGACGGCACCGGCATCGCGATCAGCAAGAACACGATCAGCACGCCGAACGCGAGCCAGCGCCGCACCGGATCGAGCGGAACGTCGCCGACCTCGGGGTGATATTCGCCGGAACGTCCGCGGATCACCGCGAGCATCAGCGTCCACACGAGCCACGGAATCACGCCGTACTTGGCATAGCCGAGGGCGGCGACGACGTCGTAGCCGTGCGCGCGTGCGGCGACGAACATCACGGTCGCGACGACGACGCCGACGATCGGCAGCGCGACGTGGAGTCGCTGCGACCATTTCTCGTGGGTCTGGCCGAAGGCCGCGCGCGCGACATGACCGCCGTCGAGCTGGCCGATCGGCATCAGGTTGATCATCGTGACCAGCAGGCCGACCCACGCGGCCTCGGCCATCGGGTGGAGGTGGACGTCGACCGAGCTGTTCGGCAGCCACTGGCCGAACACGGCGTACTTGAGCAGCGCGTAGAGGATCGAGTTGCCTTCGATGTTGCTGTCTGGAGCCGACGGACCGATGGGCGACAAGTGGAGGCCGATCACGAGCAGCGGAATCGCGACGACGAGCCCCGCGATCGGCCCGGCCGCGCCGACATCGAACAGCGCCCGGCGATCGTCGATCTTGTTCATCCGGATCACCGCGCCGAGCGTGCCCATCGTGAAGTACGGCGGCAGCGGGATGAAGTACGGCAGCGAGACGTCGATCTTGTGATGACGCGCGACGAGGTAGTGGCCGAATTCGTGGCAGGTCAGGATCGCCATCAACGTCGCGGCGAACGTGACGTTGTAGCTGAGCGTCGTGGTCACGCAGCACGCGACGAACAATCCAAGGTGGATCGCGTAGTCACGGCCCGTGGTCTTCATCGCGTCGCGCAAGTCTATGGCAGGATCGACCTCCGCGCATGGCCACCATCAAGTCGATCGAGCTGTTCTTCCAAGAAGGCTCGTCCGACAAGGTCTACAACGCGACGATCCTCGACGACGGCGGCAACTTCACGGTCGCGGTCGCGTGGGGACGGCGCGGCGCGAAGCTCAACACCGGCTCCAAGGCGGTCAAGGTCTCGCGCGCCGACGCCGACAAGATGTTCGAGCGGCTCGTGCGCGAGAAGCGCGGCAAGGGCTACGAAGAAAAGGTCGGCGATCATCAGCCGGCCGCGGTCGCGCCTCCCGAGGGCGCCGGCTCGGCCTCCAAGGTCACCGGCAAGCGCGCGAAGGTCGGCCACGCCGCGCAGCTCCTGACCGCGATCGACGACGAGGCCGACCTCGCGAAGTTCCTCGCCGACGATTCGATGATCGCGCAGCAAAAGCTCGACGGCATCCGCGTGATCGTCCACGTCAACGAGGGCGGCCTGGTCCCGACCAATCGCGATGGCAAGGTCACGCAGCTCGCCGGGCAAGCCCTCGGCGGACTGGCGTATCTACCGCACGGCACGATCGTCGACGGCGAGGTCCTGGGCGACGCCTACTGGATGTTCGACGTGCTCCAGCTCGCCGGCGAAGACGTGCGCTCGCGCGGCTACCTCGAACGCTGGGAGCTCCTCGACAACGAGCTCGAGCCGGCGCTGACCGGCGAGGCGCGCGTGCTCCAGGTCGCGACCACCGCGAACCAGAAGCGCGCGCTCCACGACAAGCTCCGCGAGGCGAACGCCGAGGGCATCGTGTTCAAGCAGCGCGACGCGCCCTACACCAGCGGTCGCGTGACGACGCAGCGCAAGTACAAGTTCGTGAAGTCCGCGGACGTGATGATCGTCGAGAACGTCGGCAACGCGTATCGGATGTGCGTGATGGACGGCAAGGCGATGTTCGATTGCGGCAACGTGTTCGCCGGGACGACCAACGCGTCGCGCAACGATCTCGATGCGCGGCTCGGGCGCAAGGAGCGGCCCGTCGCCGAGGTGCGCTATCTCTACGCGACCGACGATCACCAGCTGTTCCAGCCCGTGTTCGTGCGCCTGCGCGACGACAAGCTCGGCAAGGCCTGCCTTCGCGACCAACTCGTCCGCACCGATCGCACCGTGCTCTAACGGCGTCCGCCCCCCGGACAGCCCGACATTCATGTCAGCGTGCTCGACCCGAAGCGAACGTGCCCTCGCCTCCTTAGCGCCACGACGCGTCGCTCGCCGTCCGTCCTTCGGCCAAAATTGCACGATTCGCGCAACAAATAGGTGCGACCTAATTTTCGTGCGATTCGCGCAACAAATAGGTGCGACCTAATTTTCGACCTAATTTTCAATTTTCGTCGCAACGAGTTACGGAGCGACGAGTTACGGAGCGACGAGTTACGGAGCGACGATCAGCTCGTCGCCCTGGACTTCGAGCGTGACGAAGCTGCGATGGAGCTCGCCGTCGACGTCCATCTTCGCCGCGCCGCAGGCACCGTCGTCGAGCTTGGCTCGCGCGATCGCGGTGCGCATCGCCGCTCGCGTGGTTGCACTTTCACGAGCCGCGGCCACGAGCGTCGCAGCATCGAAGGCCTCGGCCACCGACGACGACGGCGTGTGCCCGGCCTTTGCGGTGAAGTCGGTGACGAATGCCGCCGCGACATCACCACCGAGCTCGCCGGGGAAGCTGTCGACGAGCAGCGCACCTTGCACCGCGGTGCCACCGCGCAGCGGTAGCGACGGATGGTGCCAGCCGGCGCCACCGACGAGCTGGACGACCTGCGGGACGTGACCGCCGTGCTTCTTCTGGAGCATGCCCTGGTCGGGGAACTCGGTCGTGCGGAGCTCGACGTTGTAGTACGGCAAGAATGCGGCGACGATCGCCGCGCGGTCGTAGCGATCGGGGAGGTAGAGCAACGAATACGGAATCTCCGGCGAGAACGTCTCCCAGCCGAGCCTCTTGGTCTTCGCGCGCGCGAGGTGCTCGGCGAGCTCGGGGTTGGTCGCCGGCACGAGATTCAGGAACTGCTTGACGTCGGGCTCGACGTCGCCGCCGGTCGGATCGTAGGTGCCCTGCCCGGTGACTTGCAGGCCGAGCCGCTGCGCCTCGGCGACGAACGCGCTCGCCGATTCACCACCGATGTCATCGCGCGGCGAGAACACGGCGACGGTCGGAAAGCTCTCCGACTTCGCGAGCTGGGCGACCGCGCGGCCCTCGTCGGCGGGCGAGCCGACGAGCCGAAATACACCGGCCGCCGGATCGGCGCCGTCTTCGGGACCGAGCAGCGCGATCGGAATCGCGCGCAGCGCCGCCGCGCGCGCCGCCGCCGTGACCTCGCGGGTGCCGACCGGACCGAGGATCGCGATCGCGCCGCGGCTCGCCGCGAACTCGACCGCCGCGGTCGCGCCGTCGGCTTCGCCCTTGGTATCGAGGAACAGCCACTTCGTTCCACGCGCGGGCGCGAGCTGGATCGCGGCGCGCAGCTCGGCGCCGACCGCCGCGAACTTCCCCGACAGCGGCAACAGCACCGCGATCACGTCGGGCTTCACCGCGCCATCGATCAACTCGGCCAGCTCGGCGGCGAGCGCCGCGACCTCGGCGTGCACGTCGGTCTCGTCGGCGGCGGCGGCCGCACGCGCGAGATCCGCGCGCGCCGTGACGTCATCGCCGCGATGGTGCGCGAGCCGCGCCGCGCGCAGCGTGACCCGCGCCGCCGGTGCCTTGCCCGCGAGGCGATCGACGACGACGCGCGCGGTGACCTCGTCGAGCTCGTCGATCGTCGCCGGCGACAGCGTCGCGAGATCGATCGGCTTCGCGGATTGCGGCGTCGCCGCGGGCGCGCCGTGCTCGTGACGCTGGGGCGCGTCGTGCTCGGTCCACTGCGGCGCCGGCTTCGGGCCACACGCAGCGAGCACGAGCAGCCACGACCTCATTCGTCGACCCTCATGCGTCGGGCCCTCACTCGTCGAGTAACGATCGCACGCGATCGAGGAGGCGCTTCTTCGGCGCCACGACTGCGGTCTGTTCGCCGCTCTCGCGCGCGAGCTCCTCGATCAGCGCACGCTGCTTCGCGGTGAGCTCGGTCGGCACGTCGACCTGGACGTGGACGAGATGATCGCCGCGTTGGGCGTTCTTGCCCGAGGTCTGAGGGATCCCGCGGCCCTTGATCCGGAACACCCGGCCGGGCTGCGTGCCCTCGGGGATCCGCATCTTGACGTCGCCGTCGATCGACACGAGATCGATCACCGCGCCGAGCGCGGCCTGCGCGAACGTGATCGTCTGCTCGCTGTGGACGTCGAGTCCTTCGCGGCGAAACCGCGCGTGCTCGGCGATCCGGATGATGATCTGCAGGTCGCCCGGCTGCGTGCCGGCCTTGCCGAGCTCGCCCTCGCCTTTGACGAGCTTGGTCGTGCCTTCCTTGGTCCCGGTCGGCACGACGATCTTGAGGTCGCGCGACGTGCCGCCCGGCATCTGCGGCGGAATCGTGATCGTCTTCTCGGTCCCGAACGCGGCTTCCTCGAACGTGACCTCGAGCGTGTAGCGCGTATCGGTGCCCTTCTGCTTGCCGCGACGGCGGCGCAGGATGTCGTTGAACATCTCCTGGGCCGCGTCGACGACCGCGCCGAGCCCGCTCGACTCGTCGCCATTCGCGTGGCCCCAGCGATCGTAGCGCGTGCGCGAATCGCGATCCGAGAGCACGGCGTACGCCTCGTTGATCTCGCGGAATCCTTCGCCGCCATCATCGGGATTCATATCCGGATGATGCTTGCGAGCGAGCTCGCGAAACGCGCGCTTGACGTCGGTCTCGGTCGCGTCTCTGGTCAGGCCGAGCACCATGTAGTAGTCGCGCTTTCGCTTGGCCATGCGGGACTCTAGCCGGCTTCGGGGTCGCCGCCACCGATATCGGCGGCCGCATAAATGGCTTCACCGATGCGCTGCGCCGCGACCTCGAGGCGCGCCACCGCGTCCTCGACCAGCGCGAGGTCATCGGTCGCGATCGCGTCGCGACACTCGGCGAGCTCGGTCGTCAGGAACTCGCGCTCCTCGGGTGGAATCATCGGGCCGAACTCGGCCATCGCTTTGTCCGACGAGTAGAACAACCCTTCGGCCTTGTTGCGCGCCTCGACGAGCAGCCGGCGCACCGCGTCGTCCTCCTGCATCGCGTTCGACTCCGCGACGAGCCGCTCGATGTCGTCCTCGTTGAGGCCGGTCGTCGGTTGCACGGTGACGTTGTGGATCCGGCCGGTGCCGTGATCGCGCGCCGACACGTGGAGCACGCCGTCGGCATCGATATCGAACGCGACCTCGATCTTCGGCACGCCACGCGGCGCCGGCGGAATCCCGGTCAGCTCGAAGTGCGAGAGCGACTTGTTGTCGTCGGCCATCTCGCGCTCACCCTGCAGGACGTGGACGTTGACGAACGGCTGGTTGTCGATCGTCGTCGAAAAGATCTCGGTCGCCCGCGCCGGCAGCGCGGTGTTGCGCGGGATCAGGCGCGTGAACACGCCGCCCATCGTCTCGATGCCGAGCGACAGCGGCGTGACATCGAGGAGCAACACTTCCTGGATGTCGCCGGTGAGCACGCCGCCCTGGATCGCCGCACCGACCGCGACGACCTCGTCGGGGTTGACCCGCCGGCTCGCCTCTTTGCCGAACATCTCCTTGACGACCTCGTGCACGCGCGGCATCCGGGTCTGGCCACCGACGAGGATCACCACGTCGATGTCCTTCGGATCCATGCCGGCATCGGCGAGTGCGCGCCGGCACGGCTCGAGCGTCGCTTGCACGAGCGGCTCGACCAGCGCCTCGAGCGCCGACCGCTGCATCGTGATCATCAGGTGGCGCGGTTGGCCATCGGCGCCGGCCGCGAGGAATGGCAGGTTGACCTCGGTCTCGGTCGCGCTCGACAGCTCGATCTTCGCGCGCTCCGCCGCGTCCTTGAGGCGCTGGAGCGCGAGGCGATCGCCGCGCAGATCCATGCCTTCGTTTTGCGTCGCGAACGCGGCGAGCATCGCTTCGACGATCGCGTTGTCGAAGTCTTCACCGCCGAGGAACGTGTCGCCGGCCGTCGAGCGGACGCGGAACACGCCGTTATCGAGCTCGAGGATCGAGATATCGAACGTGCCGCCGCCGAGGTCGTAGACCGCGACCCGCGCCGCGCTCTGGGTCTCGACACCGTACGCGAGCGCCGCCGCGGTCGGCTCGTTGACGATCCGCAGGACGTTGAGGCCCGCGATCCGGCCGGCATCCTTCGTCGCCTGGCGCTGGGCGTCGTCGAAGTATGCCGGCACCGTGATCACGGCTTCGGTGACTTCTTCGCCGAGCCAATCCTCGGCGGTCTGCCGCATCTTCTGCAGCACGATCGCCGAGACCTCCGGCGGCGAGTAATCGCGCCCGCGCACGCGCACGTACGCATCGCCGTTCGGGGCCGCGACGACCTCGTACGGGCACGTCAGCAGGTGACGTTGGACCTCCGCGTCCTCGAACTTGCGGCCCATCAGGCGCTTGACCGCGTAGATCGTATTCTCCGCGTTGGTCATCGCCTGGCGGCGCGCTGCCTGGCCGACCAGGCGCTCGTTCGACGCGGCGAAGCCGACGACCGACGGCGTGGTGCGCGTGCCCTCGGCGTTCGCGATCACCACGGCCTCGCCGTCCATGATCGCGACGCAGGAGTTCGTCGTGCCGAGATCGATCCCGACGACCCTAGACATGGGTCACTCGCCCTACGCCGAACATTATTCCGCGGCGGCCTTCGGCTTCGCGACGACCACGAGCGCGGGGCGCAGCAGCCGATCGCCGGACTTGTAGCCGCGCTGGAGCACGGTCACGACCGAGCCCGGGGGTAGGTCGCTCTCTTGTTGCGAGATCGCCTCGTGCAGGTTCGGATCGAACGGCTGGCCCTGCGCCTCGACCGGCGTGACCTCGAGCCGCTCGAACGCGGTCATCAACTGGCGCAGCACGAGGTTCACGCCCTCGATGATCGGGTTGGTCTCGCTGCCGGCACCCGCGTGCTCGATCGCACGCTCGAGGTTGTCGACGACGGGCAGGATCTCTTTCAAGATCTTCGTCTTGGTCTCGAACTTCGCATCATCCGCTTCGCGCCTCTGGCGCTTGCGCGTGTTCTCGAGATCCGCGGCCGCGCGGAGATAGCGATCCCAGTTCTCTTTCTTCTCTTTCTCGGCGGCGGCCAGCTTCGCCTCGAGCTCCGCGATCGGATCCGCGCCAGGTGCGGCATCGGGAGGCTCGACCTCGACCGGAATGACTCCGCTGTCCGCGGCCAATTCGGCCTCGGACCCCTCAGGTTTGGCTGGCTCGCTCATACCCGCGCAACATAACCATGAACCGTGGTCTTTTCTAGGGCTTGGCCAGCTCTGCGAGCAACTGCGACACGGTCTCGGCGGTGAAATCCACGACCGACATCACCTTGCCGTAGTTCATCCGCATCGGACCGATCACGGCCAGCGCGCCGATCGGCCTCTCCTCGGGGCCATACGAGGCGCCGACGATCGAGCTATTCGACAGCGCCGACATCGCGGTCTCGGTTCCGAGAAAGACCTGAAGGCCGTCCGCGGTCCGCGTGCGGTCGAGCAGCCGCACCAGCGTCTCCTTGTCCTCGAGCGTCCTCAAGAGATCTCGGATCTGGTCGGGTTGGACGTCGTCGAGCAGGTTCGCCTGGCCGGCGATCACCACGTCGGCCGAGCGCTCTGGCTGCTTGACGAACACCGCGTGACCGAGCCGCAGCGCCGAGGCGACCGCTTCGTCATAGCGGTTCTTGTCGATCCCGAGCTCGCGGATCACGCGCTCGCGGACCTCGTCGAGCGTCATGCCGGCGAGCAGGTCGTTGAGGTAGTTGTGGATGCGCTCGAGCCGGCTCGAATCGACGTCGTCCATCACGAGGCGGTTCTCGATCCGGCCGTCGGTCGTGACCAACACGGCGATCAACTTGCCGTCGCGGAGCGGCAGGAACTCGATGCGCTCGAGCCGCGCTTCATCCGGATCGGGAGCGAGGATCACGGCGGCGTGATGCGTGAGATCGGAGAGCAGCCGTGATGCACGCTGCATCACCTCGTCCGGCGACGGCGCGGTCACGCGCTCGCGGATCTCCTCGCGCTCGCGCGGGGTGAGGCCGCGCACCTTCAGCAACGAGTCGATGAAGAACCGCAGGCCCGAGGTGGTCGGCACGCGGCCCGCCGAGGTGTGGCGCTGCTCGAGCAGGCCGAGCTCCTCGAGGTCCGCCATCACGTTGCGGACGGTCGCAGGAGACAGCCCCAGATCGTGACGGCGCGTCACCGTGCGCGAGCCCACGGCATCGCCCACCGAGAGATACTCGGTGACGACAGCGTGCAGGATCTTCTGCGCGCGTCTCGACAGGTCGCCGGCCACGTTCCGACGAGCTTACAACGCATCCGCGATGCGCGCTGCGATCGTATCGGCCATCAGAAACCCGCGCAGGGTCGGCGAGATCCGCACATGCCTGCCCGGGACCCGCTCGGCGAGGCCCTCGGAGACCAGCCACGCGACGAGCGCGGCCGGCAGCTCGTCCTCGACGACGCCCTCGCGCGTGCGCATGCCCAACCACGCACGATCGGCGCGCATCTCGCTCGGCGCCGACGGTACGACCTCGGCGGGAGTCCCCGGTGCGGCGAGATAATCGACCGCGCGCCGCGGATTGGTCGCTCGCTCGCCGCTGCCATCGGCCGCGATCGCGAGCGACGCCGCACCGACGCCGAGCCCGAGGAACGGGGCCCCGCGCCAGTACAGCGAGTTGTGGACCGCGCGCTGGCCCGGCCGCGCGTACGAGCTGATCTCGTAGTGCTCGAACCCGCGCGCCGCGAGCGCCTCGTGGGTCGCGATGTAGAGATCGGCGAGCGTGTCCTCGTCGCGCGGCACCAGGCGGCCGGTCTTGACGCGCTGGCCAAAGGCGGTGCGATCCTCGATCGTGAGCTCGTAGATCGAGAGATGGCCGACGCTGGTCGCCGCCATCGCGTCGATCCACGACGTGTCGTAGGCGCGCGCGGTCGGCGTCCCGAGGATGAAATCGCACGACGCCGCGAGGCCCGCGCCGAGCACGCGGGCGAGCGCCGCCGGGCCATCGCCGAACCGATGATCGCGGCCGAGCACGACCAGCTCGTCAGCCGCGAGCGATTGCACGCCGATCGAGATCCGGTCGATGCCGGCCGCGCGCCAGGAGGCGAGGTTCGCGTCGCTGCAATCGGTGGGATTGGCCTCGAGCGTGACCTCTTTGGGCGCGCCCCCAAACCGCGCGCGCACCGCGTGCACGACCGCGCCGAGGCAGTCCGGGCGCCACAGCGACGGAGTGCCACCGCCGAAGTAGATCGAGACCAGCTCGTTGCCCTCGAACGCGGTGGCGCGCCGGTCGAGCTCGCTCAGGATCGC
>JBDTJY010000132.1:0-4334 GCA_039935615.1 Kofleriaceae bacterium
ATGACCGCTCCCTCTCACTCATCCGCGCACTGGTTCCTCTTCTCGATCGGCTCGTCACGATCGATCCCAAGCTCGCCGATCAGATTCGGCGCGCTGCGCAAAACGTCGCGCTCAATTGCCAAGAGGCCAATCGGCGTCGAGGCAAGGACCGCCGCAATCGCTTCCTCTGGTGTCTCGCCGAGGCTGCCGAGACCACCGGCGGCCTCGAGATCGCCATCGCGTTCGGCTACCTCACGCAGGCGCAGTGCACCGAGGCGCTCGAGCTCGCTGACCGAGTGCGCGCCATGATGTACCGGCTTTCGCACTAACTCGAACCGGGCCGCCTCGGCCGCTTCGAGGTGGTCTTCGTCGAGCCCCGATGCCGAGGCCCGACGCCGAACCCGATGCCGAGCCCGATGCCGATGCCGAGCCCGATGCCGATGCCGATGCCGATGCCCGACGCCGAACCCGATGCCGAGCCCGATGCCGATGCCGATGCCGATGCCGAGCCCGATGCCGAGACCCGATGCCGGTGTCGAGCCCGATGCCGAACGCGAGCGGCGCCAGGCCATCGGCCCAGACGTTCTCTCGCTCACGTTGAGGCGCGCGCCTAGTTAGTTAGCGTTCGGATTCGGAATCACGGGCTCGCCCGGATCCGTCTTCGCACGCTCGGTCGTCGCAACCACCGGCTCGGACCGCTCGCGCTTGACGCGCACTGGTACCGGAGGTGCCGGCTCGTCGCCGTGACCGTTCGCGCCGTGGCCGTTCGCGCCGTTACCATGCGCGCCGTTGCCGTTCGCGCCATTCGCGAGATTCGACAGCGCGGCTGCGGCCTTCGTCTCCGCGAGCTTCGCGGCGCGCTTCGCCGACGCCTTGTCCTTCTCGGCCTGCGCCGCGGCAGCCGCAGCGCTCTTCTGCGCTTCTTTGGCTTCCTTCTCGCGCTCGAGCTCGCGCTCCTCGCGGCGCTTCTCGCGCATGCGGCGGAGGCCGCCGGTCATGATCTCGGCGATCAGCTGATCGTACTCCATGCCGCACGCCTTCGCGATCAGCACCAAGTCGGAGTAGTCGGGGGTCAGGCCCGGCAGCGGGTTGACCTCGAGCACGTAGATCCGGCCCTCGGCATCCATGCGCATGTCGACGCGCGCGACATCGCGGCAGTCGAGCGCCCAGAACGTGGCGCGCGCGATCTTCTCCATCGCCTTCTGCTCGGCCTCGGTCAGCTTCGCGGGGCACTCGTAGTAGACGAACTTCTCCCACTCCTGTTTGACCGCGTAGTCGTAGACCGGCCGTGAGGAGCCGTCGTTGTCTTTGAAGCAAATCTCCATCGGCGGCAGCACGCGCGGGCGCTTGTCGCCAAGCAGGCCGACCGTGAACTCGCGGCCGGTGATGTACTCCTCGACCAGGGCGGGCTGGCGATAGCGCTCGATCAGCTCCTTGACCTTGTCGCGGAGTTGCTCTTCGTTGTCGACGACGGACGTCGAACCGATCCCCTTGCTCGAGCCCTCGGCGTTCGGCTTCACGATCAGCGGGTACCTCATGTCCGAAGCCACGCGCTCGCGATGCGACTCCATGACCTGGAACCGCGGCGTCAGGATGTCGTGCTGGAGCAGCACCTTCTTGCCGAGCGCCTTGTCGAGCGCGATGGCGAGCGTGGCCGAGTCCGAGCCGGTGTACGGGATGCCGAGCAGCTCGCACAGCGCAGGGACCTGGGCCTCGCGGTTACGGCCTTCGACACCCTCCGCGATGTTGAAGATCAGGTCGACATCGGCTTCCGCGAGCACGCGGGGCAGGTCGGCGGTCGCCTCGAGGTGGACGACGATGTGGCCCTGGCGCGCGAGCGCGTTCGCGATCGCGATGATGGTCTCCGGCGGATCCCACTCGGCCTCGTCATCGCCCGACTGGGTGCGCTTGACGTTGTACGTGAAGCCGACGCGGATCGGCTGGACCTTGCGCGCGCGCCGGATGTTGAGCTCCGAGGCGGTCGCGAGCCCCGACCGCAGGCACGCGGCGTTGAGAATCTGCTGGATCGTCGATTGGTAGGTCAGGCCGACCTGCGCGGTCGCCGCGAACAGGCTCGAGCCCTGCGCGAGCGAGGGCAGGGCGTTGATCTCGAGCAGGTAGATCCGGCCCTCCGGGGTGACGCGGAAGTCCATGCGCGCCATGTCGCGCATGCCGAGCGTGCGGACGACCTCGTGGGAGATCTGGCGCAGCCGCGCCGCGACATCGCGCGGCAGGTTGGCCGGACAGCGGTACTGGACCTTGGTCGGCTCGACGTTCTTCAGCCGGTAGTCGTAGATGTGATAGCGCTCGCGCTGGTCGCCGGTCGCGCCCTCGATGTAGACGACCTCGACCGGGGTCAGCAGGCCGTCGTCGTGGCCGACGCCCTCGATGAAGCCGACCGCGATGTCGCTGCCGTCGATGTACTCCTCGATCAGGACGCCATCGGGATAGGCCCGCAGCGCGCTCTTGAGCGCCGGCGGCAGGTCCTTCGGCTCCTTGATGATCGAGCTGCCGAGCACCCCGTTGTAGATCCCCTTGCTCGAGCCCTCGTGGTTCGGCTTGACGATCACCGGGAACGCCAAGCCGGCGCCGCGCTCGATGATCTGCTCGTAGTTGCGGACCGTGACCAGGACGCCGCGCGCCGTCTCGACGCCGGACCGCGACAGCATCAGCTTGGTCAGCCACTTATCGAGCGTGATCGCGTTCGTGTACGCGTCGGAGCCCGTGTACGGGATGCCGAGCTCCTCGAACAGCGCCGGGTACAGCGCCTCGCGCATCCGGCCGCGGTCGCCTTCCGCCGTGTTGAAGATGACGTCGGGGTCGATGGCCTCGAGGCGCTCGAGCAGGTTCGACGCCGGGCTCGAGACCTCGACCTTCTCGACCTCGTGGCCGGCGGCCTCGAGAGCTTGGGCGATCGCGTTGACCGTTTCAGCCGAGTCGTACTCGGCCTCTTTTTCGGTCTCGCGAACGTCGGTCAACCGGAGGTTGTAGGTGAACGCGACCTTCATGCGATGTCAGATCTAGCAAAGCGGTGTGACAGCGAAACAGTCAAGAGAAACCAGCTACACCGATCGGGGCGTTCATACGTCATAACTCGGGTATGCGTCTTCTGATCCTGGTGGTGCTGGCCGCGTGTGCTGGACACGCTACAGCGCCGACGCTTCCGCGTACACAACCACCGCAGCCGGCAAGCGATCTCGCCCAGGCAAAGCCTGCCACACCGAACGCGACACCCGACACCGACAACACCGCGAAGGATCCCCGCGTTGTCGATCTCGACATCATCCGGATCACGGCGAGCACGCAGGGTGTCGGTGGCGACATCACCGCGGACTACGTCGCGACGGCCGACGTGTTCCGCCAGGCGAACGAAGCAGCGAAGGCGAAACAGACCGAGCGCGCGATCGCGCTCTATCGCCGGATCATCGTCGAGTTCCCCGACTCCAAGTACGCCCCGATCTCGCTGTTCAACATCGCCGCGATCCTCGATGGCCGCGGCGACTACTTGGCGACCCTGCAGGCCCTGCGCGAGCTCGTGAAGACCTACCCCGCGGCGCGGGAGTCGATCGACGGCCACCTCTACATCTCGGCGCTCCAGAGCGACCACGAGGAGTGGCCGGCCGCGCTCGCCACGCTCGACGAGATCCTCCAGCGCGCGAACCTGACCTACGCCGATCGGATCGAGGTGTTCGCGCGCAAGGGCTACATCTTGATCCACCAGCATCGCTTCGCCGAGGCCGAGGTCAGCCTCGATGCCGCGGTCGCGGAGTGGCGGCGTGCGCCGCACATCGAGGACCCGTACTACATCGCGATGGCGACCTACTATCGCGGCGAGGTCGCGCACCAGAAGTTCCTCGAAGCGCCGGTCCGGCTCCCCGACGACGTGTTGGTCGCCGATCTCGAGCAAAAGCGCGTGCTGGCGGTTCAGGCCTACGACAAATGGAAAGAGAGCCTCGGCTTTCACCAGGCATACTGGGCGACCGCGTCGGGCTACCAGATGTCACAGATCTTCGTCGAGCTCTGGCGGCTGACCGTGACGGCACCGTTCCCCGCACGGATCAACCAAACGACGCGTGAACAGTACGTCGTCGACGTTCATGACCGCGTCAAGGAGCACCTCGCGAAGGCGCTCGAGGGTCATCGTATGAACGTCGAGCTCGCGAAGGCGTACGGCGTCGAGACCACGTGGAGCCGAGGCTCGGCCCAGCAGGCGGTCCAGATCGTCGACCTGATCGCGAAGGACAACGCCGGCTCGTACCTGATGCCGCCGAACTAGCCGGGCGTCGTGCCCGTGCGCCCGTGCGATCGAAGTAGTCCCAACTCGTCGCGCGATGGCGCATACTGACGCGAACCTG
>JBDTJY010000133.1:0-6671 GCA_039935615.1 Kofleriaceae bacterium
AACCTCAAGACCGTGCGCGCGCGGCTCGACAACAAAGGCGACCTCGCAAGAACCCTGCTCGACCGGACCGTTGCAGCGACGCTGAAACAAGCGCTTGCCCAGCTGCGTAGCCAATAGGTTATAAGGCGCCGTGCAGCTGAGCGAGCTCCTCGACGTGGTCTTCCGCTGGGCCCACGTGATCGCCGGAATCATGTGGATCGGCAACTCGATGCTGTTCAACTGGATCGATCGCAACCTCGAGAAGTCGGCCGCGGCGGATCGTTTACCGGGCTCGCTGTCGCAGGGCAAGATCTGGATGCTGCACTCCGGCGCGTTCTACGAGGCCGAGAAGAAGCTGCTCGCGCCCGGCGAGATGCCGGCGACGCTGCACTGGTTCAAGTGGCAAAACTTCGCGACGTGGTCGACCGGCATCTCGCTGTTGATCGTCGTCTATTACTTTCACGGCGCCGCGTTCTTGGTCGATCCGTCGGTGCACGACGTCGGTCCGGCGATCGCGATCGCGCTGTCGGCGTCATCGCTGTTCGTCGGCTGGCTGATCTACGACGGGATCTGGCGCTCGATCGGTCAGCTTCACCCACGGTTCTCGACGGCGCTGTGCGTGGTGATCTTGTTCGCCTCGATGTGGGGGTTCTCGCTCGTGTTCAGCGGGCGCGCCGCGTACATCGAGACCGGCGTCCTGATCGGCACGATCATGACGGGCAACGTGTGGTTCGTGATCGTGCCGTCGCAGCATCTGCTCGTCAACGCGACGAAGACTGGCCAGCCGCAGGATCCGCGATTGTCGCTGCAAGCCAAGGCGCGCAGCATTCACAACAACTACCTGACGTTTCCGCTGATCTTCATCATGGTCAGCAATCACTTCTCGGCGGCGACCACGCATCACCTCAACTGGTTGATCCTGATCGTCGTCTGCGTCGGTGGCGCGGGCGTCCGCCACTTCATGAACACGCGCTACCTCGGCGGTGGCAAGCAGCGCGCGACCTCGGCGTGGCTCGCGCCGACGTTCGCGATGGGCGGCGTCGCGCTGTTCGGGTTGATGTTCATCTCGCACCTCGAACAGCGCCCGAAGTTCGGGATCGATCACGCGGTGAAGTTCTCGCGCGCGCAGGAGATCATCGCGATCCGCTGCGTGCCGTGTCACAGCAAGAAGCCGTCCGACGACACGTTTCGCTCGGCGCCGCTCGGCATGATGCTCGACACGCCCGAGCAGATCAAAGCGATGGCGCCACGGATCAAGTATCGCGCGTACGACCTGGCGAACATGCCGTTCAACAACAAGACCCAGATCACGGACATCGAGCGGGCCGAGCTCGCGGCGTGGGTCGACGCCGGCGCGCATCTCGAATGAGTCCTCGACACGATCGCGCCCGATCCGAGCCTCCAGGCGTTCAGCTCGTGCAGCCGACCACGCCGTGGCGTGTATAGTCGCGCGCGATGCAAGCTTCGGTCGTGCGATCACGGCGGGTCGTGACGCCGCAAGGGATCCAACCGGCGGCGATCCACATCGCAGGGGGGCGGATCGTTCGCGTGGCGGAGTGGTCGGACGCACCGGGGGACGCGATCGACTACGGCGAGCTCGCGATCCTGCCGGGCATCGTCGATACCCACGTCCACCTCAACGAGCCCGGCCGCACCGAGTGGGAGGGCTTCGCGACCGCGACCACCGCCGCCGCGATCGGTGGCGTGACCACGCTCGTCGACATGCCGCTCAATTCGATCCCACCGACCACGACGCGCGAGGGCTTCGCGGCGAAGCGCGCGGCGGCGAAAGGGCAGTGCGCGGTCGACGTCGGATTTTGGGGCGGCGTGGTGCCGGGCAATCAGCGCGAGCTCGCGGGCCTGGTCACCGACGGCGTGCGCGGCTTCAAGTGCTTTCTCGTCGATTCGGGCGTCGCCGAGTTCGGTTGGGTCGGCGAGGCCGAGCTCGCACCCGCGATGCAGATCCTCGCCGGGCTCGACGCACCGTTGCTCGTCCACGCCGAGCTCGCCGGCCCGATCGACGCCGTCGCGGCCTCGCTCGCTACCGCCGATCCGCATCGCTACGCGACGTATCTCGCGTCGCGCCCGCCGGCCGCGGAAGAGCAAGCGATCGAGCTCGTGATGCGGCTGTGTCGCGTGACCAAGGCGCGCACGCACATCGTGCATCACTCGGCGGCGACGGCGCTGCCGCTGCTGCGGGCGGCGCGTGCCGAGGGGCTGCGGCTGACCGCCGAGACCTGCCCGCACTATCTGCACTTCACCGCCGAGACCATTCCCGACGGTGCGACGGCGTTCAAGTGCGCGCCGCCGATCCGCGACGCGGCGAATCGCGAAGCGCTGTGGGCCGCGCTCGCCGAGGGCGTGCTCGAGCTCGTCGCGAGTGACCACTCGCCGTGCTCGCCGGCGCTGAAGGCGCTCGCGAGCCCGGCTCTGCCGGGCGGAGCAGCGGCGCCGAATGGCGGCGCGGGAATGATCGAGGCGGGTGACTTCGTCGCCGCGTGGGGCGGGGTATCGGGGCTGCAGTTCGCGCTGTCGATCGTGTGGACCGAAGCGTCGCGCCGCGGTCACACGCTCGTCGATCTCGTGCGCTGGATGTGCGAGGGCCCGAGCCGGCTCGCCGGGTTCACCGGCAAGAAGGGCGCGATCGCCGCCGGCCACGATGCCGACCTCGTGGTGTTCGCCGACGACGAGGCGCAGGTCGTCACGACCGAGCGCGTGCATCACCGCCACAAGCTGACGCCGTACCTCGGCGAGACGCTGCGCGGCGTGGTCAAAGCAACGTATCTGCGTGGCACGCGCGTCGCCGAGCATGGCAAGGCGCTCGCACTCGATCTGGGAGAGCTCCTGTGACGTTTCAAGATCTACCCGAGCTCGCGGGCGAAGCCGTCGGTGGCGCCGCGATCCTGTGCAACGACGAATTCTTCGCCGAGAAAGAAAACCTCCTGCGCGCGCACGCCGCCGAGTGGCGCGAGCACGCGTACACCGATCGCGGCAAGTGGATGGACGGCTGGGAGACGCGGCGCTATCGGCCCGCGGATGGCGTCGCGCCCGGTCGCGACAGCGAGATCCACGACTGGTGCATCGTGCGACTCGGCATGCCGGGGCGCATCCGCGGCATCGTCGTCGACACCGCGTTCTTCCGCGGCAACTTCCCCGACACCTGCGCGATCGACGGTGCCGAGATCAACGAGCCGTTGGATCTCCGCGAGCTCGATCGCGCGCACTGGCTGCCGCTCGTGCCGCGTTCGGAGCTCCAGGGCAATCACCCGAACGAGTTCGTCGTCACGAGCGAGCAGCGGTTCACGCACGTGCGGCTGCGGATCTATCCCGATGGTGGCGTCGCGCGGCTGCGGGTGCACGGCGAGGTCGTGCCGCGGTGGGATCGCCTACGCGTCGGGCTCGTCGATCTCGCGGCGCTCGAGCACGGTGCGGTCGTCGAGACCTGCAGCGACATGTTCTTCGGCTCGCGCAACAACCTGATCAAGCCGGGCCCGTCGCGATCGATGGCCGATGGCTGGGAGACCCGCCGGCGTCGCGGTCCCGGTCACGAGTGGGCGATCGTTCGGCTCGCCGGCGCCGGGACGATCGAGCGGCTCGAGCTCGACACCTCGCACTTCAAGGGCAATGCGCCGGCGGCCGCGATGGTCGAGGGTGGCGACGGCGTGACGTGGCGCCCGTTGCTCGCGATCACCCCGATGCAGGCGCACACGCGCCACGTGTTCGATCGCGAGCTCCGCCGGATCGGCGACGTCACGCAGCTCCGGCTCTCGACGTATCCGTGTGGTGGGATCGCGCGGCTGCGCGCGTGGGGCTCGCTCGCGGTACCGATCGATGCCGGGCTCGCGAAGCTCAACATCATGACGCCGCTCGATTGCACGACCGCGCTACTTCGCTGCTGCGGCTCGGCGGCGTGGGCCGCGACGATGTGTGGGGCGCGGCCGTTCGAGGACGAAGCCGCGCTGTTACGCCTCGCCGACCGCACGTGGTTCGCGCTCGGCGAGTCGGCTCACCTCGAGGCGTTCGGTGCGCATCCCAAGATCGGCGAGCAGGCGGCGTCCAAGTGGTCGCAAGCCGAGCAGGCCGGCACCTCGAATGCCGAGGCGCAGACCCGAGCGGAGCTCGCGGGGCTCAACCAGAGCTACGAGGCGAACCACGGGTTTATCTTCATCGTGTGCGCCGCCGGCCGCGATGCCCGTGAAATGCTGACCGAGCTTCGGGCCCGCCACGACCGCGCCCGCGCCGACGAGCTGCGGACCGCCGCCGAAGAGCAGGCGAAAATCACGCGCCTTCGCCTCGCGAAACTGCTACAGGAGCTGTGAACCATGAGTAGTACCGAGCACGACGAGCTCAAGCACGCGAGCGAGATGCTGGCGAAGTTACAGGCCCACCATCGTGCGCGCGCCGACGAGCTGCACACCGCGTGTGAAGCTCAGCGTGAATGCACGCGGCTTCGCCTCGCCGAGCTCGCCGCCGCCCAAGGCAAACTCCCGGTCGCGCTCAACCCCGAGGAGCCCGACCACTCGTGATCACGACCCACGTGCTCGATACCGCCGCGGGTCGCCCCGGTAACGGCATCGCGATCGAGCTCGAGGTGCAGAAAGACGGCCTGTGGAACCTGATCGGTGGCGGGATCACCGACGACGATGGCCGCCTGCGCACGCTGACGCCGCAGGGCCCGGTGGCGCCGGGCATCTACCGGATCCGGTTCGCGACCGACGCCTACTTCGCCGCCCGCGGCACGCCGGGCTTCTTCCCGGTCGTCGAGATTCAATTCACCATCCTCGACGGCGCGCCGCACTACCACGTGCCGCTGCTGCTCAGCCCGTTCGGCTTCTCGACCTACCGCGGCAGCTGAGCTACAACGCGGCCATGGCCGCACGTACCTCGCTCCCCGAGAAGAAGCTCGCGAAAGCCCTCGATCGCATCGATCGTGCGCAGACCCGATTCTCACGCCGCTACCCCGGCGATTCGGGTGCGCGGCAAGCGGTGCACACCGTCTACGGTGGCGCGCACTTGTTCACGGCCGAGACCCCGAAGAAGCTCGGCGAGCTCGCGCTGAAGTCGCTCGCGACCTACGCGCCCGACGCGGCGACGCTCGCCGAGGCGATCGGCATCCGCGGCGACCTCGCCCCCAAGGTCTACGACCGCGTGCGCGAGAAGCTCGGGCGCGAGGCCGTCGAAGACTTCCGCATCGACTTCGAAGACGGCTACGGCAACCGCTCCGACGACGAAGAGGACGGCCACGCGACCACCGCCGGGCAGCAAGTCGCCGCCGCGATGGTCGCCGGCTCGCTGCCGCCGTTCATCGGCATCCGGATCAAGCCGCTCACCCGCGAGCTCGCGCCGCGCTCGCTGCGCACGCTCGACATCTTCCTCACCGAGGTCGTCACCGCCTCGAATGGCCATCTGCCGGCGAACTTCGTCGTCACGTTGCCGAAGATCCAATCGCGCAGCGATGTCGACGCGATCTGCGACGCGTTCGACGTCCTCGAAGATCGCCTCGATCTCGAGGCCGGCACGCTGCGCCTCGAGATCATGGTCGAGACCACGCAGACCATCTTCGATCCCGACGGTCGCTCGATGTTGCCGCGCCTGCACCGCGCCGCCGGCTCGCGCCTCGTCGCCGCGCACTTCGGAACCTACGACTACACCGCGAACTGCGACATCACGGCAGCGCACCAGAAGATGCGCCACCCCGCGTGCGACTTCGCAAAGCACATGATGAAGGTCGCGTTCGCCGGCACCGGCGTCGCGCTGTCCGACGGCGCCACCAACATCATGCCGATCGCGCCGCACAAGGGCGCCTCGCTCAGCGACGCGCAAAGAGCCGAGAACCGCGCCGCGGTGTTCTCCGCGTGGCGCCTGCACGCCGACGACTGCCGCCACTCGCTGGTCAACGGCTTCTACCAGGGTTGGGACCTCCACCCGGCGCAGCTGATCCCGCGCTACGGCTCGGTCTACGCGTTCTTCCTCGACGGCCTCGCGCCGGCGAGCGAGCGCCTCAAGAACTTCGTCCAGAAGGCCGCGCAGGCGACGCTCGTCGGCGACGTCTTCGACGATGCGGCGACCGGCCAGGGCCTGCTCAACTACTTCCTGCGCGGCATCGCGTGCGGCGCCGTCACCGAGGACGAGGCGCTCGCGACCGGCCTGTCGCTCGAGGAGATCCGCTCGAAGTCGTTCGTGAAGATCATGGCCGCGCGACGCGGTGCTTAAGGCGCCTCGGTGATGTGACCGCCGGTGAACAGCTCGCTCGCTGACTTCACCCGCTGGTTCGTCGGCGACAGCGCGATCACCTTCTCGGAGCACTCCGGCACCTTCGCGACGAGCCGACACACCTGGATCAGCTCGGCGGTCGGCGCCGTCTCGCGAAACCCGACGTCGTTCGGCGTGGCGTAGAACAGCACGAGCTGGTTCGCGACCCACGCGAGCTTCGGCACGCGGTAGGACGTCGGCTTGTCGCGATGAAACGGTGCGCAGCTGCCCTCTTCATCGCTGTGGCACGGCGGAAAGAACTCGGTGTCGACAAAGCCGTTGGTGCCGAGGTAGTCGCCGAACCACTCCTTGCCGATCCGCACGAAGATGCCGTAGTCCTTCGTGTGCGTCTTCTCGTCGACCATCCCGATCTCGATCGCGCTCCACGTGCGCGACGACGTCTGGGTCGAAGCACGATAGGTCGAGCACGGTCCGCGCGA
>JBDTJY010000134.1:0-2812 GCA_039935615.1 Kofleriaceae bacterium
ATCAGCACCTGGAGGATTCGATCCCGATCGCAGTACGCGACCAAGCTCGGTGCTTCGAGGCCGGTCTCCAACCGAATGGATTTCGCCGCGGCGGCGGGACGCGCGCCCTCGACGGCCGCCGCCAATAACGCGTCGACGCTCTCGAGCTTGCGTTCCATCGACAGGTGACCGGCGTCCATGCTGGATAGGTCGAGCAAATCGCTCAACATGCGAATCATCCGCGTGGTGGCGTGGCAGATGCCCGACTCGACCTTGCCCTTGCGATCCGAATCGCGGACTCACGGCACGCATCGATCGTCTCAAGGCGAGTCGCAATGCGGCGACTTCGCGACGACGCACTCGACGCACGACGCGGATCGTGCCGGCGGATGTGCCAACGACAATGGTCGTCACGCCGCCTCCGTTACCGCCGACGATCGCCGGCTCGGACGAAAAACGTCGGCGGACGCGCGACGCGATCATCAACGAGCTCGCGACGTGGCTCGCGAGCGGAACGACGATCGATGCGTCGTCGTGACTCGCTACGGTCCGCGCGGATTGGTCGCGGCGTCAAAGAAGGAGTTTGGTCGCTTCGAAGCCGCGCTCAATGTCGCGAGCCTGCGCGTATCGAAGCTATATCCAGACAAGCCGTCGCGAGCTGCGCCGTAGCCGAGCGTCGCCACGCTCGACTGAGAGTCAGCGATCGCGTTGATCTTGGTGGTCGTGGCAGCCACGTGCCAGCAAGAACGGGTGGTCGCGCTCGCGCTGCTGCTGCCGTACGAGACCGGCGGGTTTACGCCCGCGCAGCGTACGAAGGGCAAGAAGACGTTCGTGAAGTCGAGCGAGTCGAAGGTGCTCGTGCCGTTGCCGAACGGCACGAGTGCGATCACGACCGCGCCGCTCGGCCCGATCGACAACTACGAGGACGAGCTCGGCTGGTACGGCCACGCGCTGCGCATTCAGAAGATCTGACTAGCGCGAGCGAAGGTCGATCGCGAGGCCTCGAGCGCGGACGTAGTCGGCGATCGTGGCGCGCGCGACCTCACCCGCAGGAGAGTCATCGCACTCGAGGTAGAGCGCGCTGATCGCGGCCGCGCGTTGGTCCGCCGGCAGGCGCGCGATGTCCGCGAGACTCGCGCGGACGAGTGCGGGCGTGTCGAGCAGTTGGCGTTCGTGGTGACGCGCGCCGATCTGGGCGCGTTCGTCACGCGTGGCGTCGAGGGCTTTCAGTTTCTCGTACGCGTACGGATCCTGGCCGGCGAGCCGCATCGCCGCATCCGTGACGTCGAAGCTGGCGACGGTCGCCAGCAGCTTCGGCAGCTTCATGTCGACGGCGTTGGATTGCTCGTGGTGCTCGTCGAGCCAGCCCTCCGCTTGATCTTCCTCGACGTGGCCGATGCTCCCGCCGCGACCCCACTGGAAGTTGCGACGGTCGGTGAGGTGCGCGGTGCCGTCCGCACCGACACGCATCCGGAAGGTCTTCACCGACGTGGTCGTGGGCGCTGCGCTGTCGACGGCGCGTGCCGCCGGGAGGCTCACGGCTTCGGCGGCATCGTGGGGAGACGGCAGGGTCGGCACGAGAGGCGGGCTTGGTGACACCTCGGTCGCCCCGGTCGGCGACATGGTCGCGATGGCGTCCCCACGTGGAGACGAGGAAGCTCCGGCCGGCGCGTGCGATGTTGGCATGTGCATCGCCCCGACCTGGTGCGCGCGCTCGACGATCGGCGGCTCGACGTTCGGGAGCTCGACGTAGAGCTCGACCTCCACCGGGCGCGGCTCCTCCGCTGCCACCTCCGCCGCCTGCGAATGCGTGGTCACTCTCAGGACGAGGACCACGCCGAGGACGGCATGCACCGCGATCGAGAGGACGACCGAGCGCATCGCCCGATCTGACCCGCGCGCCGCTCGGGCCGTTGCCTCGAACTTCGTAGGCCACCAGGATGCCGCACCGCGCTATCCTCACGTTGGACGGCCGAGATCGAGCGGCGCTCGCGAGCGCTTGCGAGTCCGGATGACGATCGGTTCTGTCAGCAGAACGGCATCCCGCCAGCCTAGCTACGTCACGTGCGGACGCGCGCTGCTGGCAACTCTTCGGTGCCGGGCGGCACGATGTGATTGGCCACGACAAATGCTTTGTAGAACCGGTACGAAGCGAAGTGCAGCGATCCGAAATCGTCCGCCACGAGCGGATTCGGGGTCTTCGCAGGGTCACGATGTTGCGCGCAGACCGGGACTTGCATGTGGACAAAGTCGGATCCGGAAATTCGGTTCGGCTTGGAGCTCGTCGCGTCGACACGCCCCCGGGTTCCCGTCGCCGCGTAGTTCAGCTGTCTCCACAGCTCGGTGTTTACCTTCCTATCCGCAAAGTGGATCACGATTGCACGTTCTTGGGCTGCGTCGGTAGAGCCGCAGACCGCGCAGAACTCTGGCATGTCGAAGGCGACCCCTCCGTCATCCGTGCGCCGAACGTTGGCCTCGTACTGGTCGTCCATCACCCAAAACCCCTGGTTCTCGCTCACCACCGCGAGCGGCACCTCGCTGATCTTCTTCAACAGGTCGTCGAAGGAGTGCTCGGGGTAACGGATCGAGCGGATGCTTCGAACGCAAAAGGCTGCGAGATGGTCCGCGCGATGCGCAGCGGCATCCAGCACGTATTGCCTGTGCGTGCACGAACCTCGTGCCCGTCGTCTCGTGGGTTCTTGAATGGGGGCGCACGCACGGGTCATCGAGCCACCTGAGCTCGTCGGACATGTTCGCAACGAGCTCGATGCGGCTCGGCAGCACTACCGCTAACTCGCCGGCTCGCCAGCGAGCTTGTCGATCGCGATGGATG
>JBDTJY010000135.1:0-22741 GCA_039935615.1 Kofleriaceae bacterium
GATGCTCGGGCCGAGACCGGCGAGAGCACGCCATTCACTCTCCATTGCACGGAGTGCGGTGAGGTCCCGCACGACCGTTACTTCGATTGCCATTCGCTTGCCGAAGTTATCACGCTGGGCATCGAGCGCGTCGCGGTTGGCAACGCCGCTGTCCGAAGATGTTGCACTATGCAGCGTGTGCGCTGCCGACACGGGGTCCACACCCGCCCCGGTGCATGGCGAGTGCCCGAATCATGCTCGGCGGAACAGCCGGGCGTAGAAGCCGTCGGTGCCGTGGCGATCTGGGGTGACCGCGAGGGCGTCGCGATCGACGCCGAAACCGGCGAGCGCGGTGGCCCGCTCGGCGGCGAACCGCTCGGTCAGCGGCACGGCTCGAAGATCCTCGTTCGCTGCGACGATCGCATCGGCGACCTGCGAGTTCTCGACGGCGAGCACCGAGCAGGTCGCGTAGACAAGGAGACCTCCGGGCGCGAGCAGCAGCTTCGCCTGGCCCACGATCTCGAGCTGGCGCGCCGCGAACCCGGCGAGCTCGTCCTCGCGCAACCGCCAGCGCGCCTCGGGGTTGCGGCGCAACGCGCCGGTACCGGTGCACGGCGCATCGACGAACACGACGTCCGCCTTGCCGCGCACGCCGTCGAGCTCGCGATCGTCGATCCGCAGCGCGCGCGCGTTCGAGACCTTCGCGCGGCGCGCGCGCCGGCGCAGCTCCTCGAGCTTCTTGTCGTCGATATCGGTCGCGACGATCCGGCCGTGGTTCGCGAGCCGCGCCGCGATCGCGAGCGTCTTGCCGCCGGCCCCCGCGCAATAGTCGATCACGAGCGGCTTCGCGGCGGTCGGCGTCGCGAGCTCGGCGAGCAACTGACTGCCCTCGTCCTGCGCCTCGAACGCACCTGCGGTGAACGCGGCCGTGCCGAACAGGTTCGTCCGCGTATCCACGACGAGCGCGGTGTCGCTCCACGCACCCGGGTGGGTCGCGAGCTCCTCCTGCTTCAGCGCCGCCGCGAGCGCGTCGCGATCGCCGACCAGCGTGTTCGCGCGCACCGTCATCGGCGCGCGTTCGTTGAGCGCGTGAGCGAGCGCTTCGGCGCGCTCGCCGTGATCCGCGACGAGCGCCTCCGCGAGCCAATCCGGCAGCGACGCCGCGAGCGCGATCCGCTTGGCTGGCTTGCGCTCGTTCGCGATCGCCGCATCGACGCCCATCACCGCACTCCAGTCGAGGTCCGGCGCGAGTTGCTTCGCACGCGCGGCGTCGAGCGAGCCGTCGAGCACGAGCAGCGCGAGCAAGCGCTCGAGGTCGCGCGGCGCTTGCTTGGTGCGGCGACCGCGGTCGAGCGCGAGATCGATCCGCCGCAGGTTGCGAACCATGCCGTACAGCGTCTCGCTGACGAACCGGCGGTCGTGCGCGCCGATCCAGCGCTCCTTGCGAAACGTCACGGCGAGGCGATCGGTGACGAAGCCCCAATCCATGCGCGTGCGTTGCCACAGCTCGAGGAGCAGGGCGCGCAGGCGACCGCCATCGGCGACGGTTGCAGCGAGCTTGCGTGTATCGAGGTCGGCCACGGGCGCTTCTACCACGTCACATCGAAGTCATCGTCGTGCCCGGTCGCCGGCTGCTGTTCGACCACCACGTGCGTGACGTTCGCCGCGGGTGGGCCTCGCTCGCACCACGCGAGCAACGCAGCGATCTGCGCCGGCGGCCCTTCCGCTTCGAGCTCGACGCTACCGTCGCTGCGATTCTTCACCCAGCCCACGATCCCGAGCCGGTGGGCCTCGCGCACGGTCGCGGCCCGATACGAAACACCCTGAACGCGGCCCGAAATAACGGCGCGAATGCGACGCACGATCGGCAGTGTCCCACATCGGGACCTATCGACGCCGCGCTCATCCTGCTAGCTTTGAAAGTCCCGATGGCTCGCGTGATCAGGCTCCCCGATAAAGGTCGCCTGCTCGTGTGCACGGATCTCCAGGGCTGCATGCGCGACTACGTGCGCATGGTCGAGGTCTTCGAGCAGGCGCTCACCGACTACGGCGGCGACGTCCATCTGATCTTCACCGGCGACCTCATCCACGGTCCGCACATCGAGCCCGAGGACTGGCCGGACTTTCTCGGCGAGTATTATCGCGACGCCTCGGGCGAGCTGATGATCGCGTACTCGCAGCTCGCGTCGCGGTATCCGGGCCGCGTCCACGCGCTGCTCGGCAATCACGAGCACGGTCACATCGGTGGCCCGCACACCGCGAAGTTCGCCGCCGACGAGGTCGCGCTGCTCGAGCACATCCTCGGCCCCGCCGCGACGGCGCGGATGCGCGGCATCATCCACACGTTCGCGCTGGCCGCGGTCTCGCGCTGCGGTGCGGTGTTCACGCACGGTGCACCGGCGGCGGTGATCGACTCGGTCGCGGACCTCGAGGGTGCGGACCTCTCGGGCGCCGGCTTCGCGAGCCCGCTCGACCTCCTCGACACGCCGATCGTCGGCAAGGTGTTGTGGGCGCGGTCGGCGACCGAAGCCGAAGCGCGACGGTTTCTGAAGGCGACCGGCGGCACGATGAGCATCTACGGCCACGACGTGATCCCCGAGGGCTTCGAGAAGATCGGCGACGAACAGATCATCGTGTCGACCAGCTTTGGCCTGTTCGATCAGAACAAGGTGTTCCTCAACCTCGACCTTTCGGCCAGGTATCGCGGCGTCCGCGATCTCCGGATCGGCCACGAGATCGTGCCCTTGTACCCGGATAAGGCCCCTGCCCGGCTGGGTGGCCGTGCGAAAGCTTCTTGATTCTCGTGGTTTAGAAGCCCTTGCGTCGGACTCCGTAAAGCCTTACATCTACGCGCCGCTATGAAAGACACCGCTGGACACCCGCATTACCGCCCCGCACACATCACCTGTGCCTGCGGCGCGGTCCACGACACCTTCTCGACGCGCGGAGACTTCGGCATCGATATCTGCTCGAACTGCCACCCGTTCTTCACGGGCAAGCAGAAGCTGCTCGATACCGCCGGCCGCATCGACCGCTTCAACAAGAAGTACGCGAAGGCGCAAGCGCCTAAGTCGTAAGCGTTGTTCGAGTCCGCAAATTTCAGAGAGAAGATGGCGACGCTCGAGCGCCGTCACGAAGAGCTTGGCTCTCTGCTCGGCACCGCCGAGGTGATCAACAAGCGCGCGGAGTTCATGAAGCTCTCGCGCGAGCATGCGGAGCTCGATCCGCTGGTCGCGGCGTGGCGGGTCTACGCCAAGATGATGGCGAACCTCGCGCAGGCCACGCAGATGGTCGCGGCGGAGACCGATCCGGAGTTGCGGGAGATGGCGCGCGACGAGCAGAAGCAGCTCGAAGCGCAGCGCGAAGGTCTCGAGCACGAGATCATGATCCTGCTGCTGCCCAAGGATCCGAACGATGGTCGCAACGCGATCCTCGAGATCCGCGGCGGCACCGGCGGCGACGAAGCCGCGCTGTTTGCCGGCGACCTCTACCGGATGTTCGTGCGCTACGCCGAACGCCAGGGTTGGAAGGTCGAGGTCTTGTCGATGTCCGAGGGCAGCTCGGGCGGCATGAAAGAAGTGATCGTGCTGATCGAAGGCAAGGACGTGTTCTCGAAGCTGAAGTTCGAGTCCGGCGTCCACCGCGTGCAGCGCGTGCCGGCGACCGAAGCGCAGGGCCGGATCCACACGAGCGCCGCGACGGTCGCGGTGTTGCCCGAAGCCGAAGAGGTCGACGTCAAGATCGACGAGAAGGATCTCAAGATCGACACGTATCGTTCGAGTGGCGCCGGTGGCCAGCACGTCAACACGACCGACTCCGCGGTGCGCATCACGCACCTGCCGACCGGCGTGATCGTCGCGTGTCAGGACGAACGCTCGCAGATCAAGAATCGCGCGAAGGCGATGAAGGTCCTGCGCTCGCGGATCCTCGAGGCCGAGCGCGAGCGCCAGGCGGCGGCCGAAGCGGCGAACCGCAAGTCGCAGGTCGGCTCCGGCGATCGCTCGGAGAAGATCCGCACGTATAACTTTCCGCAGGACCGCGTGACCGATCACCGGATCGGCCTGACGAAGCACAACCTGCCCGCGATCATGGACGGCCAGATCGACGACATCGTCGAGGCGCTGCGCGCCCACGATCAAGCCGAAGCGCTGAAGCTCCAAGCCGGGCTGTGATCGCGTGTGGCGGCTGTCGCTGCTCGTGCTGATCGCCTGTCACGATCACGTCGCGACCTGCGCCGATGATCTGCAGGGGGTGTGGCGTGCACCCGATGGTGCGCGCTGGCTGATCCTCGACGACGGCCCGGTGCTCGAGGGCTATCCACTCGATCCGGATGCGCCGCAAGGCAGCGATCACGAGCTGGTCGCCGCGCCGCGTGCCCTCGACTTGACGCGCGGCACGGCCGGTCTTACGGGGAGCTTCGTGCGGCGATACGAGCGGCGTAGGGGCAACTGCGAGGCGCACTCTGCGGTCCATCTCGAGAGTTGCCACGACGACACGATCGAGCTCGTGACCTCCGAGTTACCGCAACCGATCGCGGTCGCACCGTGTCGCTGGTCGGTCGCGGCACCGTCGCATCTCGAACGCTGGCACCGACTGAACTAGGATGCGAAGCACATGAAGAAGCTGGTGGCCGGCGGTGTGTTGATCGTCGCGGCGGTGGTCGCGTGGTTGCTGTGGACGCATCACGCGCACGACCCGACCGTGGCGAGCGGTGGCTCGGCGATGGCGATGCGCGGTTCGAGCGCGCATCAGGACCACACCAAGGCGTTGCCGGCGTCGGTCGCGGGTCGCGTGACGAACAAGACCAGCGGCGCGGGGATCCCGGGCGCGGTCGTCGCGTTGAGCTCGGGCGGTGCGCTCGGCGGTGAGCTCGGCGTCGGCATGCCGACGGTGACGACGACGACCGACGCCAGCGGCGCGTGGAGTGCGGCGCAGGTCGCGCCCGGCGACTACCTCGTGACCGCGGCCGCGCCGGGATTCGTGCCCGGGCAGACCGCGAAGCTCGGTGTCGCGTCGGGCGAGCAGAAGACCGGGGTCGTGATCGCGCTCGCACCGGGCGGCACGCTCGTGAAGGGCCTGGTCAGCGATATCGGCGGCGGGCCGATCGAAGGCGCACGCGTCACGTTTCGCAACGAGGATCGGTTCGATTGGAACGTCGCGGACTTCATCGTGCTGACCGCGCACGACGGCACGTATCAAGTGTCCCTCGCCGACGGTGGCTACGCCGCGACCGCGTCGCACGACGACTACGTCAAGCACGAGCAGTCGATCGAGGTCGCCGGTAAACCGGTGACCGCCGACTTCGTGTTGACGCCGGGCGGCGGAGTTCGCGGTCAGGTGATCGCGCGCGATACCGGCAAGCCGGTGCCGTTCGCGCTCGTGCACGCCGCACTGCAACGCTCCCGGTTCAACGGCGGTGGCTCGCCGAACGCGACCGCCGACGCCGACGGTAAGTTCACGGTTCACAGCCTGCGGCCCGGCGTGATCGGCATCGCCGCGTTCGGTCATGGCTATGCGTCGGTGGCGCCGACGACGGTCGAGCTCGGTATCGGCGAGCAACTCGAGAACGTGCGCGTGCTCGTCGACCGGGCGTACACGATCAGCGGCACCGTCGTGACCAAAGGCACCAAGACCGGCGTCGCCGGCATTCACCTCGGCGCGTTCGCGATCGCGCAAGGTGCGCAGGTGATCGCGCCCGATCCCAGCGACAACCAAGGCCGGTTCGCGATCGACGGCGTGCGGCCCGGCAACTACATGCTGTTCGCGTTCGGCGAGGACGAGGTGCCGAACGTCGGCAAGCAGGTCAACGTCGTCGACAAGGACGTCACCGACGTCGAGCTCGAGCTCGAGGCCGGCGTGACATTGAGCGGTCGCGTCGACCCACCGCAGGAGGCGACGCTGTCGGTCGAGATGGCCGGGCCGATCGGCCTGACGAACATCTTCGAAGCCGTGAAGACGATGATGGTCCACGGCGACGCCGATCCGAAGTCCGGCGCGTTCACGTTGCACAACGTACCGGCCGGCGCCTACAAGCTGATCGCGAAGGCGAAGGAAGGCCCGGTCGGCAAGTTGCCGATCATGGTCACCGGGGCGGATCAGCAAGGCCTCGTCGTCGCGCTCGAAGCGCGCGCCGCGGTCTCGGGCAAGGTCGTCGATACGACCGGCGCGGTGATCGCCGACGCGCGGATCAGCACACGGCGCACCGACGAGTCGCATGACGACAACAACGCGATCTCGATGGGCAACGGCCCGCGCGGCGTCAAGAGTGGTGCCGACGGCACGTTCCGTGTGGTCGGCCTCGACGCCGGCACGTACGAGCTCAAGGCCCAGGTCGACACCGACGGTTTCGACTTCGAATCGTTCCGGCCCGACAAGAAGTCCGACAAGAAGAAGGTCGAGGTCACGCTCGCGCTCGGCGATGACAAGACCGGCTTCACGCTGACCGTCGAGGCCCACAACGGCGTGATCAAGGGTCAGGTGATCGGCAGCGACAAGCAGCCCGCGACCGACACGTGGGTGACCGCGAAGCGCGTGCCGGACCGCGAGATCATCAAGGCGGCGGATCCGGATGGCACCGATTCGAGCGAGTGGTGGTCGAGCACGGAGCCCGTGCTGACCGGCCCCGACGGCAAGTTCGTGATCACCAAGCTCCGGCCCGGCACGTACATCGTCGTCGCCGATGGTCCCCATGGTGGCTCGCGCGCCGAGAAGAAGGACGTCAAGCCGGGCGACACGATCACGATCGAGCTCGCGCCGCTCGGCACGCTCAGCGGCCACGTCACGTCGAGCGGCGCGCCGGTAGCGAACTACACGATCGATTGCAACGGCGCGAGCAACGCCGACCGCACCGTCGCGGCGGCCGATGGCGCGTACTCGATCGAGCACCTCGCACCCGGCAAGTACTCGTGCTCGATCCAGACCGACCTCGGCACCGCGAAGGACGTCGTCGACGTGCCGCCGGGCCCCGCCACGCTCGACTTCAAGGTCCTCGCGTGGGCCTCGGTGACCGGCCAGGTGATCAGCCTGTTCGATCGCAAGCCGGTACCGAACTTGATCATCGTCGCTGGTGGGATGGAGAGCTCCACCAACATGGCCGAGATCATGACCGGTGGCGGACCGAAGACCGATGCGAGCGGCCGGTTCGTCGTCCCGAAGGTCGCGAGTGGCGCGAGCAACGTGATGGTGATGGACGCGACCGGCGGCTTCAAGCCGCTCGCGACCAAGCCGTTCACCGCGACCGATGGTCAGCGCGTCGATGTCGGAACGATCGAAGTCGTGCCGCCGCGCAACGGCGATGCCGGCACGCTCGGCATGGTCACCGAGCCGACCGGCGTCACCGACGAGAAGGACCTCGCGAAGTCGACGTCGCTCACCGTCGATCAGATCAAGGCCGGCGGCCCCGCCGCGACCGCGGGCGTCCAGGTCGGCGACTTGATCACGTCGATCGATGGCCGCAGTGTGACGGATCTGGGCCTGGTGGCGGCGATGAACTATCTGTCGTCGGGGACGATCGGCGTCGGGGTGACGGTCCAGCTCGGGATCGACCGTGCCGGTGCGAAGAGTCAGGTCAGCGTGACGTCGGTGAAGTGGTGACTACGGATCAGACATCTTCATGCACAGGCGGACGACCTCGTCGATGTCGATGCGATCTTCGGGCTCCGGCTGGAGAATTTGCTCGAGCAGCTCGTCGATTGCCTTCGGTCCAGTGAACGGGTCGCGCTGACTCTCGCGCATCGCATCGAGCGTCCGTCCTTGGTGTTCGCGGTCTGCTGCAAGCTGATAAGCGTGCTTGCGCTCGTACATCCACACGATCAGCAGTCCGAGTTGATACACATCGCCTTCCGGTACCGGCAACGTGAGGTGCTTCGGATCCATGAACACCGAATCGATCCGAAAGGAGCCTCCACCGCCCGTTCGTTTGTATTTGGTGGATGTGTGATCGGCGAAGGTCCACGACCGTGGCATCACGACCGTCGTCGCTCCGACGTAGACAAGCTCGGGCACCAGCCCGAGCAGTGCGATTCCTCGATGCGATGAACGCTGAACGGTACGCGCGAGCTGTCGGATGACCGAGATGCAGCGATGTTCGGGAACCACTGTGTCGAACAGGTTCGCGCCACGCGGCAGCAACTCTGCACAGACGAATCGGATCCCTGGGAAGTACGGATTCGGGATGTCGTTCGACCCCACGCCTCGGCACTCGGCCACACCTTCGACCGAGTAGTCGTAAGACTTACGGATCTCGTCGATCTGGATGTCGAAGTCGCCGAGCGCGAGCTGAACCTTCGCCTTCGTCGCCACCTCCCTACCGGTCCATCGAGACCCGTAGATCACCTTATCGAGACGAAAAGCTCCACCACCTGCCGTGCCTGCCGTGAGCCGCTCTCGTTGGAAGATCATAGTTACTCGACGTCGAAGATCAGGTCAGCGTGGTCAGCGTGACGTCCGTGAAGTGGTGAGCGACCACTACACATCACGCAGCTTCATACACAGCCGGACGACCTCGTCGATGCCGATGCGATCTTCGGGCTCCGGCTGGAGGATTTGCTCGAGCAGCTCGTCGATCGCCTTCGGCCCCGAGAATGGATCGCGACGACTCTCGCGCATCGCACCTAGCAAGAAGCCGTCGTGCTCACGGTTGGCAGCCAGCTGATAGGCGTGCTTGCGCTCGTAGATCCACACGATCAGTAGGCCGAGCTGATACACATCACCTTGCGGAACGCGCAACGTCAGGTGTTTCGGGTCGCCAAACGCCGCGGTCTTGAATACGAAGCCGCCATCGACCGTGTTGTACTTTTTCGAACGATGGTCGGCGAACGTACGCGATCGCGGCATGACCACGACGTCACGATCCACGAACACGAGCTCCGGAATTAGCCCGAGCAGCGTAATTCCCTGTTGCGAAGAGCGTTGCACGGTGTGAACGAGGGCTCTAATCGCCGAGAGGCGGCGAACCTCCGGCAACGGTTTGTCGAACAGACTCTTTCCGGGTGGCATCAACTCCGCGCACACGAACCGGATCCCCGGGAAGTACGGATTGGGCTCGTCGTTGGGCACCACGCCGCGACATTCGGCGACCCCTTCGACGTCGAACTCGAACTCTTTGCGCAGCTCCTCGACGGGGACATCGAAATCGCCAAGCGCGAGGTGAACCTTCCGCTTCGTCGCGACCTCGATGCCGGCGTAGCGGTAGCCGTTGATCTCGCGAACGAGCCGGAACGTTCCATTGCCAGCGGTACCGAGCTCTCTCCGTTTGAAGATCATGGCTGCTCGAGCATCTTTTTCATCGCATTCGTCGGCTGAAACGAAACCGCGTCCCCGTAGGGAGAGCGCTGTACATAGGCCTTCTGCGTCCACATCGGATTGGGCTTTCCGCTCGCGCGAGCTGTAAACCTGGCCTCATAAAAAGAGTCGAGCGCGTTTTGACCTGCGAGTGGCTTTAGCTTCCTGACCTCCGAAATCGTGATGTTGATCTGCTCGCCAGCGCCGGCTGTGCCGGGGTTAACCACACCCCCGTTCGGCCCTTCGACGAAGCGCGTGTGAAGAACCTGTTCGCCACCCAGCGTGGCCTCGACATCCGCCGCAGACGGAATGAGACCGGCGCTGAGTGCATTCGATTTTCGCTGCGGATCCGTTTCGATCTCGTCGAAGTGCCTCTCGACGTTCTTCGTACGGCCTTCGGAGTCCGCGAGGAGTGCGGGGCTGCCGTCTCGCTGGATGCTCGGGTGCGTGTGCCCCAAGATCTTGCCGTGGAAGGTCGTTTTGAACTGACCTCCTGCCACGATCACGTAGCCGTCCTGCGTCTCGACGAGCATCCATTCGAGCTCGGTGCGTTTGAAGCCCCACCGAACCTTTACGCCGAGCGTTTTCAGCGCGCTCTTGTCGCCCACGGCGAGCTTGTCGAGCAGGTCGTGACCCTCGGAAGCGGTGCGCAACACTCGACCGACGGGTTTGGCGTAGTTCTCTGCAGTCGCGTCGATCTCGTTGGTGTCCTTAACGAACGTCAGATCCTTCGAATGCCATGACCCTTCTTTGGGCGCTGGAGAAGCGTGTGGTTCGTCAGGCGCCGGCCCGTCATGCTCTCCGCCGATCTTCACCGACTTCGGTGCAGGCTCCGGCGTGGCCGACGTGACCTCGAACGACGCCCCGTCGCCGACGAGCCCGGGCTTGTTGAGCTCGTCCGTGACTCGAACCGTCGCACGCGCAGTGCTGCCATCCGCGGTGACCTGGCGAAGCTTCTGCGCCGAGGCCGCATCGATGATGCCGCGACGTTCGAGCCCGTCGATACTGAACGCATTGATCCGGATCTCGGCGATCGCGCCCTTCGACGTCGCGGCGACCTGATCGAGCACCGGCGCCAGCGCGGGATTCTCGACGGCGAGCCGTTGGCCACGCGTGAGCTCCGTGCGCGAGAGATAGCGGGATGCCGTGCGCCCCGAGAGCGCGGCGGTGGCACCGCCCATGGCGGCACCCATTCCGCCACCCATCGCATACGTCTTGAGGTAGTCGAGCGCATCCCCCATGTGGTCTTTGGCGCCGGTCGCGACATCGGTCGCATCCATCGCCATCGTCTCGCTCGTCGCGAACGTGCCGGCTTCGACGCCGGCGTTGATGATCGTGCGAGCGGTCGACGTGCCAGCCGCGGCTCCCGGCATGAGCTCCCCGATGCCGCCGGTGGCCATCATCATCGCCATGCCGACGGTCGTCCGCGTGCAGATCTGGCGCACGTTCTTTTCGTATTCCTCGTCGGTGACCAGGCCCTCGGAGTGCGCGTCGCGCGCATCGCCGTAGCTGTGATGGAAGCCGAGCGTCGCGACATTCAGCACGTCGTCGATCCCGTTGACGATGTGCGACCCGATGCTGCCGAGATGTTCTCCACCGCTACGGATCGCTTTGGTCAGCGACGGTGCGTGATACTGCTCGGCTCCGAGATCGGTGCCCCATTTCCCCGGCGTGAGGAAATACTTCTGCAGCTTGTGCTTCGTCGGGCCGGTGCCCTCGCCGCCGTACGAATCGTGGAGCTCCTTCACGTAGTGCCACGGAAGTTTCGCGAGCCACATGTCGAGTAGTCCTTCTCGATCGAGTTGCTCGAGCAGCTTCACGCGACTCTCCGACGGACTACTCGAGATCATCGAGTACACGGTCATCGCCGCTTCGGTGTTGTTCATCCGAATCTCGACGCGGACGAGATCGGTATCGAACGTGCCAACATCGGTGAGCCAACCGGTTCGCTTCGCCTGTGCGGCTGATCCTTTGGCGAGGTCAGTCGCCGGACCTTCGTCGGAGCACGTCTCCATGCCGAACAGCGGCTTCTTCTCGGCAAGCATCGGCATGAGCGGATCCGCCAGGTTGAGTTGCTCCCACAAGCCACGCGCACTGAACGCGGCGCGCAGGAACGCAACATCGAGCGGGCGGTGAAAATTCATGCTCATCTCGAACCGAGCGTCGCGTGCCGCGTCCGCGGGTCGAGCCTTGTGTTTGGCGATCTGCAGCGTCGCTCGATCGACGAAGGCGATCATCATGACGGTGCGCGCGAGCTCGTCCTGAAGCTGTGGGTCGAGCGCCGCCTCGTCGTGCATCGTCACGGCGACCGCCTCGCCCGCGACCTGCGCACCACGGAACATCGTTGGCGTCAGCGTCGTAAGCACGGCGAGCTCGACCGTCTTGAGTTGCTTTTTGATCTCGTTCAGACGCGGCTGCAACGTTGCCAGTTGGCCAGCCTCTGCCATCTCGACCTCGGCGTCACCACCTGCGCTGTTGTGTGGCTTCACGAGCGCGAGTTGATCTTCGAGCGCCGAGGTCGTCGCGCGCGACAGGTCGAGTGCGGCGACCAGCGAGCTGCCGAGCTCGGTCACTCCTTGAAGGTCGATCTGATCTCGCGCCGCTCGATAGGCAGGAATCAAGCTCGAGCTCACGCTCGTGAGGTGCGAGCCGCTGACGTCGGCGAGTCGCCGCGCTTTGTCGAGTGCGGTCCCGTTGTCCTGAACCAGCGCCGCGGCCTTCGTCTGGTTGTCGGGGTGCAGCTTGAGGCGATCGGTTGCGGTCGCGCCGGGCACCGCGCCGGGCGGCCGAGCGGCGAGCGCGACGATGACCTGCTGGACGAAGCCGTTCCCCATCCACTGCTGCAGCGCACTGATGATCGCGTTGCGTTGCGCGGGGTGCGTGCTGATCGCGGTGGCCACGGCCTCGACGGTCGGTGCGCCGTTCGCAAACAGCGGGTTGATCGCATCGCCGGTGGGCGCTGCCTTCGGGACGTCGTGATGGCCGGCTGGTCCCTGCCGCTGTTGCTCGCCCGTATGCCCCATCCACGCCTCGCCTTCCGAGTTGATCTACGTTCGCAGATTCAGCGGCCTGCGTGTGGCAAGAGGTGACGAGCTCGCCCTATTTCACGAGCTTCGCGATCTGCTCTTTCATCTTCTTCACTTCGCCGTCGACATCACCCTTCTCGAACCCTCCGCGGATGTAGCGGATGACTCCCTCGGGATCGGCGAGCACGGTCGTCGGCATGTGATCCGATCCGTACTTCGCGGCGACCGACGACTCGGGCGACAGGTACACGAGCTTCATGTTGCGGAGCTTGAGCTTCTTGTGAAAGCTCTTGCCGGAGTCGCGCTCGCTATCGAGATCGACCGCGACGAACTCGACCTTGCCCTTGTAGTCCGGCGCGATGCCGTCCCACGCGGGGAGCTCCTTCGCGCACGGCTTGCACCACGACGCGCCGAACGTGAGCATCTTCCAGCCCTTCGTCGACTTGACGCGGAACGGCTTGCCGCCGGCGTCGACCGCGGTGTCGAGCTCGGCGAGGCGATCGCCGACCTTGAGCTCGTCCGCGAACGCGGTGCCGGAGAACAACAGGGCTGCAAAGACAACGGCGCGCATGGGGCTTCGACGTGCCACCAGGCTCATCGATTCACCGCGAGCTCTTCCTCGATCCACATCTCGATGTACTTGGGATGCATGGGTCCCTCGTACTTCCGATTGTTGAAGAACAAGGTAGGCGTCGAGTCCACACCGGCCTTCTCGCCCTGGGCGATGTCGGCGGTGACCGGCTGCTCCGAGGCGGCGTAGTCCGCTTCGAACTTCGGCATGTCGAGGCCGAGGCTCTTCGCGTAGTCGGTCAGGTGCCCGTGATCGTGGTCGGGCGACTTGTCGAACAGGATGTCGTGCATCTCCTTGAACTTGCCCTGCGCATTCGCGGCGAGCGCGGCCTGCGAGGCGTTCTTGGAGCCCTCGTGCTTCTCGAGCGGGAACATCATGAAGTACTCGCAGACCTTGCCGGCCTCGTCCTTCATGACCTGCTCGAGCATCGGCTTGAACACCTTGCAGTGCGGGCACTGGTAGTCGAAGAACTCGTAGAGCTTGACCGGCGCGTCCTCGGGACCCTCGTGCGGATGACCGGCGACGTTGAACTTCACGTCGGTGGCGTCCTGCTTGTACTTCTTGTCGTATTCCTCGCGCGCCTGAGGCTCGGTCGCTTCGTCCTCGATCAGCGCCATCACGTAGCGCACCGCGTACGGCGCGCGCTTGCACGTCGTGTCGCTCGTGAACGACTTGCGCAGCGACTCGGCCTTGCCGCACGGCGACGCCAGCGAGTCGACGAGCTTGAAGAACACCGCCTTCTTGTCGTCGCCGAGCTTGTCGGTCGCGATGCCGCTGAGCGGCGTGGTGTCGACGGGGGTGTTGTCGACGACCGCCGAGCTTCCCGATCCGTGCTCGACGTTGAGCGCTCCGGTATCGGTTTTCGGGGATTTCTTCTCGCACGCCGGACCAAACGCGATCACGGTGCAGATCAGCAGCCAATACGCCTTTGACACCCGAGGGTTGTACGGCACACCGACGGGCGTTTCAACAACCGGCCTACCTTGACGAGGCGCGTCACGAGCGGTATCTAGTCACTGAATGACGGTTCATTCAGTGGCCGATAAGACCGAGGCTCCCAAGCGGGCCCGGATCCTCGACGCCGCTGAAACGATCTTCGCGCGCCACGGGTTCTTCGCTGCGAAGGTCTCCGACGTCGCGAAGGAGGCCGGCGTCGCCGACGGCACGATCTACCTCTACTTCAAGAACAAGGACGACCTGCTGATCTCCTTGTTCGAGCGGCGCATGCAGCAGCTCAACGGTGGACTGAAAGCCGCGATCGCCGGCAAACCGCCCCGCGAGGCGTTGCGCGCGTTCATCCGCCAGTACATGCAGATCCTCGCGGCCGAGCCGACCGCGACCGAAGTGCTGACGATCGAGCTGCGGTCGAGCACCAAGTTCATGAAGGAGTACGACAACCCCGAGTTCGTCGACTTCCTGCGCACGCTCGGCGGCATCATCACGGCGGCGCAGGACGCGGGCGAGCTCGATGCGGCGATTCCGCCGCACATCGCGGCGCGCATGATTTTCGGACTGCTCGACGAGCTCGCACTCGCGTGGGTGTTGGCTCGCACACCGTCGATCGGCGGCGGTTCACCTGGAACGCGGCCAAAGAAGTTCGATATCGTTCGCGCCGCCGACTGGATCATTAGTTTGGTCGAGACTGGTCTCGTCAAGAAGCAACAGTAAGGAGCTCGTATGAAGATCCTGGTATCCGTAAAGCGCGTCCCCGACCCGATGCAAAAAGCGAAGCTCAAGGACGGCCACATCGATCTGACCGGCGCGTCCTGGATCGTCAACACGTTCGACGAGTACGCGGTCGAGACCGCGCTGCGACTCCTCGAAAATGGTGAGTCCAACACGCGGATCGCCGGCGGCGAGATCATCGTCGTGACGATCGGGCCCGAGGATGCCGCGAAGGAGTTGCGCACCACGCTCGCGATGGGCGCGGATCGCGCGATCCACGTCGTCGCGAAGGATCACGAGCTCGACTCGCTCGCGGTCGTGAAGGTGCTCGCGGGCATCGTCGCGGCCGAGGCGCCCGATCTCGTGATCTGCGGCAAGCAAGCCGTCGATGGCGATGCGAACCAGGTCGGTCAGATGCTCGCCGGCAAGCTCGGCTGGCCCCAGGCGACCTTCGCCGCATCGATCGAGTCGGCCGGTTCGTCGCTGACGGTCGGTCGCGAAGTCGACGGTGGCGTCGAGTACAAGAAGGTCGCGACGCCGGCCGTGATCACGGTCGACCTGCGCATCGTCGCCGCGCACGCCGTGCAGAACGGCGTGACGCCGAAGACGTTCGCGTACGGCGGTGAAGGCGCTCGGCTGCCATCGCTCAAGGGCATCATGGCGGCGAAGAAGAAGCCGATGACCATCGCGAAGCTCGCCGACTACGGGGTCGAGCCGACCCCCAGCATCAAAGAGATCGGCGTGGTGCTACCGCCGCCGCGTGCGGCCGGTCAGATCGTCGCTGACATCCCCACGCTCGTGAAGAAGCTCGCCGAAGAAGCGAAGGTGATCTGATGAGTAACGTCCTCGCATTTTGTGAATTTGCTGCCGACAATGGTGGCAGTCTGCGCACCAGCGCGCTGTCCAACCTCGCGTTCGCACGCGCCGCTGCCGTAGCGCACGGTGGTGAGGTCGTGATCCTCCTGGTCGGTCACGGCGCACAAGCCGCGTCCGCCGCTGCCGCGAAGTTCGCGCCGAAAGTGATCGTCGTCGACGACCCGAAGCTCGAGCACTACCTCGCGGAGACCTACGCGCCGATCCTCGCCGAGCAGGCGAAGGCGGCCGGTGCCGCCGTGGTCACCGCGACCGCGACCGCGATCGGCAAAGACCTGATGCCGCGGGTCGCCGCGTTGCTCGATGCCGGCATGGCGTCGGATATCGCGAAGCTCGGCGACGCGAAGAATCGGTTCGTGCGGCCGATCCTCGCCGGCAACGCGTATTCGACCGTCGAGATCTCGACGCCGATCATCTGCGTGACCGCGCGCCAGTCGGAGTTCGAGCCCGCCGCGGAGCTCGGTTCGGCAGGCACGGTCACGACCGCTGCCGCAGGCGCGATCGACGCGAAGGGCGCCGAATTCGTGCGGCTCGATGCGCAAAAGTCGGATCGCCCCGATCTCGGCGATGCGAAGGTCGTCGTCTCCGGTGGCCGCGGCATGAAGAACGGCGAGAACTTCAAGGTGCTCGAGCAGCTCGCCGATCTGCTAGGTGCCGCGATGGGCGCGTCGCGCGCGGCGACCGATGCCGGCATGGTCCCGGCCGATTGGCAGGTCGGTCAGACGGGTAAGATCGTCGCACCGAACCTGTACTTCGCCGTCGCGATTTCGGGCGCGATCCAACACCTCGCCGGGATGAAGGGCTCGAAGACGATCGTCGCGATCAACAAGAACAAGGACGAGCCGATCTTCCAGGTGGCTGATTACGGTGTGGTTCAAGAGTGGGAAAAGGCCGTCCCCGAGCTGATCGCAGAAATCAAGAAGCTCAAAGCAACTCGCTAGATTGTGCTAAGAAAGGGCCATGGCCCTTTCAGCAAATGCACGTCCGATTGCAGGCGCAGTCGCGACCCTCGGGGTCAGCGATCGCGTCGCGTTCCTTCGCAAGACCTACGCGCTGCTCTCGGTGGCGCTGATCGGCTTCGCCGGTCTCACCGCGGGGATCATCACGTTCGCACCCGAGACCAGCCTGCGGTTCTCCGCGTGGGCGTTCGGCGGCAGCCTCAACTGGCTGCTCGTCCTCGGCATGTTCATGGTCGTCGGCTACGTCGCGCAGAAGCTCGCGATGTCGAACACGTCGCGCGGCCTCCAGTACCTCGGCCTCGGGCTCGCGGTGACGGCGCAGGCGCTGCTGCTGCAACCGATGATCTGGGTGCTGATGGTCAAGTTCGGCAACCACGGCGACATGACCGGTCAGGCGACGTCGATCCTCGGCGAGGCCGTCGTGATCACCCTGTCGATCTTCGTCGGGCTCACGCTGACCGTGTTCCTGACGAAGAAAGACTTCTCGTTCATGCGCGGCGCGCTCGCGATCTCCAGCTTCGCGTTCCTCGGCGTGATCCTCGCGTCGATGCTGTTCGGCTTCCAGCTCGGCGCGCTGTTCAGCGGCATCGGCATCCTGTTGATGGCGGGCTACATCCTCTATCAGACCAGCCTCGTGATGAGCTACTTCCCGCCGACCGGCTACGTCGCCGCGGCGCTGATGCTGTTCTCGACGGTCGCGACGCTGTTCTGGTACGTGCTGCGCCTGCTGATGGAAATGAACCGGCGCTAACCGTCGATTTGGCAATCGGCTCGCAACGGGGACTTGGTCATCGAGTTTCGGCCCGTTCTCAGTTTCGGGGTTATACTGGTCGGACGTTGGTGGCACCCGCTCCGATTTCGTCGACGGATATCGGCGCGGTCCGCCGCCTCGAAGATGCGATCGCCACGGTGATCCGCGGCAAGCCCGAGGCGATCCGCGCCTCGGTCGTCACGCTGCTCGCGCGCGGGCACTTGTTGATCGAAGACATCCCGGGTGTCGGCAAGACCACGCTCGCTCGCGCGCTCGCCGCGGCGCTCGGCGGTGCGTTTCGCCGCGTCCAGTTCACGAGCGACCTGTTGCCGTCCGACATCGTCGGCGTCTCGGTCTACGACCAATCCGGCAAGGTGTTCGAGCTCAAGCGCGGCCCGATCTTCGCGAACGTCGTGCTCGCCGACGAGATCAACCGCACGACGCCGCGCACGCAATCCGCGCTGCTCGAGGCGATGAGCGAAGGCTCGGTCTCGATCGACGACACCACGCACGAGCTGCCGCGCCCGTTCATGGTGATGGCGACGCAGAATCCGGCCGAGCACTACGGCACGTATCCGCTGCCCGAGTCGCAGATGGATCGCTTCCTGTTACGGATCTCGCTGGGCTATCCGCAAAAGAGCATCGAGCGCGAGCTGCTGCGCGAACGCTCCGGCTCGGACCCGGTCGCCACGCTCGAACCGGTCGTCGATCTCGCGGCGATGCGCCAACTGCAAGATAGCGTCGAGCACATTCGCGTCGACGACGCCCTGCTCGACTACGCGATGCAGATCGTCGAAGACAGTCGCCGCCATCCCGCGATCGGCGTCGGCGTGTCGACCCGCGGCGTGCTCGCCTGGCATCGCGCCGCGCAGGCCTCGGCGCTCGCCGCCGGTCGCGACTTCTGCACCCCCGATGATCTGAAAGGTCTCGCCGTGCCGTGCCTCGCGCATCGCCTGGTGCTCGCCGCATCGCATGACTCGCTCGGCCGCGCTCGCGCGGATGGCGAACGACTGATCAACGACATCATCGGGCGCGTGCCGGTTCCGACGTGAGCTCGCTGTCGCGGCTGCGACGCCGGTGGCAAGGCCGGCCTTCGGCGCGCCGGTTGTCGTTCACGCGCGAGGGTCGGATCATCGTGTTCCTGTCGGTCGGCGTCGGCTTCGCAGCGATCAACACCGGCAACAACCTCCTATATTTGTTGTTGGGCTGGATGCTGTCGTTCATCATCGCGTCGGGCGTGCTGTCGGAGGCGACGCTGAAGCTCCTCATCGTCGAGCGCCGGCCGCCACCGAAGATCTACGCGAGCGAGCCGTTCCTGATGGAGGTCGTGATCAAGAACGGCAAGCCGAAGCGCGCGTCGTACTCGATCGAGGTCGAGGATCTGCAGGGCCGCACGCCGATCGACAAGCGCTGCTACTTCCTCAAGATCCCCGAGGGCAAGTCGCAGCGGACGTCGTACCGCCACACGTTCGTGCGCCGCGGTCTGTACACGCTGACCGGCTATCGCCTCGCGACGAAGTTTCCGTTCGCGCTGTTTCGCAAGTCGCGCGACGTCGACGCGCCGCTCGACGTGCTGGTCTATCCCGCGCGCGTCTCGGTCCCGCGCCCGCCGCCGCGCAGCGCGACCCGCGGCGATGCCACCGCCGATCGGCTCGGCCGGCGTGGCGAGTTTTTCGGCCTCCGCGAGCATCGCTCGGGCGACGATCGCCGCGACGTCCATTGGAAGTCCTCGGCGCGGAGCGGCCGCTTGCTCGTGCGCGAATACGAGGACGAGCTCGCGCGCCGGCTCGTGATCGGCGTCGATAATTCGCTGCCGAAGCCGGTCCGCGAAGCGGTCGCCGCGAACGTCACCGACGAAGCCGCGCCGGTCGGCCCGTGGTCGAACGGTTTCGGCGCGATGACGCCGGCGTTCGAAGCGCAGGTCTCCGCCGTCGAGCGCGCGATCAGCACCGCCGCGAGCCTCGCCGCGGCCTATCTCGAGGTCGGTTGGTCGGTCGAGCTCGTCGCGCGCGGCTCGCACGTGCTGTCCGGGATGGGCCGCCAGCACGAGGCGAAGATCACGCGCGCGCTCGCGCTGTTGCCGTACGTCGGTGATGACGTCGCGTTCGCGCCGATGCCGAAGCGTGTCGAGAGCGTGTTGGTCGTGCCGGCGGGGGTGATCGCGAACGGGCGGCCGACCGCACACACGGTGATGGACGCGTGAGGTTCGCCGTCGCTCACAAGGCCGCGACGTACCTCGTCGTCGCGTGTGCGTACGTCGCGATGATCGCGGGTGGCCAGATTCCGGGCGTGATCGCGATCGCCGGGCTCATCGGGCTCGCGCTGTCGTGGTTCTGGGAGCCACCGCTGATCCAGTTCGAACGCTGGTCGTGGGTGTGGACGACCGCGTCGGTGTTCGCACTCGTCTACAGCGTGCTCACCGCGGTGGTGACCGGTGACTTCCTCGGCGTCGGCGCGCAGTTCCTGGTGTGGCTGACGGTCGCGAAGGCGTTCAACCGGCGGGCCGCGCGCGATTGGCAACAGCTGTACTTGTTGGCGTTCCTGATGCTGGTCGCGGGCTCGGTGCTCAACGCGGACCTCACGTACGGCATCTGCTTCCTGGGCTTCGTGATCTCGGCGACGTGGGCGCTGACGCTGTTCCACCTGCGGCGCGAGATGGAGGACAACCTCCTCGTCAAGCACGCCGCCGATCGTGCGTCGGAGCGCGTCGAGGTCCGCCGGATCCTCGACTCGAAGCGGATCGTCGGTGGGCGGTTCTTCGTCGGCACCGGCCTGCTGTCGCTCGCGGTGTTCCTCGCGTCGGCCGCGGCGTTCCTCGCGTTGCCGCGCGTCGGCTTCGGCTTCTTCTTGAAAGGTCGCGGCGGACTCACGCTCACCGGCTTCTCCGAGCGCGTGAAGCTCGGCGGGCACGGCATCTTGAAGAACGACGACACGATCGTGATGCGCGTCGAGGTCGATGCGAAGATCGGCGGCCGCGACGCCCCGGCGCTGCACTGGCGCGGCATCGCGTTCGACGAATATTCGAAGGGCGAGTGGCACGTCACGAGCGCCGCTCCGCCGACCGAGGACTCGATCAGCTATCCGCGCACCGGGATCGAGCGCCACATGCTGTCGTGGCGCAACGCCGGGCTCAATTCGCCGACGGCGACCATCGACGGCACGATCCGCCAGGACATCTGGCTCGAGCCGATCGACTCCGACGTGATCTTCGGCGCGTCGAACCCACGCATGTTCGACGTGCCCGAACAACGCCGCGCGCAAAAGGCGATGCGCAACGACGAGCTCCGTCTCCAGCACGCGAACACGATCCACTACACCGTGTACTCGCAGGTCGCGATGCCCGCGGTGTCGGCGCTGCAAGCGGCGCCGAACACCTTGCCGGCGGCGCGCCGCGACTACGCGGTCTACCTCCAGGTTCCGGTCGAGATCACGCCGCGCACGCGCGCGCTCGCCACCGAGATCACCGCCGGCCAGACCAACAACTACGACAAGGCCCAGGCGATCGTGATGTGGCTCGACGCCAACACCAGCTACTCGCTCGAGCTCAAGGAGCCGGGCGCGCAAGAGCCGCTCGATTTCTTCTTGTTCGATCGCAAGCAGGGGCACTGCGAGTACTACGCGTCGGCGTTCGCGATCCTCGCGCGGTTGAACGGCATCCCCACCCGCCAGGTCAACGGCTTCTTCGGCGGCGAATGGAACGAGTACCAAGGCTACGTCGCCGTCCGCGCTGGCGATGCTCACTCCTGGGACGAGGTCTACTTCCCCGGCAAGGGCTGGGTCACGTTCGATCCCACGCCGCCCGATCGCACCGATCCGCTCAGTCGCGGTGGCAGCGGCTGGCGCGCCCGGATGGCGCGGTTCATGGACACGGTGCGGTTCCAGTGGACCAAGTGGGTGATCGAGTACGACCTCGTCGCGCAGCTCTCGCTGTTCAAAGACATCGGCTCCGCGATCAAGCGCGGTGCGATCGCGTTGCGCGACACCGTCGTGCGGCTGTGGCCGATCGTCGTCGCCCTCGTCGGTGTGATCGTGATCGCCGTGATCTGGCGGCGCCGCCGGACGCCGAACGATCCGCTCGAAGCCGGCCGGCGAACCCGCGCCCGCGCCCGCTCCGCGATCGCCCGGACCTACGATCAAGTCGTCCGGTTGCTCGCGAAGCACGGCATCACCCGCGAGCCCGGCGTCACGCCGCGGGAGCTCGCCGCTCGGCTCACCACCCCCGTCGGCGCTCCCGTCCGCGAGCTCACCGACCTCTATTACGCCGCCGAGTGGGGTGGGCGAATCACCCCCGATGCCGAGCGCCGCGCCGACGAGCTCGCGACGGCGATCCGTACGACCCTCGCCGCGACGCCGTGACGTGATCTCCGTGGCAGCGTGCCAGATTGGCAGGCAGCCTTGCGAAGTTGATGCGCTGATCGGCTCGTGTTATCGACGAGGACGACGTTGCCACGCGCTTCCCGCGGCCTCGCCTTTGCAATGAACCATCCCCCGATGCGCTTGCTTGTCTCCGGCCTGATCGGCCTTCTCTGCACGACCGGAGTCATGAGTGTCGCGCTCGCGGATACCGACGGAACCGGGTCGGGGCAGATGTCCGATGGCACGACGCTGTACTTCAACCATCTCTACCTGCACGAGAACAACAGCCAAGCGAACACGCAGCCGCTCAAGGATCCCGACTCGCTGTGGTCGTACTTCAACTACGCGCACTGTGAGTGCTCGATCCCGGGCAGGGCGACCAAGTCGCCGTACTACGAGACCGACTTCGCGTACCTGATCCTACTCAATAGCCCGTCGTCGACGATCCACGTGCCACTCACGATCTGGACCGGCTCGAGCTGTGACGACATCGTCAGTCGCCCGATGCTCTGCCACCAGATTGCCGGTGCCGGTGCGACCGATATCGCCACGATCAGCACGACGGGAACGGCGCCGAACGTGCCGATCTGGGAGCTGATGAATCCGGCGCCGCTCCCCGATGGCACCGCACCGAGCTGCCCGCAGCAGGTGCTCTCGGCCAACGAGTGGGCGATCGCGGCCACCGCGACCGGCGGTACGCCAGACTTCTTCGTCGCACAGCCGATCAACACCGACTCCCTGCCGCCGCCGCTGCCGGCCACCTTCAGCGCGAGTGGCGCCGAGGGCGCGATCGAAATCTCGTGGACCGCACCGACCGGTGATGTCGCCGACATCGCGTACTACCAGGCGCTCTGCGCGAAGGCCGACGGCAGCGCGGGTCGCGGCGACTCGAGCAAGCCGTCGCCGCGCTACGTGACGGCACGCAACCTGTGCGGCGCGGACGAAGACGTCACGCTGACCGCGAGCACCATCGACGTGCCGGTCACCGGCGATGCCGGCGTTCCGATGGACGCCATGTTCGACGCCGCGCTCGACGACGGTGGCACGCCGATTCCGGTGCCGAACAATCTGCCCGACGGGCTCAAGCACCTCGACCCTAACTTTTTGTGCGGCGAGAACGCGACCGCCACGGCGACCTCGATGCGCCTCGATAACCTGACGAACGGCGTGCCGTACACCGTCGTCGTGCTCGCGATCGACAAGTACGGCAACGCCGCGGGCACCTACTTCACCTCGACGCTGACGCCGCAGCCGGTCACCGATTTCTGGGAAGACCTCC